>DASZBX010000079.1:0-96966 GCA_035943635.1 Actinocrinis sp. | reverse complement strand
AGGCGATATGTCGGCTGAGGCGTTCGAGATGTCGGGGTTGGGCATCCCTGAGTTTTTGGACTGGGTCGGGCTCCAGCGGTTGCCCGAGGAGATTGCCGCGCAGATCGAGTTGTGGGATCGGAAAGTCGTGTGGAACCGTCGCGGCCCGCTGGAACACCAGCGGTTTACCGTGCGAGTGCGCAACGCGATGGAGTTCAGTGCCCGCCGGGCGATGTCGGGCGCTGGTTCCGGGGATGGACAGCGGTGTTGGCAGGTCGAAGTGGAGACGAACGTGTTCTTCACCCAGGATAAGTCCAGTTTCCTCACCCCGGACTTCCTGGTTCGTCGCTGTCTGGAACGCGGTGCCGACACGTTCGCGGGAGACGTCGTCGTGGTCGGTGAGGTCTTGTCGGGTTCGGACACTCCCAAGCGCCGTGCGTGGAAGATGGACCGGTATGCCGAGGCGGGAATCCCCTGGTACTGGGAGGTCGAACTCGACTCGGCGGGCACATGGGATGTGACCGAGGTCCGGGCCTATGAACTGGTGACGATTCCCACGCGAGGGCTCACGGTCAAGCCGCTGCGCCCGTCGGTGTACGTCTCGGTCGGACAGTGGGAGCCCGGGAACGCGGGCATCGAGTTCCCCGAGCCGTTCGGCATCCAGATCGCCTGGGACGACCTGGCGTTCTGACGTGCGGGTACCCGAAGTTTGTGGTGGTCCAAATCTGGCACACTGGTGCTGACCTCGGATTTTTCACGGCTGATGGGGGCTGGGTGCTTCCGGAACGCGGAAGCGCTCGCCGTGACCACCGATCATGGCGACGATCCCACCACACGCAGGCGTCGGAGGCATGGCAGCGACAAATCTCCCGGGCTACAGGTGGGGAGCGAGCGGCAGAGCTTGTTGCCCCCCGCTTGCTCCCCGGCGGTAAAGGCAGATGGGGAGCACTTTCTGCTCCCCACACGTATGCCACGAAGTACCTGGTAAACGGCCGTGGCGAAAGATCGAAGACAGTCGGTGAATGCATCGCTGCTCGGGTAGTTTGCTCTGTGCCGCTCGACAATACGAATTCGGTGGCTGGTCAGGTAGCTTTCAAAAAAGCTAAGCAGCTACATGATATTCTGAGGTGATGCCGCTGAGGATGGCTTTTCGGGCTCTTCGCTCTTGTCTGTGGGTAGGGATCTGATGTTCGGCAGGTCATGATCGGCCTGGTAGAGGTCGGGTGAAGCCGGCCAGGCACAGGCGGATCATCGCGATCAGCGCGGGAACGGAGCGGAAGCCGCAGGCGCGGCGGATGAGCAGGCGGATCTTCTGGTTCATCGATTCGACCCGGGTGTTGGTCAACCGGTAGGTCAGGGCGTTGGCGATATCGGCCTTGCGGGCCCGGACGGTGCGGGCCAGCTCGACGAACGGGGCCGGTTTCGAGCGGCTGGCCCAGGCCGGCCAGGCCTTCAGAAGCTTGATCCGTTCCCCGCCGCCGGGGCCGAATACTTCGCGCAACTGTTCCTTGAGCAGATAGGCCCGGTACAGCGGCTTGTTCACCGCCTGGATCGCGGCGAGTTTCGCTTTCTGGTCGGCCGTCAGGTCCCCCGGTTTCCTCCACAGCGCGTACCGCGAGTCCTTCAGGGTGCGGGCCGCATCCCTCATCCCGGCCCGGCGCGCATCGTTCCACACCTGACGGCGCACCTCGTCCAAGGCGTCCCCGGCCCATTTCACGACATGGAACGGATCCAGGCACACCTTCGCCCGCGGTGCGCGCTCGGCCAGTACCGCCTCGATCCACCCGGCCCCGTCCGCCGAGACGTGCGTGACCAACGCCGTGCGCCGCGGGCCCAGAGCATCGAAGAACGCACCAACGCTCTCCTTACTACGGCCCTGGGTCACGAATAACAACCGGACCGCTATCGTGATCCAACACAACGGTCAGATACCGCTGGCCCTTCCTGAAGGACACCTCGTCGATGCCGATGCGGGTGACCCCCGCCAGCCGGTCGCCATCTTCGGCGTCGCGCTCGGGCATCACCCGCGCCAGGATCGATCCGACGGTGTGCCAGTTGATCCGCAACAACCGCGCGATCACACTCTTCGGGGCGCACGCCGCGAACCAGGCCACCGCCTCGTCGAACGGCCGGATATGCCCGGCGTCGTGCCGCGCCCACGGCACCATCGCTATCACCACCCCTTGCTCGACACACGAGACCCCCAAAAGATCCCCCTCCAGGAACACCATCAACACCCCGTGATCCAGCGACCGCCACCGCCGACGCCGACCCCGGTCGTACAACGCAGCGCGCCGACCGCACACCCCACAGGCCGGCCGCCGCTCCCAGCGCCGGTCCGCACGCACCGAGACGACCACCACCGGCTCGATCGGGTGAACATACACCGACTCGACCACCGTACGCTCGACCCCCAGCCGCCCTGACCCATACGCTATTCGACGACACGCCGTGCTCCCTACCTGCGGTTCTTGATCTCGACAATCAGAAACCTAGGCAGAGACACGGCGTTCGTCATGCACCGACACGAACCAACCCACACATGCGAGCGAAGAGCCGGGTACAGTCAGACGAAGCACTCGCCCAGGCTTCGGCGGCACCGCGGTGGCGCCGACGCCCGCGGCTAGTCAACCCGATCGTCGGGGCCGGCGACGTGGGCCGGTGAGACCGAGGCGGCCCGGTCGCCGAGCAGGCCGGCGGTCGCGGCGGTCAGGGCCCCGGCGGCCACGTCCCGGGCCAGGTCGGACAGGTGCAGATTGTGGTTGCGGGCGTGGCCGCGCATCACCGCGAACGCCTCGTCCACACTGATCTTGCGGCGCTCGGCCAGGACACCCTTGGCCTGCTCGATGATCACCCGACTGGTCAAGGCGGTCTGAAGCTGGGTGGTGAGCAGCTCGGCCTGGTAGACCGTGCGCTGAGCCAGGATCCCGATGGTTGCCACATCCGCCAGAGCCTGGCCGGTACGGATGTCATCCTCGCTCAGCTCACCGGGCCGGGCGCAGAACAGGTTCAAAGCGCCGACCACCGTGGTGCGCAGGCGCAGCGGCAGCGCGTGCACGGAGACGTAACCGGCCAGTTCCGCGGCCTCGGCGAACTTCGGCCAGCGCTCATGGTTGGCGTGCAGGTCGGCATTGACGACCTGCCCACCGGTGCGGAACGCGTCCACACAGGGCCCGGCATCGGACTGGAGTTCGAACAACTCCAACAAACGGGCGTTCTCCGCCGACGCGGCGGTTGCGTGCAACTGCCCGCGCTGGTCCACCAGCATCAACCCGGCCGCCTCCACGTCGAGCAGCTGCACGCAGCGCTTGGCCAGGGTGTGCAGGAAGTCGATCACGTCGAAGTCGTCAACCAGGGTGTCGGCCGCCTCGACGAACGCCTCGACCAGGGCATGTTCACGGGTCATGCTCATACCTCCATACTAGGTTCGCCGGTTGAGCGCGGACAGGGTCGCCGGGTCCGGAGCGTCAGGGTCGTCACAGGGTTGAATCCTCCAGGTAGAGCCGGTGGGCCACCACGTCGGCGGCCACCTCGCTGATCGGCCGGCCGGTGGCGTAGGCGTGCGCGCGCAGGCGCACCAGGGCCTCGGCCAGGGGCACGGACAGCTGCACGCTGAGCACCCCGGTGGCCTGGTGCACCTCGGCGCGGTGGGTGGCCGGCTGCTCCCAGCCCGGCCGCGGAGGTTTCCACGCGCCCTGGCCGGGGTCCTGGGAGGAAGGCTCGCAGTGCAGCAGCAGCACCGTCACCGCATCGGCCAAGGCCAGCGCGTCGGCCAGCTGCTCAATGCTCAAAGGCCCGGCCGCGGCGCGGTAGGCCAGCAACACCCCGACACTGATCGCCCCGATCTGCAGAGGGAAGGCGAACACCGCCCCCACCCCGAAGCCCAGGGCGGCCGGGATGAACGCGGGCCAGCGCGAGGAGACGGTGGAAAGATCCGGGACCAGGACCGGGGACCCACTGGCCAGGGCCTGCCAGGACGGCCCCTCTCCGAGGGTGAACTGCGCGTCGTCAAGCGCCGCCGACTTCTCGTGCCCACCCCAGGCCAACACCACGCCCTGCGGCCCGGTGCCCACCCCCGCACAGATCCCGTCGACCCCCAACGCCAAGGCGGCAGCGCCGGCCGCAGCCGGCACCAGCCCACCGGCGCGCTCGCCGCCGTCCCCGCCCAGCAGTGCGAGGACCGCGGCCATCTGATCACTGAGCACGAGCGGGGCACCTCCTGCTCCTTGGCCGCAATCGCGCGGTTCGGGGTATCTCGGGGGTGCGAAAAGACCCCGGTCAAGGGCCAAGGACGATCCGCGATGTATCGAGGACGTTCATGCCGCCGGGGTCTAAGGAGACACCCCCACCTTACCGCGCCGGAGCCCGCCCGAACCACGAAACCTCCACGTGACCGCCGAACCGAGATCGGTCCGCGCCCATCGGGAAGGCGCGCAGGTAGGTCTGCGCGATGCGGCCTGGCCCGCGGCCAGAGGCGTGCTCGCGCCGGGTGTCCCGGGACTGCGCAGCGGCGGAGAGCAAAGGTCCTTGAGTCAGCTGGCCGCAGGTCCGGGCGCAGGGCGGCGCACCACGGTCCGCACGGCCGGGGCGCTCGGGCCCGGGCCGACGCCCGCGTGCCCCACCAGCCGGGCAAGGCGCGGCCGGAAGCGGTGCGGAGCCGGGGCGAATACCGCAGGGTCGGGCGGGGGGCTCAGCGCCTGGCCCTGGATCAGCCTGATTGCCGCGTCCAGATGCTCGATCACCTCGCGCAGCGGGGCGGCAGCCTGGTCGCCGGCCAGCGAGAGCGCGCCGGTCACCTCCAGGCTCGCCCGAAAAAGTCGCTGCACGATCACGTCGGCATGGTCAGCGCTCGGAGGCGTCATCCGGATCATCTCCCGCATCGCGTAGGGCCGTTCGCCACCACAGGCGAAAGCGGCGGTTTGCCGGAGTCACTTCTTTCCTGCGGCGCTGGTACGCGCCGCGGCGGCGGCCGGTTCGCGGCGGGTCGCGCGCTCTGCTGGGGCTGGTTTCGGGGCGCGGGCGGGTGTGATGGTGGTCCCTGCGGTGCCGGCGAGAACGGCGGCCGCGTCGGTGAGTGCGCCGATCGCGGCGGGGTGCCCGGTGGTCGCGACGAAGCGGCGGCACGCGGCGATCTTCGGGGCCATCGATCCGGCGGGGAAGTCGAGCCGGTCGAGTTCGTCGAGGTTCAGGCGGGGCAGGGGTGCGGCGCGGGGGGTGCCGAAGTCGGACATGACGGCGGTGACGTCGGTGAGTACGAGCAGGCGGTCGGCGTCGGTGTCGAGGGCGAGCAGTGCGGCGACGCCGTCTTTGTCCACGACGGCCTCGACGCCCCGCAGCCGGCCGGCGCCGTCGTCGATGACGGGTGCTCCGCCGCCGCCCGCGCAGATCACCAGGGTCCCGGCCTGGAGTAGGCCGGTGATCGAGTCCTGTTCGACGATTCGGGTCGGGTCGGGGGAGGGCACGACCCGCCGCCAGTGTCGGCCGTCCTGGGCGATGCTCCAGTCGTGTTCGGCGGCCAGTTCTTCGGCGCGTTGCCGGGTGTAGCCGGAGCCGACGAACTTGGTCGGTTTGGTGAATGCGGGGTCTGTGGCGCTGACTTGGGTCTGGGTGATCATGCTGATCACAGGTTTGGTCACGCCCGCGTTGCGCAGGCACTGGGCGAGCCAGTATCCGATCATGCCTTGGGTCTGGGCGACGAGCGAGTCCAGCGGATAGGCGCGGGTGAGCGCCGGGTCGTTCTCGCTCTCCAGGGATAGCATGCCGACCTGAGGTCCGTTGCCGTGGCAGATGACCAGGTCGTGCAGTGCGGCCAGGGGAGCCAGGGCCTGGGCCGCGGCGCGCACGTGCCGCAGCTGGATCGCGGCGTCCGGGCTCTCCCCGCGGCGTAGCAGTGCGTTGCCGCCGAGTGCGACCACGATACGCATCTCAGGCGCCCAGGGCGGCGACGAGGACGGCTTTGATCGTGTGCAGCCGGTTCTCGGCCTGGTCGAAGACGATGCTGCGCGGGGACTGGAAGACCTCGTCGGTCACCTCGGCGCCGTCCAGGCCGTAGTGCTCGTGCAGGCGTTGGCCGAGTTGGGTACTGCTGTCGTGGATCGAGGGAAGGCAGTGCATGAATTTCGTCTCGCTCCTGCCGGTGGAGCGCATGACGTCCTCGGTCACGCGGTAGGGCAGCAGTAGCGGCACTCGCGTGTCCCATTGCTCGTCTGATTCGCCCATGCTGACCCATACGTCCGAGTAGACGAAGTCGGCGCCCTGGACGCCGCGCTCGACCTCGTCGGTCACCAGGAGGCGGGCTCCGCTGGTCTGGGCGAGCTTGTGGGCGGCGGCGACCACGTCGTCGGGGGGCCACAGGTCGCGCGGGGCGATGATGCGTACGTCCATGCCGAGCAGCGCGCCGGTGATCAACAGTGAGCGGGCGACGTTGTTGCGTCCGTCGCCCAGGAAGCAGTAGGCGATGGTTTCCAGCGGCCCGTCGTGGTGCTCGGTCATGGTCATGATGTCGGCGAGCATCTGGGTGGGATGCCAGGAGTCGGTCAGGCCGTTCCACACCGGTACTCCGGCATGCTCGGCGAGTTGTTCGACCGTGTTCTGGGCGAAGCCGCGGTACTCGATGCCGTCGAACATCCGGCCCAGCACCCGGGCGGTGTCCGGGATCGACTCCGCGATCCCGATGTGTGAGCCCGTGGGGCCGAGGTAGGTGATGTGAGCGCCCTGCTCGTAGGCGGCGACCTCGAAGGCGCACAGGGTGCGGGTGGAGCTCTTCTCGAAGATCAATGCGAGGTTGCGGCCGATCAGCCGCTGTTGCTCGGCGCCCTGGGCCCGGGCGAGTTTGAGCGCGCCGGCTTGGGCGGTCAGGGCCAGGAACTGCTGCTTGTCCAGGTCGAGTATTTTCAGCAGTGATCCGGGTGCGCGGGTGGGGTGGGTCAGTAGTGCGGTCATGGCCGGTCCTTTCATGGGGGTTCGTGTTCGATGGGGGTGGGGTGGGGTGGGTCGGTGTCAGATGCCGTCGCGTTGGATGGGGCAGGTCATGCAGCGGGCGCCGCCGCGGCCGCGGCCCAGTTCGCTGCCGGGGATGCTGACGACCTCGATGCCGTTTTCGCGCAGCATGCCGTTGGTCACGGTGTTGCGCTCGTAGCCGACGACGACGCCGGGGGCGAGGGTGAGGAAGTTGTTCGCGTCGTCCCACTGCTCGCGTTCGGCGGCGCGGGCGTCCTCGTCGGCGGACAGGACCCTGATCTTCTCGATGCCCAGGGCGTCGCCGACGGCGGCGAACAGGTCGTCGCGGTGCTCGACGTGCAGGCCGCCGGTGTCGTGCTCGACGATCTCCTGCGGGTCGGCCGGGGTGATCACCCAGGTGCGCATGGCGGCCGGGTCCAGGTAGGGGTAGCGCACGAACGTGTCGGTGTCGATCATGGTCAGGACGGTGTCCAGGTGCATGAACGCGTGCGACTTGGGCAGCGCCGTCGCGATGACGGTGCTCGCCTGCCCGGTGCGGAACAGTTCCCGGGCCAGGATCTCCACGCCCATCGGGGTGCTGCGTTCGCCCATGCCGATCAGGACCGCGCCGTGGCCCAGGACGTGGATGTCCCCGCCTTCCAGGGTGGCCGGCTGGTGGCCGAGGTCGTCGTCGCCGTAGTAGACCGGGAAGGTCGCCCCGGCGAACATCGGGTGGAAGCGGTAGACGGTCCGGCTGTGCAGCGATTCGCGCTGGCGGGCGGCCTTGGCCATCGGGTTGATCGTGACGCCGCCGTAGATCCAGGCGGAGTTGTCCCGCTGGAACAGGGTGTTGGGCAGCGGGGCCAGGACGAAGTCGTCGAGCGTCAGGGTCTGCCAGCGCAGACTGCGCACCCGCAGCGGCGACAGGTCCGCGCGGGTGACCCCGCCGATCAGCAGCTGCGCGAGCACGGCCGGGTCGGCCTCGTCGGCCAGGTGGCGCAGCGGCCCGGCCAGGGTGGGGCCGACCAGTTCCGGGGTGCAGATCCGGTCCAGGACGAATGCACGGGCCTGCGGGAGGGCGAGGGTCTCGGCGAGCAGGTCCGCGAAGTAGTGCACCGTGACGCCGTGGTCGCGCAGCGCCTGGGCGAACACGTCGTGCTCCTCGCGGGCTTTGGCGGCCCACAGCACGTCGTCGAAGAGCAGTTCGTCGCAGTTGGCCGGGGTCAGCCGGGACAGTTCCAGTCCGGGCCGGTGAATGACGGCCTGGCGCAGGCGGCCGACCTCGGAGTCGACGCCCAGCGTCTGGATATTGTCGGTCGGTGTCATCGGAATTCTTCCTTTCGGGTGGGACGGTGGAATGGGTCCGGAAGTGCTAGGCAGTGTTGGGGAATGTCTCAAGGCGCGAGTCCGGTGATCGCCGTCGCCTGGCCGCACCGCACGGAACGGCGCAGACGACCGGGTATGAGCCGTCCCGTGCGGCGCGCCCATGCTCGGCGCTGATCAGATTCGCCGCACCTACCAGCACAAACCGGCGGTCATGCCGTGGCCTTGACACATTCCCAAACACTGCCTAGACGACGGCCGGTTCGGCCGGTTCGACGGGTGCGTCCCCGCTCTGCTCGGCCGGCGGCAGTTCCACGGGTTCGACCGCCTGGCCGAGCCGTTCGCGGCGGGCCTTGAGGAACGCGTAGATGGGGATGCCGGCGAGCACGAGCACCATCGCCTGGTAGACGGCCTGGTAGCCGGAGGCGAAGGTGACCCAGAGGGAGAACAAGACCCCTGTCCCGGCGATCGCCAGGTCCCGCGCCAGGGCCCAGCCGTTGACCGTTCGGCGGCGGGAGACCAGGTAGGACAGTTGCGCGCAGGCGGAGAAGAGGTACGGGATCGCCACGGTCACCACGGACAGGTCGACCAGGTAGGTGAACACGGTCAGCCCGCTCTTGCCGCTGTAGGCCAGCGCCATCAGGCCCGAGGCCATGGCGGTGGAGACCAGGATGCCGAACCACGGCACGCCGTCGCGGAAGGTCTTGGCGAACTGCGGGATGAACAGGCCGTCCTTGGCCGCGGCGAACGGCATCTCCGCGGTCACCAGGGTCCAGCCGTTGAGCGCGCCGATGCCGGAGACGACGGCGGTGCCGGCCACCAGCTTGCCGACCCACGCGGCGTGGCCGAACATCGTCTGGAACGCGTCGACGAACGGCGCGCCGTTGCCGACCAGGGAGTGGTGCGGGACCAGGCCCATGACGACCGCGGTGACCCCGAGGTAGAGCAGGGCGCTGGCCGCGGTTCCCAGGATCGAGGCCCGGCCGACGTTGCGCCGCGGGTTCTGTACCCGACCGGCCGCGATCGAGGCGCACTCCACCCCGATGAACGAGAACAGCGCGACACCCGCGGCGATGCCGACCGCGCTGTAGAGGCTGCCGCCGGAGGCGTTGAACGGCCCGAAGTCGGAAGTGCGCACGAAGAACCAGCCCACGACGCCCACCACCAGCAGCGGGAGGAACTTGAGCACGACCGTGACGTTCTGGAACCAGGCCATCTGCCGGGCCCCGGCCAGGTTGATCGCGGCCGGGATCCACAGGCCCGTCATGGCGATCCCGAAACTCGTCAACGCCGACGGGTTCGTGATCCCGAACAGGGACTCGACGTACAGGACCCAGGAGGAGACGATCGCGGCGTTGCCGGCCCACGCGGTGATCCAGTAACACCAGGCCACCAGGTAGCCGGCGAAGTCGCCGAACTCGTGCCGCGCGTAGGCGTACAGTCCGCCGTCACTCGACGGGACGCGCCGGGTGAGCTGGCCGAACAGGATCCCGAGCAGGACCGCGCCGACGGAGATGACCCCGAGCACGACGATCGAGCTGGTACCGGCCCCGGCCAGGACGCCGGGCATCGTGAACACGCCGGTGCCGATGATGCTGCCGATCACCAGCGCGGTGGCCGAGGGTAGGCCCAAGGCCCGCGCGCGGGTCTCGGCGCGGGACGGCGGCGCCTGGTTGGGCGCTTGGATGTGGTCGGGCGGGTCGAGGGCCACCGCGCTCACCTGCACTTTCCGCCGGCTGCGCCGGGCTTCGCCGTGGACACGGTCCGCAGGGCGCGGCCCGCACCGCGGCGGGGGCTCGGGGTCGTCTCGGCCAGGACGTGGCGGGCGCGGGCGCTGTGTGCCGTCCGGACCGGGGCTTCGAAGCGGCCGGAGAAGATACAGATGCGGGAGGTGACGTCGCACCGTACTCCGGTCATGGGGTAATTCGCAGCGGCGGCCATGGTCCGTGCCTGCGCGACCTGGGGCGGCCCGGCTGTGCACGGCATTGGCCGCACGTATTGGCGGCACGATGGCAGAGGGATGGGCACAACGGGAGGAATCACAGATAGGCCCCTGCCTGGCACGATGTGCCAGCGAGATGGAGCGCCGTAGTGATCTGAGCAAGGTCCGGACTGCAGTGCGGCCGGCGCCGTATCGCGCCGACTGATTGGCGGCGCGCATTTATTTATCTTGATATCCAACCTAGCACCGAACCGCGGGGCCCGCAGGGTCCGCTTACCCAGCCTCAGTCGCCAAACTCGCCGCACTCAACCCGACTACCCCTTGTGATCGCGCGGAAGCCACAGACGGCGTTCACCCACCAGCTGACGCCGATCCTGTGCGTCGGCGACACCCCTGAGCAACACCGCGCCGGGCGGTCCGAGGAAGCCGTACACGCCCAGCTGGAGGTACTGAATCGCCTCGGCTTCACCACAGGGGCGGTGAATTGACAGAAGTGCAAGCCATATGGTCTACCTGTGCTCAACCTCGAAATTCCGTTGTGAAGCAGGGGCAAACCACTGACATCAGCGTGACGTCTTCGGCACGACGTCTGCCAGGCGTTTGCGCCGTGCTTCTATGTTTCGGCCGGCAATCTCATTTCGAACCATACGATTTTGCCGGTCTGCGTGCGCGTTGATCCCCAGCGGGAGGCCAACAGGTCGACCAGGGCCAATCCTCGGCCGGTTTCGCTGCTGGGCAGCGGATGGCGTGGCGTCGGCGGGGTGGGCTCGTCGTCACCCACCTCGCACAGCAGATGGTCGCAGAACACGAGGTGCAGGCTGATAGGCCCGGTAGCGTGGAGTAGTGCGTTGGTGGTCAGTTCGCTGACAAGCAGTTCGACATCGTCGATGAGCGGTGCCAGATTCCACGTGGTCAGGGTTTTGCGGGCCAGCATGCGGGCTCGGCGCACCATCGGCGGACTCGGGTGCAGGCTCCAGCGGGCGGATAGGCTGGACGCCGTCGGGATCTGACGAGCCGTGAGGAGCGCACCGTCCTCATGCTGATCTGTGCCGGCTTCGCTCACGGGAGCTTGTATGACCGTATCCCGAGAGGCGGGGACCGCCTCCGGCCGTTTGACGATTCGTGAGTGGCGGTAACTGCCGGGATTCTCGCTCATAGCCGTCATAGTCAGTGTCGTCCAGTATGTGAAGTGGTTGGCGGAGGCTGCGTACGACTATTTGGAAAGACTGTTGCCACGTCGGAGCAGAGACGGCTGTCATCGTGTCCGGCGCGGCTGATCGGAGGCAGGCTTGGTATAGTAGGTTTCTGTGACAGGGCTGGCCGGCGCGGGTGTGAAGGCCGGAACGCCGCCCTGTCTGCTGCCTGGCGTGAGTGGCGGCTCGCTCCTGGTGCGGATGGAGACGGACTCGCGGATCCGTCCGGCCGGCCGCCGTACGTTGTGCCGGATCGCTGCTGTGGCTCGATCCGGTCGGGTACCCGGGAGCTGACCGACACAGCGGCGAGGTTCGGGACACCGATCCTGCCGTTGCTGCCGGAACACCGACGACCGGACTACGACGTACGGACTGCCCTAGGCGCCGCCGATCAGGCGTTTCGCCGCGCCAGAATCCGGAACAACTCGTCTAGGACCGTTCGGGTCGGGCCGGAGGCCTTGTGCGCGACGGCGGGCAGAAGGCCTCACGGCTTGGATCGCCGGTGCGGCCGGGCTGGGAGTTGGGACCGGCACTGTCCGATTGCGGGGAAAACCACGATGGCCTCGATACGTCGCTGGACGATGCTTGTCACCGGGGACTGGGGCGACGCCTCCGAAGGGGGAGGGTGCGACATTCAGGATACTGGGAGTGACCGGTGAATTGCGGGTATACCGGTAAATTGCACTCATTCGCCTGTCGCCAGAGGGCGCGAGCCAGGCGCGAACCGGGAGCAGCCTACGTCCAGGAGCCGGAGACACGACCCGCCGATCCGGCCGCAGGTCCAGATGTCGGACTGCCCAACGCGCCCGGTGGCGGGCCGCGACTTCGCCGTAGTGCGGCCTTGCGCCCCGATCCACTGCGTCGGGACGGCGGTTGAAGGCGCGGCGGGGGCCGGGGAATTATTCCCCGGGAGGTCGTCCAGGGCCGACCGGTCAGACGGCGCGTCGTGGAGCGCACCAACTCATGCAGGCGATCATCGTCGGGGTTGGCGGCCGGCAAGTTCCGGCCAGGTGCGCAGCGAGTCATTGGTCTGACAAGTAGAAACCAGCCCCGAGCAGCGACTGAAGCACTCCGAACCACCGGGGGAAACCCGGCCTGGCCGGCTGAACGGTCTGCGACCGGCCTGGCGGCTCGCCGGCAAACCGGTGCTTTCCGTGCTTCCGCGTCACCAGTTCGGCCCTGTCCGATGTCACGTCGGGCCCTCGCCTCATGCAAGCTGGTAGTTGATATGCGGGTCCTACCCTGATGTCACCCCGAGGAGGAGTGCCATGAATGCACCATCTCCGCAGGTCACCGACTCGTCGGCAGCTGCGGGAACGGCCGCCGAGCAGGCCCCGATCCATATCCTGTGGATCAACGCGGGCCTCAGCTGCGACGGCGACTCCGTGTCCCTGACCGCGGCGACGCAGCCGAGCATCGAGGAGATCGCCCTGAGCGTGCTGCCGGGACTGCCGAAGATCGCGGTGCACTGGCCGCTGATCGACTACGAGTGCGGTCCGGTCGAGGGTGCGGACACTTTCATCGAGTGGTTCTTCAAAGGCGAACGCGGGGAGATCGACCCGTTCGTGCTGGTGGTCGAAGGGTCGATCCCGAACGAGTCGATCAAGCCGGAGGGCTACTGGTCCGGGTTCGGCGACGATCCGGCGACCGGGCAGCCGATCACCACCAGCGAGTGGATCGACCGGCTCGCACCCAGGGCCTTGGCGGTCGTCGCCATCGGCACCTGCGCCGCATACGGCGGCATCCACGCCATGGCGGGCAACCCGACCGGCGCCATGGGCCTGCCCGACTACCTGGGCTGGGACTGGAAGTCCAGGGCCGGCATTCCGATCGTCTGCGTCCCGGGCTGCCCGGTCCAGCCGGACAACTTCTCCGAGACGCTCGTGTACCTGCTCTACCAGGCCGCCGGGTCCGCCCCGATGATCCCGCTGGACGAGCAGCTGCGCCCGGCGTGGCTGTTCGGCGCGACCGTGCACGAGGGTTGCGACCGGGCCGGCTACTACGAGCAGGGTCAGTTCGCGCGCACCTACGACTCGCCCAAGTGCCTGGTCAAACTTGGCTGCTGGGGCCCGGTGGTCAAGTGCAACGTGCCCAAACGCGGCTGGATCAACGGGGTCGGCGGCTGCCCGAACGTCGGCGGCATCTGCATCGCCTGCACCATGCCCGGCTTCCCGGACAAGTTCATGCCGTTCATGGACGAGCCTCCGGGCGGCAAGGTGTCCAGCACAGCCAGTGCGGCGTACGGGTCCGTGATCCGCAAGCTGCGGTCGATCACCGCGGCGACAGTGGACAAGGAACCCAAGTGGCGGCATCGAGAGGAGGAGCTGACCACCGGATACCGCCCGCGTTGGTGAGCCGTACGCAGGCGCAGGACGCAGACGGCTCAGGAAGCGGAGCACGCGAGAGCCTTGTGCGCCGGCCGACCTGTGAGTGTCCAGATATACCAGGTACCACACACCCTCCCCGCACCGAAGAAGGGCGCACACAGACGATGGCACCGACGACGAAGCAGGCCGGCGACGGCTCCGGCCTGGTGGAGATGTCCTGGGACCCGATCACCCGGATCGTGGGCAGCCTCGGCATCCACACGAAGATCGACTTCAAGCAGAAGCGGGTCGCCGAGTGCTACAGCACCTCCTCCGTCTTCCGCGGCTACAGCGTCTTCATGCGGGGCAAGGACCCCCGGGACGCGCACTTCATCACCAGCCGCATCTGCGGGATCTGCGGTGACAACCACGCGACCTGCTCCGTCTACGCGCAGAACATGGCCTACGGGGTGAAGCCGCCGCACCTGGGCGAGTGGTTGATCAACCTGGGCGAGGCCGCCGAGTACATGTTCGACCACAACATCTTCCAGGAGAATCTGGTCGGGGTCGACTACTGCGAGCGGATGGTGCGGGAGACCAATCCGGGTGTGCTGGAACTGGCCGAGCGCACCGAGGCCCCGCACGCCGCGGAGCACGGCTACCGCACCATCGCCGACATCATGCGCTCCCTCAACCCCATCGAGGGCGAGTTCTACCGCGAGGCGTTGCAGGTCAGCCGGTACACCCGGGAGATGTTCTGCCTGATGGAGGGCCGCCACGTGCACCCCTCCACGCTCTACCCGGGCGGTGTCGGCACGATCGCCTCCGTGCAGCTGTTCACCGACTACATGAGCCGGCTCATGCGCTATGTCGAATTCATGAAGCGGGTGGTCCCGCTGCACGACGACCTGTTCGACTTCTTCTACGAGGCGCTGCCCGGGTATGAGGAGGTCGGGCGCCGCAGGGTGCTGCTCGGCTGCTGGGGAGCGCTCAACGACCCGGAGTACTGCGACTTCACGTACAAGAACATGACGGACTGGGGACGGAGGATGTTCGTCACCCCGGGCGTCGTGGTCGACGGGAAGCTGGTCACCAACGATCTGACCGAGATCAACCTCGGCATCAGGATCCTGCTGGGCAGCTCCTACTACCAGGACTGGCAGAACGAGGAGCGGTTCGTCACCCACGACCCGCTCGGCAACGCGGTCGACCCGCGGCACCCTTGGAACCAGCACACCATCCCCGAGCCGCAGAAGCGGAACTTCGACGACAAGTACAGCTGGGTGATGTCACCGCGCTGGTTCGACGGCAAGGACTACCTGCCGCTGGACACCGGCGGCGGCCCCCTCGCCCGGCTGTGGTCCACCGCCCTGTCAGGGCTCGTCGACATCGGCTACGTCAAGGCCACCGGGCACAGCGTGGTCATCAACCTGCCGCGGACGATGACGAAGCCCGAGACCACGTTCGAGTGGAAGATCCCCCAGTGGAGCAACGCGTTGGAGCGCAACCGCGCCCGCACGTACTTCCAGGCGTACGCCGCCGCCGCCGCGCTGCACTTCGCGGAGAAGGGGCTGGCGGAGGTCCGGGCCGGGCGCACCCAGACCTGGGAGAAGTTCGAGGTTCCGGACGAGGGCCTGGGCGTCGGCTTCACCGAGGCGGTGCGCGGGGTCCTGTCGCACCACATGGTGATCCGCGACGGCAAGATCGCCAACTACCACCCGTACCCGCCGACCCCGTGGAACGCGAGCACCCGGGACACCTACGGGACGCCCGGCCCCTACGAGGACGCGGTGCAGAACACGCCGATCTTCGAGGAGAACACGCCGGAGAACTTCAAGGGCATCGACATCATGCGCGCGGTGCGCAGTTTCGATCCCTGTCTCCCGTGCGGCGTGCACATGTACCTGGGCGACGGCAAGAGCGTGCAGAAGATGCACGTGCCGACCGGGCTGAGCGGCATGGCCGGATGACCGCCGGGATGCGGACCCAGACAGCTGAGCAGACTGGTCGGCGGGTCGAGGAGGTCCTGGAGCGCCTCGCGGCCGCCGGCGACCGTGCGGCGTCCGCCGCGGCCGAAGATCTGGTGCGCGCGCTGATGGACTTCTACGGCGCGGGGCTGGCGCGGATGCTCGAACTGGTCGGCTCGGGTCAGACGGCGGACAAGCCGCTGGATCGGTTGATCGGCGACGAGCTGGTGTCCAGCCTGCTCGTGCTGCACGACCTGCACCCTGAGGACCTGCCGACCCGGATCAACCGCGCGATCGAAGCGCTGCCCGGGCGGCCGGTGGAGATGGTGGGGTTCGACGAGCTCACCGGCACCGTACGGGTCAGAGCGGCGGCTGCCGGCGGCTGCGGATGCCCGAGCACCGAGGCAGCACTGCGGCAATCGGTCCAGGACACGCTGGCGTGCTTCGCACCCGAGGCGGCCTCGGTTCAGATCGAGGCGTCCGGCGACGTGAAGCAGGCACCGCTGCTGCAGATCTCCACCCGGCCCGGACTCGCTGCGGCGGCCTCGTGACCAGCCTGCACGCCGAAGCTGCGAGTACGAAGCCCGCGTCGGCCAGGCTCGCGGCGGCCCGGCCCGCGGCGCCCGGCTCGGCCGGACCCGGGCTCGGCGCCGGTGCACTGGGCCTGCGCCGGTTCACCGGTCCCCGGCCAGAACAGCCGGAACGCTGCGAGCTGTGCGCCGCAACCCTCCCACCCGGTGGGCACCGGCACCTGGTCGACCCGGAGAAACGGGCGCTGAGTTGTGCCTGCACGCCCTGCGCCATGCTGTTCGAGCAGTCCGGCGTCGCCGGGGGCCGGCTGCGCACCGTGCCCGACCGGTATCTGGCCGATCCCGGCCACAGCCTGGACGACGGCGCGTGGGACCTGCTCCAGATCCCGGTCAGTGTCGCGTTCTTCTTCCGCAACGCCGCCCTGGACCGCCTGGTCGCGCTCTACCCGAGTCCGGCCGGCGCGACCGAGAGCGAACTGGACTCCACCGCCTGGCAGGCCGTCCTCGGCCGCACCCGACTGGCCGGAGTCCTCGAACCGGACGTGGAAGCCCTGCTCATGCGCCGCCACGAAGGCCGGTACGAGTGCTACCTGGTGCCCGTCGACATCTGTTACGAACTGGTCGGGCGGATGCGCCTGCACTGGCAGGGATTCGACGGGGGAGCGAAGGCGCGGACGGAACTCGAGGAGTTCTTCACCCACGTCGCAGGGCGTGCCAAGCCCGTACGGGAGGTCCGCCGGCCATGACGGAGTTCTCCTTCACCTGCGTCGGGGTCCGAGCGGATGGCTACGCGGCCGGGCCGACCCTGGTCTTCCGGCTGCGGATCACCGCGTCCGAGGACACCCGCGTGCACGCGCTCGCCCTGCGCTGCCAACTGCGGATCGAACCGTCCCGGCGCGGCTACCTGGACTCCGAGGCCGAGGGACTGGGCGACCTGTTCGGCGAGCGAGCGCGCTGGGGCAGCAGCATGCAGCCGGTCCAGTTCGCCCACGTCTCACTCGTCGTCCCCGGCTTCACCGCAAGCGCCGAGATCGACCTGCCGGTACCGTGCGGCTATGACCTGGACGTCGCCGCCACCCGCTACTTCCACGCCCTGCAAGACGGCGACGTGCCACTGCTGATGCTCTTCTCCGGCACGGCGTTCACCGGCCCCGGCGGATTCCACGTCGAGCCGGTGCCGTGGGACCGCGAGGCGAACTTCCCGCTGCCCGTGGCGGTCTGGCACCAGATGATCGAGCAGCACTACCCGGGCTGCGGCTGGCTTCGGCTGCCGCGCGAGACCATGGACGCGCTGCTCGCCTTCCGGTCCAGGCACGCCCTGCCGTCCTGGGAGGCGACAATCCGGGTTCTGCTGCAGCAGGCCGGTGGCACTGCCCTCACCGATTCCGCAGCACCCACCGGCAACGACTTGCCGGTCGTCCGCGAGGGAGCCGTCCTGTGACGACGTCGGCGCTCGTACCCGTCGAGGCCACCTGCGTTCTCCCTCCGGAGGTCGAGGCAAGGTTCGCCGGCGCCCGGCAGATCGCCGACGCCATGCTGTTCGAGGGCTACGTGCTCTACCCCTATCGGTCCTCCGCGGCCAAGAACCGGCTGCGCTGGCAGTTCGGCGTGCTGGTCCCGCCCGGTTGGGGCGCCGACAGCGGCGAGCACAGCTTCCAGCGCACCGAGTGCCTGATGGAACCACGTGGCGGCGCGACTGTTTTCGTCGAGCTGCGCTTCCTGCGTGCTCGGCGCCGCGTCGTCCAGCAGGTAGAACCCGCGGGCGGCTATCGGACCGTCGCGGAACTGGAACTCGAAGACAGGGTACTGACCCCCTGGGACGAGGGCGTCGAAGAGCGCGTGCAGACGGCCGTGCCGGTGGCCGCGCTCGCGGGGGAGGGCGCCAGCCTCGACTTCCATCGGCCCGCCGGTGAGGAGACCGAGCAGGTGCTCGACGCTTCGGGCCGACAGGTCGGCCGGCTTCTGCGGCGCAGTGCGGAGGTGCGCGGCTCGGTTCGGTTGACGGCGACCGAGATCGCCGGACCTTATGCCGTGCAGCAGTTGACCGCTGTGGTGCAGAACACGACCGAGTGGGCGCCCCAGCAGGGTACCGTCGCTGAGCGCGAGGCTGCTCTGCCGCATTCTCTGGTCTCGGCCCATCTTCTGCTCGGGCTCAGTTCCGGGTCGTTCCTGTCGATGGCCGACCCGCCCGAGTGGGCCAGGGGCGCGACCGCGGCCTGCCGGAACCTGCGCACCTGGCCGGTACTCGCCGGCGCGGCGGGAAGCTCGGACGTGGTGCTCTCCTCTCCGATCATCCTGGAAGACCATCCCGCCCTCGCCCCCGAGAGCCCGGGTGCGCTCTACGACGCGACCGAGATCGACGAGATCCTCGCCCTGCGCACCGCCGCCCTGACCGACCGGGAGAAGCGCGAGGCCCGCGGCACCGACGACCGGGCCGCCGCCGTGATCGAGCTCGCGGACTCGATGCCCCCCGAGGTCCTGGAACGACTGCACGGAGCTATCAGGAACCTGCGAGAGATCACCGAACCGGGCCCGGCCGGCCGCGGACCGGAACCGCGGGAATTGCGGGAACTTCAGGAAATCCGGGACCCACAGGCGCCGACACGTCCGCAGACCCCGTGGTGGGATCCGGCGGCCGACCAGGGGTTCGACCCGGCCCGGGACCGGATCACCGTCGACGGCCACTCGGTCGGAGCCGGCAGCCGCGTGGTGCTGCGACCCGGCCTGCGCCGCACCGACGCCCAGGACCTGTTCCTGCACGGGCGCAGCGCCGTCGTCGAAGCCGTGATCCACGACGTCGACGGCGCCGTGCACCTGGCCGTCACCGTCGAGGACGACCCGGGCGCCGACATCCGGCGCGAGCAGGGCCGGTTCCTCTACTTCCAGCCCGACGAGGTGACCGTGACGGAGGACGCATGAACCCGCAGCGCCCGCCTGCCCGGACGCTCGTGGCCGGCGTGGGCAACATCTTCCTCGGCGACGACGGCTTCGGGGTCGAGACGGTCCGGCAGCTTCTCGCCACAGGGCCGCTGCCCGTCGGCGTGGAGGCGATCGACATCGGAGTACGCGGCGTCCATCTCGCCTATCGGCTCCTGGACGGTTATGACACGTGCATCCTGGTCGACACGACCGCACGCGGCGGCGAACCGGGCACGGTGTACCTGATCGAGGTCGGCGAGGAGGCTGATGCGGATGACCGGGCCGCATCCCCGCTGAGCCCGGTACTCGACGGGCACCGGATGTCGCCGGACAGCGTCCTGGCATTGCTCGGCGTCTTGTGCGCAGGCACCGACACCCGACCGCCACGGCGAACCGTCGTGATCGGCTGCGAACCTCTCTGCCTCGATGAGGGCATCGGCCTGACCGAGCCGGTGGCCGGCGCTGTGCCGCACGCCGTCCGGCTCGTCCTGCACGTACTCCAGGACACAGAACAGAACCCGGAGAAAGACCGAATTTTGTACGGGGCCGCGCCGCCAACGGCGGAACGGTCCGCCGTGAACCCAGGACAGGAGTGGACACAGTGAAGAAGTTCCTCATCGGCAGCGCGGCCGTGGCCGCGATCAGTGCAGCCGTGACGCAGGTACTGCCCGACGTCAAGCGCTACCTGCGCATGCGCAACATGTGAGGCCCGCCGCGCTTGGACGCCCGAGGCTGGCGTTGCCGTCCGGCGGCAGTCCGCTGGGCTGAAAGGGGGACCTGGGCCGCGCCCGTCGGCGTTGCGGTACTCCTGCGCCCGCGCACCGGCCTGTAATGGAGCCGGGTGCGGCCGAACCGGGCGGCGTGGCAGGAGGAGGCCGATGCACGAGATGTCCATCGCGCTGGCCGTTGTCGACCAGGTGCAGGAACGGGCCCGAGCCGAGGGTGTCGCCATCGTGCGGTCCGTCCGCCTCCAGGTCGGTGAACTGGCTGGTGTAGTCCCGGACTCGCTCGCCTTCTGCTTCGAGCTGGCCTGTGCCGGAACCGTGCTGGAAGGCGCCGACCTGGTCACGCAGACCGTGCCCGGCCGGGCCTGGTGCGAGCCGTGTGCCGGCGAGTGGCCGGTCGGCATGCCGCCGGACCTCGGCTGCCCGCGATGCGGTGGCCCCGCCGCCGGACTGCTCTGCGGTCGCGAACTGCAGATCGTCGACGTGCAGTGGGGGCACGCGTCGGCGGGCGACCAGCCGAACTCACCGATGAGGAGCGCTGACCATGTGCCGAACACTTGACCTCCAACAGGCCGTGCTCGCCGAGAACGACGCCGGTGCCCGCGCCCTGCGCACCGCGTTGGCCGGGCACGGCACGATCGTCGTCAACCTGCTGTCCAGCCCGGGCAGCGGCAAGACCGCCCTGCTCGAACAGGAACTCACCCTCGCCCGCGAGCACGGGATCCCGGTGGCCGCGCTGACCGCCGACCTGGCCACCGAGAACGACGCGGTACGCCTGGCCCGCTCAGGCGTCCCGGTCAAGCAGGTGCTCACCGACGGCCTGTGCCATCTGGAATCCGGGATGCTCAGCCGGCACCTGGACGGCTGGCTGCCGGACGGCACCGTCCTGCTGTTCGTGGAGAACGTCGGCAACCTGGTCTGCCCAGCCTCCTATGACCTGGGTGAGACCCTGCGGGTCGCGCTCGCCTCGGTCACCGAAGGTGAAGACAAACCCCTGAAATATCCGACCGCCTTCGGTCTGGCCAACCTGGTCGTGGTGACCAAGACCGACCTCGCCGACGCGGCCGAGTTCGATGAGGCCGCCTTCCGCAGGAACGTCGAACAGGTCAATCCTGGAGTCGACGTGCTGATGACCTCGGCTAAGAACGGCGAAGGGTCAGGTGCACTGCTGGACCGGGCGCTCGCGGCGGCTGGCGGAGGCGTGATCCATACGCCTGTCATGGCGCGCCGGCAGCACGCCCACGGCCACCATCACCACGATGACGGCGTCGAGCACGATCACATGCACGTTCGAGACCTGCAAGGCGATGCGCGCTTTGTCGCGACGCCGCCTGACGCCCCCGCGCACCTGTCCTCGTGACCAGCCTCGACGTGACCGCACCTGCGGAGGCGGCAACCGTCGCCACGGTACGCCGCGAGGTGACCGTGCGCGGCGTCGTCCAAGGCGTCGGCTTCCGCCCCTTCGTCTATTCCCTGGCTACCGGGCTCGGGCTCGCCGGGCACGTGACGAACTGCGGCCAAGGCGTCATCGCGGAGGTCGAAGGTCCCGAGGACGCCGTCGCCGGGTTCTGCGCCCGGATCGCCGCGGATGCCCCGCCGCTGGCCGTGGTCGAGTCCGTCGACCACCGCGAGGTCGCCAGCGTCGGAGCGGACGGATTCGCGATCCTGCCGTCCCGCAGCGGGCCGGCAGCCACCCTCATCCCGCCGGATGTGGCCACCTGCGCCGATTGCCTGGCGCAGCTCGCCGACCCGGCCGACCGACGGTACCGGCACCCGTTCATCAGCTGCACCAACTGCGGGCCGCGCTTCACCATCGTCACCGGACTGCCGTATGACCGGATCCACACGACCATGGACCGCTTCCCGATGTGCGTGGATTGTTCACGGGAGTACGCCGATCCGGCCGACCGCCGCTTCCACGCCCAACCGATCGCCTGCCACGCCTGCGGGCCGAAGCTCAGGCTCCTGTTGAGGCAGCCCGGTCTGGCTGCCGGTCCGCGGCCGTCCGCGGCCGCCGACCCGGTCGCCGAAGCACGCGCGTTGCTCGCCGCCGGTTCGATCCTCGCGGTCAAAGGCGTCGGCGGCTACCACCTGGCCTGCGACGCGACCAACCCGGACGCCGTCGCCCTGTTGCGGCGCCGCAAAAACCGTGGGGACAAGCCCTTCGCCCTGATGGTCCGCAGCCTTGCCGAGATCGAACCGCATGCGTACCACGGCGCTGAGGAGACTGCGCTGCTTACCGGCAGCGTGCGGCCGATTGTGCTGCTGCGTCGTCGAGCTGACGCACCGCAGGACCTCGTCGCTGTCGCACCCGGCAGTCCGGACCTCGGTTTCATGCTGCCGTACTCGCCGCTGCATCACCTGCTGCTCGGTCTGCCCGGCGATCCGTCCGGACCTGGCGTGCTGGTCATGACCAGCGCGAACCTGTCCGGCGAGCCACTTGTCACCGACGACGACGAAGCCCTGGACCGGCTGGCCCACCTCGCCGACGCCTGGCTCGCGCACGACCGCGAGATCTACGTCCCCTGCGACGACTCCGTGGTCCGGGTCTGCGACCGGGAGCTTCTGACCGTGCGCCGATCGCGCGGATACGCGCCCCTGCCGCTCACACTCCCGTTCTCCGTACCTGCCTCGCTCGCCGTCGGGGGAGACCTCAAGAACACTTTCTGCCTCGCCGAAGGACGCCGCGCCTGGCTGTCGGCCCACATCGGCGACATGGACGACCTCGCCACCCAGCACGCCTTCGAGCGCGCCGAACAGCAACTGGAAGCCGCCACCGCGGTCCTGCCCGAACTGCTCTGCGCCGACCTGCATCCGCGCTACCGGTCGAGTCAGTGGGCGCAGCGGCACCGGGACGGGCGGCCGTTGGTCCGCGTGCAGCACCACCACGCGCACATCGCGTCCGCGATGGCCGAGCACGGTCTCGACGGCACCGCCGAAGTGATCGGGGTCGCCTTCGACGGCACCGGCTACGGCACCGACGCGGCGGTCTGGGGCGGGGAGGTCCTGGTGGCCGACTACGACGGATTCCAGCGATTCGCCCACCTGGCCTACGTGCCGCTTCCAGGCGGCGACGCTGCGGTCGAACGCCCTTATCGCATGGCCCTGTCTCACCTGAGGGCGGCCGGAATCGCGTGGACGCCGGACCTGCCCTGCGTGCAGGCATGCCCGCCCGAGGAGCTGCGCCTGCTGGCCACGCAGTTGGCCCGCAACCTCAACTGCGCGGCCACGTCGAGCATGGGACGACTGTTCGACGCAGTCTCCTCGCTCGCAGGTGTCTGCCATGTGGCCGGATACGAAGCGCAGGCCGCCATCGAGCTGGAAGCCGCCGCACTGGATTTCACCGGCACGCCCGGCGTAGACGCCGCCGACGTCCGGTACCGATTCGCCCTGCGGCCGGCCGGCCCCGGCGCTCGCGGCGCAACCCTGATCGCCGACCCGGCGCCGATCCTGGCCGCGGTCGTCGCGGACCTGCGTGCGAACACCCCGACGGCGCTGATCGCAGCGTCCTTTCACGCGGCCGTCACGGACCTGGTCCGGCGCATGTGCACCGCCGCCCGCTTCGAGCACGGAACGGACACCGTCGCCCTGACCGGCGGGGTGTTCGCCAACACCGTGCTCTCCTCGGCCTGCGCCGAAACCCTGCGGCAGGAAGGCTGCACGGTCCTACGCCACCACCGCGTCCCACCGAACGACGGAGGCCTTGCGCTCGGCCAGCTGATGATCGCCGCCCGCACCCGGCGGCAGCCTGCGGACGGCATCGCCGCCTGACCGACGTATCACCGGCGCGCCCGCGCCGCGAACCGGACCCACAGCGAGGAGAGACGGACATGTGCCTGGCGGTACCCGGCAGAGTGCTGGAGATCGAAGAACGGGACGGCATCCGGATGGCCAGCGTCGACTTCGGCGGCGTGGTCAAGGAGGTGTGCCTGCAGTATCTGCCCGACCTGCAGGTCGGCGAGTACGCCATCGTCCACGTGGGCTTCGCCCTGCAGCGGCTGGACGAGGAGTCCGCGCTCAAGACCCTGGAACTGTTCGCGGGCCTCGGACTCCTGCAGGAGGAGTTCGCCGATCCGTGGGAGACGGCCGAAGCCGCTGCTCGGACCCGGGCCTGGTCCGAGCAGGACGCCGCGGCCGGGCATATCCCGCTGACCGACCTGGAGACCACGCCGCAGGAGGCGCAGCTGTGAAGTACCTCGAAGAGTTCCAGAACCCTGACCTCGCCCGGCGCCTGCTCGACCAGATCCACGCGGCGGTGACCAGGCCCTGGGCACTGATGGAGGTCTGCGGCGGCCAGACCCACACGATCATCCGGCACGGCATCGACCAGCTGTTGCCCGACCAGGTCGAACTGATCCACGGACCCGGCTGCCCGGTCTGCGTCACGCCGCTGGAGATGATCGACAAGGCCCTGGAGATCGCCTCCCGCCCGGAAGTGGTCTTCTGCTCCTTCGGCGACATGCTCCGGGTCCCCGGCACCGGCCGCGACCTGTTCCAGGTCCGCAGCGAGGGAGGCGACGTGCGCGTCGTCTACTCGCCGCTCGACGCCGTGAAAATCGCCCGACAGAACCCCGATCGCCAGGTCGTGTTCTTCGGCATCGGCTTCGAGACCACCGCACCGCCCAACGCCATGACCGTCCACCTGGCCCGCAAGCTCGGCATCAAGAACTTCAGCATGCTGGTGTCGCACGTCAAGGTGCCCCCGGCCATCGAAGCCGTGATGCGCTCACCGCAGTGCCGGGTGCAGGCGTTCCTGGCCGCCGGCCACGTGTGCAGCGTGATGGGCGTCGCGGAGTATCCGGAGCTGGCCGAACGGTACGAGGTCCCGATCGTCGTCACCGGGTTCGAACCGCTGGACATCCTGGAAGGCGTCCGGCGCACGGTCCTGCAACTGGAGCGCGGCGAGCACAAGGTCGAGAACGCCTACCCGCGCGCCGTGCAACCGCAGGGCAACCCGGCCGCCCGGGCCATGATCGAGGACGTCTTCGAAGTCACCGACCGCTCCTGGCGCGGTATCGGCGTGATCCCCGCCAGCGGCTGGCGGCTGTCCCCGGCGTACCGCGAATTCGACGCCGAACACCGCTTCGCGGTCAGCGGCATCAGGACCCTGGAACCGGCCGCCTGCCGCAGCGGCGAAGTCCTGCAGGGCCAGCTCAAACCGCACGAGTGCGAGGCTTTCGGCACCGTGTGCACCCCGCGCACCCCGCTCGGCGCGACGATGGTGTCCAGCGAAGGCGCCTGCGCCGCCTACTACCTGTACCGGCGGCTGGACCTGGCCGCCCCGCGCCCGGAGGCGGTGCCCGTTGCCTGAGCAGACGACGATCGAGACGACCCGGACCGGGCCGGCCCCGGTCGGCCCCGAGGCGATCGGACCGGCCTGGGCCGACCCGGCCGCCTGGACCTGCCCGGCGCCGCTGCGAGACCAGCCGCGGATCGTCATGGGCCACGGCGGCGGCGGCGCGATGTCGGCCGAACTGGTCCGACACGTGTTCGCCCCCGCCTTCGGCAACGAGGTGCTGGCCCAGCTCGGCGACGCCGCCGCGGTCAGCCTCGGCGGAGTCCGGCTGGCCTTCTCCACCGACTCCTTCGTGGTCCGGCCGCTGTTCTTCCCCGGCGGCAGCATCGGCGACCTCGCCGTCAACGGCACCGTCAACGACCTCGCGATGAGCGGGGCCCGCGCGGCGTACCTGTCCTGCGGCTTCATCCTGGAAGAGGGCGTGGAGATGACCGTCCTGGTTCGGGTGGCCCGGGCACTGGGCGCGGCGGCCCGCGCCGCCGGAGTCCAGGTGGCCACCGGGGACACCAAGGTCGTCGAATCAGGCCACGGCGACGGGATCTACGTCAACACCGCCGGGATCGGCCTGATCCCGGCCGGGGTCGACCTGCGCCCGCAACGGGTGGTGCCCGGCGACGTGGTGATCGTCAGCGGAGCGATCGGCGTCCACGGCGTGGCCGTGATGAGCGTGCGCGAAGGGCTCGAATTCGAGGTCGAGATCGAGAGCGACTGCGCGCCGCTGGGCGGCCTGGTCGACGCGATGTTGGCCGTGACCAAGGAGATCCACGTTCTGCGCGACCCCACCCGAGGCGGTCTCGCCGCCTCCCTGCACGAGATCGCGGTGGCCGCGGGCGTCGGGGTGCTCGTGCAGGAACGCGCCGTCCCGATCCCGGCGCCGGTCGCCAACGCCTGCGCCATCCTCGGTCTCGACCCGATGTACGTGGCCAACGAAGGCAAACTGGTCGCCTTCGTCCCACCGGAGCACGCGGACGCGGTCCTGGCGGCGATGCATGCCCATCCGTTCGGCGTCGATGCATGTGTGATCGGCCAAGCCGTGGCAGAGCACTCCGGTATGGTGGTCGCGCGCACCGCACTCGGCGGCACACGCGTCGTGGACCTGCCGATCGGCGAACAGCTCCCCAGGATCTGTTGAGGCTGCTTGCGCTCTGAATATCCGCTCCCGCAAGGTCCTCCAGCGTTGTGTCGGCAGCGCGAAGCCGCGTTCGCGGTGGCAGCGAGTTGCACTCTTTCGTCGCCGGGATCGAGGTGGATTACGAGGCCGTCCTGGCAGCCCTGACCCAGCCCTACAGCTCCGGAGTGGTCGAAGGCCACGTCAACCGCTTCTAAGACCGTTAAGAGACAGATGTACGGGCGGGCTTCTTTGCCGCTCTTACGCGCGGGTCCTCCAGAGGTTCTGACGCCGCCCATGATCACAGATGTGGTGACGCTGCGTCAGCGGAGCACGGAAAGTGCGCCAGACCCACTTTTCGAGGCGTTGACGGCTTTCGGGCGCTGTTCAATCCGCATCAGCTGCGCCTGCGGCCCGGCCCGAGCCGCTTGGCCCCGGGGAAGGCTCAGGGCTGAGCCGTAGGGTCGCGGCTGCGGCTGCGGCTGACACCATGTCTTCGACAGACCTACGGCCGTCGCGCCCGTATTTGGTGCGGTAGGCGGCATCGATGTCCTCACGCAGCTTGGCTATGCCTACGCCTGCGTCTTCAACAGTGACATCGGCCTCTAGGCCCGGGACGCGGATGCAGGCTCGGCGGGAGTCCAGTACGTGGCCGAACCAACCGCTTCTGCGTCTGTACCAAGTTCGCACATACACCTGCTCGCCGACGCTGACGACCCAGATCGGCGTCCAGCGCCGCAGGGCCCCGTCAGCACCCCTGCTCGCGATCTGCAGTTCCTCGGCCATACCAATCCGCTCCAGCTGTTCCGAAGACCAGGTGACAGTCATGATCTGAGTTTCCCTCCTCGGGATCGAACCTCGCGAAGTGCTGTGGTGAGTGGCGCGGGCGCCGTCTACCAGGGGACGGTCTCGTTTGACCGACCAGCCGCGTCGGAGGTACTCGGCGGTCAGCCCGCGGCCGATGCCGCGGGAGATCCCGATGATCAGAACGGTGCGCCGGTCGTCGGACGCCACGGGTTTCGTCCAATCCTGTCGAGGTACGTCGTCGGAGGGTCCGGCAACTTTGGGCGTCGTTTGCTGACGAATGACAGGCCTGAGCTCAGGGGCCCCACAGTGTCCGAAACGGTCAACCTGTCCGCAGGAGGACCGGCCGCGCGTGCGACCTACACTCTCGACTGGGCACACAACCCCGAACGACGTCTCGCGACACCGGGGTCCTGGGTGACGATTCCCACCTTACGCGCCATGGACCACTATGCCCAGGCGCACCGGCAAATCCAGGACTCGTCCGTTTGATTCATCGTTCCGGCGCCGTTCACCACGATCGCGTGGCGGATGTGGCAGATCGGGCTGAGGTGGCGTCCTCGATGCCTTGCAGCGGGCTGAAGGAACCGGCGATCTCCAGCGGGGTGGCGCCCAGCAACGCGAGCATGTGGTACTGGGCATCGTGCCGGGCGACGCTCGCCTTGCTCGACACATCCTTCGCACTGGTCGCCAGTAGTAGGCCACCGAGCAGCAGTGCGACGGCGGCCGGCGGAGATCGTTTATTTGCGTGATCGGGATCTTGTGGTCGGGCTACGTTCTGGTCGTGGTGGACTCTGGTGTTCGTCGCCTTACTCCACCACACCCGACAACGCCGCGACTGCCCCGATCCACCAGGACCTCGCCGAACGTAGGCTGGCTCCGGCCGGGCACTACGGGTTGGGCGTCGGAAAAGCGGCAGATGCTCGCTGTGGGCTGCTCTGGAAGTTATAACGTTGACACAAGTGCGGTAACCGGGCGCTGCTGCGCAGGGTGCGCCGGCTCGCCGTGGCCGGAGATCTGCAGGGTTTCCTTGATGTCGCAACGCTTGCGCAGCGCATATCGTCATCTCGGGTGCAAGCCGTGCCTGATCAGGGCAGGCATGCGAGGGTTCGAAGACGCTCGTGGTGTTATGCCGGACGTTGAAAATAAGGGAGGGGACGGAAATGTCTTTGACGACGTTCCGCTCAGCACGCCGATCCGCCGCGGGGGCGGCCGGGATCGCCATCATTGCGGTCGTATCGCTGTCCGGGTGCAACGCCGCCTCGTCCGGTTCGGCCGCCTCAGCCGGGAACTCGGCCACGGCCGGTTCGCCGCCACTCGTGTCCAGTGCGGCGACCGTTGCCGCCGCAGCGCCCAGCACAGCGGCCTCGGCCACCTCGGGCGGCGGCTTCGACTCGTGCTCGGTCGTCACCGAGGCCCAGGCTGCCTCAGCCATGAAAGAGTCCGTGTCCGCCGGGGTGCTGGGCACGGCCACCGTGGAAGGGGGTCTTGCCTGCGTCTTCTATGGATCCGGTGCGCCGTCGGCCAAGGACCCGAACGTCGCCCAGCCCGATTCCGTCCGCGTCGTCGTCGTGGAGGGGCCGGATGCGGCCGCCTGGTATCAGGACTACAAGTCGTCCGCGAAGGTGCACGCCCAGACGATCAACGGCTACGGCGACGAGGCCTTCTACGACGGTCTGGCGTCGCTGAGCGTCATGAAGGGCAACGCGTACATCAGGATCGCGGTTGATCCTGCTGGTGCGGCGCCATCCCTGTCGGATGAGGAGAAGCTCATGAGCGCCATTCTGCCGGGAATCTGACCGGACGGTCTCCCGGCCATCGCGCTCGCCGCAATCCCCGCTGATCCCGGAAAGGCCTCACCGAACCCGCTGTGACAGTTCGACGGCAACGTCGATCTACTCCTCAGCCGCTGACCGGCCGGTTTTCCGGCGCGGGTTTCGTGGAGATGGTGTACCGCGACGACAAGGCCAAGGCAGGGTCTCGGGAGTTCGAGCAGTCGGCCGACTGCCGGTGACACGGCGCCCACCTGCATGGCGCCTCCGGCACTGGTCAGGTGGCAGTCGAAATCCGACAGGGCGCGCAGCCCGGAACAGTCCAGGAAGGTGACCGCAGTCAGATCCAAGGCGTAGTGCTCGTGTACGGGGACGGGCAGGAGGCCACTGGGTGACCGATATCGGCGGTGTGCGCGGTGAGTTCGACGCCGAGCTCACCGAGCAGCACCCGGACGAGCGGATCGCCTGGAAGAGCGTCGGCGGGGACACCGAGCAGGCCGGAGCCGTGACGTTCCACCGCCTCGCCGACGCCCAGACCCGTTGACGGTGCAACTGGTCTGGGAGCCGAAGGGGCCGGCCGAGAAGGTCGGTCAACGGTGCGTCGGCTTGGGCTTGGGTGTTGGTTTGCCGGGGTGCGGGTTGCCGGGATGAGACGTGGGGCTGACGGAAAATGAGGGGGTGGGGCTGACGGAAAATGAGGGGGTGGGAGCTGCGAGGGTTTCGAGTGCGGTGGGGACGTAGGTCGGACCTGGTGCCTTGATGCCTGACGGGCTTGCAGCCGGCGTCGCGCGTGCTGAGGAGATTGCTGTGGCTTCGAGCGTTGGTGCGGCGGCTGACCGCGCTTGGTCGGGTTGTACTGCCGCTCCGGGAGTTCCGGTGGTCGTGATCAGCAAGGCGGTGCACCCCGCGATGGCGGCGACGAGGAGTCCTCCGGCGGGCAGCAGGATGCCCCATGGTTGTCGTCGGTCGTCTCCATCCAAGTCGGGTGGCGGCGAGTGGTCGTCAAGGGCAGCCCGGTGCGGACTGGGTTCACTCCGTGGTCGGGGAGAAGACGCGAAGGAGCCTTCGGGGGCGGCGCTTACCTGTAATTCCCTTGCGACCGCAAGGGATTCGGGACGCGCGGCCGGGTCTTTCGCCAGCAGGCTCAGGCATATATCGGCCAGTGCGGTCGGAACACTCGCCGGTAACGGCCGGGGATCGGCCGTGGCGTGTGCGTAGAGCATCGCGACTGATTCTTCGGCTTGGAACGGACGGCGCCCGGCGAGCATCTCGTAGAGCACCACGCCCAACGCGTACAGGTCCGTGGCCGGAGTGGCCGGTGAACCGGTCAGCCGCTCGGGTGCGAGGTAGGCGACCGTGCCTATCAAGCCGACTACCGGCGTATCGGTCGGGTTCAGACTGCCGGCGATGCCGAAATCGATCAGCTTGACGTTGTCACCGGTGAGCATGATGTTCGACGGCTTGACGTCGCGGTGCACGATGCCGGCATGATGCGCCGCGCCCAGCGCTTGGGCGCACTGCGCGGCGATCCCGGCCGCCCGAGCGGGAGGCAGCCGAGGTTGACTGGCCAGTCGGGTTGCCAGGCTCTCGCCGTGGATGAGTTCCATGACGATGAAGGTGCCCTCCTGCGTCTCGCACAGGTCATGCACGTGGGCCAGGTGCGGATGGGCCAGGCTTCCCAGAGCCCTGGCCTCTCGCTGGAGTCGGCTCTCCGCTTCCGGGTGGCCATCTCCCCGGGCGTTGACGAACTTGACCGCGACCGGCCGGTCCAAGACCTGGTCGTGGGCTTGCCAGACCGTGCCCATGCCGCCTTTGCCCAACTGCCGCTCCAGCCGGTACCGCCCGGCCAACCGGGTGCCCGCCCTCACCTGCATCACCATGTCGCTCCTTAGCAGCCCCCTCAGTCCCTCTCCAGTGCCCCGTCTTCGCCGCCGTATGCCCAGGCGGCGACGAAGATTCGAACACTGTAACGACTTCTATCACGGAAAGCCACGGTCCTGCTGAGTGGTGCCGGGCGCCGTGGTGTGAATCCACTGGGTCCGGCGCGCCTGGCCTCCAGGCACGCCGGACCCAGTGGATTTGCCTGGGCCCCGGGTCGTTCCGGTTCTATTTGGCGGCCACGACCGGCAGTCCGCTGCTGGGCGAGAACATGGCCATGTTGAAGGTCGTACCGCTGGGTGCGGCGGCCACGGGGATGACCGTGATCGCGTTGCCGCCGGGCAGGATCGTGGTGGCGATGTAGTCTCCGAACATCCGGCCTTGGGTGGTGTCGGGCAGCCAGGTGTCGGTCATCGGTCCGGCCAGTTGCGTCGCGGTGGACCAGGTCGAGCCGCCGTTGGTGGACGAGATGTAGCCGACGTCCAGTTTGCAGGTGCTCGTGGAGCACTTGGCGGCCGGGTAGAAATAGTAGGTCAGCCCGATGCGCGTGGTGCTGCCGGAGGTGGAGGCGTCCACGCCGATGCCCGGGGTGAAGTGGTCGTCGGTGCTGGTGATTGCGTCGATAGGCACGCGGGTCGGCGTGGACCAGGTGGTGCCGTCGGCCGACGTGGACAGGATGATGTCATTGCTTGCGCAGCCGGTGCGGAATCGGCAGTCGGCCCACGTCACGTACACCTCGCCCGCGGCATCGATCTCCGCCGACGGCAGCACGCTCTCTCGCAGCGCATTGGGTGTGGCCGCCGACGCCTTGATCGCGGAGTCGGATTCCAGGCCGGAGACCGTGTGGTGCTTCGTGGTGGCGATCAGGACGCTGGCGTTCCAGCTGGTGCCGCCGTTGGTCGATTCGAAGGAGCGCACCTGGTTGGCGCTGGCCGAGGCGAACGGCACGATCACGGTGCCACTGGGCTGCACCAGCGGTTGGCCGGTGTTGGCGGTGGTGTCCGGCAGGAAGCCGTGCGACCAGGTGCTGCCGCCGTCGGCGGACGTCGACCAGCCGATGTTGGTGGCGCCGCCTGCGGAGACGCGGCCGACCTGGAACGCGGAGACGACGGTCGAGTTGAAGCTGAAGACGTCCGGCTCGACCTCGGTGGCGTGCTGGGCCTGGCTGTCGGTGTAGGGGTCGGAGCTGACCTGGGTCAGGGAGACCGCATGTGCGGCAGCGGGTGTGGCCGCAGTGGCGGTGGGGGCGGCGGAAGCGGGGAGGGCGCCGGCGCCGATCGGCACCAGGGCCAGGGCGGCGATCGCGGCCAGGGTGCGCGCGGGGTGCGGCACACGGAGGTGGGATATCACGGCAGGGCCCTTTCTAGGGTCCGGGCGGTGGCCCGGGATGGGTGGGGCTGGGCCCTTGGCCGTGCTCGTGGCACGTGAGGGTCCGGTGTGGCGACCGGCCGGGCGGTGTGGACCAGCAGCTGGTTCCGGCAATGCCGCGGGCGGAGGGCGCGTTGCCGGGGAGTCTCGCAATACACTGTGATATCCGCAAGTGTCCGGTCGGCCAGAGTTGGCCTGAATCACGGCAAAGGTGCGGTATGGACGTATCGGTGTCGGCGACGGCGTCCCGCTCGATCACGCCGACGAAATTCGCGAATATTCAGCCGGCCCGCCATGTCTGGAATCCTTCGGAAGAAGTCTGGAAATCCTTCAGAAAAAGCAAATCCAGTGCACCCTCTATGGGACCGACTCAGCTACCAGATGAGCCCGCGCCCGGCGTACGGAGCCATTCTGCTTCTCGCGCCGCCGGATCCGAGCAGTGCCTTTACAGATTACAGATAGAGCTTCACTATGCGATCATCGCTCAATTGGGGAAGTCTTGACCCGGAAACCTGCGTCGCAGCGCACATAGACACTTGACTCCTCACTCTGCGATCAATACCGTAATTTTGTGGCACCAGAATATGACCCGCTGACATAGAGGAGCACCGACCAAGCACCAAAGAACGGCGACTTACAGTCCGGTAGTAAGTATTTTTGCTCAGGACATGCACCTGTTGTTCCGGTGGGCCCGTTCGAGGGCGCCGGAGCAGTGCATGTGCCTCCCAGTAGCGGAGTAATGCTGAGACGGACCCGTGAAAGTCCAGGCGACAAGAAGCCTGGCACCAGCGGTCTGCTTCATTTCCAGACGTGGCCACACCTCGGTTTCGGATATTGCGCCGCGCCCGGATAAATTCACGCGAACGTCATATTGGCACGTACTCCGTTATACCTGTCGACGCTGCGAATCTCCTGAAAGCCGCCCGCATGAAGCAGATTCCGTCATGCCCGCAAATACCTTGCCCACTCTGTAAGAAAGGCAGGAAAGAATAGTGCAAGCTGCTACGTCCATTCCTGGCACCCCGGTCGACCTCAACACCACCGGGCACTATCTGACCTGGGGCGTGCTGCATATCTCGGTGGCGAACCTCATCATCGTCCTGGTCATCGGGGCTTTATTCACCGCCGCCCTCGTGCTGCCCTTCCCGAAGGGACGTGGCCGCCGGTGACCGACCAACTCCTCGGATCCCCGAACTCCGCCACGCCACCGTCGCCCGAGCACGAATCCGCAGAACTCACCGGAGGCTGGACCGGGGCCCTGCGCAGGCAGGTGGTGCGCACGCTCCCGCCGGAGAAGCTGATGCCGGACACTCAGCCCGCGTATGTGGCCTCATGGATCTACGTGTTCGGAGTCCTGACCCTCTCCGCGCTCGCGATCGTCTTCACCAGCGGCATCGTGCTCGCGATCAAAGGCCCAGCCTGGTGGCACATCGCCGGCATCGGACACTTCATCAACAGCCTGCACCTGTGGAGCGTCGAGCTGTTCATGAGTTTCATGTCCGTGCATCTGGTCGGCAAGTTCTTCATGGCCGCCTGGCGCGGCAAGCGGGCCCTGACCTGGATCACCGGGGCCATCGCCATGATCGCCTCGGCGTTCACCGCGCTCACCGGCTACCTCAGCCAGCAGAACTTCGACTCCCAGTGGATCGCCACCCAAGCCAAGGACGGCCTCAACGCCATCGGCGTCGGCGCCTACTTCAACACCATGGACTTCGGCCAGATGCTCATGTGGCACATCGCCCTACTCCCCATCATCGTCGCCCTCCTCGTCCTGCTGCACATCATCCTGGTACGCCTGCGCGGAGTCGTCCCCCCGATCAACAGCCAGGCCGGACGGCCAGGACAACTCGAACAGGAGCAGGCCTCGTGAAACGCTCCCGGTCCACCGACGAGCCCGACCCCTATTCCTTCGGCTCACGCCCCTACGACCTGGTCAAGGAGTTCGTGATCGCCCTGACCGCGGTCGCCGTCCTGACCATCGTCCTGGCCGCGGTCTTCTCCTCCCCCGACGTCAAACCCATGACGATCGCCTCCTGGTCGCAGTCCGACCCCGCCGACTTCACCACCACCGCCCTCGCCGAACTGGACGGATCCAGCGCCACCGCCGGATACGGTCCGCCGTACAACACCGCATCCGGCGGCCAGAAACTCGGCCCCCTCGCCCTGGCCCAGGCCGCCGGGGTCACCCACCCGATCGACACCGCCCAGGCCTTCGTCCTCGGCCCGCTCGCCTCCGCCCCGCAGAACCCGCTCGTCGGAACCGCGCTCTCGGCCTACCGGGCCGCCGATACCACCCGGCAAGGCGCATGGACCTCCGCATACTCGGACGCCCTGACCAAGGCCGACGGCGACCCGACGAAGGTTGCACCCAACGCCACCTACGGCCCGGTACCCGCCCTGCTCGGACAACTGCTCGCCCAAGCCAAGGCCGGCTCACTGGACGGCCAACTCCTGGCCGAAGGCGGCTTCTACGACAACGACTACACCCTCCCGCTGCTCTTCCTCGCCGACGGATCCGACCTGGCCGCCGAGGCACAGACGCAGAACCTGGCCGGCGACCAGTGGGGCATGATGAACGAGATCGGCAACTTCCCCGGCCAGATCTGGCTCGCCCCCAACACCTTCTTCTACCAGATCTCCCCCTTCAACACCTCCGCCAACGGCGACGCCCTGGTCTGGGGGGTGGTCCTGGTCCTCGGCGCGATCCTGATATTCCTCCCCTTCATCCCCGGCGTACGCTCCATCCCCCGCGCGCTGCCCGTCTACCGCCTCATCTGGCGCGAACACTACCGGCGAAACCCATGACCAGCCGCGCACACCGCGCCACGAGCACCGGCCCCGACCGGACCCGTCCGGACGCGGCGGCCGGCGATAAGGCCTACTCCTCCCACGCCAACCGCACCCACCCGCGTCGGCGCCGGATCACCGCCGTGATCCTGGAGAAGACCGATCAGATCGCCAACCGCAGGAAGGAGGGCCGCCGGGGCGGACGTCCGGTCGACTTCGACGCCGAGTGATGCGGTGGTGACCAGTTCACTCACCGATGTCGGCCGGGCACCGACTGTGGAACCTCCTCGGGCAGATCTCGGCGAATATGGGCCCGGGAAGCTTCGTGCTCCCGATGAATCCGATCGTGGTCGTCTCCATCACACCTGCTCGCCGAGCTCGATTTCGGTCACGTCCTGGTAGTCCAGTTCCAGGCCGGCTGCGGCGATCAGGGGGTCGACCTGGTCGGCGCGGTGGAAGCTCACGACGACCGCGAAGTCGGACACGCCGATGTGGCGCACCAGGCCCTGCTCCTTGAGCTCGCAACTCCGACAGCGCGTCGTCAATGTGGCTGTCCACAGAGTGCTCGCCCTGGCCGTCGGCGAGTCCTGGTCCCGAGCTGGGGAATCCGGGTTGATTCGCGCTCGCCGACGAACATTAGCTCTTTCTGAAGCTCTTCTGAGCCGGTTGCGCAGTGGCGGGGGGTGAGTCTTGACGTAGGGCGCGCGGTGTCGCGGGACCTACGGCTGAGGAGGCCAGGAATGCTCGACAGCGGCTCGCAGGCAGCGCCGGTCACTGAGCAGGCAGACCGCGGACGGCATGGTGCCCGAGCCGGCTTCGTCCGCCTTCGCCGTCGGCGCCGGCCTGTGCCGCCGCACGTCAGGCGTCGGCGCACAATCGTCCGCCGCTCCGTCCTCGGGGTGTTCTTGCTGGTGATCGGCTACATCGGGGTGACCATGTATCCATATCTGACCGCGCCGGGGACGGACCCGGTCGCGGCGCGGGTGGCGGAGTGGGGCCGGGACCACCATCTGAGCTGGGCGGTGACGTGGCTGGAGAACGAGTCGTACAAGCCGCCGCCGGTCGGTGGGAAACTTTCGCCGAGCCAGCTGGCGCAGTTGGCCGGCCCGGCCGCGGCCGTTCCGCGGCCGACAGCGACCGTGGCCCCGCCGGACCTGCCGGTGAACATGACCCCCTTGGCTGCCGGACCGCTCCCCGGCGAGGGGGTGTGGCGTCCGATCACCACGAGTGCGGCCGGCGTGCCGATCGTGGAAAAGACGGCACTACGCCCGGACGCCCAGCACACTTCGGAACTGGCTTATGCGGTGTGGATGAACCAGCAGGCGTTGGCCTTCACCCTGCATCCGGGATATCAGCAGCCCGGCGGCACGTTCCCGGTACCCGACACCGTTGCGCCGAGCGCGCTGGCGGGCCTGGTGGCGACGTGGAACGGCGGGTTCAAGGTCAAGCCGGATGACGCTTTGGGCGGGTTCTACGCCTACGGGCGTACCGTCGTACCTCTGGTCGCGGGCAAAGCCTCGGAGGTGTTCTACCAGGACGGGTCGATGAAGATCGGCGCGTGGGGAACAGCGCTGGCGATGACCCCGCAGGTGGTCGGGGTGCGGCAGAATCTGAGCTTGCTGGTGGACAACGGGCAGGTTCAGGTCGGTCCCGGGGACGGGTCCAGTGCCCAGTGGGGTGTGACCATCAAGAACTCCTATTTCATCGCCCGCTCCGGCGTCGGAATGACGGCCACCGGGGACATCGTGTACGTCGGCGGTCAGGGTCTGTCCGTTTACACGCTGGCCCAGCTGCTCAAGGCCGCCGGCGCGGTCCAGGCGATGGAGCTGGACATCAACCCGGACTGGGTCTCGTTCATGACCTACAGCGGCGACGCGGCCGCACCGGCCCCGGCGAAACTCTGGCACTTCGTCCAGCCGGCCGGCCGGTACCTGCAACCGTCCGACCGGGACTTCGTCTCGGCCGCCTTCCGATGACACCCGAAAGGCCCGGTACTGCGGGCGCACGTTCCACCTTCGCCCGGGCCGGCCACAGTCGGATGACCCGGTCTCGTTTCAGAGCATCCTTCGCACCAAGCCCCCAGACCACGTATCCAAGGAGTCGATGAGATGGATGCCAGAACACGCAAGGCGGCCCAGCAGCGCGACGGCGCCGTGGCCCGGATCACTGCGGTGACCTGGCGGATCGGGATCAGCTCGGTCGCCGGGGCGGCAATCCTGGCGGCCGGGTTCGCCCACCTGCTGCCCACCCACCTGCCGCACCTCGGTTCGGGACCGGGCGGCGGCAACGGCACGTCGTCCGGTGGCACGAACGGCGGCCTGCAGGGCCCGGTCTCCGGGCCGGGTCAGGGAGCGGGCCCCGGCCAGGTCTCCTCCGGCGGATCGTGAACGCCTGGCCGTCGGCCGCGGCGTGCCCGCCACCGGCCGGTGTCGGGCGGGCGCAGTTCCCGGCGCTTGGTGGGACGGCGGTCGTCCTGAGCGCCGACCCGGATCTGATCGCGGCGGCGCTCGGCCCGGTGCGCATCGAGGTCGCCGCCGTGGACGCCGCGTGCAGCCGGTTCCGGCCCGACTCGGACCTGTCCCGGGTCAACGCCATGGCGGGCACGCCGGTCGCGGTCGGCGCCCTGTTCGCCGAGGCGCTGGAGACGGCGCTGCGCGCGGCCGAGCTGACCGGGGGCGACGTGGATCCGACGATCGGGGCGGGCCTGGTGGCGGCCGGGTACGACCGCGACTTCGAGCTGCTGCGCGCCCGCGGCGTGACGCTGACCGTGTCCGGGCCGGTGCCCGCGCCCGGCTGGCGCGCGATCGAGTGGGACCGCGAGCGCGCCGTGGTGCGCATCCCGGCCGGATCCCGGCTGGATTTCGGCGCCACGGCCAAGGCGCTGGCCGCCGACCGTGCCGCCCGGCGGGCCCGGGAAGCGGCCGGGTGCGGCGTCCTGGTCAGCCTGAGCGGGGACATCGCGGTCGCCGGGCCGGCCCCGGCGGGCGGCTGGCGGGTCCGGGTGACCGACGACCACCGGTCCCCGGTCGACGCGCCCGGGCAGACGGTCACCATGGTCGAAGGCGGCTTGGCCACCTCGAGTACCACGGTCCGTCGCTGGACCGCCGCCGAGGATCGTGAGACGGTTGCGGACCTCGGAGCCGGCGTCGGGACGGCCGGGCCCGGGCAGACCGCCGAGGCCGCCGAGGTCGGTGTGCCCGGCGTGCTGCACCACATCCTGCAGCCGCGCACCGGCCGGCCGGCCGAGTCGTGCTGGCGTACCGTCAGCGTCGCGGCGTCGAGTTGCGTGGACGCCAACATCGCAGCCACCGCGGCGATCGTGCGCGGACAGGCGGCACGCCGCTGGTTGGCCGACGCGGGGTTGCCGGCCCGGCTGGTGCGGCACGACGGCCAGGTCGTCACCGTCGCAAGGTGGCCGGATCCCGGCAGTGAGGAAACCTCGTGATCACTGCTTCGTCGGTGGTCACATCGACCACGCCGCTGTGGTACGCGACCCGCGCCACGGGCGTGATCGCCCTCGTCCTGCTGACCGCGAGTGTGGTCCTGGGCGTCCTGGTGCAGGTCCGGCACGCAACCGAGCGCTGGCCCCGGTTGGTGGCGATCGGCGTGCACCGCAACCTCTCCCTGCTGGTCACGGTGTTCCTGGTGCTGCACATCGGGACGGCGGAACTGGATTCGTTCGCGCCGGTGGGCTGGTTCGCGGTCCTGGTGCCGTTTCTCTCGGCGTACCGGCCGCTGTGGCTGGGCCTGGGCACGGTGGCGTTCGACCTGCTAATCGCGATCACGGTCACCAGTCTGCTGCGGACCCGGGTCGGGCACCGGTGGTGGCGGCTGGTGCACTGGTTCTCCTACGCATGTTGGCCGCTGGCCGTGGTACACGGCCTGGGCACCGGCTCGGACGCGAAGTCACCGGTGATCCTCGGGCTCACGGTCCTGTGCGTCCTGGCTGTCGCCGCCGCCGGGGTGTGGCGGTTGAACTCCGGGTGGCCCGAGCACGCCGGGCTACGGGTGACCGCCGGGTCTTTCGGCGCGATCGCCCTGGTCGCCGGGGCTGCCTGGACGATCGGCGGCCCGCTGCACGCCGGCTGGGCCGCCCGCGCCGGAACGCCCGCACCGCCGGCCGCCGGGCCGGGCGGGTCCCCGTCGACGGCGAGCGCAGCCGCCTCCGCCCTGCCGCCGCTGCCGCTGACCACGTCGACCACCGGCACGATCAGTACCGTCACCTCGGCTTCCGGGCAGGCCACCGTCACGATCAACGGGACCGGGACGACGAGCCAGGTCGTTTACCAGGTGGTGATCACCGGACCGGCCGCGCAGGGCGGCGGAGTGCAGATGACCGGTAGCCGGGTCACCTTCGGACCGACCGGCAGTCCGGCGCTCTACACCGGGCATGTCACCGGTCTGAGCGGCGGCGACATCCAGGCCGCCGTGACCGGCCCGGCTTCGGCGGGCGTGAACCTGGCGCTGAATCTGACCATCCGGGGGCCGAGTGTGTCCGGCACCCTGGCGGCGAGCGCCGGCGGCGGCCGGTGACCGTACCTGAGACACGAGAGGACTGGCAGATGAGCGCCACCGTACCCGTGCGCGCCATGGCCGCCCCGGCCGGCCTGCTGGCCGGCGCGGGCGGTCCGGCGGACCTGGCCGACCACCTGCGCCGGCACGGCCCGCTGCCGCACCTGGGAGCCGAGGCGGTCCTGGACGCGGCCGACCACAGCGGTCTGACCGGCCGGGGCGGGGCGGGATTCCCGACCGGGCGCAAGATGCGGTCCGTGATCGCGGCCACCGCCCAGGCCGGCCGCCGGGCCAGGACGGCCGGGCCGGTTCTCGTGGCCAACGGCTGTGAGGGCGAGCCGGCGAGCATGAAGGACCACGCACTGCTGGCCGTCGCCCCGCACCTGGTCCTGGACGGGATCGCGCTGGCCGCCCGCGCAGTGGGCGCGGGCACGGCACATCTGTGCGTGCACGAGGACGCCGCCGCCGTGCTCGACACCGTGCACCGTGCCCTGGCCGAACGGCGCGAAGCCGGGATCGACACCGCGCACGTGCGGCTGGTGCCCGTGCCCAACCGGTATGTCGCCAGCGAGGAGACCTCTCTGGTGCGGCTGCTGAACGGTGGCCCGGCCTTGCCGCTGTTCAGCCCGCCGCGGCCGTTCGAGCGCGGCGTGGACGGGCGCCCGACCCTGGTCAACAACATCGAAACCCTCGCCCACCTGGCCCTGATCACCCGGCACGGACCCGACTGGTTCCGCTCCGCCGGGACCAAGGACGCCCCGGGCACGGCCCTGGTCACGGTCGGCGGCGCGGTCGCCGCGCCCGGCGTGTACGAGATCCCGCTCGGGATCACCGGGCAGGACCTGCTCGCCCTGGCCGGCGGCCCGACCGAACCGCTCCAGGCGGTATTGGCCGGCGGCTACTTCGGCGCCTGGCTGCAGGCCGCCCGCTTCCAGGCCACCGCGATCACCCCGGCCGCGCTGGCGGCGGCCGGCGCGGCCATGGGCGCCGGGATCTTCGTGGCATTGCCGGCCGGCGCATGCGGCCTGGCCGAGACCGCCCGGGTCGCCCGCTACCTGGCCGAGCAGAGCGCCGGACAGTGCGGCCCGTGCGTCAACGGCCTGCCCTCCCTGGCCCTGGGCCTGGAAGCGCTGGCCTGGCGCGGGGACCGCAGGGGACCGGACCACCTGGCCCGCATCGCCCCCTATGTGACCGGGCGCGGCGCCTGCCGCCACCCGGACGGCGCGGTCCGCCTGATCACCAGCGCGATGACCGTCTTCGGCACCGATGTTCGGGCACACACCACGCACGGCCCGTGCCAGGGCGCCGGGCTCCCGCCGCTGCTGCCGGTACCGGCCGGTCCGCCGGCCCCGGCCGCACCGCTTCTCGGAAGGGCACGATGATGGCGAAAGACGGCGGCGGGCAGCGATTGAGGGTCAACCCGCTGGCCTGCCACGCCCACGGCGTGTGCATCGAGGCCTTACCCGAGATGATCGGGAAGGACCCCTGGGGATACCCGGTCCTGTCCGACCAGACGATCCCGGACCACCTGCTCCACCACGCCAGGCTCGCCGCTGCCGCCTGCCCGACACTGGCCCTGAAACTAGTCAACGCCGGCCAGGCGACCCGCAGATGAGGGCGCCGCTGATGGAGAAGGATCGTGGGGATCTGATGACGGACACTGTCGATACCGCCGCCGGTCTGCGGGTCTTGGTGGTCGAGGACGATGCGGGGATCGCCCGGTCCCCGACCCGTGGGCTGACCCGAGCCGGTTTCCTGGTGCATGCCCGCACTGGTCCGCCTGGACTTCGCCCCGCACGATCGCCAACCGTCAGCCGGCCGAGTCCTATGGTCTAAGGCGCCGGTGTTGCCGGCCGTTTCGGCGTGATCGCATCGAGCCGCCGGAGGTTCGGCCGGACCGGTCGAGAGAATCCGGACCGGCGCATCAGATTCCTGAAGCGCCCAGCAGCGATCCGACACCATAGGTGACAGCCATGGCCAGCGCGCCTCCGGCGACGTTGCGCAACACTCCTGCGCGCACTGGTGCGTGCCCGAGGCGGGCGCTGCCCCAGCCGCACAGGACGAGCGCGCCGAGCACGGAGGCGACGGTGACGTAGAGCCGTACCGGGGCGGGCGGCAGCACGATCGCCAGAAGTGGCAGCAGCGCGCCGGCGACGAAAGCGAGCAGACTGGCCCCGGCGGCGTGCCAGGGATTGGTCAGAGCCTGCGGATCGATGCCCAGTTCGGTCTCGGCGTGGGCGCCGAGCGCATCGTGACGGGTCAGCTGCTGTGCCACCTCGCGAGCCAGATCGGGGCTCAGACCCTTGGCCTGGTACAAGCCCGCCAATTCGGCCAGCTCCGCGTCCGGGTCGGTGGCCAGTTCGCGACGTTCCAGCCTGAGGGAGGCTTGTTCCGCGTCGCGCTGGGAACTGACCGAGACATACTCGCCGACGGCCATGGACAACGACCCGGCCAGCAGCCCGGCCAGCCCGGCGGTGAGCAGCGCCGTGGTGGAACTGGTCGCTCCGGCGACCCCGATGACCAAGCCCGCTGTGGACACCAGCCCGTCATTGGCGCCGAGGACTCCGGCGCGCAGCCAGTTGAGCCGGGTGCCCAGCGCGCCCTGGTGCGGCTCGCCGTGGTCGGGCCGGTCGCTGTTCTCCTTGGGTGCCACGTGGCAAGTCTCTTCCTGTCGGTTCGGGTCGCGCGGGGCCCGGGTACGACGTCCCCCGGGCCGTTGGTCGGTCAGCGGGCCCGGGCTTGCGTGGGGGACAGCAGATCCTGCAGATCATTGGCTACTCCGAGGGCGCACAGTGCGGCGACGGTGACCAACGTCTATCCCAGCACGCACCTTCGCCACGCCCCCGAACCGCGGTGGCGGGCTGAGCAGCGCGCACCTGGCCGGGCCGCAGCGCCCACCCGGCGTCCCACCAGACCCCCGGCACCGCCGACGCCGACTCGCCGGCCGCCCGGCGAGACCCGGGACCGGACTTGGAACTCTGCCTTCGCAGCACGCGGCCTCCCGTTCCGGTTCACATCATCTACGCTACTGTAGAACTACTACAGTCCTGTAGAACATGCCCGGGGTCCACTGTGCCACGCCCGCGCGTGAGCCGACCACCGTCATCCCCGCGCGAACCAGGAGGTAGGACCGTATGAACCCGTTCAGCGCAACCTCACTGCTTACCGGGCTCGGCCCGTACGCCGCCGCGGGGATTCTCCTGGTGCTGTTCATCGAGACCGCACTGCCGATCGGCTTCGTCCTGCCTGGGGACACCCTGCTGCTGACCGCCGGCCTGCTGTGCGCCACCGGACATCTCTCCCTGCCCTGGGTGCTGGCCGCCGCGGCCGCCGGGGCCATCGCCGGCGCGCAGACCGGGTACCTGATCGGGCGGATCGGGGAACGGCAACTTCCCCTACGCCACCGCAACAGCCGGATCGAGCGGGCCATGACCCGCATCGAACACCTCGCCACCCGCCGCGGCCCGGGCCCGGCGCTACTGGCCGCCCGCTTCATCCCGGGTGCCCGCAGCCTGATGGGACCGTTGGCCGGAGTGCTGAACCTGCCCCTGCGGGCGTTCGTCGCCTGGCAGGTGATCGGCGCCCTGGCCTGGACGCTGACCACCACGCTGGCCGGCTATGCAGCCGGGCGCGCCGCCCCGGGCCTGGAGCACTACCTCCCGGAGTTCCTGGCCGCCGCCGTGCTCTCCCTTCCGCTTGCCCTGGCCTGCGGATACGCCCGCACCCGAATACGCGCCCACCATCGGACCACCTAGACGAGTTGTTCCGGATTCTGGCGCCTGAGCCGAATTGCCGGTAGGTGCGCTGGCCTGCCGGGTGAGTGTGCGCGGCGAAACGGCTGATCGGCGGCGCCTGGCCGCGGCGTGCGGCCAGGCGCCGCCGATCAGCCGTTTCGCCGCGCCAGAATCCGGAACAACTCGTCTAGCCGCGCCCACAGCCTGGAGGGCCCGAGGCGATGACCCAACCCGGGCCACTGGGAGCATTGCGTGAGCTCTGAGAGTCCGACTTGCCGCCGGCCGCCGGGAGACGGCCGGCGGCAAGTTCGGTGTGCGGCCGAGGGATACTCTCGTCCCCGGCCGCACCATCGTCGACTGGTGTGTCTAAGGAAGTGCCCAGTGCTGGTTGGCGCCGTTGTTGCAGTCCCAGATGACGACCTGGGTCTGGTTGACGGTGGAGAAGCCCGGGTCGTCCAGGCACCGGCCGGAGGCGGTGCTGACCAGTTCGCCGTTGGACTGCGCCGTCCACTGCTGGTTGGTCCCGCCGTTGCAGTCCCAGAGTTCGACCTTGGTGCCGTTGGCGGTGCCCTGCCCGGTGACGTCCGCGCACTTGCCGTTGATCTGCAAGGTGCCGTTGGTGAAGGTCCAGTTCTGGTTGGCTCCGCCGTTGCAGTCGTAGATGATCACCGGGGTGGCGTCGGCGCCGCTGTTGTTGTCGTCCAGGCACTTGCCGGTGACCCCGGAGGTGACCGGCCCGGTGCCCCCGGTCGTGGTGGTGGGCCCGAAGGCGAGGATGTGGCCGTCGCGTGTGCCGAGGTACACTCGGCCGGCGTTGGCGGCGGGAACGGTGAACTTCGCCGCGGTGCCGATGGACGCGGACCAGAGCAGGGTGAGCTTACCGCTCTGGGGCACGGGGTTATAGGCCTGCAAGGTGGCCCCGACGCCGGTGTCGTCGTTGGTGTGCACGACCCAGAGGACGGCGGAGCCGGAGGTGGAGCCGGAGGAGGTGATCAGGGGGGATCCGGCTCCGAGGGCGAAGGTCGCCGAGCTGGTGCCGGCCGAGGTCAGCTGAGGCAGGCCGTTGGCGTTGACGGAGTATTTCAACGCCCGCAGCGGTCCGCCGTTCTCCACGTCGTAGACGTAGCCGCCGTCCCCGCCCCAGAACGCCGGGTGGCCCCACAAGCCGTTGAACGGGCCCACCGGCGGGCCCACGGAGTTGTCACTGCCGCCGGGCCCCTGGCCCATCCCGCCGAGGTTGTCGCGGTCCAGCAGGAACACCCGGCCGTCTTTGCCGACCTGCACGAGCAGGTCCGGGTGGGCGGTGGTGCCGAAACCGTTGGGCAGTGCCAGTGGGCCGCCGGAGCCGAAGTCCGAGTCGCCGGCCGAGAGCTGGGCGTTGTTGTTGGGGCTGAAGAAGTCCTTGGCCGAGAGCGAGCCGTTGGCGTTGACCTGCAGGCGCACCACCGAGTCGCCCAGGGTGGCCGGGGGGTTGTTCCCGGGTCCCTTCGGCGGGTCGAAGCCGTTGCCGCTGGTGAAGATGATGCGCCCGGGCCCGTCGGAGACCAGGCCGCCGCCGGACTGCCAGATCGCGGCCTCACCGTCCGCGCTGCCCGCCTCGGCGGACCACAGGGTGGACATGGTCGGGGTGGTGGTGTTGAACCCGGCCACGTACCCGTCGTAGGACCCTTGGTCACACGAGCTGCCGAACGCGGCGTAGACCACGCCGCCGAGCAGCAGCAGGCCCGGGCGCTGGAGCGCGGTCGCCGAGTCGAACGGGTGGGCGCTGTCGTTGCTCGGGGTCCCGGAGACCGCGATCGGCCAGCCGGACCGCTCGGCGCCGGTGGCCAGGTCCACCGAGTGCAGGTAGTAGTGCGGCCCGTCGTTGACCTTGGCGAGGAAGAACACCGACTTGGTCGCCGGGTCGTAGACCGGGGTGCTGGTGATCCCGACCTGCGGGGTCAGGTCCCCGCAGGTCGTCCAAATCGGTTCCGGGGCCCCGACGTTGCGCGACCAAAGTACCGCGCCCGTCGTGGCGTTGATCCCGTAGATGTTGTTCGCCTCGGTGGCCGCCACCAGCGTGTTGCCGACCACCAGTGGTTGCGCGTAGACCTGGCCGGTCACGGCCGTGGAGAACAGCTGGCCGAAACCGGAACCGGGCACCGCCGCGGGGCTCAGCCCCGGCTCGTTCGGATCCCACCCGGTGCGCAGCGTGTCGTAGGACACGGTGGTGTCGTCCGCGTACGCACTCTGGGACACCAACGCGCCTGTGGCGAGCAGGGTGAGCAGGACTAGAAACAGGCGTCTGAGACGTGGTGGCATGCGATGGTTGGAGCTGTTCATGATGTCTCTTCTCGGAAACAGGGGAGAGAGCGGAGAAGGGTGTGCGAACGCGGCACGCCGGTGGCGTTCACAAAGTCCGAAAGTGTACGACCGCATGGAGGCGGCCTTCCAGACAATCGGTTGCGGCATCCCTGCGCCGGGCGCCATTCGTAACACGACGAAAAATGTTTGTAACTGTGGAATATTGATACACCGCATTCCGGCCCTGTCAAGGCGCCCACGATGGGCCTACCGGCCAGAAGCGCCCAGCGCGGCGGCTGGCTTCCGACGAGTACCGGGCATGGTGAGAAATGCTCGAACACAGCCACGGCTTGACTACCCTCACCAGCACATCCGCCGCCTGGGTGAGCACATAGATCCTGGCGCACCCAACGACCGGACGTCCGGCGCGCCCGGGCCGACTGCCGACGCCGTCAACCTCGCGGCCAACGCGCAATCCCGCGATAGGACTAACCGGAGCGAGCGCTATTCCAGCTCTCGGTCCGGCCGCGGTAAGCATGGCCATCCGTCGCCGAACAGTCGCAGTGATACCGCGACAGTGCCGCTGGGAGCGGTTCTGCGGGCCGCGTGGCGGGCCTTCGGCATCAGCGCCGCCATGGTTGACCCGCCCGCTACCCGGGACGTCCCGCAATCGTCGACGTTGCCGCGTCGTCCTCCGTCGCAGCTTGCCGCCGACCCTCGAGATGATTTTGCCAAGACTAGGCCGGTCATTTGCTGGCGCGTAGCCCCGACGCGTTTCGGCTTCCGTACTCGCATGCCGACCTGGAGGGCCTGATCGTTCTGGGCGAACACGCCCGCGCCCGCGCTGGTCGTCTACGCCAGCCGCCCACACCAGGATGATGCCACGATCCACATCGGCGGCCGGTCATGTAGTCGGTGAACACCTGGACCACCCCTCCTTCGTACTTCCGCACCGCCCGGTCGGATCGTCCTGCGCTACGGCGCGACAGCGACCGCAGGTAGCAGCTCGAGGCCCCCGGCGGCCGAGCCGAGAATACCCGGATGCGCACGGCCAGGGAGCAGTCCTCGCTCGCCGGGTCCAGGATCCGGTGTTGGTTCCGGTGCAGACCCAGGTCGTGTCACAGGGCGACCACCGGGCATCCCGATCGTCGAACAGGACCAAAGCACCTCCCTGCCCAGGATGATTTAGGTAAGGCTAGCCTTAAGCTACTGTCGTTCTGCGGCCAAACTCCGCAGCACGCCGGCACCCCGAGCCGTCCCCTACTACCCCGATCCGGAGCCGTCCATGATCGCCACCTTCGTCATATTCCTGCGCGAAGGGATTGAGGCCAGCATGATCGTCGCGATCCTGCTGGCCTATCTCAACCGGATGGGTGCCCGCCGGTACTTTCGCGACGTGTTCCTCGGGGTCGGCGCCGCCCTGCTGCTGGCGGGCGCCGGCGGAACGGCCGCATACCTGACCGTGCGGGCGTACGACGGCTCCAGGGCCCAGACGATCTTCGAGACCGGCACCTATCTGCTGGCCGCCGCGGTCCTGACCTACATGACGTTCTGGATGCGCAACCACGCCCGCGACCTGGCCGGGATCCTGAGGGCGCGGGCCGACGCCGCGCTCACCCGCGGGGCGCGCACCGGCCTGGCCCTACTCGCCTTCCAGGCGGTCGGCCGCGAGGGGCTCGAGACGGTCGTGTTCACCCTGGCCATCGTCTTCTCCACCTCCACCAGGGGGGCCGTGGCCGGCGCAGCCGCGGGCCTGGCGATCTCCCTCGTGATGGCGTTCTTCATCTACCGGCTCGGCCACAAGCTCAACCTCGCCCGGTTCTTCACTGTCGTCGGGGCGCTGCTGATGGTCTTCGCCGCCGGACTCCTGGCCGACGCCGTCGAGGACCTCCAGCAACTCGGCTGGCTCCCGGTGCTGACCACACCGCTGTGGCACACCGGGTCCATCCTGAGCGAGGACAGCACGTTCGGCGACATCGCGCACTCGTTCCTCGGCTACTCCGACGCACCCTCCGCGCTCCAGGCCCTCGTCTACCTCGGATACCTGGCCACCGCCCTGGCCTTCCTCCTTCGCTCCCGCCGACCGGACCGCACCAGCACCGCCGAGGCACACGACACGGCGGAAACCTCCGCGATCGCGTCGTAAACTGCGCGCGCCCCCAGAACGGTCTATAGGCCTGCTGGGGCAGCGCGGTCGGGGCCCCGGGCCTGGCGCCGTGGAACCTTGCCGACCCGCAGCAGGGCACCATGCCGACCGCCCCTTCGGCGACGGCCGCGGCCTGGTGACCGTCCTGGCCCTGGACGGACGGCGCGAGATGTGTGTCACCAAGACGCAGTGGCTCTCCTGGCTTCATCCGACGCGCCGCCGCCGACATTTCCGCTGGCGGAACCCCGGCCCCCCGGACTACTGCCAGGACGGCATCATGATCTCGGGATAGCGGGACCCGGCCGCGCCGTGCGGCAGGATCTCCTGGATCCGGGCGAGGTCCTGCGCCGTGAGCGTGACCTGCGCCGCCGCGGCGTTCTCCGCGACCCGCTGCGGGCTGCGGGTGCCCGGGATAGGCACGACGCCCTCTCCTTGGGCCAGCAACCAGGCCAGGGCCAACTGGGTGACCGCGATGCCCTTGGCGTCCGCGAGCTCGGTCAGCTGCCGGATGGCGGCCAGGTTCGTCTCGTAGTTGCCCGGCTGCCAGCGGTCGTCCCAGGCGCGCATGTCGTCCGCGGGATACTCGGCGGCGGGCTTGACCGCGCCGGTGAGGAACCCGCGGCCCAGCGGGGAGTAGGGCACGAATCCGATGCCTAGCTCGCGGACCACCGGCAGCACGTCGGCCTCCACGGCGCGCTCGAACACCGAGTACTCGGTTTGCAGGACGGACACCGGGTGCACCGTGTGGGCGCGCCGGATGGTGTCCGGGCCGGCCTCGCTCAGGCCGAAGTATCGGACCTTGCCCTGCGCGATCAACTCGCCCACGGCGCCGGCCACGTCCTCGATCGGCACGTCGGGGTCGACGCGGTGCTGGTAGAGCACGTCGATCCGGTCGGTGTCGAGGTGGCGCAGGCTGCTCTCGGTGACCTCGCGGATGTGCTCCGGCCGGCTGTCCAGGGCGATCCCGACCTTCTGCGGGTCGCTCAGATCGAAACCGAACTTGGTGGCGATCGTGATCTCGTCGCGGAAGCCCTGCACGGCGCGGCCGACCAGTTGCTCGTTGCTTCCGGTACCCATGCCGTACAGCTCGGCGGTGTCGAACAGGGTGACGCCCAGCTCGTACGCGCGGCGGATCGTCGCGATGCCGCCGGTTTCGTCCCCGGCGCCGTACGCCATGGTCATGCCCATCGTGCCCAGGCCGATCGCCCCGACTTCCAGGCCCTGGGTTCCCAGCGTGCGCTTCGGCATTCTCTCGTGCTGTGTCATGCCTCCAGGCTAGGAGCGCACCCGTGGCCCGGTCATGGGGCGTTGATCGCATAGACTTGCCTGATCCTCTCAGCAAGGGAGCGGCCATGCTGGACCAGCTCGCGGCGGCCATCGCCTGGCACAGCGGAACCCCGTGGTCCGAGAGCGCGGTGCCACACCAAGTCCTGGTCGCTCTCGACGACCTGATAGCGCCTCTTGATCTGCTGTACGAGCCGATGATCTGCTTCATCGCCGCCGGTGCCAAACGCACTCTCGCGGGCGACCGCAACTGGGTGGTCGGCCCTGGCGAGATGTTCCTGAACACGCTCGTGCTGCCGGTCACGGCCGCGTTCGAGCAGGCGCCGTACCGCTCGGTGGTGCTGCGGCTGGACGGCCCGACGATCGTCGACCTGCTCCTCGAACTAGACGGTGCCGACCCGCGGCCGGGCACCGGCGCCGTGGGCCAGATCGCCGCGCCGATGACGCCGGATCTCGTCGGCGCGGTCGACCGGTGGGTGGGGCTGCTCGACTCCCCCGACGACATCCGCCCGCTGGCCCCGCGGATCGAGGCCGAGATCCTCTACCGGCTGCTCAACAGCCCGCTCGGTCCCGTCCTGCGCCAATATGCCCGGGCCGATTCCGGCACGGCCCGGATCCGCACGGTGGCCGCCTGGATCGCCGAACACTACGCCGAGCCGCTGAGCATCGACAAGATCGCGGCCGTGGCGAACATGAGCAGCGCGACGCTGCACCGGCATTTCAAGGCCGCCACCGGCATGAGCCCGCTGCGGTTCCAGAAGCACCTGCGCCTTCAGGAAGCCCGGCGCCAGCTCGTGACCGGCGCGACCACGGCCACCCTGATCGGCGAAGCCGTCGGGTACGCGAGCGCGACCCAGTTCAACCGTGAGTACCGGCGCACCTACGGCCTGCCGCCGAGCCAAGACGCCTCCCGCCTGCGCCGACGCCTGACCGACGCCTAGGCAGTGTTTGGGAATGTCTCAAGGCGCGAATCCGGTGATCGCCGTCGCCTGGCCGCACCGCACGCAACGGCACAGACGACCGAGTATGCGCCGTCCCGTGCGGCGCGCCCATGCTCGGCGCCGACCAGATTCGCCGCACCTACCAGCACAAACCAGCGGTCATGCCGTGGCCTTGACACATCCCCATACACTGCCTAGCCGGCGCCCTGACGGGACCGCGCTCGTCCCCGGCCTGACGGTCTCGCGGTATTCAGCGCCATCGATCCGAGATTTGACCAGTACCTCATCCGGCAGCTCTCCAATGTCGTTGAGCATCACGTCTCTGCCTGGGCGTTTGATCCGTGGCGTGGCGGTGCCCGATTATGGTGGTCATGCCTGTAGCGCCGCAGCCCTCGCAGCTCTTGGTTGAGCACCCTGGTTTCACGGGCCCGACCGCGATCGCGGTGGCCGGCCGGCGCCGCCAGGGTTTGCGCTGTCAGGGCCATGCGCGGATCAGGTCGTCCGGGCTGTATGCCGCGTCGATTCCCGCGCATTGGACGCCGCTTCGGCTGACGGCGACCAGCGGGAGCGGTTGGTCTGTCAGCGCCGCCCAATGCCGTAGCAGCGCCGCCCTGTCATGCTCGTCGAAAGCACTGCCGAGCCACTTGATGGAACCGACGAACAGCAACCGCTTCGCAATCGGCCCTCGGTCCGCGCCCACGATGTCGATCTCGACTTGATTGTTGCGAGTCCAGTACCCGCCCACTACCGGGGCATCGGGCAGTGCCCGGTCCGGCAGCAACCGGGCCAGGGCCTGGCGCACCAGCGGCTCGACGGCGCGCCCGCGCCAACTGGCCCAGCCCGTGGCGATGCGCTGGGCGGTGGTGTCGCCCCGCCCACGCTCGACCTCGTCCAGGTACGGGCCGAGGAAGCGCAACCAGAACCTCAGGTACGGATCGGTCACCCGATAGCGCCGGTCTTTGGACGGTTGCAAAGAGATGGGAAGTTCCCCGGCCACGATCCTCTTGTCCATCAGCGTACCCAGCGCCCGGGTCAGCGGCGTGGCGGCGATCCCGCCGGCGGCATTCGCAATATTGGTAAAGCTACGCTCTCCGCTGCCGATCGCGCTCAGCACGGTCCGGGCCTGGGTGTGATCCGGGAACTCCGCAGCCAGGGAGCGCTCCGCGGACACCAGCAGCGCGCTGACCGGGTTGGCCAGGGCCAAGCCGAGGTACGCCTCGACGCTCGCACCGCGCGGCCATTCCGCACAGATCAACGGCAGCCCGCCGGTCACCAGGGCCGCGTCGAACGCGTCGGCCGGGCCCAGGCCCAGCATCTGCCCGATCTCCCGTGGATTGAGCGGCCCGATCACCATCTCCCGCCCCCGCTGGTGGAACGGGCGGTCATAGGCGGTCAACGCCTCCATCATCGACAAGTCCGAGCCGATCAACAGCAACAGGACCGGTTTGCGCTCGAACAATCGGTCCCAGCTGCGTTGCAGCACTCCTTCGAACGCGTCCTCGCGCCCCATCAAATAGGGAACCTCGTCCACCACCACGATGGATGGCTGATCGTCGGGAAGCGCCGCGGCCAGCAGACGCAGCGCAGCCCCCCAATCCGCCGGGCGCCCGTCCACCAGCAGTTCCCGCTCGGACAAGGTGGAGCGTTGCGCGTCCTCGGCCAGACGCAGCAGTTCGGCATCGGTCCCCGCACCGGTGGCGGTGAAGAACAACGACGCCACGCCCGCCCGCTCCACGAACGTCTCGACCAGACGCGACTTACCCACCCGCCGCCGCCCGCGCAGCAGCAGGCAGCGCCCGGGGCGCTGGCCACCGACCCCTGAGCGCACCCGCTCAAGCTCCTCCTGCAACAGTCCCAGTTCCCGTACCCGCCCGACAAAGTTCGCCACTGCCGCCTATCTCCCAACCGAGGATCAATACCACTAACAATCGTGTAACTGACAATCGTGTCACTAACATGAATGTTAGTCAAATGAGAGAGTGCCCCACCTGAACATTGACAGCAGAGTTCACTGGTTTGGGTCAGTTTTCTGGCAGGCGTGATCGCGGTGTGGCGGTCAGGTTGCCTGTGGTGTGCAGGTTTTGCCTTCGGCGGCTTGGGCCGACGCCGGCGTCGTGCAGGATCTGCCAGACGGTGGAGGCGGCGATCGGATGGCCGAGTTGATCAGCTCGCCCTGATTGCGGCGGGTGTCCCCGGAACGGATTGTCGGCGGCCATGTCAATGATGATTTTCTCGACTCCACGCGTGATGGATGGTCTTCCCGGTCTTCTTTGCGCCGTGTAGTCCCACTTTCGGGCGACCAGACGGGGAACACCTCGGCCCGGTGCCGGCGGGGGATGAGCAAGGAGGGGGGCGGCGACCCAAAACCGGTCGGTCGGTTCATAGCGCATCTTGGTGATCTGGCGACGCAGGACGGTGTTCTCGTGGCGCAGGACCAGGAGTTCGGCGTCCTTGGACACATCGCGGCGCGCGACTGTGGCCGGCACGCTGAGGAGTTGCGGGTGATCCGGTAGGCGAACGTGATCAGCATCCCACGATGCTCTCAAGACCGGAGGAAGGAAGAAGTCACCATGTCTCAATCGCCCAGATTCGCATTACCGAGCCCCACAGGATACGAGCGGGGCATAGGGACTCCGTAGCTACTGGATCAACAAGTGTCCAGCATCCCGACTCCACCAGACCCAGGGCACATCAGGGCCAGTTTATTACGGCCCTGGTACGGCCCGTGGTTGTCGAAGTGGTCCTCAAAAATCGTTTTCGCGACCTACCGCAGCTCCCTTCGCCCGGCTGGGGCAGGCCTGATCAACGAATTCCGACCGTTCGCCTGACCGGTGATCTCGCTCGGTGCCGCCATCCGCCACAGACAGCGTCTCAGCGAGATGGTCAACCTGTATTAGAGGCCTGTCTTATGGCTCGGTAGACACCCGGTTCCAAGGCAATGGAGGCCTTTGGCACAGTGCAGGCCCGCGGTGTCGTCCGCGAGTATCGCCGAGCGGCCTGATCTGCAGGGGATGCGTGGCCGGCAGACACGGCCAATCTGACGGGCGGTCGGCAGATGGTCAGGGTCGCGCCCGCTTCCGGGTCAACCCACTGTTATCTTCGGATAAGTGCATGAGCTGCGCTGACATCGAAAACCACCGCATGTTACGTGACTTCGTGGCTATATATAACTATGCTTCATAATGTTTGGGCCCGGCGCTCGTATCGGCCTGGACGTTCTCGCTTCCGCAGTAGCACCGCTACCCGCCTGACGATGGGCTTCGATCGGAGATGGGTCGGGCGGGCGCCTGTACGGGCAGGGATATCACCAGCTGATGTTATAAGAGGCAGGAAATAATTTTGTCCCGATACGTGCAGCATGTGGTGTCGCGTACCACGGTGATGGTCCTGCTCATCAGTGGGGCGACGGTCGGGATGGTCGTGTCCGCGCCTAGAGCCTTCGCTGCGGGCACGGTGCTTTTCAACCAGCCGTTCCACGACGACGCCGTGGACGGCTCCGCGGGCTCGGTCTCGCTGCCCTCGGTGCCAGGCCTGCTCAACACCGCGTGTCTGACGGCCGCCGGCAACGCCACCGCCAATCCGCTCTCCAGTTGCCCCAGTGCGACGGATCCGCAGGGTTCGGGGAAGCTTAGACTCACCTCGAGTGCGACGACGCAAGAAGGCGGTGTCTTCGCCAGCGCGAGCGTCCCGACCTCGCAGGGCCTGGACGTGACCTTCAACTCCTACCAGTACTCGGTGGGCGGCAGTGCAGACGGGATCTCGTTCATGCTGGCCGCGGTCAATCCGGCCGATCCTCAGATGCCGACAGCTCTCGGGACATCCGGCGGAGCGCTCGGCTACTCGGCGAAGAACTCCACCACTGCCGGGGTTACTGACGGCTATCTCGGCATCGGCATCGACTCATACGGCAACTTCAGTAACAGGTATGAGGGCTCGGGCTGTACCGACCCGGCCAACATCGCGGGGCCGATGGCGGGTGAGGTCGTGGTGCGCGGCCCGGGCAACGGCACCGTCGGGTACTGCGCGCTGCAGAGCAGCGCAGCGACTGCCTCCGCCCAGAAGCTGACCCTGCGGGCCACCACGCGTGTGGGCTCACTCGTGCCTGTCGAGGTGGTCTTCAACCCGTCCGCCTCGTCGGTGACGACGGCATCCGGGCTGGTGGTGCCCGCCGACAACTACGACGTCGCGTTCACCCCGGTGGGCGGGCCGGCCAAGAGCCTGGTGGGTCCGCTGCCGGTGGTTCCGGCCGGGCTGTATCCGTCGAGCTGGGTCACCGCGGGCGGCATGCCCAAGCAACTGGCCTTCGGTTGGGCGGGCTCCACCGGTGCGGCGACCGACTATCACGAGATCGACAACGTGGTGGTCAGCAGCCTGAACCCGGTCCCCAAGCTCGCCGTCTCCCAGACGAGTTATGCGGCCGCGACGCTGGCACCGGGCAGCCCGGTCACGTACACGGTCGCCTCGAGTTCCTCGGGTGCGCCGGAGAACTTCCCGGTGACGGTGACCGAGACCCTCCCGGCTGGTGTCGTGCCGGTGGGCGCCTCAGGTGTGGGATGGGTGTGCGGGTCGCCGAGCGGGCAGCAGATCTCGTGCACGGACAGCACGAGTCCGTTCACTTCCGGCACGATCACGGTGAACGGCGTCGTCACCTCCAGCAGCGTCACCCCAACCCTGGTCCAGTCCACTACGACCGCGGTCGCGTCCTCTAGCGACGCCAACCCCGCGACCTCGTCGAGCGCGCCTGCCGGCACGGTACCGGGCGCTCCGGTGGTCCTCGCCATCACCCCGATCAACGGCCCCTCCGCCGGCGACAACGACGTCACGGTCACCGGCACCAACCTGAGTGGGGCGACGGCGATCGAGATCGGCACGGCCGCCGAGTTCGCTGCCGGCTCGCCTGCCACCCTTGTGTCGTGTTCCTCCTCTGCGCCGGGCTGCTTCACCGTCACCAACAGCACGAGCCTCGACATCTCAGCCATGCCCGACCACCCGGCGGGAGCGGTGACGGTCAGTGTCGTCAGCCTGGGCATTGCCGGCAGCGGAAACTACACCTACAACCCGGGTCCCGCACTCAACTTTCCTCCGCCACCCGGGGGCGAGATCAACACGCCGTATGGCGACCAGTTGACGATGACCGGCGGGAGCAGCCCCATCACGTGGTCCGTGAGTGCCGGATCCCTGCCCCCCGGCCTGACCCTCAACTCAGCTACCGGGCTGCTGTCCGGAACACCGAGCAGCGCCGGCAGCTACTCCTTCACCGTCAAGGTCGTCGACGGCAGCGGCCTGAGCGACACCCAGCCGGTGACCCTGGCCATCATCGCCGGGCCGACGCTGACCTTCCCGGCTCCACCGACCGGCTGGACACACACCGTCTACCTGGACACGCTGACCGAGACCGGCGGGACCAGCCCGTTCGCCTGGTCGGTGAGCAGCGGCAGCCTGCCGCCGGGCATCATGCTGAGCGCCGACGGGAATCTGACCGGCACTCCGACGGCAACCGGTACCTTCACCTTCACCGTCAAAGTGACCGACGCCGACAACCAGTCCGCCACGCAGGCCACCAGTCTGACGGTGTCCCCCGGGGTATCGACCACGTTCTCCGCTCCTGCGGTCGCCAACGTCGGCGCCGCCTACACCGACACTCTCACGGCCACCGGCGGCACCACCCCCTACACCTGGTCACTGAACGCGGGCACCCTGCCCGCAGGTATCACCCTCACTTCCGCAGGCGTACTGGCCGGCACCCCGACCACCGCGGGCAGCTATCCCTTCTCGGTCAACGTGATCGACCACAACAACGGCATCGCCACCGCCTCGATCACCCTGGTGGTCGCCGCCCCTCTCACGCTCAGCTTCCCGGCCCCGCCATCCGCACAGGTCGGCGCCGCGTACAGCGACACACTCACCGCCACCGGCGGCACCGCCCCCTACACCTGGTCGGTGTCCGCGGGCACGCTCCCCGCCGGCATCACCCTGAATTCGTCGACCGGGGTTTTGGCCGGCACTCCGACCGCACCCGGTACCTCCAGCTTCACGGTCCGCGTCACCGACAGCAACAGCCAGAGCGCCACCGAGCCCACCTCTCTGACGGTGGTCGCCGGACCGCTGTCGATCACGGTGCCCTCCAGCGCGCTCCTGCCGAACATCACGCCGGGCGGCACCACCACCTCACAACTCGGCACCGTGAGTGTCACCGACGACCGGGGCATGGCCGACGCATCCTGGACGGTAACGGTCACGGCGACGACGTTCACCACCGGCGGCCGAACTGCAGCGGAGACCATCCCGCTGTCCCAGATCACCTACTGGTCAGGGCCGGTCACCGCCGGCACGGGCACCGGGACCCTCACTCCGGGCCAGCCGAACGCAACAGCTGCTGTGGACCTCACCGCTCCCCGCACAGCGTTCAGCCTGGCCGGCGGCAGCACAATCAACTCCTCATCATGGAACCCCACGCTGACAGTCTCAGTACCCGCAGCGGCCGTGCAAGGCACATACACCGCCACCATCACACACTCAGTCGTATGACCGAACTCGCCAGAGAACTCCTCTCGCACATCGGCTGCCCGGTCATGGTGACTGTCTCGAAGAAGTCGCCGGCCACGATCGCCTCGGCTTGGCCGCGCAGGAAGGACGCCCAGGGCGTGGAGGATCGTTGGGGCGCGGGATCGATGTCGGAGTCGTCCCGGTTGCTGCGGGGGAGTAGGCGCAGTGCGGCGAATGCGTTGGTCACGGCGAGATAGGCGAAACGGATCAGCACAGCAACTATCATCGTCTGGCAATTCCCACGACACGCTGGAAATCGCCGACCATGTGTCATCGTGCCATGGCCAGCCGAATCCATGGCTTCCCAGACGTCCGGCTCCGGCGGGGCCTTGCAGTGAACTGACACGTAGTCAATGTGAGCACGACGCGCCGGGGCCGGCCGGTCGCGGGCCCGGCCGGCCGTCAGCTCACTCCCGCGCGCCGGTCTGCGCCCTCGTGGCGAGCCGGTCGATCCCGTCCAGGACCGTGGGCCACACGGATTCGGGCAGCAGCCCGTGCCCGAGCCGGGGCACGGTGATCAGCTGGGAGCCCGGGATCGCGGCCGCGGTCGCCTCACCCGCGGCGAGCGCCCAGATCGGGTCGACGTCCCCGTGCACCACCAGGGTCGGCAGGTCGAGCGCGCCGAGCGCCGCGCGCCGGTCCTTGCCGGCCATCAGCGCGGCCTCCTGGCGCAGCCGGCCGGGGACGTCGTACGCCCGGCCGAAGGCCCGGGCTCCGGCCGCGCGCAGCCACTGCTCGTCCATGTCCAGGTCTGGCGAGCCCATCAGCGCGAACAGGTCGACCATCAGCTGACCGGCGTCCTCGCCGGTCGCGAGCTTGCGGTCCTGCAGCTTGTTGAGCCGGCGGGCCGTCTTGACCGAGATCCGGCCGATCCGCGGCGAGGCGGTGGCCGCGATGGAGGTGAGCGACTGCACGCGGTCCCGGTGGTGGATCGCCAGTTCCTGGGCGACCATCCCGCCCATCGAGATGCCGACGATGTGCGCCTGCGGCCAGTCGAGCGCGTCCAGCACGCTCGCCGCGTCTGCGGCCATGTCCCGGAGCGTGTACGGCGCCGTGGACGGGCGCAGCAGCATCCGGAGGATGGACGGGCGGCCCGCGGCGTGCAGGTGGGTCGACTCGCCGACGTCGCGCTGGTCGAACCGGACCACGGTGAACCCGCGGTCGACCAGGGCCGCGCAGAACTCCTCGCGCCACATGATCATCTGCATGCCGACGCCGTTGAGCAGCAGCAGCGGCTTGCCCCCGGCCGGCCCGAATCTCTGAAAAGCGATGCGTATGTCGCCGTTCTGCGCGATGCCCTCATAGGTGGGCTGCTGGGCGGCGATCCCTGCGTGATCTGATCTGTTCAGCATGGTCCAAGCCTGGTCCCGGGCTCTTGAGCGGCCGTTGAGCCCGGAGTCGGACCCGGGTCCGCGATCTGCTTGGCCGGCTGGAAGATTCAGGCCATCTGGGCGAGCCGGATCACCAGCAGGATCACGCCCAGCGTGAGGAACAGCGGGAAGTCCGGGGGCTGCAGCAGGGTGCCGAGCTTGCGGCGGAAGCGCAGGGCCATCATCACGCCGAAGTAGAGCACTGCGTATGCGGCCCCGGCCGCTCCGGCGCCGTGGCTGCCGAAGCCGATGATCAGGGCGGCGGTCGCGGCGGCGTCCAGCAGCCCGATCGCGATGCCGAGCGGGCGGCCGGGCGGGAACCCGAGGTGGTCGGTCAGCGGTTTGACGGCGCCGTCCATCCCGGTCAGCATCGCGATGCCGTGCAGGACGAACTCCATGATCAGGATGGCGGCGCAGAAATCGGCGGCGATCGTGACGGCGGTCGACACAAGGATCCCTCTCGCGTTGGGGCTGGGCGGGCATGGTCGGGCGGCCCCGGGCGCGCCGGAGCGTGCCGGGCCGGGCGCAGGGGTTTGAGTGCGCTGTGGACCGGTTGGCGGCAGGCCGGTGCGCGGCGGGCCGAAGGGCCGGTTGCTCAGGTGGTCAGCCGGCCAGGCCGAGCATCCGGCCGAGACTCGTCATGCCGTGGTCGAAGAGCGTGTCGCGGTCGTCGATCACATAGTTGAAGTGGCCGAACAGCTCGAGGTTGAGCATGCCGAACATGCCGGACCAGGTGGTCAGCGCGGCGATCACCACGCTGTCCGGCACCTGCGGCATGACCACCGCGCGCAGCCGTTCGGCGTCCGCGGCGAAGGAGGCGACGGAGGTCGGCGGCCCCTCCGGCGGACGCAGCACGCCCGCCCGGTACGCGTCGCTGACGATCCGCCCGTAGGTGATCTTGTCCCGGGTGGCCGGCGCGACCGTGCCGCCCGGCGCCTGGTAGCCGGGCACCGGCGAGCCGTAGACCAGCGAGTATTCGTGCGGGTGGGCCAGGGCCCAGGCGCGCAGCGCCCGGCAGACGGCGACCCAGCGGCCCAGGTAGTCGTCCTGGCGCACGGAGCGGTCCGCCTGCTCGACCGTCTCGGCGATGGCCGTGTATCCGTCGATGATCAGCGCGGTGAGCAGGTCGTCCCGGCTGGCGAAGTAGCGGTAGATCGCGGACGACGCCATCTGCAGGTCGCGGGCGATGGCGCGCAGCGACAGCGATCCGGCGCCCTCGGTCGCCAGCTGGGCGCGGGCGAGCTGTTTGATCTCGTCGTGCAGCTCTTCCCTGATGCGCTGGCGCAGCGTGTGTGCGGAGGCCAATGTCATCCCCTTCGTCTCATGTGCCTATTAGATCAGGTGTTAGAACGGAGAGCAAGTTCCATTTTTCAGACTGGGGGAATTATTAGAGAACACTGTCTTGACTGAGAGCACCGCTCCGTGAGAGTCTTCGGGCAATGGCGGACCGGCGGTACCGGGCGGACCGGGCCCGGGTGAGCCGTATCCGATCAAGGGTCAGATCGAGAGGGAAAGCAATGACGAGACAACAGCTCGACCTTGGGGGCGCGACGTCCGCGGCCGTCGCGCACGGACGGCGCTGGTGGGTGCTGGGCGTCGTGTCGGCCGGCCAGCTCATGATCGCGCTCGACACGACGGTCGCCAGCGTGATGGGCCCGGAACTGCAGCGTTCCCTGGGCCTGTCCGAGACCGGACTGCAGTGGGTCTTCAACAACTACATCGTCCTGTTCGGCGGCCTGCTGCTGCTCGGCGGACGGCTCAACGACGTCATCGGCCGCCGGCGGATGTTCATCGGCGGACTGATCCTGTTCGCGGGCGGCTCGCTGCTGGCCGCGCTCTCGCACACCGACACCGAGATCCTGATCGCCCGGGCGATCCAGGGCTTCGCCGCGGCCGGGCTCTCCCCGGCCTGTCTGTCGATCCTGGTGGTCTCGTTCCCGGACCGGACCGAGCGGACCAAGGCGTTCGGCGTGTGGGGCGCGGTCATCGGCGTCGGCGCCGGCCTGGGCACGCTGATCGGCGGCGCGATCGTCAACGTCGACTGGCGGCTGGCGTTCTACATCAACCTGCCGATCGCGGCGGTGCTCCTGGTCTGCGCGCTGGTCCTGATCCGCGGCGGCCGCCCGGAGGGCCTGCGGCCCAAGGTCGACCTGCTCGGCGGCGTGTCCGGCACGGTGGGCCTCGGCGCCCTGGTGTTCGGCATCGTCAGCGTGAACGGGCACGGCTGGACCGGCGCGGAGACCCTGGCCTCCTTCGCCGTCGCGATCATCCTGCTGCCGGCGTTCGTCTTCATCGAGAGCCGGGTGGACTCGCCACTGCTGCCGCTGAGGTTGTTCAAGCAGCGGGGAGTGGTGGCCGGAAGCCTGGGTGAGTTCTTCACCGCCGGGGTCATGTTCCCCTGCTTCATGCTCCTGCCCATCTACATGCAGACGGTCCTGGGCTACAGCCCGCTCAAGACCGGTCTGGCGTACCTGCCCACCACGCTCGCCATGATGATCATCGCCGGTCCGCTGGCGAAGGGGATCACCAAGATCGGGGCCCAGATCCCGTACGTGCTCGGCAGCCTGCTGCTGGCCGGGATGCTGGTGCTCCTGATGAACACCCCCTCCAGCGGTTCGTACACGAAGATCATGCTGCCGATCACGGCGCTGCTCGGCGTCGGGCTGGTGCTGTGCCTGATCCCCACGCCCACGGTCGGCACCTCGGAGGCGACCGAGGAGGACGCGGGCAGCACCTCGGCCGTGCTGAACGTCTCGACCCAGGTCGGCGGCGCGCTCGGCCTGGCCATCTCGGCGACTCTGGTGCAGAGCCACCTCAACCACCTGCTGGCCCGCGGGGAGAGCGAGCTGACCGCGGTCAACCAGGCCCTGCACCAGGGCATCTCCTCGCTGTTCGTCTGGGTCGGGTTCAGCGTGCTGGTCGGTCTGATCGGCTTCCGCAAGCTGGACCTGAGCAGCCCGGCCCCGGTGCCCGGGCCGGCCGTCGCGCCGGAGCAGCGGCAGACCGCCGGGTCCGTGCTCGACTGAGCCCCGCGCAACGGTTCCACCGACCGGCCCCTGTGCGGCCGGGAGCAGCCGTCGGACACCGACGGCTGCTCCCGGCCGTTCTGCCCGCCCCGGACCGGGCGCTCAAGAGCGGGTAGAGCGCGGCCCGCAATCCTGGTATCCGAGTCCGTCGCCGGGTGGCAAGAACCCGGCAACTCATCAGGAGGCGTTGTGCGCTGGAATGACATTTACCTCGCCGGGGTGGCTTCCTACCTGCCGGAGCAGGAGCTGACCGCGCAGCAGGCGGTCGCCGAGGGCCTTTACGACGCCACCGCGGCCGAGACCAACGGGATCCGGGCCGTGCGGGTGGCCGGGGACGACGAGCCGGGGGTCGTCATGGCCGCCCGGGCGGGAGCGCGGGCGCTGGAGCGCTCCGGGCACGAGCCGGCCGACGTGGACCTGCTCCTGCACGCGTACGTGTCGCACCAGGGCCGGGACATGTTCAGCCCGGCCAGCTACATCCAGGCCGAGACCGGCACCGTCAACGCGACCGGCGCGGTCGAGGTGCGGCAGGGGTCGAACGGCGCGTTCGCCGGGATCGAACTGGCCGCGGCGCACCTGGCCGCCCGGCCGTCCGCGCAGGCGGCGCTGGTCACCGCCGGCGACTCGTTCCGGATGCCGTACATGGACCGCTGGAAGAGCGACGACCAGACCGTGTTCGGCGACGGCGCCTGCGCCGTGGTGCTCTCCAAGCGCGGCGGCTTCGCCCGGCTGGTCTCCACCGCCAGCATGACCGAGCCGAGCCTGGAGCCGCTGTACCGGGGCTCGGGACCGTGGACCGCGGCGCCGTTCTCGGACGGCCGGGCGGTCGACCTGACCGAGCGCAAGGACGACTGGCTGCAGCGCAACGAGGACGCCTACGACGACGCCATCCAGCTGGTCGGCGAGCGTTTCTCGGCGGTGCTCGGGCAGGCGCTGGCCGACGCCGACCTGACGCTGGCCGAGTCCGAGTGGGCGCTGCACGCCACGCTGATCCGGCCGCTGGTCGAGTGGGGCTTCCACAAGCTGCTCGACCTTGACCCGGGGAAGACCACGTACGACTGGGGCCTGGACTACGGGCACATGGGCACCTGCGACCAGCTGGTCGGCCTCGACCACCTGGTCCAGTCCGGCCGGCCCAAGCCCGGCGACCGGCTGGTCACCTGGGCGGCCGGGGTCGGGTTCATGTGGACGGTCGCGGTGCTCGAGTTCGTCGAGCCGCCGGCCGCGTCCTGACCCGCCCGGCCCGTGGCCCGCGGCGCCGGCGGGGTCAGTCGATCCAGCCGGCGTCCTGGGCGATCAGCACCGCGTCGACCTTGGTGCGGGCGTTGAGCTTGGAGTTGATCGAGGTCAGGTAGTTGCGCACGGTACCGGTGGACAGGAAGAGCACCTCGGCGATCTCCTTCACCGAGTTGCCCTTGGAGGTGTACCGCAGGACGTCGATCTCGCGCGGCGAGAGCGGCCCGGCGGTCTGGTGCTCGAACTCGTTGAGCGCGATCTGCGAGTCGATCACCCGCAGGCCGGCGGCCACCCCGCGCACCGCCTGGGTCAGACACTCGGCCGACGCCACCTTCAGTACGAGCCCTGAGACGCCCTCGTTCAGGCACCGGGCCAGCAGCCCGTTCGGCTGGGACGCGGTGATGATGACGGTCCGGCACTGCGGCAGGTGCCGACGCAGCAGCCGGGCCGCGGCCAGCCCGTCGATCCCGGGCAGGTTGGCGTCGAGGATGGCGACGTCGGGACGGTGGTCGAGTGCGGCCGGGACGACCGTGTCCCCGCGCTCGGTCTTGGCCACGACCTCGAAGTCGGGCTGCAGGTCGAGCAGGGCGACGAAGGCGTCACGTACCATGTGTACGTCTTCGGCCAGTAAGATCCGCACCGGCTGGCTCCTGGTCACAAACACCCCCATGTAATCTGGCCGATCGGCCGATCGGCCGATGTCCGGCAGCTGTCGCCGGTGGCACTGTGAAACGTGCGCAATCATATGGAATTGAAGGCGGCGCCGAACGGGAGAGTCGTGGGGCACGCGGTGGAACCGGGGCCGGCCGAGACAGTGTCAGACCCGCCGGCCAGACACCCCGTGCTGATGATTCCACCAGGTCAGGGCGGGTCCGGGCCCGGAACGCCGTTGGCCTGAAGAAGTTTCATCGCACGCCCCCACGGTACAGCGAAGTGGAGCGTCGCATGCCCCTGTCTTGCCCGTCCGAACCCTGATTCCTCCCGTAGATGACCCCTGCGATAGTCCCGGCCGGGGGCGGGTTCGCCGGTGAGCGGCCCGGCGGCCGCCGGCGCGGACGACCGTGAGATCGTCCGCGCCGGCGGCCGGATGAAGCCGTGGCGGTGAATGGTGCGGCCCGCGCTCAACGGGCCGCGTGACGCGTAGAGCTGGGGCCCGGACGGGTTCCGCACGGACGTGACGGGCCGACTCGCTAGGCGGCCTCGGGGGCGAGGACCGGCCGGGCCGGGGCCCATCGGCCCGCCCGCGCGCCGACCAGACCGCTCTCCTCCAGCGGCTCGCCGCCGCTCAGGATCACCGCCTGGAGCCGGCGCAGCCGCGGCGCGGGCTCGATGCCGAGCTCGTCCGCCAGCGCGTTGCGGATGCGCTGGTACTCCTGCAGGGCGATGCAGGCCTGCCCGGCCTTGTACAGGGAGATCATGTAGTGCGCGGAGAAGTTCTCGTTGATCGGGTTCTCCGAGGCCAGGCCGCGCAGTTCGGCGAGCACCTCGTGGTGCCGGCCCAGGTGCAGGTCCGCCTCGATCCGCCGGTTGAGCGCGGCGATCCGCAGGTCCTCCAGGGTCAGCGTGTCCAGGGCGAGCATCGGGCCGACCTGGATGTCAGCCAGGAACGGGCCCCGCCACAGCGCCAGCGCCCGCCCCAGCAGCGTGCTCGCGTCGTACAGGTCGCCCGCCTCGAACGCCGCGCCGCCGACCGCGGCCAGGCGCTGGAACTCGCGCACGTCGGTGTCGCCGCCGTACAGCCGCAGCGCGTATCCGCCGCGCTCGGTGGCGAGCACATCCCGCGAGGTGTAGGCGGCGTCCGGGCCCAGCGCCCGGTCGATCAGGCGGCGCAGCTGGTGGATGTAGGTCTGCAGCGTGTTCGTGGCGCTGGAGGGCGGGCTGCCCGCCCACAGTTCGTAGAAGAGCGTTGATTTCGAGACCACGCGATCGCAGTTGAGGGCCAGGAGGGCGAGAACCTGGCACGGTTTCGCGGCGCTCGGTGCGATCCGGACGCCGTCGATGTGTGCGGAGACCGGTCCCATCAGGTCAATTCTCATGCCTGTCTGCTTCCGTCAGAGTGTTCACAGGTAGGTATGCCTCGCGAATCCGTCGCGTGGTCGACACATGCGGCAGGATGCGTTTGCGGTGGTCGGGCGGCCAGCCGGTGTTCGCCCGTCCCAGCGGCAGGCGACATCCCCTTCGCACCCCTATTCGATTCTGTCTCGCAGACCCCTGTGTATGCCAGTGACGGGATCATGCCACCCCGTATGAACTCATATTCGAGCCGTGACAAACACATGCCACCCGCCGGGGCCCGGCCGGAACGCGGTGGCGGGAGGCCGATTCCCGTGCGGGGAGAGCCGTCTCACCCGGGGGTGTGCGCCGGGAGGGGGTTGCGCTCCGTCCCACGCCGGATTCGCTACACCGGCATGCGCACTCAGCGCTCTGACATGGAAGTTCCACCCCCGCGGCCGGCCGAGGTCGTCGACACCTCGGGCCGGCCGTCGCGTGCCCCGCGGGATCCCGCGGATCCTCAGACCGGCCGCGCGTCGTACACGGCGGCCGACGCCCGGCCGAGCGCCGAGCGCACCTCGTAGCGGATCTCCCCGGCGAGGGCCGGGAACGCGCCGAGGAAGTAGAAGTGCCCGCCGGGAAGGAAGCACTGGCGGTACTGCTCGGCCGTCTCGTGTTTCCAGGCGGGCAGGCTGGACGGCGGCGCCGACCGGTCGGTCAGGCCGCCGAACGCGGTCAGCGGGCAGGGCAGCCTGGTCCGGTCCGGGTCCACCGTGCAGGTGCCCAGGGCCTCCAGATCCGCGCGGGCCAGCCGCAGGAACCGCTCGAACAGGTCCGGCTCCCCGCGGATCCAGGCCGGGATGCCGCCCAGGTCCAGCAGGACCGTGGACAGCTGCGCGTCGGACAGCTCGGACCACAGCGCGGCCGGCCGCTCGGCCAGCGGCGCGGACCGTCCGGACACGCCGACCCAGGCCGGCGGCCGGAACCCCTCGGCCAGCCGGCGGCCCACCTCGGCCGCGACCACCGCGCCCATGCTGTGGCCGAACAACGCGTACGGGGCCTGGTCGGCCACCGCGTGCGGGGCCACCTCCCGGGCCACCACGTCGACCAGGCGGGCCATGTCGGGCACCGGCGGCTCGGCGTGCCGCCGCCCGTGCCCCGGCAGATCGACCAGCACCACCTCCCAGTCGGCCGGCAGCGCGCCGGCCAGCGGATGGTACGCGGACGCCGAGCCGCCGGCGTGGTGGAAGACGAACAGCCGGACCAGCGGATCGCTCACCGGGCGGGGCCGCAGGAACGGGCTCATCCGGCGGCCGCGCTCTGCGCGGGCTGCCCGGCGCCGATCCGCTCGGCCATCAGGTCCAGCAGCGCGCCGAGCGGCTCGTCCACGGCGAAACCGGCGGACAGGTCCTCGATCCCGTAGCGGTCCTCGACGCTCTTGACGAACAGCATCGCGGTGAACGAGTCGCCGCCGAGCTCGGCGAAGGTCGAGCGCAGGTCCGGGTCCTGATCCGCCCGCAGCACCTCGGCCAGTTCGTGCAGCAGGAAGCCGGCCACGTCCTCGCCGTCCGTCTCCCGGTGCCCCTGCGCGGCGGCGCCGCGGACCGGTCCGGCCGGCTCGTCGATCCAGAACCGCTTGCGCTGGAAGGGATAGGTCGGCAGATCGGGCACCCGCCGCACGCCCGCAGCGCCCAGCGGGGCGAACCGCAGGTCGGCCCCGGCCCGGTAGAGCGCCGCGAGGGTCTCCAAGAACGCGCCGGTGAGCGGGCCGGAATCCGCCGGGGGGATCACCGGGATCCGCAGGTCTCCGTACACCAGGGCGACCGGGTCGGCCGCGGCCGAGTCCGGCCGGATCTGCACCGTGACGCCCAGCTGCCCGAGCGCGCCGGCCAGCCAGCGCACCGGGTCGCGGTCGAGCGCGACCCCGGGGACGTCGAGCGACGGCAGGCCGGCCGCGCACGCCGCGACCAGCCGGGCCAGCTCGGCCGAGCCCTCGGCGGACGGGCCGGCCACGAGCTCGACCGGTCCGGCCGGGCGCCTCGGCCGGGCCACCTCGTCGATCGCGAGGCTCACCTTCCGGGCCAGGTCGGTGGTGCAGTCGCCGACCACCGCGAGCCGCCACGGCATCGCGACCCGGCCGACCCGCAGGGTGTGGCACACCTCGGCCACGCGGTCCGGGTCGGCCCGGAACAGGTGGGTGCTGACCGCGGCGGCGAGCGCGTGCAGAGCCGGTTCGGTGCGGGCCGACAGCACGAGCAGCTCCGGCCGGGCCGCAACGGGCTCGGCCGGCCCGGGCGCCGGGTCGGACGCCTGGAACAGCGCGTGCGCGTTGGTCCCGCTGAGCCCGAAGGCGCTGACCGCCGCGACCCGGTCGGGCCCGGTCCACGCGGTCGTGCGCTCCGGGACGGCCAGACGCTTGTTCTGCCACGGGATCAGCGGGTTCAGCGGACCGGTGCCGGCGTCCATCCCGGCCGGCACCGCGCCGTGCTGGAGCATCAGCACCACCTTGATCAGGCCGGCCATACCCGCGGCCGCCTCCAGGTGGCCCAGGCGCGCCTTCACGCTGGCCATCAGCAGCGGCCCGGCCGCCGCGGGCCGCCCGGCCCCGTAGACCGCATCCAGCGCGGCGGCCTCGATCGGGTCCCCGAGTGAGGTGCCGGTGCCGTGCGCCTCCACGTACGACACGTCGGCCGGGGACAGGTCCGCGTCGCGCAGCGCGGCCCGGATCACCTCCTGCTGCGCGGGACCGCTCGGCACGGTCAGCCCCGAGGCGGCGCCGTCGTGGTTGACCGCGCTGCCGCGCAGCACGGCGGCCACCGGCAGGCCCTCGGCCAGGGCGTCGTCCAGCCGGGCCAGCACCACGGCCGCGACGCCCTCGCCGCGGCCGTAGCCGTCGGCCGAGGCCGCGAACGGTTTGCACCGGCCGTCCGGCGCCAGGGCCCGGCTCTGGCACAGCGACACCATCAGCTGCGGGGAGAACACCAGGTTCGCGCCGCCCACGACGGCGTACCGGCACTCCCGGGCCCGCAGGCTGCGCGCCGCCGAGTGCAGCGCGACCAGCGAGGAGGAGCACGCGGTGTCCAGGGTCAGGGCGGGCCCGCCCAGGCCCAGGGTGTAGCTGATCCGCCCGGCCGCGAAGCAGTGCCCGCCGCCGGTGCCGTAGTAGGGGTCGAGCCGGTCCAGGGCGCCGGCCGCGAGCCGGTCGGTGTACTCCGCGGTCATCATGCCGACGAATACGCCGACGTCCAGCCGGTCCTCCCGCCGGGCCGCGATCCCGGCCCGCTCCAGCGCCTCCCAGGAGGTCTCCAGCAGCAGCCGCTGCTGCGGGTCCAGCGCCTCGGCCTCGCGGGCCGAGACGCCGAAGAAGTCGGCGTCGAACTCGGCCACCCGGTCCAGGAACCCGGCCTTCTTCACGTACGAGTACCCGGGCCGGCCGACCTCGGCGTCGTACACCGAGGCCAGCCCCGGCCGGTCGGCCGGGATCTCGGTGTAGGCGTCGCCGCCGCCGGTCAGGAAGTCCCAGTACTCCTCCGGGCTGCGCAGCCCGCCCGGGAAGCGAAGCGCCATGCCGACCACGGCCAGCGGCCCGCCCTGCCCGGCCTCCAGCTCCCGCACCCTGGCCCGCAGCTGCCGGGACAACCGGAGCTGTTCTGTCAGCAGTTCTCGCATCGTTGGTTCCACGGCACATCCTCGAATTAGTCCGCTCCCGGTGACCCGTCCGCCCGAAACGCTAGGCGCCGGCTCTTGAGTCGGGCTTGGGACGCGGCCCGGGCCGGCCCCGGAAGACGGCCGCACGGCCCCCACCGGCCAGAAGACCAGATCAAGGCCGACTCAAGACCCCTTGGCACAGACTTGGCGGCGTCATCCCAGAGGCGAGAAAGGGGATACCGACGTGTCCGATCGGACCAAACAGAGCATCCTCGGGTGCATCGGGGACACCCCGCTGGTCGAGCTCGACGGCCTGCTCCGGGACATCCCGGCGCGGGTGTTCGGCAAGCTGGAGTTCGCCAATCCCGGCGGGAGCATCAAGGACCGCACCGCCCTCAACATGCTGCTGGCCAAGGTCCGCTCCGGCGAACTGGTCCCGCGGCAGTCGACGGTGGTCGAGTCCAGCTCCGGCAACCTGGCCGTCGGTATCGCGCAGATCTGCCGGTACTACGGTCTGCGGTTCATCTGCGTGGTCGACGCGAAGACCACCCAGCAGAACCTGGCCATCCTGCGCGCGTTCCAGGCCGAGATCGAGCTGATCCCCGAACCGGATCCGAAGACCGGGGAGTTCCTGCCGCTGCGGCTCCAGCGGGTGCAGGAGCTGCTGGCCCGCGTGCCGCACGCGTACTGGCCCAACCAGTACGCGAACCCGCTGAACCCGGGCGCGCACCGGATCACCATGCAGGAGATCGTCGAGGCCCTGCCCGGGCCGCTGGACTACATCTTCTGCGCCACCAGCACGTGCGGCACCCTGACCGGGGTGCTCGACTACGTGCGGGACAACGAGATGTCCACCCGGGTCATCGCGGTCGACGCGGTGGGCAGCGCGATCTTCGGCGACGAGAGCCGCAAGCGGCTGATCCCCGGCCACGGCGCCTCGGCCCGCTCGCCGTTGCTGGAGCGCGACGACCCGTACGGGATCGTGCACGTCTCCGACCTCGACTGCGTGGTCGGCTGCCGCCGCCTGATGGCCCGCGAGGCCATCCTGGCCGGCGGTTCCTCCGGCGCCCTGGTCTCGGCCCTGGAGCGGACCCGCGACCAGATCCCGGCCGGCGCGAACTGCGTGCTGGTGTTCGCGGACCGGGGCGAGCGGTACCTGAACACCGTCTACTCCGACGAATGGGTCCAGCAGAACTTCGGCGAAGTCTCCTACCTGTGGAAAGAGTCCGGCATAGCCGCCGCAGGCCGGTGCTAGCCGCGGGCCCGCGCCCCGCGGAGCCCCGAGCGAAGGGTGAAGAAGGATGCAGATATCGAAGATGCCCGGCCTCGCACTGCCGGCGGTGATCGAACCCGACGGCGGGGAGACGATCCTCGAGGCGATCGGCGCGCAGCGCGCGCGGATCCGCGAGCTGATCGGCTCGGCCGGCGCGGTGCTGTTCCGCGGCTTCGAGGTGGGCGGCCCGGCGGGCCTGAACACCGTCGTGGAGGCGCTGTCCGGCCCGCCGCTGGACTACACCGAGCGCTCCTCGCCGCGGACGAACCTGTCCGGCAAGGTGTTCACGTCGACGGACTACCCGGAGACCGAGGAGATCTTCCTGCACAACGAGTGCTCCTACCAGGCGCACTGGCCGCTGAAGGTCTACTTCTACTGCGTCGAGCCGTCGCTGACCCAGGGCGCCACGCCGTTCGCGGACGTGCGCCGGGTGTACGAGAACATCGCGCCCGAGGTGGTCGAGGAGTTCGTCCGGCGCAAGTGGATGTACGTGCGCACGTTCGGCGACATGGGCGGCGGCTGGCAGTACTTCTACGACACCGAGGACCGCTCGCAGGTGGAGCGGTACTGCGCGGCGCAGGGCATCGAGGTGGAGTGGATCGGCAAGACCGGGCTGCGCACCAAGGCGGTCCGCGAGCCGATCCACAAGCACCCGGTGACCGGCGAGTCGGTCTGGTTCAACCACGCCACGTTCTTCCACGTCAACACGCTGCCCGCGGTGTACCGCGAGGAGATGCTGGACATGTTCGGCGAGGACGGCCTGCCGACCAACACCTACTACGGCGACGGCGGCCGGATCCCGGACGACGTGACCAAGCACCTGCGCGAGGCGTACCTGGCGGCCCGGCTGCGGTTCGACTGGCAGCGCGAGGACCTCGTGGTCGTCGACAACATGCTGACGGCGCACGGCCGCGAGCCGTACACCGGCCCGCGCCGGATCGCGATCGCCATGGCCGAGGCGTCCGACGCGCCGGCCGAGGCCTAGCGGCGCGGCAGGCGATGCTGCGCACGCGGCCGGCGACCGCGCACGACCTGGAAACCCTGGTGGCGCTGGAGACCGGACCGGACACCGCCCGGTACCTGGGCACGACCGGGCTCGGCTTCCACCGACGCGCCCTGGCCGACCCGGACCAGGAGCACATCGTCGGAGAGCTCGGCCCCCCGGACTCCGGTGCCGCGATCGTCGGCTTCGTGCTCCTGGCCGGGCTGCGGGACGGCGGCGGCCTGATCGAGCTGCGCCGGATCGTGCTCTCCGGAGCACACCGGGGCGGCGGGCACGGCCGGGCGCTGTTCCGGGCCGCGGTGGCCCGCGCGTACCGGTGGCACTGCGCGACCGGGCTCTGGCTCGACGTCAAGCCGGACAACGCCCGGGGCCGTGCCCTGTACGAGTCCGAGGGACTGGCGCGGACCGGGACGATCCCCGACCCGACCGACCCCGGCGGGCGGCTGCTGCTGATGGCGTACCCGGCCCGGCCGGCGTTCGCCGACGAACCCCAGACCATCCACTGACAACTGACAGACGTTCAGCCGAAGGACTTAAGGAGAGAGCAATGCGGGAGAAATTGGCGACGGTCGACCCGGACGGCGCAGTGCTGGAGGGCGAGGCCGCACCCGGTGTCGCGTTCACGGCCGGGCACGCCGGCGACGCCGGCTGCGCGCGCTGCGTGGCCGAGCTGGAGGCCGCGGGCGAGGGCTTCGACAAGGCCTTCGGCCAGCGCGACTACCAGGGTTTCATCGACTTCTTCTACGACGCCAACGCGACCGGGCTCGGCGCGGACGGCACCGTGGGGATGAACCGGGACGCGTGGGGCCGGATCCTGAAGATGTACTTCGACGAGCCGCTGTGGACGCTGACCGTCACGCCGATCAAGACGGTGGTGCAGAACTGCGTCTGCGGCCAGATCCTCGAAGTGGTCAAGTTCGACGCGCCGGACAACCAGATCACCTTCGTGCACGTCACCTGCTGGCTGCGCTCGCACGGCGAGTGGAAGGTCGTGCTGCAGACCGAGGCCGGACCGCTGGAGGACACCGACGCCCTGCTCAAGCAGGTCGCCGACCAGAAGGCCGAGGCCGGCCGGTGAGCGGCGCCGACGTCGAGGCGGTGCCCGACCGCCGCTCCCGGCAGGAGTGGCACGGGTCGGCCGTCGCGGCCTTCCGCGAGGCGGCCGCCAAGCACCCGGACCGCGAGGCGCTGCTGGGCGAGGGCGGCCCGCTGACCTACGCGCAGCTGGACGAGCGCAGCGACCGGCTGGCCGGCCTGCTGGCCGGCCTCGGGGCCGGACCGGAGCGCGGCGTGGGCGTCCTGCTCCCGCGCACGGTCGACCTGGTGGTCGCGATCCTGGGCATCCTCAAGGCGGGCGCGGTGTACGTGCCCTTCGACCCGGAGCAGCCGGCCCAGCGGCTGGTCCGGATCGCCCGGGCCGCGGACCTGGTCACCACGATCACCTACGCGGACCTGGTGGACTCGGTGCCCGGCACCGAGGGCGCGGACCCGGTTCTGCTCGACCAGGTCGACTGGGCGCGGCACCCGCGCACCGAGCCGGTCGCGCTGCACCCGGACAACCTGGCCTACATCATCTTCACCTCGGGCTCGACCGGCGTGCCCAAGGGCGTCGAGATCTCGCACCGCGCCCTGGTCAGCTTCCTCAACGGGATGGAGCAGGCCCGGTTCTTCCAGGCGCCCGGCGCCCGGATCGCCTGGAACGCGTCGGTGGCGTTCGACGCCTCCGTGCAGGAGTGGGTGCGGGTGTTCCGCGGCGACACGGTCGCGGTCCTCACCGACGACATGCGCCGGGACTCCGAGGCCTTCGCCGAGTTCCTGGTCGAGCACCGGCTGTCCGAGGTGGACATGACCCCGTCGCACGCCCAGATGCTGGTCGACGACCTGGCCGAGGTGGCCAAGGCCGGGCAGTTCTTGCGCCTGTTCATCGCGGGCGAGGCGGTGCCGCCGGACCTGTGGACGAACCTGCAGAAGCTGATCGGCGACGGCGTCCTGGCCGCGATGAACCTGTACGGGCCGACCGAGGCCGCGGTCAACGTGGCCGGCACCCCGGTCACCCTCGGCGACGCGCCGAACATCGGCCGCCCGCTGGTCGGCGTGGTGGCCCGGGTCGTGGACGCCACGCTGACCCCGGTGCCCGACGGCACGGCCGGCGAGCTGTGCGTGGCCGGGCCCTACCTGGCCCGCGGCTACTCCGGGCTGCCCGGCCTGACCGCCGCGCGGTTCGTCCCGGACCCGCTGTCCACCCTCGGCGGCCGGATGTACCGCACCGGTGACCGGGTGGTGCGCCAGGCCGACGGGTCGCTGACCTACATCGGCCGCACAGACGACCAGATCAAGATCCGCGGCCACCGGGTCGAGCTCGGCGAGATCGAGGTCGTGCTCACCGACCACCCGGGCGTGGCCAGGGCCGTCGTGCTCTACCAGCCCGAGGTCGACGGCGGCCGGCTCAGCGCCGTGCTGCGGCTGCGCCCGGACGCCGTCCTCGCGCAGGTCGAGAAGCACGCCGTGCAGCAGCTGCCGGTGTGGATGCGGCCGAGCGACTACACCGTGGTCGACTCGATCCCGCTGACCGTCGGCGGCAAGGCGGACCGGGCCGCGCTGATCGACCGGCTGAAGTCCACTCAGCCCGGTGCGCTGGAATCGGAACCCGGAAAGGACGCGGCAGTGGATGTGACCGAGGACGTGCGGGCGGTGTGGCGCGAGGTACTGCGGGTCCAGGAGGTGGCCGACGGAGACGACTTCTTCGAGATCGGCGGACACTCGCTGACCGCGATGCAGGTGGCCAGCCGGCTGCGGGCCCAGCTCAACGGTACGAAGGTGCCGACCCGGATGCTGTTCACCCACCCGGTGTTCGGCGCCTTCGCCGGCGCCGTGAACGACCGGGTGAACACCGAGCAGGCCGGGCAGGTGACCGCATGACCGCCCCCGCGCAGTGGACCGTGCTGATCAACCACGAGGAGCAGTACGGCCTGTACCCGGCGCTCGGCGCCGTGCCCGAGGGCTGGCGGCCGGCCGGGTTCACCGGCGACGAGAACGAGTGCCAGGCGTACGTGGACCGGACCTGGGCCGACCTGCGCCCGCTGTCCCTGCGCCGGGCCATGGCGGCCGCGGGGGCCGGTGGTCCGGCATGACCGGCACGCCGACCTTCGCGGTGATCCCCGGCAGCCGGGTGCACCAGGTCCTCGGCGGCCACGAGGCCGAGGTCACCGGCCTGGTCGAGGAGACCTACCGCACCCACGGGGAGGCGGGCACCCTCAACCCCGCCTCCTACTTCCTGCGCTTCCCGGACCGGCCGTCCAGCCGCATCATCGCGCTGCCCGCGTCGATCCGGGACAAGGCCCCGGTGCACGGACTCAAGTGGATCTCCTCCTTCCCGGAGAACCTCGAGTCCGGGCTGCCCCGCGCGTCGGCGGTGCTGATCCTCAACGACGCCGACACCGGGTACCCGTTCGCCTGCCTGGAGGCCTCCATCATCAGCGCGGCGCGCACCGCCGCGTCGGCCGCCCTGGCCGCGCTGCGGCTGAGCGAGAGCCGGGGCGTCACCCCGCGCCGGGTCGGGTTCGTCGGGGCGGGCTTCATCGCCCGGTACATCCACACCTATCTCGCCGCCAACGGGCTGGAGTTCGACGCGATCGGCGTGTTCGACCTGAAGCCGGAGCACACCGCCGGGTTCGCCGGCTGCCTCGCGGCCGGCCAGCCGGCCGAGGTGACCCGGTACGACCGGATCGAGCAGCTGATCGAGGCCAGCGACCTGGTGGTGTTCGCGACCGTCGCGGGCGAGCCGCACGTGACCGACCCCGCCCTGTTCGCGCACAACCCGCTGGTGCTGCATGTCTCGCTGCGCGACCTGGCGCCCGAGGTCATCGCGTCCGGGTACAACGTGGTCGACGACGTCGACCACTGCCTGACCGCGAACACCTCCCCGCACCTGGCCGAGCAGCTCTACGGCGACCGCGACTTCCTGGCCGGCACCTTGTACGACGTGCTCAACGGCACGATCCGGCCGCCGGCCGACCAGCCCGTCTTCTTCTCCCCGTTCGGCCTCGGCGTGCTGGACCTCGCGCTCGGCCGGTACGTCTACGGCGCCCTGGCCGCGGCCGGGCAGCTGGAGACCGTGCCCGGCTTCTTCCACGACCTGAGCCGGTTCACCCCGGCCGGAACGGAGGGCTGAGCCGTGCGACTGGTCTCGCTCAGCGAGGTCCTGCCCGGGGAGCCGGTCACCAACCGGGAGATGGCCGAGACCTTCGGCCTGCACGAACGCTGGCTCGACACGATGACCGGCAACAAGACCCGGTACTATTGCCGGGCCGAGAGCCCGGACGGCGTCCCGCGGACCACCGGCGAGCTCGCCGCCGCGGCCGGCCGCGAGGCGATGGAGCGGGCCGGGCTGGTCGCGTCCGCGGTCGACTTCCTGATCCTGACCACGGCCTCGCCGGACCACCTGATGCCGGCCACCGTGAACCTGGTGGCCGACCAGCTGGGCCTCAACGACCTGCCCACCTTCCAGCTCACCTCCGGCTGCGCCGGCGCGTTGCAGGGCCTGTACACCGCCCGCGCCCTGCTGGCCGGCGGGCTGCGCAACGGCCTGGTCATCGGCGCCGACACCTGCCGGGCGCTGTGGCCCTCGGGCCGGGACGGCGCCCGGCTCAAGCCGGCCGAGGTGGTCAACTTCGCCCTGTTCGGCGACGGCGGCGGGGCCGCGGTGGTCTCGGCCGACGACGACGGACCGGGCCTGGTGCTCGAACACATGTTCCTGCGCACGGTCGGCAAGGGCCGCGCCCCGGCCCAGACCGTCCGGTGGTACGGAGCGCAGGGCGCGCCCCTGGTCTCCGACGGCAAGGGCGGCACGGTGCGCGAGGCGATGGCCGAGGAGGACTACAAGGCGATCGAGCGGCACGTGCCCGAGGCGGCCCGGGCGATCTTGGACGAGCTGGTCAGCGCGACCGGCTGGTCCCCGGCCGAGGTCGAGCACGTCCTGGTCCCGCAGCTGAACGGCGTGATGACCGAACGGATCCGGGAGTCCCTCGGGGTCAGCCCGGCCCAGGCGGTGTCCTGCGTCGCGGACACCGGCAACAACGGCAACGCGCTGCCCTTCGTCCAGCTGAACCGGGCGATGGAGCGGATCGGCTCGGGCCTCGGCGCCGGCGGCCGGGTGCTGGTGCTCACGGTCGAGTCCTCGAAGTGGGTCGTGTCCGGCATGGCGCTGCGCCACCAGACCGGGGAGGCCACCGGTGTCCGTTGACGTCGCGGTGGCCGGCCCCGCCGCCGGACTGCGCGCGCTGTTGCGGTCCGGCGGGACGGACAACGTGCCGCGGATCCGGCAGCTGCTCGGCGAGATCACCGACCCGGTGGAGCTCGAGGCGGCCGGCGCGCTGCTGCGCGGCCGGCACTCGCGGGCGCTGCTCGGCGAGGCGGCCGGGCTCGCGGCCACCCGCGTGGCCCTGCTCGGCAGCAGCACCCTGGACCCGGTGCCGAACCTGCTGACCGCCGCGGCCCTGCGCCGCGGCCTGCGGCCGCAGGTCCAGCCGGCCGGGTTCAACCGGTGGCAGCTGGCCGTCCGCTCGGCCGACCCGGACCTGGTCGGGCTCCAGCCGAGGCTGGTGGCCTGCCTGCTCGACGACGGCGCGGTGTTCGCCGGGGTGTCCGACCCGGTGGACGTGGGCGAGGTGGCCGAGCGGTGCGCGGCCTTCCCGGCCGAACTGGCCGACTGGGCCGACGCCTGCCGGGAGGCGGTCGGCGGGCTGACGGTGCTCGCGACCGTGCCGCTGAGCCCGCTGCGCCGGCACAGCGTGGTCAGCTACGCCGCCCGGGCCGAGCTGGAGGCGGCCTGGCTGCGGATGAACGCGGGCATCGCCGACCTGGCGAAGAAGCCGTCCACGGTCGTGCTGGCCGCGTCCGACCTTTCCGCCACCGCGGGCAGCACCTTCGCCAGCGACCGGCTGCGGCACGCGGCCGGGTACGCCTACTCCCTCGGTTACCTGGCCGCGTACGCCGAAGAACTGGCCCGGGTGGCCGCGGCCGACCTCGGCCGGGTCGGCAAGTGCCTGGTGCTCGACCTCGACGGCACGCTGTGGGGAGGGGTGGTCGGCGATGACGGGGCCGAGGGCATCCGGCTCGGCGGCGGCTACCCCGGCTCGGCCCACGCCGAACTGCAGGGCCTGGCCCGGGACCTGTCCGCACAAGGCGTGATCCTGGCGATCAGCTCCAAGAACGAGGAGCGGATCGCCGCCGACGCCATCGCGCACCACCCGGAGATGCGGCTGCGGCCGGAGTCCTTCGCGGCCGCCCGGATCAACTGGGCGCCCAAGGCCGACAACGTCCGCGCCATCGCCGAGGAGCTGAACATCGGGCTGGACGCGCTGGTGTTCGTGGACGACAACCCGGTGGAGCGGGACGCGATGCGGGCCCTGGCCCCGGCCGTGGCCACCGTGCGGCTCCCGGCCGAACCGGCCGGCTACGCCGCCCACCTGGCCGCCCGCGGTGACTTCGGCACCCTGGCGAGCACCGCCGAGGACCGCGGACGCACCGTGATGTACCGCTCGGAGGCCCGCCGCAAGGAGTTCGGGCGCGCCACGGCCACTCTGGAGGAGTACCTGGCCGGGCTCGACTCCCGCCTGTCGGTCGAGCCGCTGTCCCCGGTGACCGCCGACCGGATCGTGCAGCTGTTCGCGAAGACCAACCAGTTCAACCTCACCGGCGTGCGGTACGGCGCCGACGAGGTGGGCCGGGCCGGCGGGCCGGCGTTCTTCGGGGCCCGGCTGGCCGACCGCTTCGGCGACAACGGCCTGATCGCGGCGCTCGCGCTCGGCCGGGCCCCGGACGGCGCCTGGTCGATCGACAACTTCGTGCTCAGCTGCCGGGTGTTCGACCGCGCCGTGGAGGACGCCCTGGTCGGCCTCGTGCTGCGCGCCGCGCGCGACCAGGGGGCGCCGGCCGTGCTCGGCGGCTACCGCCCGACCACCAAGAACGCCCGGTTCGCCGACTTCTACCCCCGCCTGGGGTTCGACCGGGTCCACCCCCCGGACCAGGATCCGGCCGCCCGGTACCGGCACCGCCTTGACAAGCCCGCCGACCTGCCGGTGTGGCTCGAGATCACCACCGACCGGGAGGTCTTCCGTGTCCCCTGACCAGATCGTCGCCGACTCCCTCGAAACCCTGCTCGACCTGGACCCGGACGGGTTCGACGAGCTGACCCCGCTTTCCCGGCTGGAAGGCTGGGACTCCGTGAACGCCCTGCGCGTGCTCGTCTACCTGGAGCACGAGGCCGGCGCCCCGCTGGACTTCGAACGCTTCGGCGAGGCCGGCACGGTCGGCGACCTGGCCGACGTCCTGGCCGCGGCCCTCGGGGCCGGCCTGCCGAACGGGGCCGTCCGATGAGCGGCACACTCGACACCGACGTGCTGATCGTCGGCGGCGGTCCGGCCGGCGCCCTGCTCGGCTTCCTGCTGGCCCGGCGCGGCGTGGACGTCCTGGTGGTCGAGAAGAACCCCGGGCTCGAACGCGACTTCCGGGGCGAGACCATCGCCGCGCCGTCGGTGGTGACCCTGCGCCGGCTCGGCTTCGGCCCGGACCTGGACGCGCACGGGTTCCTGCGGACCGAGGGCGTCACGATGTGGATGGAGGGCCGCCGGGTCTTCCACGTGGACTACCGCCGGTTCGCGATCGGCACCGTCCCGGTGGACATGCCCCAGCCCCCGCTGATCCGCATGTTCATCGACGCCGCGGAGCAGTACCCGACCTTCGAGTACCGCTTCGGCACCGCGTTCACCGGCCTGGTCGAGGAGGACGGCGAGGTCCGCGGCGCGACCCTGCGCGACCGGGACGGCCGCGCCGTCACGGTCCGGTCCCGGCTGGTGGTCGGCGCGGACGGACGGTTCTCCAAGGTGCGCCGCTCGGCCGGCCTGGCCGCCGACGTGCAGCCGATGGACCGCGACTTCCTGTCCTTCCGGGTGCCCCGCCCGGCCGACTGGCCGCTGGAGGCCGCCCTCGTGGTGGACCACGACCGGCACCTGGTCGTGCTGCCCACCTTCCCCGACTCGATCCGGGTCGGCAGCAACCTGCCGAAGCGGGGCCTGGGCGAACTGCGCAAGGCCGGGTTCGAGGCCTACAAGTCGTCCGTGATGGCACTGTCCCGGCCGCTGGCCCCGCTGGTGCGCGAGCACCTGAACTCCTGGGACGACACCTCGTTCCTGGAGATCTTCACCGCCGAGGTCCCGCAGTGGGCCAGGGACGGGCTGATCCTGATCGGCGACGCCTCGCACACCTGCACGCCGATCCTCGGCCAGGGCGTGAACGTCGCGATCCAGGATGCCGTGTGCCTGGCGCCGATCGTGGCCGCGGCGCTCGACGACCCCCGCGGCCGGGTGGTCCAGGCCGGGAGCCTGGCCGACTTCGTCGAGGACCGCCGCCGGCACAAGGCGCTGGTCACCAAGTTCCAGCGGGTCCAGGAAGCCGCGCTGGCCCAGCACGCGCCGCTGGCGGTGCTGATGCGCCGGGCCCGGTTCCGCACGCTCAACGCACTGCCGCTCAAGTACCGGCTGTTCGACAACTCGACCAGTGCGCCGCACGAGATCGACCCGGTCGACCTGGCGGCGGACGTGGTCCCCGCCCGCCCGGGCGCCGGCTACCCGGCCTAGTTCCGCGCCGGCACCGCGGCCGGGAACGTCCTCTCCTTCCCGGCCGCGGCACCGGCCGCCGCTCTGCCCGGCACGTCTGCCCATTCTTCTGGTTCCACCCTTACCCGCCGCTCTAGCGCTGGAGGCCTGCGCCATGTCCGAAGTTCCGTACGGGCTCGACCCGACCCGGCTCGTCGCCGTCGTGGGCATGGCGGGCCGGTTCCCGCCCGACCTCGACACAGACGGGCTCTGGGACCTGTTGCTGGCCGGCCGGGAGGCGATCCGCCCGGTGCCGGCCGACCGCTGGGATGCCTCCGCACAGCTCGATCCGGAGCTGTCGGTACAAGGCGTCGGCGGCTTCCTCGACGACGTGGCCGGCTTCGACGCCGGGTTCTTCGGCGTCTCGCCGCGCGAGGCCGAGGACATGGACCCGCAGCAGCGGCTGATGCTGGAGGTCGCCTGGCGCGCGCTGGAGGACGGCGGCGTCCGGGCCTCGAAGGTGCGCGGCACCCGCACCGGCGTATACGTCGGTGCCTCCTGGCACGACTATGAGATCCTGCGCAAGGAACGCGGCGCCGGGGCCACCCAGCACAGCGCGGTCGGCAACGCGCTGGACGTGGTCGCCGCCCGGGTGTCGTATTTCCTCGGCCTGCGCGGGCCGAGCCTGACCCTGGAGACCGGCTGCTCCTCGTCCCTGGTCGCGCTGGACGTGGCCGGGCAGGCGCTGCGGGCCGGGGACATCGACGGCGCCCTGGTCGGCGGGGTCAACCTGATCATCACCCCGGACGTGTCGGTCGGCCTGACCCGCTTCGGCGGGCTCTCCCCGGAGGGCCGGTGCAAGGCCTTCGCCGCCGACGCGGACGGCTTCGTCCGGGCCGAGTGCGTGGCCGCGCTCTACCTCAAACGGCTGGACCGCGCGCTGGCGGACGGGGACCGGATCCGCGGCGTGATCGTGGCCACCGCCGTGAACAACGACGGCGGCGGCGACAGCCTGGTCACCCCGGACCCGGCCGGCCAGGAGGACCTGCTGCGCCGCGCGTACCGCGACCTGCCGATCCCGCTGGACGCCCTGAGCTATGTCGAGGCGCACGGCACCGGCACCGGCCGCGGCGACCCGATCGAGGCCGGCGCGATCGGCCGGGTGCTCGGCCGGCCGCGGACCGGGGCCGCCGGACCGCTCGCGATCGGCTCGGTGAAGACGAACATCGGCCACGCCGAGGCCGCCGCGGGACTGGCCGGCCTGGTCAAGGTCCTGCTCTGCGCCGAACGCGGCACCGTCCCGGCGTCCCTGCACTGCGCGACGCCGAACCCGGCGATCGACTTCGAGGGCCTGAACCTGCGGGTGGTGCGCGAACCGCTGGCGCTGCCGGACGGCCCGGTCCTGCTCGGGGTGAACTCCTTCGGCTGGGGCGGCACCAACGCCCACGTGGTCGTCACCGGCCCGCCGCGCGCCCGGCCGGCCGAGGCCGCGGAGCACGGCACGGCGATACTCCCGCTGTCCGGCCACAACCCGGCGGCTCTGGCCCAGCGGGTCCAGGACGTGCGCGACCTGCTCGCGGACGGCGCCGACCCGGCCCACCTGGCCGGCGCCCTGGCCCGGCGCCGCGACCACTTCCCGCACCGGGTGGGCGTGGTCACCTCCGGCCCGGACACCGCGGCCCGGCTCGACGCGTACCTCGCGGACGCCGAAGCCGAGGTTCCCGGGCTGGTGGCCGGCCGGGCCGCACCGGTCGGCCGGGTCGCCTTCGTCTTCCCCGGCCAGGGCGGGCAGTGGCCCGCCATGGGCCAGGGCCTGCTCGGCACCGACCCGGTGTTCACCGAGACCGTCACCCGGTGCGCCGAGGCCCTGCGCCCGCTGGTCTCCTGGGACCTGGCCGACGTGATCGCCGGCCGGGCCGGCGCCGACTGGATGGCCTCGGTGGAGATCGTGCAGCCGGTCCTATGGGCCGTCTCGGTGGCGCTGGCCGAGGTCTGGCGCGCCGCCGGGGTCACCCCGGACGTGGTGATCGGGCACAGCCAGGGCGAGGTCTCCGCCGCCACGGTCGCCGGCATCCTGTCCTACCAGGACGCCGCCCTGACCGTGGTCCGGCGCAGCCGGCTGGCCGCCCGCGCCTCCGGCAACGGCCGAATGCTCGCGGTCGGGCTGGACGCCGCCTCCGCCCGGGCCGCACTGGCCGGCTTCGAGGACCTGGTGTCGCTGGCCGCGGACAACGGCCCGCAGTCCTGCGTGCTGTCCGGCGAGACCGAGGCGGTGCTGACCCTCAAGGAACTGATCGAGACCGACGGCGCGTTCTGCCGGCTGGTCGACGTGGACTACGCCTCGCACAGCCCGCAGATGGACGAACTGACCACCGACCTGCTGACCGAGCTCAGCGCCGTGGCGCCGGTGGCCGGACGGGTGCCGCTGATGTCGACCGTCCGGGCCGAGCTGCTGCACGGACCGGAGCTGGACGGCAGGTACTGGGCCGACAACCTGCGCCGCCCGGTGCTGTTCCGCGAGTCCATGGCGCAGCTGTTCGACAGCGGCGTGACCCACGTGGTGGAGGTCAGCCCGCACCCGGTGCTCGGCCCCGCGCTCGAACAGCTGGCCGCCGAGTGCACCCGGCCGCCGCAGGTGCTCGCGACCCTGCGCCGGGACGCCGGCTCGCCCGAGGCCCTCGCGCTGACCCTGGCCAAGGCGTACGCCGCCGGGCTGGAACCGTTCGGCGGACTGCCCGACGTGCCGGGGACGGCCGTCCCGCCGTATCCGCTGCAGCGCTCCCGGTACTGGGTCGCGGCCGGCACGCCCCGGGACGCCCGGCGGGCCGGATTCGACCTCGAACTGGCCCCCTCGCCGGTGGAGCCGGACCGCTGGCAGGGCGGCGTCGAGCTGTCCACGGCCGGCAACCCCTGGCTGGAGGACCACTGCGTGTACGACGCCGTGGTCGTGCCGGCCGCCGCGCAGCTGAGCCTGGCCCTGCGCACCGGCCGGGCCCGCACCGGCCGGCTGCCGCGCACCGTGACGGACGTGTCCTTCCACCGCGACCTGACCCTGGTCGACGGCCGCGCCCGGGTGGAGGCGGTCTGGCGCGACGACGTGGCCGACGGCGGCTCGTGGACGCTGCTCTCGCTCGCCCCGGACGGCAGCGCCTGGACCACCCACGCCACCGCGCGCGTGCGGCAGCCGGCCCGGGACGTGCCCGCCCCGCAGTTCCCGGTCGCACTGCTGTCCGCGCCGCCGGTCGAGGCCGACGACTTCTACCAGGACTGCGCCGCCCGCGGTTTGCAGTACGGTCCCGCCTTCCAGGGCGTCCGGCGGCTGCACGCCGACGCCGACGCGACCCTGGCCGAGCTCGAACTGCCGGCCCGGTGCCGGTCCGGCGCCACGAACGGCGACGTGCACCCCGCCCTGTGGGACGCCGCCCTCCAGGCGAGCCTTCCGCTCTCCGGCACCGCCGGAACCGTGGTACCGGTCGGCGTGGAGCGGCTGCACGTGTACGCGGAGTCCGACTCCCCGGTGACCGAGGCCTGGTCCCACGCGGTGCGCCGCTCCGACGGACGCTACGACGTGCACCTGTTCGACGGAGCCCGGACGCCGCTGCTCAGCGTGGTCGGCCTGACCCTGCGGGAACTGGCCCAGGACGCCCCGGCCGACCCGGACGCCGGCCGGCTGTTCCACCTGTCCTTCCTGGACCGCCCGCGGAGCCGGGCGGACGAGCCGGCGCCCGGCTGGGTCGTGGTCGGCGAGAACGGCGCCGCCCTGGCCGAGGCTCTGTCCGGCACGGTGGCCGAGGCCGGCCGGCTGGGCGAACCCGCCGGCGTGGTCTACCTCGCGCCGCCGGCCGCCCGCGGGCTCGACGCCCAGCGGGCCGGCCTGGTCGAGCTCACCGGCCTGGTGCGCGCCTGCTCGGCCCTGCCGGTCGCCCCACGCCTGGTGGTGATCACCGCCGATGCGCAGGCGGTCGAACCGGCCGACCGGCCGGACCCGGGCGCCGCCCTGTTCTGGGGCTATACCCGGGTGCTGCGCCGGGAGCACGGCGAACTGGCCCCGACCGTCCTGGACGTGGCGGCCGCCGAGGACTGGGCCGCCGTGGCCGCCGCCGAGGTCCGCGGCGCGGAGGGCGACGACCAGGTGGTGCTGCGCGGGGACCGGCGGTACGTCGGCCGGATCCTGGCCGGGACCGCCGATCCGGCCGGGGACGCGCCCGCGTGGCGCACCCCGGCCCAGCCCTGCCGGCTGCGCCCGGCCGGCCGGGCCGGCTGGGACGGCCTGGAGTTCCGCCCGCTCAGCCGGCGCGAGCCCGGCCCGGACGAGGTGGAGATCGAGGTCACCGCCGCGGCGCTGAACTTCATCGACGTGATGAAGGCGATGGGCACCTACCCCGACCCGGTCGGCGCGGACCTGCTCGGCGGCGAGTGCGCCGGCCGGGTCACCCGGGTCGGCCCGCAGGTCGTCGGCGTGGCCGTGGGCGACCGGGTGGTGGCCTGCTCGTTCGGCGCCATCGCCACCCACCTGACCCTCGGCGCCCGCCGGGTCCGGCCGATCCCGCCGAGCCTGAGCGACCCGGCCGCGGCCGCCCTGCCGCTGGTGACCGTGACCGCGTGGTACGGCCTGGTCGACCTGGCCGGGCTCGCGCCCGGCGAGACCGTGCTGGTGCACTCCGCGGCCGGCGGGCTCGGCCTGGCCGCCCTCGGGGTGGCCCGGCAGCGCGGCGCCCGGGTGATCGCCACCGCCGGCACCGAGGAGAAGCGGGCATACCTGCGCACCCTCGGCGTCGAGCACGTCTTCGACTCGCGCGGGCTGGAGTGGGCCGACCAGGTCATGGCCGCCACCGGCGGCCGGGGCGTGGACGTGGTGCTCAACTCGCTGACCGGCGCCGCCCTGGACCTGGGCCTGCACGTGCTGGCCGAGGACGGCCGGATGGTGGAGGTCGGGAAGAAGGACGTGTTCAGCGGGCGCAGCATCGGGCTCGGCGCGTTCCGCAAGGGCGTGGCCCTGTTCGCGGTGGACGTGGCAGGCCTGATGGAGCGCCGGCCGGACCGCTTCGACCGCGCTTTCGACGAGGCCTGGGACCTGGTCACGACGGGCGAGCTGCCTGCACTCCCGATCCAGGAGTATCCGTTCGCGGCCGCCGCCGAGGCGCTGCGGGACATGTCGCGCGGCGTGCACACCGGCAAGCTGGTGCTGACCGACCCGGCCTCCGTCCGCGCGGTCGCCCCCGAACCGCTGCCGCAGGGCCGGTTCCGGCCGGACGGCACCTACCTGCTCACCGGCGGCCTCGGCGCGCTCGGCCTGTCTCTGGCCGAGTTCCTGGCCGAGTCCGGCGCCGGCGCGCTGGCCCTGCTCGGCCGCACCCCGGCCGGCCCGGAGGCGATCACCCGGATCGAGGCGCTGCGCGCGGCCGGCGTGATCGTGCGCTCCTACCCGGTGGACGTGGCCGAGCCGGTCGCCCTGGCCGCGGTCCTGGCCGAGGTCCGGGCCGAACTGCCGCCGCTGCGCGGGGTGTTCCACCTGGCCGGCCTGCTCGACGACGCGACCATCGCAAACCTGCGCCCGGAGCAGCTGGACCGGGTGCTCGCCCCCAAGGTCGACGGCGCCCGCCACCTCGACGAGCTGACCGCCGCCGACGCGCTCGACCTGTTCGTGCTGTTCTCCTCGGCCGCGGCCCTGGTCGGCAACGCCGGCCAGGCGGCGTACGCGGCCGCCAACGCTTACCTGGACACGCTCGCCCAGGCCCGCCGCGGCCAGGGCGTGCCCGCGCTCTCGGTCCAGTGGGGGCCGTTCACCGGCATCGGGCTGGCCGCGGCGGACGAGTCCCGGGGCGGGCGGCTGGCCGAACGCGGCATGGGCGGCTTCCCGGCCGAGGAGGCCTGGCCCGCCCTGGTCCGCCTGCTGCGGGCCGGCGAGCGGGCCGCCGCGTACGTCCCGCTGGACGTGCGCCGCTGGTTCGACGCCTATCCCGACACCGCCGGGCTGCCGAGCTGGCAGCTGCTGCGCGACGCCGACCAGTCCGGCGCCGCCGGGGCCGGCGGCCCGTTCCTGGACCGGCTGCGCGGGGCCGAGGACGCCGACCGCGGCCCGCTGGTGCACGGCAAGGTGCGCGAACTGGTCGGCAAGGTCCTGCGGCTGGACCAGACCGCGATCGACCCGCAGACCCCGTTCAAGTCGCTGGGTCTGGACTCCCTGATGAGCCTGGAACTGCGCAACCGGCTGGAGGCCGCGTTCGGCCTCACCCTGTCCCCGACCCTGCTGTGGACCTACGGCACCTCGGACGCGCTGACCAAGGTCCTGTGCGAGCGCCTGCCGCTCCGGCCCGAGCCCGTTTAGGCCCGGCCATGCACCAGAACCACGACCGAAAGGAACGATTCGCGTGACGACGACGTCCCCTACCGCGCCCACTCCGCTGTCCCGCGCCCGCGAGACCATCCAGCAGCTGCGCGCGGAACTCGCCGAGGCCAGGCAGTCCCAGCCGGTCGCCGTGGTCGGTGCCGGGCTTCGGCTGCCCGGCGGCATCGACACCCTGGACGGGTACTGGCAGGCGCTGGCCGAGGGCCGCGACCTGGTCCGGCCGATCCCGCCGGCCCGGGCCGGCCTGCTGGCCGGCGACCCGCTCACCGCCCGCCGGCGCGGCGGGTACCTCGAGGAGGTGCTCGACTTCGACGCGGCCTTCTTCGGGATCAGCCCGCGCGAGGCCCGGGCCGTGGACCCGCAGCACCGGCTGCTGCTGGAGGTGGCCTGGGAGGCGCTGGAACACGCCGCGCTGCCCCCGGGCCGGCTGCGCGGGGACCGCACCGGCCTGTTCGTCGGCATCAGCCACCAGGACTACCGGGAGTGGGAACCGGCCGACGCCGACGGGTACTGGGCCACCGGCAACGGGCACTGCTTCGCGGCCGGGCGGGTGGCCTACAGCCTCGGCCTGACCGGCCCGGCGGTCGCCGTCGACACCGCCTGCTCCTCGTCCCTGGTGGCCATCCACCAGGCCGGCGCCGCGCTGCGCCGGGGCGAGTGCGACCTCGCCCTGGCCGGCGGGGTCAACCTGATCCTCTCGTCCCGCTCCACCCGCCTGCTCGGCGAGGAGATGGGCGCGCTGGCCCCGGACGGACGCTGCAAGGCGTTCGACGCCCGGGCCGACGGCTTCACCCGCGGCGAGGGCTGCGGGCTGCTGGTGCTCAAGCTCCTGGACGCCGCGGTGCGCGACGGAGACCGCGTGCTCGCCGTGGTGCACGGCTCGGCGGTCAACCACGACGGCCGCTCGGCCGGCTTCACCGTGCCCAACACCCTGGCCCAGGCCGCGCTGATCGAGGCCGCGCTGGCCGACGCGAGACTGACCGGAGCCGACCTCGGCCTGATCGAGACGCACGGCACCGGCACCGCGCTCGGCGACCCGATCGAGGTGGAGGCGCTGGTCGCCGCGCTCGGCCGGGAACGGGCCGGACGCCCGCTGTTCCTCGGCGCGGCGAAGACCAACATCGGGCACCTCGAGGCCGCGGCCGGGGTGGCCGGGGCGATCAAGGCGATCCTGAGCCTGCAGCACGGCGCCGTGCCGCCGCTGGTGCATTTCTCCGCCCTCAACCCGATGATCGACACCGGCGGCGCGCCGCTGGTGCTGCCGACCGCGCTCACCCCCTGGCCCGCGGCCCCGGCCGAGCGCTACGCGGGCGTGAGCTCGTTCGGGATGAGCGGCACCAACGCGCACGTCGTGTTCGGGGCCGCGCCCGTCCCGGCCGCCGCACAGGCGGGCGAGCCGGCCGGCTTCGAGCTGTCCGCCCGGACCCCGCAGGCGCTGCGCGAACTCGCCGACCGGTACGCGGGCCGCCTGGCGGACCTGCCGGACGAGGAGTTCGGCGCGTTCGCGTACACCGTCACCGAGGGCCGGGCCCGGCACGCCTGGCAGGCCCGGGTGACCGCGGCCGACCCGGCCGCCGCCCGCACGGCGCTCGCGGACTTCGCCGCGGGCGGGGCCCCGGAGGCGGTCGCCGTCACCGAGGGCGCCCCGGCCGCCGCGCTGCCCGCCCTGCCCCGGCAGATCCTGGACCTGCCGCACTACCCGTGGCAGCGCCGCCGGTTCGCCCCGCCGGCCGCCGCCTCCGCGGCCGGCTCGGCCGCGGCCGTGGCCGCGGCGCCGCTGTTCCGGACGGCGTGGGTGCCGATCCGCGACACCGGCCCCGGCACCATCACCCTGCTGCTCGCCGGGGACGACGCCCACCTGCTGGCCGCGCTCGCCGACGCGGCCCGCGACGCCGGGGTTCCGGCCGTCGTGCTCGGTGCGCCGCCCGCGGACGAGGCGCATTGGGCGACCGTGTGGACGCAGCACACCGCCGCGCGCCTCGTGCTCGCGATGTCCGCACCCGACCTGGCCACCCTGGCCGACCCCGCGCAGTCCGGCGCCGCACTGTGCGCCGCCGTCGCCGCGGCCGTGCGCTGCGTGCCCCCCGGCCCGGGCCGCGACGTCACCGTGCTGACCCGGGCCGCCCGCCGGGTCGCCGAGCACGACCCGGTGCTCGCCACCGCGCACGGGCTGGTGCACGGGCTCGCCCCGGTGCTGGGCCTGGAATACCCGGCCTGGGGCGCCGCCGTCGACCTGCCCGCCGAGACCGGGCCCGGCGACCTGCCCGCCCTGGTCCGGCTGCTGTCCGGCCCGCGCGAGGCGGACGAGGACCTGCTCGCCGTCCGCGGCGGCCGGGTGCTGGCCGCCCGCCTGGAACCCGTCGCGGCCGGGTACGACGCCGACCTGCCGGTCCGCGCCGACGCCGGCTACCTGGTCACCGGCGGCCTCGGCGGCGTCGGCCGGGCCCTGGTGACCGACCTGGTCCGCCGCGGCGCCCGGAACCTGCTGCTGCTCGGCCGGCGCGCTGCCGACGATCTGGGGCCGCAGGCCGCCGGCCTGCTGGAAGAACTGCGGGCCGACGGCGTCGACGTGCACTACCGGCAGGCCGACTGCGACGACCGGGACGCCCTCGCCCAGGCGCTGGACTCCTGGCCCGGCGCCCCGGAACTGGCCGGCGTGCTGCACGCGGCCGGCACGCTCCCGCCCACGGCCCTGGCCACCGCCGGCCCGGCGGACTTCGCCGCCGCCCTGCGCGGCAAGTTCACCGGCGCCTGGTGGCTGCACGTGCTGCTGCGGGACCGGCCACTGGACTTCTTCGTCACCGTCTCCTCGGTCAGCGCCCTGTGGGGCACCGAGGGCTACGCGGCGTACGCGGCCGCGAACGGCGGCGCGGACCTGGTGGCCGCGCATCGCGCCGCGGCCGGCGCGCCCGCGCTGAGCATCCAGTTCGGCCCGTGGGCGGTCGACGGCATGGTCGACGCCGAGGCGATGGCCGGCCTGGCCCGCGGCGGGGTCGAAGGCCTGGCCCCGGCCGCGGCCTGCGCCGGCCTTTCCGTGCGCCCGGCCGGCCTGGAAGCCGTGCTCGTCGCCTGCGACGTGCACTGGGACCGGTTCGCCGCCGTCATGGCGGCCCGCCGCCCGCGCGCCCTCTACCGCTCGCTCACCGCCGCCGAGCCCGCCGCTGCGGCGGCCGAGGCCCCGGCCGGGACCACCCCGGAGCGGGACGCGGTGCTCGCCCTGCCGCAGCTGGCCCGCCCGGCCGCGGTCGGCAAGGCCATCGCCGCGGCGGCCGGACGCGTCCTGGGCCACGGTCAGGACGACCCGATCGGCGCCGACGAGGGCTTCTTCGAGCTCGGCATGGACTCGATGACCGTGGTCGACCTGCTGGCCGAACTGACCGCGCGGTACGCCGTGCCGCTGCGGGCCGTCGACGTCTTCGACCACCCCACGGCCGCGAGCCTGGCCGCGCACGTGGTCGCCCGGCTGGCCGACGAACCCGTGCCCGCGCGCCCGGCCGCCCCCGCCCTCCGGCCGGTCTCGGCCGCCCCGCGCCCGTCGGCGCAGCCGGAACCCGAGAGCGCACCGGACCCCGGGGACGGCGGCGCGGTCGCGATCATCGGGATGGCCGGGCGCTTCCCGGGCGCCGACTCGGTCGAGGAGCTGTGGGACCTGCTCATGGCCGGCCGGGACGGAGTCGGCACCATCCCCGCCGACCGCTGGACTGGCGCCCGCTACGACGACGACCCGACCAGCACCGGCACCATCACCACCGACCAGGGCGGTTTCCTGGGCGACATCGCCGGGTTCGACGCGCCCTTCTTCGGCATCCCGGCCCGCGAGGCCGAAAGCCTCGACCCGCAGCACCGGCTGCTGCTGGAGAGCGGCTGGCACGCGCTCGAAGACGCGAACCTCGATCCGGCCGGGCTCAAGGGCAGCCGCACCGGCGTGTTCGTCGGCATCTCCAACTCCGACTACGCCCGGATCCTGGAGCGCGGCGGCCTGGACCGGCTGGACGCGTACTTCGGCACCGGCACCTCGCTCAACGCGGCGGCCGGCCGGATCGCGTACCTGCTCGGCCTGCAGGGCCCGGTGCTCGCGGTGGACACCGCATGCTCCTCGTCGCTGGTCGCGATCCACCTCGCGATCCGCTCGCTGCGCACCGGCGAGAGCGACCTGGCCCTGGTCGGCGGCGTCAACGTGATCGCCGCGCCGGCCGCGTCGGTCGCGGTCAGCCGCGCGCACATGCTCTCGCCCACCGGCCGCTGCCGGACCTTCTCGGCCGAGGCCGACGGGTTCGTCCGCTCCGAGGCCGTCGCGGTGCTCGTGCTCAAGCCCCTGGCCGCGGCGAACCGGGACGGGGACCGGGTCCTGGCCGTGCTGCGCGGCAGCGCGGTCAACTCCGACGGCGCCTCGTCCGGGCTCACCGTGCCCAGCGGCCTGGCCCAGCAGGCCGCCGTCACCACCGCCCTGGCCGACGCCGGGGTGCCCGCCGACGCCGTCTCGTACCTGGAGGCGCACGGCACCGGCACCTCCCTGGGCGACCCGGTGGAGGTGGAGTCCGCCTGGCGGGTGCTCGGCCGCGGCCGGGCCCCGGGCGAGCCGCTGCACCTCGGCTCGGTCAAGAGCAACCTGGGCCACTGCGAGTCGGCCTCGGGCATGGTCGGCATCGTCAAGACCGTGCTCGCCCTGGGCCACGGCAAGATCCCCGGCAACCTGCACTGCGCAGAGCTGAACCCGCGGATCCCGTGGTCGGAGATGAACGTGCGCGTGGTCGACACCGCCACGCCGTGGCGCAGCGGCGCCGGCCGGCCCCGGATCGCGGGCGTGTCCGCGTTCGGCTTCTCCGGCACCAACGCGCACGTCGTCCTGCAGGAGGCGCCGCCCGCGGCGGACCGCGCCGCCCGGACCGGCGAGGACCAGGCCGGGCCGTGGCTGCTGCCACTGTCGGCCACCGACCCGGACGGGCTGGAGCGGTCCGCGGCGGCCTGGTCGGCCGTGCTCGCCGACGCGTCCGGCACCGACCTGCCCGCGCTGGCCGGCACCGCCGGCGCCGGACGCGCCCACCTGCCGGTGCGCCGGGCCGTCCTGGCCGGATCGGCCGCCGACCTGGTGACGGCGCTGACCCGCCCGCCCCGGTCCACCGCGCCGACCCGCCCGCCGCGGGTCGCGTTCCTCTTCTCCGGCCAGGGCAGCCAGTACTTCGGCATGGGCCGGCGGCTCTACGAGACCGAGCCGGTCTTCCGCCGGACCTTCGACGCGTGCGCCGACGCGCTCGGACCGTCGCTCGGCGCCCCGCTGGACGAACTGGTCTGGTACGGCGCGGACCAGGACAGGCTCAACCAGACGGCCGTCACCCAGCCCGCCCTGGTGGCGCTGGAGCTGTCGCTGGCCGCGCTGTGGAACTCCTGGGGCGTGCACGCCTCGGCCGTGATCGGGCACAGCGTCGGCGAGGTGGCCGCCGCGATCCACGCCGGCGTGCTCGACCTCGCGGACGGCCTGACCCTGGTGGCCCACCGGGCCCGGCTGATGCAGTCGACCGAGCCCGGGGCGATGCTCGCGGTCACGGCCCCGCTCGACGCGGTGGCCGCATGGCTGGCCGGGACCGGACTGGACGTCGCCGCCGTCAACGGACCCGAGGCGGTCGTGGTGGCCGGCCCGGTCGAGCAGATCGAGGCCTTCGCCGCGGCCCGCAAGGCGGCCGGGGTGCGGGTGACCCGGCTCGTCGTGTCGCACGCGTTCCACTCCCGGCTGATGGAGCCGATCCTGCCCGAGCTGGCCGAGGCCGTCGGCGGGCTCACGTACCGCGCGCCGGTGCTGCCGATCGTGGCGAACCTCAGCGGCCGGACCGCCGCGGCGGACGAGTACGACGCCGACTACTGGTGCCGGCACGTGCGCAACCCCGTCCTCTACCAGCAGGGCTTGGAGGGCTTGCGCGACCTGGACATCGACGTGTTCCTGGAGCTCGGACCGGGCCGCTCGCTGGCCGGCCTGGCCACCGCGGCCGGCCTGGCCCCGGCCGGCGGGGCGCTGTCCTCGCTGCGCCGCGGCGCCGCGGACCGGACCACCCTGCTCGAAGCGGTGCGCGGCCTGTACGAACAGGGCCAACAGATCCGGTGGGCGGCCGTGCAACCGCCGGCCTGCGCAGGCTCGGCCGCCGCGCCGCGCTATCCCTTCGCGCCGCTGCGCTATTGGGTCCGGGACGCGCAGCAGACCGCGCCGGCCGGAACCTCGGCGGCCGGCGAGTCGGTGCCGCACTGGGGCCGTGAGCTGCACTCACCGGCGCTGCGCCAGCGGGTGTTCGCCTTCCCTCGCAGCGCACGGTTCCCGGCCTACCTGACCGACCACCGGCTCTACGGCACCGTCGTCACCCCGGCCGCGTCCCACCTGGCCACCCTGCTGTCCGCGCTCGCCCAGGACGGGAGCCCGCTGGCGGTCGAGGACCTGGTGTGCCCGCAGGCCCTGGTCATCGCCGAGGACGAGAGGTACGAGGTCCAGCTGGTCGTCGGCGGCGACGGGCGCCTGGGCGTGCACAGCCTGGTGGACCCGGAGCGCGGCGAGTGGCGTGAGCACATCGGCGGCCGATTGTCCTCGGCCGACAACGCGGCGCCGGCCGAGGCACCGCACCGGGGGTCCTTCATCGCGTCCGCCGACCGGCACATCACCGGCGCCGATTTCTACGCGTACTTCCACGGGCTCGGATACACCCTCGGCCCGTCGTTCCAGTGGATCGCGGACGTGTGGCTGCGCGGCGACGAGGCACTGGTCCGCTACGCGCGCCCCGAACTGCCCGACGACCCGGCCGCGTACCGGGTGTACCCGGGCCTGATCGACTCGCTGTTCCAGAGCATCGCCGGGTTCCTGGTGGACACCGAGGCCGCGGAGGCCGAGTCGCTGGCGATCCCGTTCACCGCGGGCTCGCTGGTCTTCCCGGGCCGCCCGCCGGCCGACGGCGAGCTGTGGGGCCACGTCGTGGTCCGCGCGGCCCAGCCGCTGCCCCGCGGACGCAGCCGGGTGGACGCAGCCGACCTGCACATGTTCACCGCGGACGGTGCGAGCGTCATCGTCGCCCGGGACTTCCGGGTCCGGCACGCGGCACGCGACCTGCTGCAGCGCAGCCTGCGCGGCGGCCCGGCCCATCTGTACCGGATGGACTGGGTACCGGCCGAGCCCGGCGGTGTGGCTGCGTCCGGGTACACGGTCGCTCTGCGGGGCACGGGCGGAGGGCTCGGTGACGGGCTCGCCGACGCGCTGCGCGAGGTCGGCTGCGTCGTCGTGTCCGGCGCGGGCCCCGGCTCGGCGGATGCGGACGCCGTCGTGGACTTGCGATTCCTCGACCCCGATCGGGCCGGCGAACCGCTGGATCTGGCGATCGAACTGGCCGGCGCCCTGAGGGCGAACCCGGTCGGCACTGCCTATGCCGTGCTCTGCCCGGATGGGCCGGATGCGGCTCCTGTGCGGGAGATGCTGTGGGGTCTGCTCGCCGCGGTGGAGGCCGAGGAGCCGGACCGGCGCCTGCTGCGGCTGACCGTCCCGGCCGGCCTGGCCGGTCTGTCCGACTCGGCTGACTCGGCCGACTCGGCTGACTCGGTTGATGCGGCCACCGCATCGGCGCTGCTGGCCGACGTGCTCGGCCGGGCGTTGAGCTCGGGCACGCCCGAGCCGCGGCTCGCGCTCCGGGACGGCCGGGTCCACGCGGCCCGGCTGGTCCCGGTCGGCCCGGTTTCCCCGGCCGGCTGCGGTGCGGGCGTCCTGATCACCGGCGGGCTCGGCGCACTGGGGCTCAGCGTGGCGCGGATGGCGGCCGGCCAGGGCGCCGACGCCGTCACGCTGATGGCCCGGTCCGCCCCGGACGACGCCGCGCGCCGGGTGCTCGACGAGCTGACGTCCCGCGGAGTGCAGGTCACCGTGGTCCAGGGCGACGTGTCCGACGCCGAGGACTGCGCCGCCGCCGTAGCTGCGGCGACGTCCGGCCCCGTCCCGTTGCGCACCGTGTTCCACCTGGCCGGCGCCAACGCCGACGGAGCGTTCGCCACCCTCACCCCGGACGCCTTCGCGACCGTGTTCGCGGGCAAGGTCACCGGGGCGCTGCGGCTGGCCGATGCGCTGGCCGGGGTCGAGCTCGACGCGTTCGTGCTGTTCTCCTCGATCTCCGGGGTGCTCGGTTCGGCCGGCCAGGCGAACTACGCCGCGGCGAACGGCTACCTGGCCGGACTCGCCGAACGCCTGCGGTCCCGCGGCGTGCCGGCCCTCGCCCCGGCGTTCGGCCCCTGGGAGCCCTCGACCGAGAGCGGCGGCAAGACCGGCATGGCCGGCCACCCGGCGGTGCGCGCGGCGGCAGCCCGGATGGGGGTCAGAGCCCTGACGGACGAGGACGCGGCGGTGCTGGTGGCCGCGGCGATGGGCTCCGAACATCCCCGGCTGGTAGCGGTGGCCCTGGACCCGCCGCGCTACGCCGCCGCAGCCGGCCTCCCGCGCGCGGTGCTGGTCGCGGAACTCACCGGCGAACCCGCGGCCCCGGTCGCGCCCGCCGCGAACGGCACCGGTTCGGCCGCAGCAGCGGGCTGGCTCCGCGACGAGCTCCTGAGCACCGCGCCCGAGGAGCGCACCGCCGAACTGACCGCGGCCGTCCGCAACCTGGTCGCCACGGTACTGGGCGCCGGCGACGTGAGCGACGACACGAGCGGCTTCGCCGACCTGGGACTGGACTCGATCATGGCGATCGACCTGCGCACCAGGCTGGCCCGGGCACTCGGCCTGGACCTGCCGGCCACCGTGGCCTTCGACTACCCGACGGTACGGACCCTGACCGCCTATGTGGGCGACCGGCTGTTCCCCGCCGCGGAACCGGAGGAACCCGACGATCTGGCTCTCGACGACGCCGACGCGATGTCCTTGGAGGACTTGCTCCGGGCGGTTCGGGACGATCTCGCCAAGGAGTTCTAGCCGCTGTGCCGCAGTGACGAAAAAGCAGGGCGGCCCGGCTGAGGTTTTCCTCAGGCGGGCCGCCTTTTGCTTGCGCCGCGATCGGCCTTTCGGGTCGAATCGGTTGGTTTACGTTCCCTGCGACAGGCTCCGATACCACCAGGTGCACCCGACCCCCTGCTCGGCCAGTCCCCCGCAGTATTTCCATGGCCTTACACTCTGCCCTGAAGCTGCGCCAGTTCAGAGACTACGATTGCGCGAGGGGCGTTCTTTGAGTGAAGCCCTGGATGTATGTGCTCACCTGTGGACTGATGGGCTGGCAAACGCGTCGTCGACGGCGGGGAACGTACGCAGGACTGCGTTGAGCCTGGTGACGCGCAGAAGTCTGTCCATGGTCGTGGTGGCGGTGCACAGGCGCAGCCAGCCGCCGTGCTCTGCCGCGTGGCGGTGTACGCGTAACAGTGCTGTCAATCCGGCGCAGTCGCAGAAGGACAGTGCGGACAGGTCTCCGACGAGATGTATCCCCAGGTCTGGGGCCGTGCCGCTGAACAGGCTGGTGATCATACCCGTGGTGGCGATGTCCAGTTCCCCGGCCAACACGAGGACCGTGCCCGCCTGCCTGATATGCGTGGTGACCCGCAGGGCCTGGGAGAACACATCCGGCAGTGTGGGCGGGTCGACGTGGCGAGGCGGCCCTTGGGAGGCCGGGGCGATGTCGGTCACAGAAATCTCCTGACCGGGCGCGTAGACTACTGTTCGTCACCGGGGTCTGGGAGACCGGCCTGGACGACCAGGCTTGGCGTCACCATAACGCGCGTGGCCTTACTCATGGGCCGTTTCGCGCCATATGCCACCCGTTCGAGAACACATCGGTTCGTCGGCGGCAGGACTCGGGCGTTCGCGCTACCTGAGTTTGGCCCACGGGGCGTGGCCGTCGCTGGCGTCCTGTTGGTGCGCGAGTCACACCTGCGCGACTGGTTGCGCCGCCGACGACCGGCAGCCCGCTGCGAAGGCCTGCGGGCACGCAGGCCTGCGCGCTTGGCCTGCTCGACAATACGCGATCACGTCACCTCCCGCCACGCGGTGACGGGACCGCCTGCGCGGCGCAACACCCTCCAAGCCCCAGCCGTGTCGCCGTGGCGCACCCCGAACAACCCCTTAATCAGGGTGTTAATTTGCCTGGTGTCCGCCGATCCTGCTCACATCCGTGGGCAAGTTCCCACCGAGCCGGCTTGGCCACCGGTACCTTCCCAGTTCCCTGTCGAGCAGGCGAGCACCTGTCGATGAAGGTGCTCGCACGGGCACTGCGGAATGCGTCGTCTTTGTTGCGCACCTGCGGGTAGAGCGTGGATCGGGACGCGCCCATTTCAGAGGCGATGTCGTTCATCGTGGGGCACCGCACGCCGTACCTAGTGTCGCAACTGGTGGGTGGAGGTGCTGCTCAAGCCTGATCGGCGAACGCGAACACAGGGCGGGCCGCCCCGTGGTTATGCGCGGGGCGGCCTGGTTCCTGCGTCTGCCGCCACTGTCTTGTCACGCAGGGTGGCGGGTGGGGCTGGCGGGTTAGTCGCCGGCCACGACCTTGATCTTGTGGCTGGCGGCCTTGGCGGGCTTGTCCAGCCCGACTCTGACGGTCAGGATGCCGCTGGTGTAGTTCGCGGTGACCTTGTCCGGCTTGGCGCCTTCGGGCAGGCGCATGCTGCGGTCGTAGGAGCCGTAGCGGAACTCCGAGTGGTGGCGCTCGGTCTGCTGCTCGGTGCGCTCGGCGTGGATGGTGAGAACGCCGTCGGCGACGGTGACCTCGAAGTCCTTGGCCGGGTCGATGCCGGGCATCTCGCCGCGCACGATGTAGGCGTCGGGCTCGAAGTGGGTCTCCATCCGGATGCCGTAGGACTGCGGCCTGAGGCCGAAGAACATCTGCAGCGGCTCGAGCAGGTCGGCGACCTCGGGGTGCTGCATGGTCTGCGCGGCCTGCATGGTCTGCGTGCGGCGGGTGGTTTCGGTCATGGGGACCTCCTGTCCAGGAGGCGACGTCGCCTCCTGCTCAATCTCAGTCAACACCCGGTTTGCCGTTCGGGTCAGTGCCGAACGGCCCGCGCTATGTGGGAATTGTCCTTGGGCGGAGCACAGCCTGCCGGTGGCGTATGGTCACGAGCGTGCGGATCGGCGCAGTGTCGCCAGCTGGGCGGAGTATTGGTTCTCGTCCATCTCGCCCCGGGCGTAACGCTCGGCGAGGATGTGTTCCGGGGCTGACTGCTGGTGGCCGGCCGGTGGCCGGGTCCGTGTCGTGCGTGTTCGACCGCGGTACCAGATAACGCCGATGCTGATCAGCGCACCCCAGAACACGATCATGCTGGTCGCCATCAGTATCCAGTCCCAGCCGCTCAGTGTGCCGTTGCCGTATCCGTACATCATGGCCGAACACCTCCTTGGTCTCCCGGGGCCGACGGGCCCCGGTCGACTTCATCTGAAGCCTGTGCTCCAACGTTCGCCCGCTCGGCTCGATGCCGCCAGGGCCGCAAGCCCCGCGTTGTCCGGGACTGTTCGACCTTGGGCGGGCGGCGGTGCGGTTTGTTCTGTTTCCGCCGGGGGACCAGGAACGGCGGGGGAACAGGCGGCCATCACTGGCCGGCCTACCTGCGGGTGGGTGAGTGCAGTCGTCGTGGCGGCACGTTTCCTCCGTTTGCGGCGCGGCGTTCGTTGGTCCTCGCGAAGTGCCCGGCGAGCCTGGTCGCGGGCGAGAACGGTTGCGTCGACGGCTTCCGCGGCCACGAGCACGGCGGCGTGGGCGACGCCGATCTTCCAGGGACTCCCGTCCCGCAGCGCGAAGGCCAGACGCGCGGCAGCAGTGTCAGCGGCTCGAAAGCGGCTTGGAGAGCGAGATCCAGGCGGTCGCGCCGCCGGTGCAGCTCACGCACCCAGGCTTGGTGCACGATCTCCTCCGCGGCACGCACAGCGTGGTCAGGCTCAACGGGGGGTGTACCTGCGGCGGTCATGGTCTCCGGGACCAAGAGTGCGTCCTACCCGCGAGGGTGAGCGAAACCGGGCCTTAAGACTCTGGTCGCACCCACCCGAGGCGGCGCACCATCGGTGCCATGGAGACAGATGTGAACGGACTTGGAGTGCTCTCTCGCGCCGAGGCGCTCTCTCTGCTGGAAACGGGCGAGGTGGGTCGGGTGGTCTACACCCGGCGGGCGCTGCCTGCGGTGCTGCCGGTGAACTACGCGGTGCGTGAGGGCGGCATCTGGATCTGGGCCGGCTCGGCTTCCTCGCTCGGTCTGGCGTTGCGCG
>DASZBX010000078.1:0-12248 GCA_035943635.1 Actinocrinis sp. | reverse complement strand
CGCCGCCCGGCTCGCCGAATGCGGCGCGGCGCTTTCTCCTTACGTGGACTGGGATCTGGCCGAAGTCCTGGCTGCCGGTCCCGACGCTCCAAGCCTGACTCGCCTCGATGTCGTGCACCCGGCGCTGTGGGCGATCATGGTGTCGCTCTCAGCAGTCTGGGAAGCCGCGGGCGTTCGCCCGGATGCGGTGATCGGCCACAGCCAGGGCGAAATCGCGGCCGCGGTCGTCTCCGGCGTCCTGTCGCTCTCCGACGGAGCCCGAGTCGTGGCCCGCCGCGGTCAGGCGATGCTGGCCATGGCAGGCAAGGGCGGGGTGCTGTCGATCGCAGAGTCCTTGGAAGCGGTCGAAGCCCGCCTGCGAGCCGGCAAGAGCACTGCGACTGTCGCGACGATCAACGGCCCGGAGTCGATCGCGGTCTCCGGTGACATCGAGGCACTGCAAGCCTTCGCGGCCGAGTGCGAGCGCGACAGCGTCCGTACTCGGTTCATTCCGATGGATTATGCGCCGCACGGTCCGCAGGTCGAGTCGATCCGTGACGCGATCCTGACCGCCCTGGACGGGATCACTCCCGGCCCGGCCGTGATCCCGATGATCTCCGGCATGACCGGCGACTATCTCGACGGCATGGAAGCAGGCCCGGACTACTGGTACGAGAGTCTGCGCGCCACGGTCCAGTTCATCCGCGGCATCGAACGCCTGGGCCGCGACGGCTACGGCGTGTTCATCGAAGTCTCCCCGCACCCGGTCCTGACCAACGGCACCGCCGCCACCCTGGAGACCGCCGACAGCCCCGACAACACCGCCGCCGCGCCCGTCGTCACCGGCACCCTGCGCCGTGACGACGGCGGCCCGGCCCGCCTCCTGGCCTCGCTCGCCGACGTCCACGTACACGGCGTCGACGTCGACTGGGCCGCGATCCTGCCGGCCGGCCGCCGCGTCGACCTGCCGACCTACGCCTTCCAGCGCCAGCGCTACTGGCCCAAGCCGACCGTCGCCACCGCCGCCGGGGCCAACGCCCTCGGCCTGGGCGCGGCCAACCACCCGCTGCTCGGCGCGGCCGTGGACCTGGCCGGCGGCCAGGGCCTGCTGTTCACCGGGCGCCTGTCCGTGCGCACCCAGCCCTGGCTGGCCGACCACGCGATCGCCGGAACCGTGCTGCTGCCCGGGACCGCGTTCGTGGAACTCGCGGTCCGGGCCGGCTACCAGGCCGGCTGCCCGCGGATCGAGGAACTGACCCTGGCCGCGCCGTTGGTCCTGCCGCCCGACGGCGCGGTCCGGGTCCAGGTCGCCGTCGGCGCCCCGGACGAGCGCGGCCAGCGCGCGGTCGAGGTCTACGGCCAGGCCGAGGACCCGGCCGGCGACCACGCCTGGACCCGGCACGCGGCCGGCCTGCTCGCCCCGGCCCAAGTCCCGGCCGAGACCGAACCGGCCGAGTTCCGGGTCTGGCCGCCGGAGGGCGCCGACCCGGTCGACCTGACCGGCCGCTACGAGGCCCAGGCCGAAGGCGGCTACGGCTTCGGCCCGGTGTTCCGCGGCCTGCGCGCCGCCTGGCGGCGCGGCGGCGAGGTCTTCGCCGAGGTCGCCCTGCCCGAGGACGCCGCCGCCGACGCGGCCGGGTTCGGCCTGCACCCGGCCCTGCTCGACGCCTGCCTGCACGCCGCCGGCCTGGCCGGGGACGCCTGGACCGGCCCGATCGCGGCCGGGGGAGGGCAGGTGCTGCTGCCGTTCGCCTGGACCGGACTGTCCCTGCACGCGGCCGGGGCGTCCCGGCTGCGGGTGCGACTGAGCCAGGACCCGGACACCGGTGGGATCGCGCTGGCCGCGACCGATCCGGCCGGCACGCTCGTCGTCTCGGCGGACTCGCTCGTGTTGCGCCCGGTCGCCGCCGGAGCCCTGCAGACGGCCGGAAACGCGCTCAACGACTCCCTGTTCGCGGTCGAGTGGACGCCGATCAGCGCCGCCCCGATCCCCGGCTCCGTGGTCTGCGCCGTCACCGGCGCCGACCCCTTCGGCCTGGCCGCAGGCCTGGCCGGCCTCGGCGCCCGGTCCGGCGCGCCGACCCAAATCCAGACCGTCTCCCATGCCGACCTGGCCGCCCTCGCCCAGGCCGTGGAAGCCGGCGCCCCCGCCCCCGCCCTGGTCTTCGCCAGCGTCGACGGATTCGGCTCCAGCGCCGAGGACGCCGCCGACCCGGCCCAGGCCGCCCGGCGGCTGACCGCCGAAGTACTCGACCTGCTGCACCGGTGGCTGACCCTGGACGCCCTGGCCTCGGCCCGGCTGGTCCTGGTCAGCCGCGGCGCCGTGGCCACCGAGGCCGGCGCGAAGCTGACCGACCTGGCCGCCGCCGCGGTCTGGGGCCTGGTCCGCTCGGCCCAGTCGGAGAACCCGGACCGGCTGATCCTGGCCGACCTGCCGACCACCGCCCTGGACGCCAGCACCTTCGCCGCGCTCGCCGCCGCGCTGGGCACCGGCGAACCGGAACTGGCCGTGCGCGAGCACGCCGCCCGCGGCCGGCGCCTGGTCCGCTCCACTGCCCCGCCGCTGGCCGTACCGGCCGACGGCCCCTGGCGGCTGGACGCGGCCGAGAAGGGCACCCTGGCCGGACTGGCCCTGGTGCCCTGCCCGGAGGCGCTCGCGCCACTCGGCCCCGGACAGGCCCGGATCGCGGTCCGCGCGGTCGGCCTGAACTTCCGCGACGTCCTGATCGCGCTCGGCATGTACCCGGTCGACGCCCTGGTCGGCACCGAGATCGCCGGCCTGGTCACCGAGATCGGGCCGGGCGTCACGCACCTCAGTGCCGGGGACCGGGTGCTCGGGATGGCGGCCGGCGCCGCCGGACCGCTGACCGTCGCCGACGCCCGCATGCTCACCCCGATGCCGGCCGAGTGGTCCTTCGCCGAGGCCGCGACCGTCCCGATCGCCTACTCGACCGCCTGGTACGCCCTGGTCGACCTGGCCGCCGCCCGGCCCGGGCAGCGCCTGCTCGTGCACGCCGCGGCCGGCGGGGTCGGCACCGCCGCCGTCGCGGTGGCCCGGCACCTGGGCCTGGACGTCTACGCCACCGCCAGCCCGGCCAAGTGGGACGTGCTGCGCGCGATGGGCCTGGCCGAGGACCACATCGCCTCCTCCCGCACGGCCGACTTCGAGGCCGCGTTCCTGGCCGCGACCGGCGGCGAAGGCATGGACATCGTGCTCAACGCCCTGGCCGGGGAGCTGACCGACGCCTCGCTGCGGCTGCTGCCGCGCGGCGGGACGTTCCTGGAGATGGGCAAGACCGACGTCCGGGACCCGGCCGACCTGGCCCGCGAGCACCCGGGCGTGCAGTACCACGCCTTCGTCACCGGCGACGCCGCCCCCGAGCGGCTGACCGGGATCCTGGCCGAGACCACCGAGCTGGTCCGCACCGGCGCGCTGGCGAAACTGCCGAGGCAGGTGTGGGACGTGCGCCGGGCCCCGGAGGCCTTCCGGTTCATGAGCCAGGCCCGGCACGTCGGCAAGATCGTGCTGACCGTCCCGCCGGACCCGGCCGCCGCCCGCGAACCCGGCCCGGTCCTGATCACCGGCGGCACCGGCACCCTCGGCGGCCTGGTCGCCAGGCACCTGGCCGCCACCGGCCGGGCCCGCGAGGTCGTGCTGACCAGCCGGTCCGGGCCCGGCGCGCGCGGCGCCGCGACCCTGGCCGCCGACCTGGCCGCGGCCGGACTGCCGGTCCGGATCCTCGCCGGGGACGCCGCCGACCGGCCCGCCCTGGCCGCGCTGCTGGCCGCGGTCAAACCGACCGGCATCGTGCACACCGCGGGCGTCCTGGACGACGGCGTGATCGAGTCCCTGACCCCCGAGCGGATCGACGCGGTGATGCGGCCCAAGGCCGACGCCGCCTGGAACCTGCACGAGCTCACCCAGGGCACCGACCTGGACCTCTTCGTCCTGTTCTCGGCCGGCGCGGCCACCTTCGGCGCCGCCGGGCAGGGCAACTACGCGGCCGGCAACGCGTTCCTGGACGCCCTGGCCGCGCACCGGCTCGCGGCCGGTCTGCCCGCGGTCTCGCTCGCCTGGGGCCTGTGGGCCGACGCCAGCACGATGACCGAGGGCCTGAGCGCCCGCGAAGTGGACCGGATCACCCAGAACGGCGTCGGCGCGCTGACCGCCGACCAGGGCCTGGGCCTGCTGGACCTCGCCCTGACCCGGGACGACGCACTCCTGGTGCCGGCCCGGCTGGACGTGGCCGGAATCCGGGCCCAGGCCGCGCAGGGAGCCGAACTCGGCCCGCTCTGGCGCGCGCTGACCGGCGGCCCGGCCCGGCCGCCGATGGCCGCAGCCGCCGCCCGCGCCGGGGCCGGAACCCAGGCCCTGCTCCAGCAGCTGGCCGCGCTGTCCGCGGCCGACCGGGACCGGATGCTGCTGGACCTGGTCCGCGGCCACGTCGCCGCGGTGCTCGGCCACTCCTCGCCGGACGCGGTCGAACCCCGCCGCGCCTTCCGCGACCTCGGCTTCGACTCGCTGACCTCGGTCGAACTGCGCAACCGGCTCCAGGCCGCGACCGGCCTGCGGCTACCGGCCACCGTGGTGTTCGACCACCCCTCGGCCACCGCCCTGGCCGAGCACCTGCGCGGCCGCCTGCTCGGCGACGGCGCCCTGACCGCCGCCCCGGTCCGGGCCACCGCGGCCGACGAGCCGATCGCGATCGTGGCGGTCGGCTGCCGCTTCCCCGGCGACGTGCGCGACCCCGAGGCCTTCTGGAACCTGCTGGCCTCCGGCACCGACGCCATCAGCACACTGCCGCGCGACCGCGGCTGGGACACGGCCGGCCTGGCCGACCAGGACCCGGCCAATCCCACCAGCGTCAGCACCGGCCAGGGCGGGTTCCTGACCGGCGCCACCGAGTTCGACCCCGGGTTCTTCGGGATCAGCCCGCGCGAGGCCCTGGCCATGGACCCGCAGCAGCGCCTGCTGCTGGAGACCTCCTGGGAGGCGCTGGAACGGGCCGGCCTGGACCCGGCCACCCTGCGCGGGAGCGCCACCGGCGTCTACGTCGGGGCCGCGTTCTCCGGCTACGGCGCCGGCCTGCCGCCCGAACTGGCCGGCCACATGATGACCGGCACCGCCGCCAGCGTGATGTCCGGGCGGATCTCCTACACCCTGGGCCTGGAAGGGCCCGCGGTCACCATCGACACCGCCTGCTCCTCCTCCCTGGTCGCCCTGCACCTGGCCACCGCCGCGCTGCGGGCCGGGGAGTGCACCATGGCGCTGGCCGGCGGCGCGACCATCATGGCCACGCCCGGCGGCCTGGTCAGCTTCTCCCAGCAGGGCGCGCTGGCCGGGGACGGGCGCTGCAAGGCGTTCTCCACCTCCGCCGACGGCATGGGCATGGCCGAGGGCGCCGGGATGCTGGTGGTCGAGCGCCTGTCCGACGCGAAGCGCAACGGGCACCCGGTGCTCGCCGTGATCCGCGGCAGCGCGATGAACCAGGACGGCGCGTCCAACGGCCTGACCGCCCCCAACGGACCGTCCCAGCAGCGGGTGATCCGGGCCGCGCTCGCCAACGCCCGGCTGACCACGGCCGACGTGGACGTGATCGAGGCGCACGGTACCGGCACCGAGCTAGGCGACCCGATCGAGGCCCAGGCCCTGCTGGCCACCTACGGCCAGGACCGGCCCGAGGGCCGCCCGCTGTGGCTCGGCTCGGTCAAGACCAACATCGGCCACACCCAGTGCGCCGCGGGCGCCGCGAGCGTGATCAAGATGGTGCTGGCGCTGCAGAACGAGCAGCTGCCCCGCTCCCTCTACGCCGAGCAGCCGTCCACCCACGTGGACTGGACCGAGGGCGACGTCCGGCTGCTGGCCGAGGCCCAGCCGTGGCCGGTCAACGGCCGGGTCCGCCGCGCCGGGGTGTCCTCCTTCGGGATCAGCGGCACGAACGTGCACCTCGTGCTCGAAGAGGCCCCGGCCGCGACCCCGACTAGATCCGGCAGTGGTTCTGACCCTGACGCTCTCCCGGTCCTGACCGGCACCACCACCGCGTGGCCGATCTCGGCGCGGACCGGCGCCGGACTGGCCGGACAGGCTGGCCGACTGGGCGAACTGGTCGCTGCCCGCCCCGAACTCGACCTCGAAGACGTGGCCTGGTCCCTGGTCACCAGCCGTTCGGCGTTCGAACACCGAGCCGTGGTCACCGGCCGCACCCGCGAGGAACTGCTCTCCGGCCTGACCGCAGTCGCCGCCGGACTGCCCGCAGCCGGGGTCGTCTCTGGAATGGTCCCGGTCGGCGGCGCTGCCGGCCGGGTGGTGTTCGTCTTCCCCGGCCAGGGCTCGCAGTGGGCGGGCATGGGCCGCGAGCTGGCGGCCGCCTCGCCGGTGTTCGCCGCGCGGCTGGCCGAGTGCGGCCAAGCGCTGTCCGCCTACGTGGACTGGTCGCTGGAAGACGTGATCAACGCCCGCGACGGCGCGCCCGGCCTGGACCGGGTCGATGTGGTCCAGCCGGTGCTGTGGGCCGTGATGGTCTCCTTGGCCGAGTTCTGGCAGGCCGCCGGAGTGCGCCCGGACGCGGTCGTCGGCCACAGCCAGGGCGAGATCGCCGCGGCCGTGGTCGCCGGGATCCTGTCCCTGGACGACGGCGCGAAGATCGTGGCCCTGCGCAGCAGGGCCCTGATCGCCCTGTCCGGCCGCGGCGGGATGCTCTCGATCGCCGAGTCCGCCGACGCGGCCGCAGCCCGGATCTCCACCTGGGCCGACCGGGTCGCGGTGGCCGCGGTCAACGGCCCCGGCGCGACGGTCCTGTCCGGCGACCCGGAGGCCCTCGCCGAGATCCTGGCCGAGTGCGAACGCGACGGTGTCAGGGCCCGGATGCTCCCGGTGGACTACGCCTCGCACGGCCCGCAGGTCGACGAACTGCGCGACGAGATCCTCAAGCTGCTCGAAAGCGTCACCCCGCAGCCCGGCCGCCTGCCGATGGTCTCCGCGATGACCGGCGAACACCTGCAGGGCCCGGAGATGGACGCAGGGTACTGGTACGCCAGCCTGCGCGCCCCGGTCGAGTTCGCCCGCGCGATCGAGGTGCTCGGCCGGGCCGGGTACGGCGTCTTCGTCGAGACCTCCCCGCACCCGGTGCTCACCGCCCCGATCACCGCAACCCTCGAAGGCCTGGCCGCCGCCGACCCGGTGGTCACCGGCACCCTGCGCCGCGAGGACGGCGGCCCGGCCCGGGCGCTGGCCTCCCTGGCCGAACTGCACGTGCGCGGCGTCGCGGTGAACTGGACCGCGGTGCTGGCCGAGGCCGCCCGGGTGGACCTGCCGACCTACCCCTTCGCCGCCGAACGGTTCTGGCCGGCCCCGGCCGGCTCCAGCGCCGGGGACCTGACCTCGGCCGGGCTCGGCTCGGTCGGCCACCCGCTGCTCGGCGCGAGCGTCGAACTGGCCGAAGGCGACGGCCTGGTCGTCACCGGACGCCTGGCCCAGCGGGCCCAGCCCTGGCTGGCCGACTACACCGTCGCCGGGATCACCCTCCTGCCCGGCACCGCCCTGGCCGAACTCGCGGTCGTCGCCGGACACCAGGCCGGCTGCCCGCACCTGGACAAGCTCACCCTGACCGCGCCGCTGGTGCTCTCCGCCGAACACCCGACCCGGGTGCAGATCACCGTCAGCACCCCCGGCGACGAGGGCCTGCGCGCGGACCAGCGCACGGTCCAGATCTACGCCCGCACCGAAACCCCCGCCGACCCGGCCGCCGACGCCGCCGACCAGGCCCCGGCCTGGACCTGGCACGCCAGCGGAGTGCTCAGCCCGGCCCGCCCGGCCGAGCCCGCACTCGCCCGGGAGTTCCTGGCCTGGCCGCCCGCCGACGCCGAACCGCTGGACCTGTCCGGCCTGGCCGCGGCCCAGACCGCCGCCGGGCACGGCTACGGCCCGGCCTTCCGCGGCCTGCGCGCCGCCTGGCGCCACGGCGAAGACCTGCTCGCCGAGGTGGTCCTGCCCGAGCCGGCCGCCGCCGAGGCCGGGGTGTTCGGCCTGCACCCGGCCCTGCTCGACGCCGCCTTCCAAGCCACCGCACTGGTCGCCGACCCGGACGACGCGGAGGCCGCGCAGACCCGGATCCCGTTCGGGTGGACCGACCTGTCCGTGTTCTCCCCGGGCGCGTCCCGGCTGCGGGTGCGGCTGAGCCCCGGCGCCGACGGCTGGTCGCTGGCCGCCGCGGACGGCGCCGGGGTGCCGGTCGCGTCCGTCGGCTCCCTGACGCTGCGCCCGGTCACCGCCGCCCAGCTGCGGACCGCGGGCAACACCCTGCGCGACGCGCTGTTCGGCCTGACCTGGGTTCCGGTGCCGGACCCGACCGTCGCGGTGACCGGCCCGTGGGCCGTGGCCGGACCCGACCTGGTCGGCCTCGGCGGCGGCCTGCGCGCGGTCGGCGCCACCGTGGCCGACCACCCGGACCTGGCCGCCTTGGCCGCCGCGGTCGCGGCCGGCGAACCGGTCCCGCAGTTCGCCGTGGCCTGCCTGCCGACGATCGACGCCGCCGACGACCCGGGCGCCGCCGTACGCCGGGCGACTGGCGAGGTTGGGGCACTGGTCCGGCAGTGGCTGGCGCTGGACGCGCTGGCTGCGGCTCGATTGGTGCTGGTCACCCGCGGCGCGGTCGCCACCGGCCCGGACCAGCCCGCACCGAACCTGGCCGCGGCCGCGGTCTGGGGTCTGGTCCGCTCGCTCCAGTCCGGCCACCCCGGGCGCCTGATCCTGGCCGACCTGGCTGCGCCGGCCGACGGCGCGACGGACCGACTCAGCATGCTGGCAGCTTCCCTGACCTCGGACGATCCGGAACTCGCACTACGCGGCGACACGGTCTACGGCCGCCGCCTGACCCGCCCGGCCGGCGGCGTCCTGCCGACCAACCCGCCCGCCGAGCACACGCCCGGCCGGGTACTGCTGGCCGCCGGACCCGGCACGCGGGCCGCGCGGGCCGCCCGGCACCTGGCGCTGACCGGACGAGCCACCGCCGTGACCGTGGCCACCCGGCCCGGCCCGGCCGCTGCCGGAACTGCAGCGCTGGCCGCCGACTTGGCGATCGCCGGGGCCGACGTCCGGATCGCCGCCTGCGACCTCGCGGCTCCGCTCGACCAGCCCGGCCCAACCGCCCTGCTGACCGCTCGATCCGAGGCCCGGTTGACGACGGTGCTCTACCAGGCTGACACCGAACTCGATGCCGACACCACCCCCAGCGCTTCCGCCGCCGCCCCTACTGCTTCCGCTGCGAACCCGAGCGCGACCGACGCGGCCTGGAACCTGCACCGGCTCACCGCAGACCTCGACCTGGACGCGTTCGTCCTGTTCTCCAGCCTCGCCGCCGTCCTCGGCGCGCCCGAGGCGAGCGAGCAGGCGAGCGCCGAGGCCGGATTCCTCCAAGCCCTGGCCGCGCACCGGCACGCCGCCGGTCTGCCCGCACTCGCCCTGGCTTGGGGCCCGTCCCGCGAGGCGACGGCGACCACCAGCACCGGCAACGGCACCGGCACCGGCACCGATTCCGACCCCAAGCAGTCGGACGCCAAGCAGCCGAATCCGCAGCGCCCGGCCGCGATCACCGACCTGACCGAGGACGACGCGCTCGCGCTCTTCGACCTCGCCCTTGACCGCGGCGAGGACTTCCTCGTCCCGGCCCGCCTGACCCCAAGCCGCCTGCGCGCCCCGGCCGACTCCGGCCCGGACCGGCTCCCGGCCCCGATCTGGCGCGCACTGGCCGGATCCGTGGCCGCGGCCGAACCGGAGCAGGACCACTCCGAGGTGGCCGAGGCCCTGCGCGCCCAGCTGGCCGCGATGGCCGCCCCGGAGCAGGAGCGGATGCTGCTGACCATGGTCCGGGCGCACGTGGCCGCGGTCCTGGGCCAGGGCTCGCCCGAGGCGATCGAACCCCGGCGCGCGTTCAGCGACCTGGGCTTCGACTCGATGATCGCGGTCGAGCTGCGCAACCGGCTGAACGCCGCGACCGGCCTGAAACTGCCGGCCACGGTCGTCTTCGACTACCCCACCACGCTCGCCGTGGCCGGGTACCTGCGGGAGAGCCTCGTGCTCGACCCGGCCGGCGGCGCGGACGCCGAGGAGGACCTGCTGCGGCGGGTCCTGGCCACCACCGCGCTCTCCCGGTTCCGGGACGCCGGGATCCTCGACGCGCTGCTCCGGCTGGCCGACCCCGACGCCGCGGCCGGCCGGCCCGAGGACTCCGGCCGGGCCGGGGACATCGACGAGCTCGACGCCGAGAGCCTGGTCCGGCTGGCGCTGGACGCCGAAGGGGCTGACTACTGATGCTTCGTCACACGTGGAGGTTGTCGTAATGGCCATGCCTGCGGACAAGGTTCTCGACGCCCTCCGGGCCTCCCTGAAGGAGACGGACCGGCTGCGCCAGCGCAACCGGCAGCTGACCGCCTCCGCCTGGGCGCCGATCGCGATCGTCGGCATGGGCTGCCGCTTCCCCGGGGAGGCCGACAGCCCCGAGCAGCTGTGGGACCTGATCGCGGCCGGTGGCGACGCGATCACCGCGTTCCCCGAGGACCGCGGCTGGCAGGCCCTGGTCTCCGGCACCGAGACCAAGTACGTCCAGGCCGGCGGGTTCGTCCGGGACGTGCCGCAGTTCGACCCCGGGTTCTTCGGGATCAGCCCGCGCGAGGCGCTGGCGATGGACCCGCAGCAGCGGATGCTGCTGGAGGTCACCTGGGAGACCCTGGAGCACGCCGGGATCGACCCGGCCGCACTGCGCGGGACCAGGACCGGGGTGTTCGCCGGCGGCACCAACTCCGGGTACGGCGTGAGCGTGGCCGGGACCGAGGGCACCGAGGGCTACATGCTCACCGGCGGCCTGACCGCCGTGATCTCCGGCCGGATCTCCTACACCCTGGGCCTGGAAGGGCCCGCGGTGACCGTGGACACGGCCTGCTCCTCCGCGCTGGTCGCGCTGCACCTGGCCTGCCAGTCGCTGCGCTCCGAGGAGTGCACGATGGCGCTGGCCGGTGCGGTGACCGTGCTGGCCAACCCGGACTCCTTCGCCGACTTCGCCGAGCAGGGCGGCCTGGCCGCGGACGGCCGGTGCAAGTCCTTCGCCGGGTCCGCCGACGGCACCGGCTGGAGCGAGGGCGCCGGGATGTTCCTGCTGGAGCGGTTGTCCGACGCCCGGCGCAACGGGCACCCGGTGCTCGCGGTGATCCGCGGCAGCGCGGTCAACCAGGACGGCGCGAGCAACGGCCTGTCCGCCCCGAACGGCCCGGCCCAGCAGCGGGTGATCCGGGCCGCGCTGTCCAACGCCCGGCTGTCCCCGGCCGACGTGGACGCGGTGGAGGCGCACGGCACCGGCACGGTCCTGGGCGACCCGATCGAGGCCCAGGCGATCCTGGCCACCTACGGCCGCGACCGCACCCCGGAGCGCCCGCTCTGGCTCGGCTCGGCCAAGTCCAACCTGGGCCACACCGGCGCCGCCGCCGGAGCCGCCGGCCTGATCAAGATGGTGCAGGCCCTGCGCCACCAGCAGCTGCCGCGCACCCTGCACGTGGACCAGCCCACGCCGCGGGTGGACTGGACCACCGGCGAGGTCCGCCTGCTCACCGACCCGCGGCCCTGGGCCCCCGAGGTCGACCAGGCGACCGGCAAGACCCGGGTGCGCCGGGCCGGTATCTCAGCCTTCGGCATCAGCGGCACCAACGCCCACCTGATCGTCGAAGAGGCCCCGGCCGAGATATCTGCGGCTACTGATACCGCAGCCCCCGCGGACGGCTCCGCGGACGCCGACGCGGCGAGCAGCGACACCGCCGCCGCGGTCACCGACGCCGCCGAGCCGCAGCCGAGAATCCTGACCGGGCCGACCGCCGCGTGGCTGGTCTCGGCCCGGACCGCCGCCGGACTGGCCGCCCAGGCCGCCCGGTTGGCCGATTTCGGTGCCCGGGCTACGGATCTGGACCCGGCCGACGTCGCCTGGTCCCTCGCCACCACCCGCTCATTGTTCGAGCACCGCGCTGTCGTCGTCGGTGCGGATCGCGCGGAACTGACCGCCGCCCTGTCCGCGCTCGCCACCGGAGAACCGGCCAGCGGCCTGGTCAGCGGCGCGGTTCCGGCCGGCGGGGGAGCGGGCCGGAAGGTGTTCGTGTTCCCCGGCCAGGGTGGCCAGTGGGTCGGGATGGGTCAGGAGCTGGCGCGGACCAGCCCGGTTTTCGCCGCCCGGCTCGCCGAATGCGGCGCGGCGCTTTCTCCTTACGTGGACTGGGATCTGGCCGAAGTC
>DASZBX010000077.1:0-5659 GCA_035943635.1 Actinocrinis sp. | reverse complement strand
GCCGCTCGGCGCGGTCAGACCGTTCGACGCACCATCCTGATTCACCGCGGAACCACGCAGCACAGCAAGAATCCGCCGACCGTTGGCCACCGCATCCGACAAACGCTCCAGTAGCAGAACACCGACACCCTCGGACCAGCCGGTACCGTCGGCTGCCGCGGCGAAGGCCTTGCAGCGGCCGTCCGGGGCCAGGGCCCGCTGGCGGCTGAAGCCGACGAACTCGACCGGGCTCGACATGACGGTCGCGCCCCCGGCCAGCGCGAGATCGCATTCGCCGCGGCGCAATGCCTGCGCCGCCAGGTGCAACGCCACCAAGGACGAGGAGCACGCCGTGTCCAACGACACCGCAGGACCCTCAAGGCCCAGCGCGAACGACACCCGTCCGGACACCACGCTCAGTGAATTGCCGATCAGGCGCTGGGCGTCGATGCCGGACATGTCGCCGGGCATCGCGTGCAGATGGTCCTGGTGCATGACGCCTGCGTAGACGCCGGTGCGGGAGCCGCGCAGCGACCGCGGATCGATCCCCGCGCGTTCCACCGCTTCCCACACCACCTCCAACATCAAGCGCTGCTGCGGATCCATCGCCAGCGCCTCACGCGGCGAAATCCCGAAGAACTCCGCGTCGAATTCAGCAGCCTGATGCAGGAAACCGCCTTCACGCACATACGACCGGCCGGGTTTATCAGGATCCGGATCGAACAGTCCGTCCAGATCCCACCCGCGGTCGGCCGGGAAGGCCGAGACGCCGTCGCCGCCCGACGCGACCAGGTCCCACAAACCCTCCGGCGAGACGACGCCTCCGGGCAGCCGGCAACCCATCCCCACGATCGCGACCGGCTCACGCACGGCAGCCACCTGCCGCCGCAGCCGCACACCCTCCTTCACCGCGTCCCGCAGAGCCCCTACCAGGTCCTCCACCGAACCGCCGGCCTTGCCGGCCGCGCCGCCACCCGCACCAGCAGCCATCACAGCTCCACTCCCTCACGTGCCAGAGAGATCAAATCGGCCAGGTCCAGGGCATCGATCGCGGCCTCCTCGGCCGCGGCGGCCGAGGGCCGGGAGTCGAGCAGGGCGAGCAGCCGGTCGAGCAGTCCGGCGGTGCGCAGCGCGCTGACCGGCAGCGCGGCCAGGTCGCGGCGGAACCGGGCCTCGTCGAAGCCGTCCGGGGCGGGCTCGTCCGCCGGGGCCGCGGCGAACAGGTCCTCGCGCAGCTTGCGGGCCAGGTCGGCCGGGGTCGGGTGCTCGAACAGGACGGTCGGGGACAGCCGCAGCCCGGTCGCGTCGGCGAAGCGGTTGCGCAGGGCGAGCGCGGTCAGCGAGTCGGCGCCGAGTTCGGTGAAGGTCAGACCGTCCGGGACCCGGCTGCCCGGGTAGTCCAGGACCACGATCACCTCCGCGCGGACCAGGTCCAGCAGCGCTTGTTCCTGCCGGGCCGGGGTCAGTTTGGCCAGGCGGCGGATCAGGAACTCGGCCCCGGAACCGTCCGCCTCGCGGGCGGCGGTCCGGCGGCGGGCGCGGACCAGGCCGCGTAGCAGCGGGGGCGGCGCGTCGGCGATCGCGGCGCGGTCCACCTGCACCGGGGCGAGATATGGCGCGTCGTGAGCTAGGGCGAGGTCGAGCAGGCGCAGTCCGTCGGCGTCGGTCAGGCCGCCGATTCCGGAGCGGGCGAGCCGGGCGCGGTCGGCGGCGCTCAGGGCCGCCGCCATGCCGCGGGCCGCCCAGGCGCCCCAGCCGAGGGACAGGCCGGGCAGTCCGAGGTCGCGGCGATGGCGGGCGAGCACGTCCAGGAACGCGTTGGCCGCCGCGTAGTCGGCCTGGCCCGCGGTGCCCAGGACCGCGGCGACCGAGGAGAACAGGACGAACGCGGACAGGTCGGCGGCGCGGGTCAGTTCGTGCAGGTTCCAGGCGGCGTCCACCTTGGGCCGCAGCACGGCGTCGAGCCGCTCGGGGGTCAGTCCGGCCACGCTCGCGTCGTCCAGCACTCCGGCCGCGTGCACGACCGCGGTGAGCGGGTGCGCGGCGGGGACCTCGGCCAGGGTTCGGGCCAGGGACTCGCGGTCGGCGACGTCGCAGGCCGCCACGGTCGCCTCCGCGCCGAGGGCGGACAGGTCGGCGACCAGGCTCTCGATCCCCGGGGCCCGGTCGCCGCGGCGGCTGACCAGGAGCAGGTGCCGGGCGCCGTGGTCGGTGACCAGGTGGCGGGCGACGAGCCGGCCGAGCGCGCCGGTCGCGCCGGTCAGCAGCACGGTGCCGGGCGCGAGGAGGCCGGTCGGCGGGGTCTGCGATATTGCGGCGACGGTCAGTCGGGCACCGAGCAGCGTTCCGGTCCGGATTGCGAGCTGCGGCTCGTCGGCGCCCGGGACTCGGGCCAGGGCGCGGTACGACTGCGGGGCGGTGTCCAGGTCGACCAGGCCGAAGCGGTCGGGGTGCTCGGTGTGCGCGGACAGCAGCAGTCCCCGGGCGCTCGCCGCGGCCAGGTCGGCGATGGTCTCGCCAGGTCCGGCGGCGACCGCGTCGCGGGTGACCAGGATCAGGCGCGCGGCCGCGAACCGGTTGTCCGACAACCAGGTTCGGGCCAGTGTCAGGGCTCGACGGCTGGCTGCGTGTACGGCTGCTGCGATGTCGGTCGAGACGTCGGTGGCGCCGTCGAACGGGACCAGGACCGCGTCCGGCACTTTCGCTCCGGCGTCGATGGCGGCGGCCAGCGCGGCGAGGTCGTCATGCCGGCAGACTGGGAGCTCGGCTCGGATCAGTTCCTTGACCAGGCCGAAGTCGTCGCCGATCACGGTCCAGGCAGCGGGTGCGCCGGCAGTCGCGGTGTCCGACTCGGCGCCGACGGGCACCCACTGCAGGTCGAACAGCGAATCCGTACTCGCGCCGAGCATGGCCTCGGTCACCGGGCGGACGCTGAGCGAGGCCACCGTGGCAACCGGCCGCCCGACCGGATCGGTCACCGTGAGCGAGACCGCGGCCGGTCCGACCGGCCTGATGTGTACCCGAGCGGCCGAGGGTCCGGCGGTATGGCGGCGCACCCCGGTCCAGGCGAACGGCACCTGGGCCCGGTCGGCGGCCGGCAGCGCGCCGAGGCCGAGCGCGTGCAGGGCCGCGTCGAGCAGGATCGGGTGCAGCCGGAACGCCTCGGCCTGCTTGCCCTCCTCGTCGCCGAGGCCGACCTCGGCGTAGACCTCGGTGCCGCTGCGCCAGGCCGCGCGCAGGCCCTGGAAGGCGGGGCCGTATTCCAGGCCGCTGTCGGCCAACGTCTGGTACCAGCCGGTCAAGTCGACCGGCTCGGCGTGCGCCGGGGGCCATTCGGCCGGGAGGTCGAGCTCCTCGGCCGTGGTCGGCGCGCCGGTGGTCACGGTGCCGGTGGCGACCAGGGTCCAGTCCTCGGCCGCGTCCTCGCGGGCCGGGCGCACGTGCACCGTCACGGCCCGGCTTCCGCTCTCGGCGGGCGCCGCGACGCCGACCTGGACGTCGACCGCGCCGGTCTCCGGCAGCGTCAGCGCGGCGGTCAGGGTCAGCTCCTCGATCGTGTCCGCGCCGGCCCGCCCGGCCGCGGTCAGCACCAGGTCGACCAGCCCGGCCCCGGGGAAGACGGCCCGGCCGCCGACCCGGTGGTCGCCCAGCCACGGGTGCAGGCCGAGCGAGAGCCGCCCGGTCAGCAGCAGCGCGTCGCTGCCGGCCGGGTGCACCGCGGCGGCCAGCAGCGGGTGCGCGGTGGCGTCGAGCCCGAACCCGCCCGCGTCGCCGTCGGCGCGCTGCGCGGCGTCCGGCCAGAACCGCCGGTGTTCGAACGCGTAGGTGGGCAGGTCGACTCGCCGCGCGCCGGGGAACAGGGCGGTCCAGTCCGGTTCGCGGCCGCGGACCTGCAGTCTGGCCAGGGCGGTGAGCAGCGAGCGTTCCTCGGACCGGTTGCGGCGCAGCAGCGGGATGAAGTCGGCGGCTTTGCGCTCGTCCTCGGTCAGGCAGCCCGGGCCCATGGCCGCGAGCACGGCGTCCGGGCCGATTTCGAGATACGTGGTGACGCCGCCGTCGTGCAGGTGGCGGATGCCGTCGCCGAAGCGCACCGCCTCGCGCACGTGCCGGACCCAGTAGTCTGCCGAGCGGATGTCCTGGTCGGCCGTGCGGCCGGTCAGGTTCGAGACCACCGGGATGGTCGGCGGCTGGTAGGTCAAAGACTGGGCCACGGCGCGGAACTGCTCCAGCATCGGGTCCATCCGGGGCGAGTGGAACGCGTGGCTGACCCGGAGCCGGCGGGTGCGGTGCCCGCGCTCGGCCAGCTGCGCCGCGACCTCGGTGACCACGTCTTCGTCCCCGGAGACCACCACCGACTGCGGCCCGTTGACCGCCGCGATCCCGGCCCGGTCGCCGTGTCCGGCCAGCAGCGCGGCCACCTCGTCCTCGGCCGCGGCGACGGAGATCATCGCGCCGCCGGCCGGCAGGTCCTGCATCAGCCGGCCGCGGGCGGCGACCAGGGTGACCGCGTCGCCGAGGGACAGGATCCCGGCCGCAAGGGCCGCGGAGATCTCGCCGATGGAGTGGCCGACCAGGTGGTCCGGCCGGATGCCGAGGTGGCGCACCAGGCGGTACAGCGAGACTTCGATGGCGAACAGACCCGCCTGGGTGTAGACCGTCTGGTCCAGCAGGTCTGGCTCGTCGGCGTCGAGCACCTCGCGCAGCGGGCGGCCGAGCCGGTCGCCGAACGCGGCGCAGATCTCGTCCATCGCCTCGGCGAAGACCGGGAAGCGCAGGCCGAGTTCGCGGCCCATGCCGGGCCGCTGCGCGCCCTGCCCGGTGAACAGGAACGCCAGGCCGCCGTCGACCGCGGTGCCGCGCACGACCCGGGCGCCGGACTCCCCGGCGGCCAGGGTGGCGAGTTCGTCGAGCAGGCGGTCGCGGTCGTCGCCGAGCACGACCGCGCGGTGCCGCAGGTGCGCGCGGGTGGTGGCCAGGGAGAACCCGACGTCCGCGGGACGGGAGCGCGGGTGGTCCAGCAGGTAGGTGCGCAGGCGCTGCGCCTGGTCGAGCAGGGCTTGTTCGGAGCCTGCGGAGATCGGCCAGAGCAGGTCGCCGGGCGTCTGGGCGGGCTCGTCGCCGTTCGCGGCGGGGGTTTCCGCGGGAGTGGGGGGTTCCTCCAGGACGACGTGCGCGTTGGTGCCGCTGATGCCGAACGCCGACACCGCGGCCCGGCGCGGCCGCTCGCCGCGCGGCCAGCGCACCGGCTCGGTCAGCAGCGAGACGTCCCCGGACTCCCAGTCGATCAGGGGCGAGGGTTCGTCGGCGTAGCGGGACGGCGGCAGGACGTCGTTCTCCATGGCCTGCACCATTTTGATCACGCCGGCCACACCGGCCGCGGCCTGCGCGTGCCCGATGTTCGACTTCAGCGAGCCGAGCCACAGCGGGCGGCCGGCGGGTCGCCCCTGGCCGTAGGTGGCGAGCAGGGCGTGGGCTTCGATCGGGTCGCCGAGCTTGGTGCCGGTCCCGTGGCCTTCGACCACGTCCACGTCCGCGGCGTTCAGTCCGGCGTCGGCCAGGGCGGCGCGGATCACGCGCTGCTGGGCCGGGCCGCTCGGCGCGGTCAGACCGTTCGACGCACCATCCTGATTCACCGCGGAACCACGCAGCACAGCAAGAATCCGCCGACCGTTGGCCACCG
>DASZBX010000076.1:0-18083 GCA_035943635.1 Actinocrinis sp. | reverse complement strand
ATACCCTGCTGTCGGTCGGCGACCACGTGCTGCGCAGCAAGCAGTACGTGAACGTGATCGTCGCGGGCAAGCAGCCGGCCCTGAACTGGCTGTCGATGGACGAGGCGGTCGCGCACTGCACCCGCGGCATCGGCATCTGGGCGTGGGCCTCCACCGACGCCGGGACCGAACCGGACCTGGTGATGGCCTGCGCCGGCGACGTGCCCACGCTGGAGGCGATGGCGGCCGTGGCCATCCTGCGCGAACACTTCCCCGAGCTGAAGATCCGGGTCGTCAACGTCGTGGACCTGATGCGGCTGGAGCCGGAAACCGAGCACCCGCACGGACTTTCCGACCACGAGTTCGACTCCTTGTTCACCCTGGACCGGCCGGTCGTCTTCGCCTACCACGGGTATCCGTCGCTGATCCACCGGCTGGTCTACCGGCGGGCCAACCACCGCAACTTCCACGTGCGCGGGTTCAAGGAGGAGGGCACCACGACCACGCCCTTCGACATGGTCATGATGAACGACCTGGACCGGTACCACCTGGTGATGGACGCGATCGACCGGGTGCCGCTGCTGCGTTCCCGGGGCGCGCACGTGCGCCAGCAGATGGCCGACGCCCGGATGCGCGCCCGCGCCTACACCCGCGAGGTCGGCGACGACATGCCGGAGATCCGGGACTGGGTCTGGCCGTTCCACGCGTGATCCGTCACCGGAAAAGTACCTGCCTTCCACCAGGTGTAACCCGGCGGTCTATCACGGATGTCGGGAGTTCTTCACGACCGACGAACCTGGTGGAAAGGCAGAGTACCCCTGATGAAAAGCTTCCGAATCCTTGCCGGCGCAGCCTGCCTGGGCGTGAGCGCACTACTCGCCGCCGGTTGTTCCAGCAGCAGTTCCGCACCGGCCGCCGCGGCCGGCTCGGCCACCTCGGCCGCCGCCGGCGCCACCGCCGGATCCGCGACCACGAGCGGCGCGCCCGCGGCCGCGTCCATCACCGTCTCCAGCACCAGCACCTCGCTGGGCACGGTCCTGACCGGGCCGAACGGCCTGACGCTCTACCGCTTCGACCCGGACACCACGACCACCAGCGCGTGCACCGGCGGCTGCGCGAAGGTCTGGCCCCCGGTGACCGGCATGCCGACCGCCGGATCCGGCGTGATCGCGGCCGACCTCGGCACCATCACCCTCGCCGACGGGACCGTCCAGGCCACGTACCAGGGCCACCCGCTGTACACCTACTCCGGCGACACCGGCCCCGGCCAGACCACCGGGAACGGCATCCAGGGGACCTGGCACGTCGCCCTGGCCGGCGCGGGCGCGAACGGCGGGTCCGCGGCCACCCCGAGCAGCGCGGCGACCACGGCCTCCGGCGGCTCGCACGGCTCCTACTGAGGACGGCCGCTACTGAGCAGCCGCTCCTGAAGACGGGCCGCGGTCAGGCGTTCTCCGGCCGGATCACGGCCGCGGTCCCGTAGGCGCAGATCTCGGTGCCGTTGCCGCCGGCCTCGGTCACGTCGAACCGCATGGCCAGGATCGCGTTCGCGCCGCGGCTGCGGGCCTGCTCGATCAACCGGTCCATGGCCTGGTTGCGGCTCTGCACCAGGGTCTTGGTCAGGCCGCGCAGCTCCCCGCCGGCCAGGGACTTCAAACCCGCGCCGAGCTGGCTGCCGAGGTTGCGCGAGCGCACGGTCAGGCCGAAGACCTCCCCGATCACCCGGTTCACCCGGAACCCGGGCACGTCGTTGGTGGTGACCACAAGCACGTCGGCGGTGTGCTGTCCGCCGCCGAAATCATCGAGACTCGTCATGGCTCCCATTCTGCGCTCGGCGGCCCGGCCGGGCAGGCCCGAGCGGGCGATCGGGTGGCCGGGCGGCCTTGACGAGGCTGGTGGTCGATCCCGGCCGCGGCGGCGCAGCGATCCGGGCCGGGCCTATGCCGACGCCGGCGGCGGGTTGAACTCGGCCTCCATCCAGCGCCCGGGCACGGCCAGTTCCCGGAAGCCGAACTGCCGGTACACCTCGTGCGCGTCGTGGGTGGCCAGCAGCATCCGCCGCATCCCGGTGGCCGCGTAGACCTCGCGGACCTGGCCGACCATCCAGCTGCCGAGGCCGCGGCCGCGGTGGTCCGGGTCGATGTAGACGTCGCACAGCCAGGCGAACGTGGCCCGGTCCGTCACCACCCGGCAGAAGCCGACCTGGGTCTGGTCCGCGTCGTAGATCCCGTAGACGTCCGAGCCGGAGATCGCGTCCTGCATCCGGGAGAGCTCTCGGCCCAGCGCCCAGTAAGCGTCCTTGGACAGCCAGGCGTGTACACGTTCGACATCCACACGTTCCTTGCCGTCGCTCAGGAGATATCCGTCTTCGCGTGTCAGCAGCATGGAGGCAGTCTGCCCGACGCGCTCCGGCCGCCGCATCCGGATTTCGCCCGGACGCGGCGGCCGGAAGGCTGCCCGCGCTACGTCACGACTCGGCCGCCGCCGGGCTCGCCGCCACCGGGCCCGCCGCGCTGGTGTGCGGACGGATGCCGACCAGGCTGACCAGCGCGGTCGCCAGGGCGGTCGCCCCGACGAACACCCAGCCGCGGTGGAAGACCGCGAGCGTGTCCGGATCCGAGCCGGACAGCAGCGTGACCAGTGCGGCGACGCCGAGCGCGCTGCCGACCTGGCGGGACATGTTCAGCACGGCGCTGCCGGTGGTGGCCCGGTCCGGCGGCAGGGTGCCGGCCGCGGCGAACAGCGGCGCCTGGGTCAGCCCGGAGCCCGCGCCGGCCACGATCATGCCGGGCAGGAAGTCGGCCGCGTACGCCGGGTGCGCGGGCACGACCGCCAGCCAGTAGACCGTCGCCGCGACCAGCAGCAGCGGGCCGACCACGGCCGGGATCCGGCGGCCGAACCGGGCCGCGATCCGGCCGCTGTTGACCGCGAACGCGGCGGCGGCCAGCGGTCCGGGGGAGATGGCCAGGCCGGCCTTCAGGGCGTCGTAGTGCCAGACGTTCTGGAAGAACAGCACGGTCATCAGCAGCCAGGCCGCGAAGGCGAGGAAGAACAGGAACAGGGCGACGGTGGCGACCGTGAACTGGCGGTTGCGGAACAGGCCGGCCTCGATCAGCGCGTGCGGGTGCACGATGATCCGCCGGACGGTGAACCCGATCGCGGCCAGCGTCACGACGCCGAGCAGGATCGTGCGCCCGCTGCCCCAACCCCACTGCGGGGCCTGCACGGCGGTCAGGGTGAGCAGCGCGATCGCGGCCAGCAGGGAGACCGAGGAGGCGGCATCCGGCAGCCGGGCGCCGTGCTCGGCCCTGATCTCCGGCAGCGCCCGGCGGCCGATCAGCACGGTGGCCAGGCCGATCGGCAGGTTGACCAGGAAGATCCAGCGCCAGTCGACCGCGACCAGCAGGCCGCCGAGCGGCGGGCCGGCCGACGCGGCGACCGCGGCCACCCCGGCCCAGACCCCGACCACCATCGAGTGCCGCTCCTTCGGGAACGAGGGCAGCAGCAGCCCGAGCGAGGTCGGCACGATCATCGCCGCGCCGGCCGCCTGGACCGCCCGGGCCAGCACCAGCACCGGCAGGCCGGGCGCGACCGCGCACAGCGCGGAGGCCGCGGTGAAGACGACCAGGCCGATCAGCAGGAACCGGCGCCGGCCGTAGTGGTCGGCCAGCCGCCCGGCCGGGACGAGCAGCGCGGCGAACACGATCGCGTAGGCGTTGAGCACCCAGGACAGGCTGCTGAGGGTCGAGCCGGGGAAGCTGTGGCCGATCTCGGGGACGGCGACGTTGACGATGAACAGGTCCAGTTGGGCCATGAAGGCGACCGCGGCCAGCACCGCCAGGATCAGGCCGCGGCGCCTGGCCGGGGCGGCCGGGGCGGAAGCCTGCGCGGCGTCGGCGGGAGCGACGGGCTCGGCGAGGGCGGCGGGCGCGGCAGGGGCGGCGGGGCGCGGGTCCGCGTCCGGCAGGACGGTTCGGCTCATGACGGCTCCCAAAGTTGGTTCGGTGACTGAACTGAGATGAGCCTAGCAGTAATAGTTCGGTGAGTGAACTCCTATGGCATACTGGAGCCATGACCCTTCCCCGCGACTACGCGAACCAGGTCTGCTCGGCCGCCCGGTCCCTGGAGATCGTCGGCGAGCGCTGGACCCTGTTGATCGTGCGCGACGCCTTCTACGGCGTGCGCCGGTTCAGCGACTTCGCCGTGCACCTGCAGGTGCCCCGGGCCGTGCTCACCGAGCGGCTGACCGCCCTGGTCCAGGACGGGATCCTGGACCGGGTGCCCGGACCGGGCCGCCGGGACGAGTACGGGCTGACCGCCAAGGGCGTGGACCTGTGGCCGGTGGTCCGCTCGCTGATGGTCTGGGGCGACGAGTACTACGGCCGGGCCGAGGGTCCGCGCCGGCTGTTCCGGCACGCCGCCGACGACGGGCAGCTGGACGGCTACGGCATCTGCGCCGAGTGCGGAAAACACGTGCCGGTGCCGGAGATCCTGGTGCTCCCGGGCGTGCTGAGCTACGAGCCCGGCAACGCCCCGAACCCGGTCACCGAGGCCCTGGACGCCCCGCGCCGCCTGCTGGAACCCCTGGTCATGCCGACCGGACGCGCCGCGCGGGCAGTCGCCTAGCGCGAGACCGGCCGATCCGGCATGTCATCGCCGTTCCATTCCGTTCCGTAGATACCGCCCGTCGCCACAGTCGATGCACCATCGATACCATGGAGCGATTTTCGGGATCCGCAGCATTTGCGGCACTATCGACAACGGGTAGCGGGACGGGGCGTTATGAGCGGGAATGACGATCGGCCGGGCGGGTACTATGAGGACCCTTACTTCGCCGGCGAAGAAGACGACGGACAGAACCAGAACCAGGGCGGCTCGGGGGAGCAGCTCGACGACCAGGACGACGAGGACGGCGACTTCGCCTGGCAGACCAGGGACCCGGCGCCCCGGCGCCGCCGGAAGGCAGTGCCGCTGGTCGTCGCCCTGGTCGGACTGTGCGCGCTGGCCGTGGTCGTGACGGTCACCCTGTCCGGCAGCTCGGCCTCCGCGCGGAACGCCACACCGAAAGCCGCGCCGACCACCCCGATCGGCCTCGTGCCCACGGTCACCGACCCGGCGCAGATCGCCCAGCAGGTCGGCCAGGCCTTCCTGGCCGACTGGCAGGCCGGGAAGCTCCAGCAGGCGGCCGACCTGACCGACTCCCCGGCCGAGGCGGCGACCGAACTGGCCGCCTACCGGACCGACCTGAAGCTGACCGGCCTGACCGCGACGCTGCAGAACACCGACGAATCCGGCAACGTCTCCTTCTCGGTCTCCGCCGGGATCGGACTGACGGCCGCGTCGGGAACTGCGTCCGCCACGACGACGTCCGGCCCGGGCACCGCGCCTGCGGCGTCAACCGCGGCAGGCACCTGGAGCTACACCTCGGCCCTGGTGGTCGAGCCGGTCAGCGGCAGCAAGAGCTGGCAGGTGCAGTGGCAGCCGTCCGTCCTCGGCGCGAATCTGACCGCTGACACGCACCTGCTCGCCGTGGCCGTCTCCCCGGGCGTCGGGACCGTGACGGACGACGCGGGCAACAGCCTCTCCGGCGTCGCCGACCCCGGCCTGCAGAAGATCGCCGGACTGTTGCAGGCCAACGCCCCGGCCGGCGTGGGCACCCCCGGGATCAACATCGAAGTGGTCGACGACGCCGGCACCCCGGTGCCCGGGATCGCCGCCGCGGTGATCACCCCACCGGTCACCAACGGCGCCCTGGCCACCACGATCGATCCGAAGGCGGAGGCCGCCGCGATGTCGGCGGTCGGCATGTTCCCGCGCAGCTCGATGGCGGTGATCCAGCCGTCCACCGGGAAGATCCTGGCGATCGCGAACAACGACCAGGACAACGACGACGCGCTCACCGCGCAGATCGCGCCGGGCTCGACCATGAAGGTGATCACCAGCACCGCCCTGCTGAACCAGGGACTGAGCGAGAACAGCCCGGTCGGCTGCCCGGCGACCTACACGGTCACCGGCGTGCCGAGCTCGAACTCGGACGGCGAATCAGAGCCCGACAGCACCCCGTTCATCGACGACTTCGCAGTGTCCTGTAACAACGCTTTCACGACCCAGTACCAGAAACTCTCCGGCGGCGTGCTCGCGGCCACCGCGCAGAAATACTTCGGGCTGAACGAACCCTGGGACATCGGGCTCGGCGACCCGTCGACCTACTTCACCATGCCGACCGGCTCGGTCAACTCCGAACTCGCGGCCGAGACCTTCGGCCAGGGCACCATGCAGGCCAGCCCGCTGGCGATGGCCTCGGTGGCCGCGACCGTGGACACCGGCTCGTTCCACCAGCCGATCCTGGTGCCCGGCACCCGGCAGCTCGGCGCCGCCGAACTGCCCTCGGGCACGGCCTCGCAACTGCGCGACATGATGCGGGCGGTGGTCACCAAGTCCATCGGCACCGCGCACGACGTCGGCTTCGGCTCGGGCGTCTACGCCAAGACCGGCACGGCCGACCACGGCGTGACCGGCACCCTGCCGAACTCGTGGATCATCGTGTTCGATCCGGCCGAGGACATCGCGATCGGCTGCGTGGTGCTCGACGGCGACTTCGGCGCCCAGTCCGCCGGACCGGAGGCCGAATCGGTGCTCAACGCCCTGTGACCGGTCGCGGCCGGGGCCGGCGGGATCAGGGCAGGCGGGTCAGCGGCCAGGCGAGCATGGCCCGCCCCAGGCCGTCCTCGTCCAGCGGCGGATGCGGCAGCGGGGTCGGCGCGTCCCGGCACTCCCGCATCGCGTCGAACATCATGGTCAGGTACCGGCGCCACACGGCCGGTCCGCACGGCCGGGTGAACTCGTACGCCGCCGAGAGCATCAGCTGGATCACCGCGATGTCCGCGCCGTCGAAGTCCCGGCGCAGGCAGCCCTGCTCCTGCGCCCGGCGCACCAGCGGATCGATCAGGGGTTTGAGGTTCTCCCGCATGATCGTGTTGCGGTCCGGGCTGACCCGGCCGGACAGGATCAGGTCGCGCAGGCCCCGGTCGGTCACCTGCAGCTCCGCGATCGCGGTGAGCAGGTCGACCAGGCCCTCCCAGGCGTTCTGGGCCTGCGCGGCGGTCCGGGCCAGGTCGGTCAGCCGCTTGGCGGCCTGCTCGAACAACGCGTCGATCAGCGCGTTCTTGTTGGCGAAGCGGCGGTAGACGGTCCCCACGCCCAGCCCCGCGTGCTCGGCGATCTCGTCCAGGGACGCGCCGAAGCCGCGCTGGGCGAACACCTCGCGGGCGGCCGCCATGATCCGCTGCCGGTTCTGCTCGGCGTCCCGGCGCAGGGGCCGCGGCGAATGGTCAGTCACGGCTCACACCCTAACGCAGGGTATCCGGAGGCCGCTCCTCCGATTGTTTGCTAGGCTGAACGGGTAACCGGAGGGGTAATCTCCACATGTATGGAGGACGAGCATGACCGAGGCATCAACCACGCAGGTCACCGGAGAGGACCCGCGGCTCGGCGCGGGTGACGCGGCCGGTACACCGGAGGATCCGCACCACGCGAAGCGATGGTTCGTCCTGGCCGTGATCGGCCTGGCCCAGCTGATGATCGTGCTGGACGTGACGATCGTGAACATCGCGCTGCCGGACGCGCAGCGCGCCCTGAACTTCTCCAACGGCGACCGCCAGTGGATCGTCACCGCCTACTCGCTCGCCTTCGGCGGCCTGCTGCTGTTCGGCGGCCGGCTGTGCGACCTGGTCGGGCGCAAGAAGATCTTCATCGCCGGCCTGGTCGGCTTCGCCGCCGCCTCGCTGCTCGGCGGCATCTCGCCCAACTTCGACGTGCTGGTCACCGCGCGGGCGATCCAGGGCGCCGCGGGCGCGCTGCTCGCCCCGGCCGCGCTGTCCCTGCTCACCACGACCTTCACCGACGCCAAGGAGCGGGCCAAGGCCTTCGCCGTGTTCGGCGCGATCGCCGGCTCCGGCGCGGCGGTCGGCCTGCTGCTCGGCGGCGTGCTGACCCAGTACCTGAACTGGCGCTGGACGCTGTTCATCAACGTCGGCCTCGCGGTCGTCGCCCTGCTCGGCGCGCTGGCCTTCCTGCAGGCCAAGGTCGAGGACGACGGCGAGCGGCCCACCCTGGACCTGGTCGGCACGGTGCTGGTCTCGGTCGGCCTGTTCGCGATCGTGTACGGGTTCTCCAACGCCGAGAGCCACCCGTGGAGCGCGCCGTCCACCTGGGGCGTGCTGGTCGCCGGCGGCCTCCTGCTGATCGGCTTCGTCTGGTACCAGACCCGCACCACCAACCCGCTGCTGCCGCTGCGGATCGTGCTGGACCGGGACCGGGGCGGATCGTTCCTGGCCATGTTCATCACCGGCGCGGGCATGTTCGGCGTGTTCCTGTTCCTGACCTACTACCTGCAGGCCTCGCTGGGCTACTCGCCGGTGCGCACCGGCCTGGCCTTCCTGCCGATGGTCGGCGCGCTGATGGTCTCGGCCACCGTGGCGACCACCATGCTGCTGCCCAAGATCGGGCCGAAGTTCCTGGTCGGCCCGGGCATGCTGCTCGCGGCCGGCGGCATGGCCTGGCTGACCGGGATCACCCTGCAGAGCACCTACGTGTCCAACATCCTGTTTCCGCTGCTGCTGGTCGGCCTAGGCCTCGGCGTGGTCTTCGCCCCGGCGATGAGCTCGGCCACCTTCGGGGTGGAGCCGCGCGACGCAGGTGTCGCCTCGGCCACGGTGAACACGGTGCAGCAGGTCGGCGGCTCGATCGGCACCGCGCTGCTGAACACGATCACGGTCTCGGCGGGCACCGCGTACGTCGCCTCGCACGTCTCCGCGACGGCGACCGCGGCCTCGCTCCAGGGCGTCGCCCAGGTGCACAGCTACACGATCGCCTTCTGGGTCTGCGCCGGGATCTTCGCGGGCGGCTCGATCATCTGCTCCCTGCTGATCCGCCCGGGCGTGCAGGTCGCCGACCCGAACGCGGCTCCGGCCGTGCACATGTAGTCCGCGGTACCCGCGTCACCCGATCACCAGCCGAAGCCCTGCCGCGCAATCCAGCGGCGGGGCTTCGGTTTTTCCCGGCTTTCGGCCGTTCGGCCCATTCGGCCGTCCGGCCGGTGCCCGCACTACCCGCCCGGGTTCTGCACCCATCCGGCCACCAGGACCAGTTCGCTGGTCCGGTGCACGGCGATGAAGCCGAACGGCCGGTCGAGCACGAGGGCCGTCTCCAGCACGCTGTGCGGGGTCTTCGGCATCCGCGCCCCGGCGACCATCGAGAACGCGGTCACCGCGGACGCCTCGAACCCGGTCGCGGTGAACGCCGCGGTGATGTCCTGCACGGCCCGGGACACGGCCAGCGGCCGGGGGCTGACGCCCGGGAAATGGCCGCGGCCGGCGTCCGTCACGGCTTTCAGGCCGAACACCTCAGGGGTCTGCAAAAGGTCCGAGGTGCAGCTGACCGAGAAGGCCGGCAGCTCCAGCCGCAGCCGGTTGCCGGGGGTGCCGGCTTCGACGGTGCTGCGGGTGATCCCCGGTCCCGGTGCGTCCTCGGCGAAAGCCGTTCCCGGCACGGTCCGGTACTCCCCGGCCACCAGGCGCACGCCGTGCTCCAGCACCTCCCCCGCGGAGGCGTCCGGTTCGCCCAGGACCAGGACCACGTCGATCTCGTGCGTCCCCGAGACGTACGCGGCGGTCAGCTCGCCGGCCGCGGTCCGGGCCACCTTGACCCGGCTCAGATCACGGGTCGTGCGCCGCAGCGAGTCGAACGCGCGCGAGTGCCAGGGTCCGTCGTCGTTCCCGGACATCCGGTCCGGGCTGAACTGCTCGACCCACTCGGTGCGCACCAGCAGGGCGCTGGCGAGGACCAGCAGATCCTCGGGGGTCAGTCGGATGGGCATCTGGCCGATCAGGCCGCCCGTATGTAATCGGGCCCAGGCGTCCAGTTTCTGCTGGGCCGCGGCCAGGTCCGGTTCCAGCGCCGCGGCCGTGCCGGCCGGGATCCGGTCGAGCCAGGCCCGGTGCAGCGGCAGGTCCGCCCGGGCCCACACCCCCAGCGCGGCGGACACCGCCTCGCTCGACCCCAGCACCGCCAGGATCTCGTGCGCCGCCGCGACCGCGTCCGGGGGGTCCACCCCGAGCGCCGCGGCCAGCTCCCCGCGGCCCGGCTTGTTCGCCCCGTCCGCCAGCAGGGCCAGCAGCGGCCAGACCCCGGCCGCGGCCTGGGCCGCTTCGTCCCCCTCGCACGTTCCGGCCCAGCGCGCGGCCATCCTGTTGGCCGCGGTGACGACTCGGTTCTTCATGGTTCCCTTCGCGTCAATGCTCTGCTCCGGCTCCGCAGTTCTGTCTTACCACGCGCGGCATCTGCACGGCCGGACTTGGCACCAAACCGAAGAGGTGATTGCCCGGCGCAGACGTTGCAGGCCGTTCGCGCCCGCCCGCCGCGGCTTCGGCGCAGGCGGAAATCGCGTGCTGGACAAGAAAATCCGGCTCCTCGCGCACACCCCCGAGACGCGGCGCCCACGACCCCGCGGGCGCCCGCCCCCCGAACTCCCTCCCGCTCAACCCCGGTCAGTCCCGGAACGGCACTCCGCCCGGACGGCTCAGGGCCGCCTCCAGTGCCTTGGCCTCGGCGTCGACGAACGCCACGCCCTCGCACGACTCGAGATAATCGGTGATGTACTCCATCAGGATCCGCGAGTCGACCGTGTCCGGGTCGGTGCCCGCGAGCGTCGGGTCCACGTGCAGCGCGGCCAGGAACAGGCCGAACACCCGCGGGCTCTCGCTGTCCAGGGCCGGCTGGAAGAACGGCAGGTCCAGCACCCGCGTCCCGTGCCGCTGGTAGAACCGCAGCCGGGACCACGGGTCGCCGTAGTCGTCCTTCGTCGCGCCGTGGTACTCCGGGTCCTCGATCTCGGCCAGGATCAGACAGGGCGAGAACTGCTCCCGCCAGGCGGCCACGACGTGGTCCAGCAGCGGCCCGCCGATCCCGCCGCCGCGCTGCCCGGGCCGGACCGCGAACCAGGCCAGCAGCATGATCCGCTGCTCCTCGGCCCATTCGCCGATGGCCCCGCCGATCACGGTGCCCCCGTCGTCCAGGGCCACCCACACCCGGTCGGTGCCGGCCTCCATCGCCTCGCGGATGAAGTCGAAGTCGTTCAGTTCCGATTTCGGGAAGGAGGGGACCAGGATGTCCTCGTAGAGTGCCTCGAACAGCGGCCCGTTCTCGTTGAGCTCGATAATCTGCACTGGACGACAGTAATGGCCCCGGTCCGGGTGTGTCGACAGCGCGCGGGCGGCGGTCGGCCGCCCGCCGCGGCGGCCACCTGTTGCCGGTCCGCTTCGCAAGATCTTGATCAGACCCCGCGCAGCTGGGCGCGGGGTTGCGGCGGATTAACGATTGGCGGCGATTTCCCTTCTGCCGGTGGCGATCGCGGTCCGCGCTGATAACGTCTGAGATCCAATCAGCCTGATGGGGAAGTCTATGACGGAGTCCAAGGAGTCCAAGGAGAACACGGAGCCGGAGGCGTCGGGCGGGGAATCGTCCGGCTCCCTCTGGTCGGTGGTGGGCAAGGCTTTCGGCCCGCTCCAGAACAAACCCGTACTCGCGTACGGCCTGGCGTTCGGCATCCTCGTGGTCGGTCTCGGCACCTCCGCGGTCCTCCGCGGCCAGGACCGGGTCTGGACGATGTTCATCGGATCCGCGCTGTTGCTCATCTACCTCGTCGGCATCCTCGCCTCGCACTTCGCCGAGCGCGACGCGCCCGGCCGGGCACCGAAGTCGAAGGCGAAGATCAGCAGCACGATCAAGACCGGCCGCGGGGCGAGTCTGAACGCCGAGAACGTCCAGCAGACCCGGCTGGCCGGCCCGCCGGACACGCTGCGGGTCAAGCGCAGCATCGAGACCGGCGACGACTCCGTGACCGCCCTGCGCGAGGTGCAGGGCCTGACCACCACCTCGGCCGCCGGCCCGGGCGAGGTGGTCGCGGTGGTCGACGCGATCGAGACCGACGAGGTGAGGCAGGACGCCCTGGAGGCGACCCACCACGCGATCCCGCTGGCCGACCCGCGGACGCAGAACCCGAGCCGGGGACAGGGGAAGTCCGCGCCGCAGCCGCCGTCGCAGGCGTATTCGCAGCCTTACCCGGAGCCCTATGCGCCGCCGCAGCCGCAGCCCTCGATCCCGTCCCCGCGGTCCGGTGACGACGGCCTGGTCCCGGCGGCGGCCTCGCCGTTCGCGAACGTGCCGTCCGGCACCCTGCCGGCCCGGACCGGGGCCTCGTCCCTCGCGACGACCGCGATACCCACCGCCACCCGCGCGGCGCTGGCCGCCCAGATCACGGCCGCGGCCGAACCGCGCACGCACGAGATCGTGGCCGTGGACGAGTCCGACCGGGACTACGTCTGCGCCCTGATCACCGAGGGCTGCCTCGGCCGGTCGGACCGACTGCTGGTCGGTCTGGACGGCAACTGCTTCGCCCCGGACGTGACCGACCTGGACGCCCTGGCCGAGCTCGTGCACTCGATCGGCCGGCGCCTGGGCGGCAAGGCGGCCGGCGCCACCCTCGGCGCGATCGACAAGCTGCGGGCCAAGGACCGGTTCGGCACGATGCAGTTCAACTACACCCAGACCGTCAACCTGGCCGAAGGCGCCCACGGGGACATCCGGGACGCGATGAACACCACCGTGAACCTGGCCGAACCCGACAGCGCCGACACCACCCGCCGGGTGGCCGACCTGGCCCGGATCGCCGCCGACGCGGTCCGCACCGCCCGGTCCGGCAAACAGCGCGTCACGGTCCTGATCGACCACGCCGACGTCTTCCTGCAGGGCCCGGCCAAGGCCTGGCTGCAGCAGTTCACCGACCGGGTCGCGCCGGACACCGTGGTCCACCTGCTGGCGCACCAGGCCGGACTGCGGCCGGAGCCGAACCTGGTGCGGCACACGCTGGCCCCGATGGGCTCGGCCGACGTCGGCGTCCTGGTCGGCGACACCGACCCGGAGCGCTGCGCCGCGATCCTGGAGAGCACCGGCGGGCGGCCGTGGGCCGTGCGCATCCTGGCCGCGGGCGCGCACGGTCGCTCCGGCCCCGGCCCGGTCGCCGCGACCGGCGGCGGGGACCTGGCCGGGGACGTCTGGGCGTTCCTCGAACAGCAGGTCTTCAAGGCCGAACGGGCCTACTACGGGCCCTGCATCGAGCGGATCTCGCAGCTGCAGGCGATGGACGGCGCGGCGATCCGCGCGGTCGTGCAGGACCTGCTTCCGGTCGGCGTGGGCGTGGACGAGTTCATCAGCGGCCTGCGGGAGCTGAACCTGGTCGACGAGGCCTCCTGCGACAGCCCGCCGACCGACCTGCGGCTGCTGCCGATGATCGTCGCCGCGGCCCGGCTGCGGCTGGCCCGGCGGCCCGAGCGGCTGGCCCAGATCCACCAGCTGGCCGCCGACCACTACTGGGCCCGGCTCGAACCGGCCGACCTGGCCGAGCGGGACGAGTACCAGTACTACTGGCAGCGGTTCGAGAGCCTGGAATGGCCCAAGGACCTGCACGCCTGGATCCACCACGCCCGCCTGGCCCCGCTCTACGCCAACCCGGCCGAGCGGCGCAACGCCCGGATGAAGCTGACCCAGTGGTACCTGGAGGGCTTCTTCTGGTTCGACATGCTCGCCACGCACAAGTTCTGCGACGGCCTGCTGACCGCGTGGAACGGCTGGGCCGAGGGCAACAACGAGGAGACCCGCTGGCTGCTGAAGCTGGGCAGGTTCCACGAGAACTACGGCCGCAGCTGGGAGCACGCCGCCACCGAGGCCCAGTGGGCCGAGGCGCGCGACGCGATCTACGAGATCAAGGAGGCGGTCCGGCTGCCCGGCAACCGCCTGCCGGAGAACGCGTCCGAGGAGACCCGCACCCTGGCCCGGGTGTTCGCCCTGGCCACGCACATCGAGGCCGACCTGCTGGGCTTCGCCGAGTTCTCCCCGGAGAGCCTGGAACACGCCGGCCGGCTCTACCAGACCGCGTACGAATGGGAACCCGAGGACAAGTGGCTCCAGTCCTGGGCGCTGTGCGGCCAGGTCGACATCGCCCTGCGGCTGGCCGAGAGCGACGAACTCGACGAGCCCGCCCTCACGGCGAAGCTCGTGGAGGCCTCGGCGACGGCCACCTCGGACGCGGACGGCGAACTGCAGTCCTGGATCCTGTACTTCCAGGCGGATCTGTGGCTGCGCAAGGGGAATTACGACGCGGCGGCGCAGGCCCTGCTCGTCGCGATCCTGCTGGCCCTGCGCTACCAGACCGTGCAGGAACCGAACTGGCCGATCGCCAACAACTTCCCGAACAACTACACCCGTGAGCACTACCTGGAAGTCCGCAGCTCGGTCAACGACCTGATCGAGCAGATGGCCCAACGCGGCGAGGCCGCCGCGGACGAGGCCCTGGCCCGGCTGCGCGAGGCGGCGGCGACCCTGTTCCAGCCGTTCGCCCCGGACCTGGCCGCGGACGACCTGTGGCCCCCGGCCCCGGCCGTCACGGACCTGGACGAACTCGACTCCCTCTACCTGACCCGCGCCCGCCGCGTCGTCCAGGCGTGCATGGACCGGGACCTCCTGGCCAAGACCATCGAGACCCCGCTGCCCTGGGTGAGCGCCTTCCGGCGCTGATCCGGCAGCGGGGCAAGGACAGAAGGGGAGCCGTCAACGACGACGGCTCCCCTTCGCCGTCATGCCGGGTTAGACCGCGCCGGCCGGGAGGGTCCAGGTCTGGGCCGTGTCACTCGTGTAGCAGTCGGTTGTCGGCCGCGGCGGAGGTGGAATCGGGGTCGGCGTGGCCGCATTGCCGTGCTGAGGTAAACGCGCTGACCCGCGCCCCGCAGGACTCGCTCCCTTGACAGGAGCCCAAGCCGGCCGAATACTCACGACGGATGTGAACGTTACCAAAGTGCCTGGCGCGGCACCCGGCGGATCCGATCGCACCACTCGGTAGCAAAGCCGACCCTGCAGGCTCATTTGGAGGCGCAATGATGAAACGATGGCGAATACCCCTGGCGGCGAGCCTCATGCTCCTGGGGACGACCGCGACCGTCGCGGTGGCCCAAGGCGCCGCGCCGGCGGCGGTCGCCGACCCGGCCTCCCTGGTCAATACGCTGCTCGGCACGTCCAACCAGGGCAACACGTTCCCCGGTGCGGACACGCCTTTCGGCATGGTGCAGTGGAGCCCGGACACCACGTCCCGGCCGCCCGGCGGCGACTATGCGTACACTGACAACGCGATCACCGGATTCAGCCTGAACCACCTGTCCGGTCCGGGGTGCGGCGCCATGGGCGACATCCCGGTGCTGCCGACCACCGGGACCGTGAACGGCAGCGCGAACGACACCTTCTCGCACAGCAACGAGACGGTGAGTGCGGGCTCTTACGCGGTGACCCTCGACAACGGGGTGAAGACCGAACTGACCACCACGGCCCGCTCCGGGATGGCCCGCTTCACGTTCCCCGCGACCACCCAGGCGAACCTGCTCTTCAAGCTGAACGCGGACAAGGCCACCAATCTGCACTTCAACGTGGTGAGCAGCACGGAGGTGAGCGGCTCGGTCGACGCCGGTCTGTTCTGCGCGGCCGCACCGTCCTACACCGCGTACTTCGACATGGTCTTCGACCACCCGTTCACGTCCAACGGCACGTTCAGCGGCGGCGATTCGCTGACCTTCAACACCACGGGCAACCAGGTCGTCCAGGCGAAGGTCGGCCTGTCGTACGTCTCGATCGCCAACGCCACCGGCAACCGGCAGGCGGAGAACTCCGGGTGGGACTTCACCGGCACCCGCACCGCCGCGCACAACGCGTGGAACAACGTCCTCGGCAAGATCGCGATCACCGGCGGTACCACGGACCAGCAGAAGGTGTTCTACACCTCGCTGTACCACGCGCTGCTGCACCCGAACCTGCTGAGCGACTCCAACGGCCAGTACTGGGGCTTCGACCACCAGGTGCATACCGTCTCGGGCAGCCAGGGGGCCCAGTACGGCACGTACTCCGGCTGGGACATCTACCGCACCCAGGCCCAACTGGAGGCGCTGGTCGCGCCGCAGCAGGCCAGTGACAGCGCCCAGTCGTTGGTCAACGACTACGCCCAGTCCGGCGCCTTCCCCAAGTGGTCGCTGAACTCGGCCGAGACCCAGGTCATGAACGGCGACCCGGGACCGGCGATCATCGCGGACTACTACGCCTTCGGCGCACGCAACTTCGACACCGCGACCGCCAAGGCCGACATGATCAAGGAGGGCACGACCACCAATCCGATCCGGATGGGCCTGGACTTGCAGACCCAGTACGGCTACCTGCCCTCCGACGGCAGTTACCCGCCCGACTTCTACGGGTCGGTGGCCACGTTGCTGGAATACAGCGCACAGGACTTCGCGACCTCGGCGTTCGCCGGGGCACTCGGTGACACCACCACCCAGTCGCAGTTCGCGAACCGGGCGCAGGACTGGAAGAACGTCTTCAACACCGGCAGCGGCTTCATGCAGCCGAAGCTGGCGAACGGCTCCTGGCGCTCGGGCTTCGACCCGACCAGCAGCGACCAGTTCGTCGAAGGCACGTCCTGGCAGTACACCGGGGCCGTCCCGCAGAACATCGCCGGCCTGGCCACCGCCATGGGCGGCAACGCCAAGTTCACGACGTACCTGAACAACGTGCTGTCGAGCTTCAACGGCTCGGGCGGATCGCACGCCGACCTCGGCAACGAGCCGTCGCTCGAACTGCCCTGGGAGTACGACTACGTCGGGCAGCCGTGGAAGACCCAGCAGGTCATCCGGCAGGTCCAGGACCAGCTCTGGCCCGACAACCCCGCCTCCTGGTCGGTCGGCAACGACGACCTGGGCACGATGAGCGCCTGGTACGTCTGGTCCGCGATGGGCTTCTACCCGGAGACCCCGGGCACCTCCGACCTGGCGCTGGGCAGCCCGCTGTTCACCAACGTCACCGTGACGCTGGGCAACGGCAGCACCATCAACATCAACGCACCGCAGGCCGCGGACAACGCGCCCTACGTGCAGAGCGCCACACTCAACGGCGCGAACTGGAACAACGCCTACCTCCCGGAGTCCTTCGCGACGAGTGGCGGCACCCTGAATCTGACGCTGGGCACCAGCGCCAACACCAGTTGGGCCACGGGCGCGTCCTCGGCCCCGCCGTCCTACGGCGGTAACGGCGGCGCCATGCCCCCGGGACCGCCGGTCAGCGCGACCGGCCCGGTCACCTCCGGCGTCGCCGGCAAGTGCGTGGACGACAACACCGGCTCGAACACCAACGGCAACAAGATCCAGATCTGGTCGTGCAACAACTCCGCAGCCCAGTCGGTGACCGCGACAGCCGCCGGCACGCTCCAGATCCTCGGCAAGTGCGTGGACATCACCGGAGCCGGCACCGCCAACGGCACCCTGGTCGAGCTGTGGGACTGCAACGGCGGCGCCAACCAGCAATGGAAGGCCCAGAACGGCACACTGGTCAATCCGGTGTCCGGCCGCTGCCTCGACGACCCGGGTGGCAGCACCACCGACGGCACGCAGCTGGTGATCTGGGACTGCAACGGCGGCACCAACCAGAAGTGGACGATTCCCTGACCCGCGACGGGTCCGCCGGCGGATGACCGGGGGTCCGTGGCCCGGTTGGGGCGCGAATAGGTGAGGCAGGCGCTCGGCCGGGGTTTCCCGGCCGGGCGTTCTGCATCTGTCTCGGGTGTTCGCCCTCTTACTGCCGGGAAAGCCTTCGAGTGGGAAAGCCTTCGAGCCCCGGCAAACCAAAAGACGCCCTCCCGATGGGGAGAACGTCTTGGTCGATCCTGGTGCGCCGTCAGGGACTTGAACCCCGAGCCCGCCGATCAAGAGTCAGCTTCCTGAGATCAAGCGCAGCGCGTGGGTTCGTGTCGCAGTGCTCATCGGAGTGCTGGATCGAGCTTGTCTGCGACTGGCCTGGCAATGGTGTCTAGTCGGGATTCAGGGTAGTCCGGCAGCGTCCAGGCGGTCGATGAAGCTGGGTTTGCGCTGGTGAACAGTGCGTAGCGCGGCCAGGCGTCGGCCGAAGGCAGCCGGGTCCCCGCCGCGCAGGCTGAGCTTCTCGAGGTCCGACAGGAGCGT
>DASZBX010000075.1:0-14081 GCA_035943635.1 Actinocrinis sp. | reverse complement strand
CACGAACTGGCGCGGGCGGTGAGAACGACATTGCAGGTGGAGTCCCGAGGCCGGGAAGTACGCGGGGCCGCGGGATCGGTTGTCGGAAGGGCACGCCTAGGCGGCGGCCCGTCTTCGCCGCAGGTATCGAGCAGAATCATGTAGTACCGGTAGTAGACAGGTGAGAAGGAAAGGAGTGCGCGCCATCAGGATCACCCCGGTGAGTGTCCTGCCCGGGTGGTCAAGGCCTCGGATTGAAAGGTGGTCCCCGGTCAAGCAATCGTCGTCCCCGCTGCCCGTCCCCCCAGGGCAGTCGAGCGGAAACGAAAGGCCGACGTCGGTCGGTTAGATGGTGTCAAACCCCTTGCGGGCCCCGGCGCACAAGCGCCGGGGCCCCACTACGCGTGTAGGAAGAGGTCCATGACCACCCCCATCCACCAGGCCACCTCCCTCGATGACGACGACTTCCCCGCCTACACGATGGGCCGGGCCGCCGAACTGATCGGCGCCGCCCCGGCCTTCCTGCGCGCTCTCGGTGACGCGCGCCTGATCACCCCGCTGCGCTCGGACGGCGGCCACCGTCGCTACTCTCGCTACCAACTACGCATCGCCTCCCGCGCCCGGGAAATGGTCGACGCCGGCACCCCGATCGACGCGGCATGCCGGATCATCATCCTGGAAGACCAACTCGAAGAAGCGCTACGTCTGAACTCACAGCACCACCAACCCGGCGACAGCGCCCCACCGGCCACCGTCGGCTGACCGCACCGACCCATGGCCGGACCGCAGCGTGGGGCCGTTGCCACCGCACACCGGACGCAACGCCCCCAGCCCTGGAACATCGAGGTCGCGATCACGACGGTCGTGCTCCCGCCCCACCGGGGCAGCCCACTCGGGCCGCGCCGCGCGAAGCTGTGCGCACGAGATCAGCGCCGATCGTCCTGACCGCGTGTCAGACCTGCTACGGTAGGGACAGTTGCAGTTGTGGTCCCCATGACTTTGTGTGTGCGCCTGCTGGTATCTACCCGCAGGCGCATTCTTGTTTCCCGGGCCGTTTCCGGGCGTGGCATCATCCCCGCGACGCACGGCGCACAGTGCGCCGCGGAGCGCCCCTTCGAAGGAGAAATCATATATGGCCGCTGGCATCGTGAAGTGGTTCAACGCAGAAAAGGGCTTCGGCTTCCTCACGCAGGACAACGGCGGCCCCGACGTATACGCCCACTACGCGAACATCGCCTCCAGCGGCGAGCACGAGCTGTTCGAAGGCCGCAACGTCGAATTCGACATCGTAGAAGGCCCCAAAGGCCCCCACGCGGAGAACATCCGCCCGCTCTGATCCGGGCTCGCCGCCGCGCCGCCGCCTTCCCCGCCCCACACTGCCCAGATCCGCCCCGGCGACACAGCACCGGTCCCCGCAACCGGCAGCCCGCGCACCTACCGGCGTCTGGCCACGGCACCCAACCCGGTACCGGCCCACGCCGCGCCCGTCTGCGCCACCCGGGCAACGCCACCTGAACCATCCGCCCGGCAGCGGCCCGACTGGCAAAACACCCGCCTGGCCGACCGCCCCCTGCCAGAACCCCGACCGACTTGATCACCTGAGCCCGGTCCCCGTACCCCGGCAGCGAACCGCCACTGCGCCAATGTCAGGCAGCACCGATCCTCCCGCCGACCTCGACCACAGCAGTTCCGTCTGGTGAGGTCACCCGGTTGGTGAACCGGCCCAGCAGTGCTCCGCCGGGCTGAGAGCGACCGGTCCGACCAGCACAACAAGCCACATCCCCGATGTTCGTAGAAAAGAGACACCATGACCTCAGAGGTTTCCCACGGCGCCGGTCCCGAATTCGCCGCCGCCCGCACCGCTGTCGACCGGGCATCCATGACGCCCGAGCTCGAACAGCTCGCGGACGGCCTCGCGGTCGCCTTGGTGGAGATGGGGTTCACCCTGCACGCCTGCCGTCAGGACTCTCCCGGCGGCCACCTGGGCGGAGTATGTCTGACCCCTGTTTCCATCGAGCGCAATCCGGGACTCGCCGGGATCGCCGTCACCTGGACCCAGCACGACCGGCGCTCGGAATGGTCCCACGGGCCCGCGTCCCTCGATCTCGACGGCCAGGTGCCCGCCACGGCACCGCCGACATACGGCCGCGCCTACCAGGAAGTACAGCGCACCATGAACGTCGCACTGAGCGTCGCGCTCGCGTTCGTCGGCTTCACCATGCGCGAGTTCGGCTCGGCCGGCGCGATCCTGGTCACCGCCGCACCCGAACCCGGCTTCGGCGACGGCGACCAGGACCGGACCGACCAGGGCGTCACGAACCTGGCCGCCGACCCGCACGGCCGAATCTGACCACCCCCGCCTCGACCGCCCCGGCCTCGGATCGTCCCGATCGGTTCGGGGCGAACCGCCCGTATCGCCAAGCAGATCAAGGGGTCCGATGTCGAGCCGCGGGCTTGGAGTACGTTCACCCGGGCCGGGCGGCGGGCCCGCGCCAAGGCGCGGGACCCGGACTCTCGAGTCCGAGGCCGGCGCCGTCGTGCCGTGGAAGCGTATCTGCGGTCGGAGTTTTTGGCCGCTCTTCGATGCCTCGGCCTGCTTGGATGGCGGTGATGGCCACTGTGGTGACGATGTCCTTGACGAGCGCGCCACGGGACAGGTCGTTGACCGGTTTGCCCAGGCCCTGCAGGATCGGGCCGACCGCCACGGCTCCGGCCGAGCGCTGGACGGCCTTGTAGGTGTTGTTCCCGGTGTTCAGGTCGGGGAAGACGAGTACGGTGGCACGCCCGGCGATCGCCGAGCCGGGCAGTTTGGCCGCAGCCACGGCCGGCTCGACCGCGGCGTCGTACTGGATGGGTCCGTCCACGGGGATGTCCGGACGCAGGGTGCGGACGAGTTCGGTGGCTTTGCGCACCTTGTCGACGTCGGCGCCGCTGCCCGAGGCTCCGGTGGAGTAGGACAGCAGGGCGACCCGGGGGACGACTCCGAAGCGCGCGGCGGTGTCGGCGGACTGGATCGCGATGCCGGCCAGTTGCCCGGCATCCGGGTCGGGGTTGACCGCGCAGTCGCCGTAGACCAGGACCCGGTCGGCCAGGCACATGAAGAACACCGAGGAGACCAGGCTCGCGCCCGGCGCGGTCTTCACGATCTCGAAGGCCGGGCGCAGGGTCGCGGCCGTGGAGTGCACCGCTCCGCTGACCATGCCGTCGGCCAAGCCCAGATGCACGAGCAGCGTGCCGAAGTAGGACACGTCGCACACGGTGTCGGCGGCCAGAGCGGCAGTGACGCCCTTGTGCGCCCGCAACGCCGCGTAGACCTCGGCGAATCGCCCGCGGAGGGGTGAGGTGGCCGGATCGATGATCCGGACCCGGGCGTCACGGCCCTCGGCGCAGCGGGTTCCGGCCCTGGCGCCGTCCCCGGTCCCGTCCATGGAGTCCGGTTCGAACGTCAGGCCCAGTCCGAGTTCGGCGGCGCGCCGACGGATCACCTCGGCCGATCCGAGCAGGGTCAGATGGCACACGTTGCGCCGGGCCAGCACGTCGGCCGCGCGCAGGATCCGCTCCTCCTCGCCTTCGGCCAGCACGATGTCCCGCAGGCCGTGCTCGTGCGCCCGTTCCAGCAGAGTGTGTTCGAACATCAGCGGGGTGACCCGGTCGGGGCGGGCCAGTTCGATCCGGTTCGCCAGGTCCCGCCCGTCCACGTACTTCTCGAACAGTCCCAGGGCGATCTCGGCCTTGTGCGGTGAGAAGACGGTGGGCCGCCCCTCCAGCCGGGACAGGCCGGTCGCGGTCGGGAAGCTGTTGTCCTCGACCCGGATGACGGCGATCCCGGGAGCGGTCCGGGCGGCCAGGCTCAAGATCTCCGGGCCGGGCGACTCGCCCAGGGTGAGCAGGACGCCGGCGATCGGCGGGGAGCCCGCGGCGTGGGCGGCGAACGCCCCGATCAGCAGGTCGGCCCGGTCGCCGGGGGCGATCACCAGGCATCCGGGGGTCAGCGCCCGCAGGAATCTGGGCAGCATGGCGCCGCCGAAGACGTACCCGCGGACGTCCCGGGCCAGGCTGTCGGCGTCGCCGAGGATCACGGTGGCGCCGGTCGCCTCGGCGACCTGGGCGACGGTGGGCGCGTACAGGGCCGGTTCGTCCGGGATGGTGAAGACCGGGGCCGCGCACTCGCGCGAGAGCCGGACGGCGAGCCCGCCGTCGGCCGCGTCGCCGGCCACTCGGTTGGCGACCATCGCCACCACACTGCACCCGTGGTCGGCATAGGTGCGGTAGGCGTTGCGCAGGTCGGCGGCGAGGGTCTCGGCGGACCGGCCGCGGCCGCCGACCACCGGCACGACCAGGGCGCCGAACTCGTTGGCCAGCCTCGCGTTGAAGGCCGGTTCGTCCGGGATGGCGGTGCCGTCGAAGTCGGTGCCCAGGACCAGCACCGCCCGGCACCGCTCGCGCAGTTCGCCGAAGCTCTCCACGAGTTCGGCCACCAGGTCGTCCCGGCCGCGTTCCGCGGCGATCGCCGCGGCCTTCTCGTAGTCGAGGCCTCCGAGCAGCTCCGGCGGCAGGCCGATCCGGTACCGCTCGCGCAGGAGCCGGAGCGTCGGATCCTCGCCGGGGCGGACGAGCGGGCGGAAGACCCCGACCTGTTCCACGTGGCGGGTGAGCAGCTCCATGATGCCGAGTTCGACGACGTGCCGGCCGTCGTCCGGGCCCACGCCGGTGACGTAGACGATGCGTGGAACCGTCGTTTCCCTGCTGTTCGAAGACACCTGGTCATCCACGAGTGGGCTCGCTTCTCTGGTCGGGGAGTACATGCTCCGGGCAGGGCCGTCGGTCCCGCGGCCGGCGCTCCGACCGGCCCGGATCCGAGCCGGACCGGCCGCGCTCGGTGCGGGACAGGACGCCGATACCCCGCTCGACCGCCTCGCGGGCGGCCCACAGGGCGGCGAAGGCGGCCCGGCCGGAGGCGTCGACTCCGACGACGACCCGCCGGGATCCGGTGGCGTCATGTGCCATGGTGAGCAGTCCTCTCAGTCGGTCCGGCGGCCCGGCGGTCAGGGCAGGGGCGCCATGGGCGCGCGGAAGAGGGGGCCGTCGGCAGCCTCCTTGCCGGCGGCGTTGCGCCGCACTGAGACCACGTCCCGGCTCATCACGCCGCTCGCGGTGCTGCCGGTCGTCTCCGCCCTCCTCGCTTCCGGTCCGACTGCGTTGTCGGGTCGATTGCACCTCCGCACAGCCCGCCGGCGCCAGGGCCGAACGGCCCGGTCCGGCCGGCACCGCCGGGTCGGCGGTCGCCGCGAACGGCCCGGACGGGTCGTCGGCAGATTGGGGACTTCGGGCCCCACAGGAGGTCGGGCGCACCGTGTTTTCGTGCGTGTCGGCCTGGAATTGGTCACCGGCTACCGCCTCGGTCCCTCGCTCGAACAGCGGGTGCCATGGGTTGAACCTGGGTGAATCATGGACACCGAGACCATCACCTTTCCGGTCGGGATGAGGACGCGCGGCGGTCCGGGCCGTGGGGCGGCCCGGACGGGGGCCGAAAGGCCCTGCTCGCGCCGGCCGCGCCGGCGCAGGATCGGACTATGGCGAACACCGATACGACTATGACAGCCCTCTACCAGCTCACTGCACGCGATCTGATGGGGCAGACCGGCCCGGCCGTGTACGAGGGTGCGACCCTGCGGGACGTCGTCGACCGGTTCCTGACCGGCCCGAGCCGGCACCTGGTCGTCGTGGACGACGACGGGCGATGCCTGGGCATCCTGGGCCCGCGCCACGTCGCGCAGGCGCACAGCGGGGATCCGCGGGCCGACGCCGACATTCCGGTCAAGGACCTCGGCTACGCTGCATGGATCAGCGTGCGCCCGACGGACGATCTGCGTACCTGTGCACAGACCCTGACCGAGCAGCACCTGGACGCGATCCCCGTGGTCGACGAGGCGAACCGGGCGGTGGGCGTGGTCACCGCAGTAGACATCACACGGGCCGTCGCCGACGCCTTCGTGCACCGGCACCCCCGCTGGGAAGAGTGATCGCGGTGAGCCGGCCGGACATCCCGGAATCGACACGTCCACGAAGCTGGAACCGGGCCGGTCGGCGGCTGATCCGGGTCCAACGGCCCTGCCCCGGCGCACCCGCGCGGGGCATCATCGAAGTATGACAACGACTGCCGCTCCCTTCGCCGCCCACGAGCACCCGCGCTGGGAGGAGTGATCCCCATGACCGGCACCCCGCCCGCCCCGATCGTCGTCGGCGTCGACGGAACCGCGGCCTCCATCGCCGCCCTGCGCTGGGCCGCCGCCGAGGCCTCGGCGCACGACGCGCCGCTCACGGTGGTGCACGTGCAGGATCCGCGCGTCGACCAGCGCGCCCACTATGCCCAGTACCCGGTCCGGTACGAGAACGTGGACGACCACCTCGAAGAGATCGAGGTACTGCTCGGCCGGACACTCAAGTACCAGGCCGAGCGGGTCTTCGAGGTGGGTGTGCCCAGCCGGGTGCTGGTCCGGCATTCCGCGGGCGCGAGGATGCTGGTCCTCGGGCACACGGACCACAACCACCCCGGCCACGAAGGCGACATGGTGCATGAGGGTCCTGTCCTCGGTGCCATCGCGCGCGCCTGTGTCGCCCACGCGGTCTGCGCCGTCGTGGTCGTGCCGGTCCCGGCGCAGCAGCCGGCGCCGAAGGCCGAGGCGCCCGGATCGCGGCACGTTCCCGAACCCGCCGGCGCCCGCGCGCTCCACCCGCGGGTCCGGGCGACGACGACCGTGCGCGATTGACCGCGCGGGTCAGCCTTCCGTGGTAAGCCGGTCCCAGCCGGGCGAGGGGCGGCGTCCGGCCATGAAGTGCAGGAACTCCGTAGTGAAGGCGGCCTTGGTCAGGTCCGCGCCGGGCGGGTCGGCCGGTTCGTGGGCGAAGGCGGTGTGCAGTAGCCTGCGATACTCCTCGGCGGAGATCGTGCCGCTGCGATCGGTGTCGGTGACGTCGAACAGGACGTCGGCGAGGTCGACGAGCGCGGGCACGGGTACCGTCGCGCAGCCGTCGGCGTACTCCCGCGCGGAGATGGCGCCGTCGCCGTCGGTGTCCAGGGCCGTGCGCAGCTGCTGCCACCAGTCGGCGAAGGCGCCGTACACCTCTGCTTCCCGGTCGGCGTCCAGGTCGAGGCGGGAGGCGATCTCCCGGGCCAGGGCGGCCAGGTCGGGCCAGCCGACGGTGCCGTCGCCGGTCTGGTCGAGCACGTGGCTGAAGAAACGCTCGGCCGACCACGCCGCGGTCTCGTGGCCGGGCCGGGCCGCGGCGCGGTTCGGCCGGACCATGCGCACGGCCGAGGCCAGGGTGCTGGCGCCGCGCAGCAGGGCGCCGAACACCGCGGCGACGGGCTGCTCGTCCCCGGAGTCCACCAGATCCGCCAGGGCCCACGGATTGCTCCAGGTCGGCAGGAGGCGGGCCGCCAGGCCGCTGCCCTGGTACGCGCCGGTCATCAGGACGCCGGAAAGAGCCGGCGCGGTGATCTGGACGCGTTCGCGGAAGGTCGGGGGCAGGGACGCGACGGTGATGCGGGCGGCCACCGGTCCGGCGATCGAACGGATCGCGGTCCACGCGGCCCGCTGGTCGCGCAGCAGCGGAGGAGGGGGCACCGTGTCGAGCAGGCGGTACAGGACGGCGTCGACGGCGTCGGTGTGTTCGAGGCGTTCGGAGAGCATCCGCTCGTAGTAGGGCCAGAAGTGCGCCAGCTGCTCGGGCAGTAGGGCCGGGTCGTCGCCGAAGGCCGCGAGCATCTGCCGGAACTCCGCGTAGAGCTGTTCCTGGGTCCCCCAGTCCAGCGGGCGCCCGCCGGTGCGGCGCATGGCGACCGTGGATTCGAAGAGGCTGGCGATGACCCAGGCGCGTGCCTCGGGATCCAGGCCGCTGTACGCGGCGCCGTCCGCGCCGACGCCGGTGATGCGCGCGTGCATCCGGTTGAGCCGGTCCACTTCGCGCTCGCGCACGGCGGGATCCTCGTTCAGTTGGCGCTGCACGCTGGCCATGGTGTTGTGCAGCCGCCGCCAGGGATGGGTGACGAAGGTGGACTGGTCGGCGAGCGCGGCGGCGATCTGCGGCAGGGCCGCCTGCAGGACGGCCGCGCGGACCATGGCCAGGCTCCAGCCCAGCTCACGGCTCAGGTCGCGCATCACGGGGTAGGGGGTGGCGGTTCGCGTCGGGTCAGGCATGGTTCGCTCCGGTCGGGACGTTCGCAGAGGTCTGCGGGCGGGCGCCGAATCGGCGCCGGCGGCGGCTGTAGGCGTCGAGGCAGTGCAGGAAGGACTCGGCGGCGAAGTCGGGCCACAGCGCGGGCGCGAAGACCCACTCGGCGTAGGCGACCTGCCAGAGCATGAAGTTCGAGATCCGCTGCTCGCCGGAGGTGCGGATGACCAGGTCGACGTCCGGGGTGTCCGGCAGCGGCAGGTGCGCCGCGAACAGTTCCTCGGTCACCGCGTCCGCCGGGGTGCCGGTGCGGATCAGTGAGCGGGCGGCGTGGACCAGGTCGCCGCGTCCGCCGTGGCCGAACGCGGCGGTGAGCGTCATGCCGCGGTTGTCTTTGGTCAGGTTCTCCAGGTCGGCGATGTCCCGGCGCAGCGCGGCCGGGATCCGGGGGTCGGCGGCGCCCAGGAACCGGCAGCGGATGTCCTTGGCGTGCAGGGCCAGGGCGTGGCGGCGCACCGCGTGCTGTACCAGGCGCATCAGGAACGCCACTTCGTCCCCGGGACGGTTCCAGTTCTCGCTGGAGAACGCGTACAGGGTGAGCCAGCGCACCCCGGCGCCGCGGGCCGCGTCGATGACGTCCAGCGCCGCGGCCCGGCCGGCCCGGTGACCGGCCTCGTCCGGCACCGAGCGCCGTGCGGCCCATCGTCTGTTGCCGTCCATGATGCAGGCCACGTGGGCGGGAGGGAGAGGCGTCACGTCGGCGTTCGTACCCGCCCGGCACACCCGCAAGGTCGCAGGGAACCGATATGACACGAAGGAGTGAAGCCCGCCTGCGGCGCTGGACACGGTCCGGGGCCCGGCCGGGACCAACGGCCCGGACGCCGGGACCATCGGCCCTTCAGTGCCCGCCGCGGCGGCGGGATGCTCGGATCACCGCGTGGCCGACTGGGCCGCCGGCCGCCGGATGCGGCGGGAGGAGAACGGAGACCGGTGACATGGACGGCTACCTCGGCCCGCGGGTCATCGTCGGTGTGGACGGATCGGTGCCCGGCTTGGCCGCGCTGCGCTTCGCGGTGGCCGAGGCCCGGCGCCGGGGCCTGCCGCTGCACGCGGTGCGCGCGCAGGCCCACGTCGGCGTCGGGGACTACCGCGAGATCGATCTCGCGTTCGCCGAGGCGTTCGGCGGGCTGCCCGAGGGCGTGGAGGTGCACCGCGAGCTGATGCTCTGCCCGGCCGGCACCGCGCTCACCGCCCGGGCGAGCCGGCCCGGGGACGTGCTCGTCGTCGGCACCCGCGGTCGCGGCTGGTGGCGCAGCCTGCTGACCGGGTCGGTCAGCCGCGCGTGCCTTCGCTCCGCCCGGTGCCCGGTGCTGATCGTGCCCGGCCCGGAGCTGTCCCGCGCAGCCCGCAGCCGCCGCCGGCGGCGCGCGACGTGGCGGGTCCTGGAGGATCACGCGCAGTCCGCGCAGCTGACCGGCACGCAACCCTGGACGGGATGAGACCATGAGCGCTGCCGCACGTACCGAGGTCGCGACCGCGCCGCCGTCGCTCCTGCTGCCCGGTCCGGTCGGCGACTACGCCCTGTTGACCGACGGCGCCTGCGTCCAGATCCGGCCGGCGGCCCCGGACGACTGGCAGGCCGTGCACGACTTCGCCGAGGCGCTGAGCCGGGAGAGCGTCTACCGGCGCTTCTTCGCGTTCCGCAGCCACCCGGGGAAGCTGGCGGCCGACGCGGTGTGCGCGCCGGCTCCGCCGGGGCCGGCGCGCCTGCGCGGGGCCCTGCTCGCGGTGCTCGGCGGCGCGGTGGTCGGAGTGGCCGAGTGGTTCCGCGGCGAGAACCCCGGCGAGGCCGAGGTGGCGTTCGCGACCTCCGACGACCTGCACGGCCACGGCGTGGCCACCCTGTTGGCCGAGCACCTGCTGGAGGAGGCCGAGCGCGCCGGGATCCGCCGGCTGACCGCGATGACGCAGCTGGAGAACCACGCCATGCTCGGCGTGTTCCGCGCGCTGGGCCTGCCGGTGCGCCGCGACCTGTCCTACGGGGTCTGGACGCTGACCGTCGACCTGGACCTGGACGCGGCGCAGCGGGCCGGACTGCTCGACGCCGCGGCCCGGCGCGAACGCGTCGCCGACCAGGCGAGCCTGCGCCATGTGTTGACCCCGGATTCCGTCGCCGTGATCGGCGACCGCGCCGACCCGGCGACCCGCGCGATGCTCGAGCACCTGCGCTGCTTCGGCGGGATCGACACGGCTGGCCCGGACGGCGCCGACCTGCCGCCGGGTGCGCGGCCGGACCTGGCCGTGATCACCTCCCCGCCGCAGCAGGCCGTGGCGGCCGCCCGGGTGTGCGCTGAGCGCGGAGTCAGGGCCCTGATTGTGACTGCGGTCGGATTCGACGCCTCCACCGGGGCCGAGTTGCTGGAGATCTGTCATACGGCCGGGATGCGGCTGCTCGGACCGGGCAGTCTCGGCGTGGCCAATCCGGGCGCGGGCAACGGCTTCGGCGCCGTCCTGTCCGCCGCGCCGCTGACGGCCGGGCACACCGGCGTGGCGGTGCAGTCCGGCGGCGTCGGCCTGGCCCTGCTCAGCCACCTGTCCCGGCTCGGCGTCGGGATCAGCTCCTTCGCCGGGGTCGGCGAGAAGTACGACGTGAGCGCCACCGACCTGCTGATGTACTGGCAGGACGATCCTGAGACGAGGCTCGGCCTGCTGCATGTGGACTCCTTCGGCAACCCGCGCAAGTTCGCCCGGATCGCCCGCACGCTCTGCACCCGCATGCCGCTGCTGGCCGTGGATCCCGAACAGTCCCCGAGCCAGGCGCGGACCGCGCTGTACGCCCAGGCCGGGATCACCGTGGTTCCCTCCCTGAGCGCCCTGGTCGCCGCGGCGGCGCTCCTGGCCTGCCAACCGGCTCCGCGCGGCTCGCGGGTGTGGGTGGTCGGCAATACCCGCGGCCTGGTCGGGCTGACCGTGCAGGCGCTTGTCAACGCGGGCCTGGACGTGGTCGGGACGACGAACGTGACGCCCGGCGCCGTCGGCGACGCCCTGGGCCGCGCCGTGGCCGAGGCGGGTCGGGACGACGCCTGCGACGCGGTGGTCCTGGCCCTGGCGCCGACGGCCGGTGCGGACGGCCATCCGGTGTTCGCACCGGCCGCCGACCGGTCCGTCCCGGTGCTCGCGGTCTTGGTGGACCAGGCCGAAACGGTGCACGTCCCGCAGAACGGTGACGCCCATCCGGTCGTCTGCTACGACGACGCGTCCGTCGCCGCCGGGGCGTTGGCCGCGGCCGTGGCCGCGACCCGGCGGCAGCGGACCGGCGCCGAGGTCCCGGCGCAGCCGGCCGGGATCGACCGGACGGCGGCGCGCGCGGTCGTCGAATCCTGTCTTCGCACCGCGCCGGCCGGCCGCCGGCTGCGCCCCGCGGAGCGCGCGGCGCTCTCCCGCGCCTTCGGGATCGGGCCCGGGCGCAGGCCGCTGCCCCCGCCCTCGCACCGGGTCGGCGGGTACACGGTGACCGCGTGGCAGGACCGGGTCTTCGGCCCGGTGCTCACCTGCACGCGTCACGGCGACCCGACGCCCGGGCCCGCGCTGCTGGCTCCGGTGAGCGTCGCCGGCGTGGCGGAACTCGTCCGTCACGTGGCCGGCCGGCCCGAACTGCCCTCGGCCGGGTTCGCGGACCTGCTCGCCCGGCTGAGCGCCGTCGTGGACACCTGCCCGCAGGTCGCCACGATGCGGCTGGACCTCGTACTGGCCGAGGACGGGACCGTGCTGGTGACGGGAGCGGACGCACAGATCGCGCCGGCCGAGCGGCCGGACCCGTATCTGCGCCGGCTGCGCCGGGCCCCGGTCGGCTGAAGACCGCCGGGCCGGGCGCGGCGGGCCGGGACCAAAGCCCTGATGAGGGCGCACGCGGCGCGGGATAGTGCAGGTGAGGCGGGGTTACCACTCCACCCGACCCGTTCCGACCCGGGAGATCACCCATGACGCAGAGCACTGTGACACCGGACGGTGCGGCGCCGCCGCGCATCGTCGCCGGCGTCGACACCTCCGTGGGCGCCTCGGTCACCGTCGTGCGCGCCTGGCGGCCGGCGGCGGCGTACAGCGGATACGGCGGCTATGACGCCGCCCCCGACCTCGCCGCGATCCAGACGGCCGAGGGGGCCGACGTGGCCACCCTGGTCAAAGCCGTGCGTCAGGAGTTCCCGCACGTGGACACCATCACCCGGGTCGTCCGCGGCAACCCCGTGCCGGTCCTGACCAACGCAGCCCTGGGCTCGCGCCTGCTGGTCGTCGGCGCGCACCGCCGCCGCGGTCCGCTGTCGGTGGGCATCGGCTACGTCGACCAGGGACTGCTCTCGCACTCCCCGACCCCGGTCGCGGTCGTCCCCATCGTGTGACCGGCGTGGTTCCGAATACCCGACCACGGCGGGTCAGGGCATCGGGTCCAGGCCGTGGTACGGGAAGACTTCGCGGCGGGCGGCCAGCACCGCCTGATCGGCCCGGTCGGCGGGGTCGTAGCCGTTCGCCCAGGGCCGCAGGAGCGGATCGCGTCCGTCGGTCATGGTGACCGGGGCGCGGCGGCCGGTGCGCTCGGCGGCGTGCCTGCGCCACGCGGCCGGGGTCTCGGTCTGCGGCGCGATCGGCCGGTGGGCGGCCTCGGCCAGCACGTGGGCCCAGATCCTGGGCACGACGTCCACGACCTCGTACCCGCCTCCGCCGAGCAGGACCCACCGGCCGCCGGCATGCTCATGGGCCAGCCGGTGCAGCATCACGGCGGCGGCGCGCTGGCCGTCGATGCTCAGCATGAGGTGGGCCAGCGGGTCCAGCGCGTGGCCGTCGCAACCATGCTGGGTCACCAGGACCTGCGGCTCGAAGGCACGCAGCAGCGGCACGGCGACGGCGTCCAGGGCACGCAGCCACGGTTCGTCCCCGGTCCCGGCCGGCAGGGCGACGTTGACGCTGTGCCCCTCGGCGTGCGGGCCGCCGGACTCCCGGGCCAGGCCGGTACCGGGAAACAGGGTACTGGGATGCTCGTGCAGGCTGATCGTCAGAACCCTGGGGTCGTCGTAGAACGCGGTCTGGACGCCGTCGCCGTGGTGCGCGTCGACGTCCACATACGCGACCCGTTCGGCCCCGGAGTCCAGCAGGCGGGCGATGGCGATCGCGGCGTCGTTGTAGAGGCAGAAACCCGAGGCGTGGGCGCGCATGGCGTGGTGCAGGCCGCCGGCCATGTTCGCGCCGTGTTCGGCCGCGCCGGACCACACGGCATCGGCCGCGGCGACGCTGGCGCCGACCACGAGGGCGGAGGCCTCGTGCATGCCGGGGAACACCGGGTTGTCCTCGGTGCCGAGCCCGAACCCGATCCGCTCGGCGTAACCGATCTGGGCGACGTTGCGGACCGCGTGCAGGTAGTTCGGCGCGTGGACGAGTTCCACCAAGGCGTCGTCCGCGGGCTGCACCGGCGCGAGGGTGACACCCGGCGCGTCGAACACTCCGAGCTGCCGGGCCAGCGACATGGTCAGTTCCACCCGTACCGGGGCCAGCGGATGGTCGTGGCCGAAGTCGTACGAGGTCAGCTGCTCGTCCCACGGAATGTACAGGACCTGGTCCACGGCGTTCGCCCGTCTCTCTCGTCGGTAGGTGATCGCTCTCCACTATCCCGCTGCGCGGGCGTGGCGGTCATCGCGTGTCGCCGCCGTCGTGCTCGGCCGCGGTCAGGATGGCGGCGCGGCCGGCTTCGAGGCGGGCGACGGGGACGCGGAACGGGGAGCAGGAGACGTAGTCGGCGCCGGCGTGGTGGAAGAAGTGGATGGAGGCGGGGTCGCCGCCGTGTTCGCCGCACACGCCGATCTCCAGGTCGGGCCGGGTGGCGCGGCCGCGTTCGATCGCGGTCCGGATCAGTTCGCCGACGCCGTCGGGGTCGACGG
>DASZBX010000074.1:0-87835 GCA_035943635.1 Actinocrinis sp. | reverse complement strand
CGCGCCTGAAAACCCGGCCACAGCCAGGACGTAGGTCGGCAACGGCACCCACGTCGAGCGGGCCCCGCCCCGATGGCTCGCGCCTGAAACTCGACCCTGCCGAAACGCAAGCCGGCCATGAGACCTGAGTTGAGCAGGCCTGCCCCGGTGGCTCGCGCCTGAAACCCGACCCCCTGCCCATCGCACGACACCAGAACAAATCAACCATCCCCTACTCCCGTGGCCTACTTGCCCGCGATCAAGACAACCACGGCAGGACTGTCGCCTGCGCACCCAGCGCACCACTCGGGATGAGCTCTACGGAAGTCGACCGCCGCAGAAAACCGTGGTGATTTTCTCGCGTATAGAAACTCTCCGATCGCCTGACCCTGCGCGGAAAATCACCACGGGCCGCCTTTGACTTCAACTCAATCACCGCCACCCAACCACCCACCCAACTTAACTTTCCCCCGGAGCCCCCACCTCAGCCGGCATCATCTCAACCAACGCCTTCACAGTATTCCAATTCCGACTGGTCCCGAACACATCCTTCGCCCGTCTATCAACCTTCGCCAACGCCGCAGCCAGCGGAGAACGCCCAACCCCATCAGGCGCATAAAGATACAAAACCTGATCCCAGACCCCGAACGCCTCAGGCGCAAAACCCGCCTGATCGATCTCCGCAAACCGCTCGGGCAAGCCAGGCCGGGAGTAAAACGTGACATGCAACTGCCTACCCTCCAACTCATCAGCAGGAAACGGACACGCACTCACAACCGACCGCAGATAATCACCATCCCGCACAAGACAAGGCACCTCAAAACCAAACCGCTCCTCCAGCGCCTCCCCAATCCACCTGCCAACAGCATCCTCATCCCAATTGCCAGAACTGACAGCCGTGGCCGCAAACACAACATTCCCGCTCGCAAGGTAAGTCCGCACGTCCTCATATCCCAGCTCGGCCATCACCTCGCGCAACTGCGCCATCGGCACCTTGCGCCCACCAACGTTGACCGCCCCGAGCAGCGCCACATACGTCGTCACCACATCCACATCCACATCCACATCCACATCCACATCCGAGTCCATGCCACCCAGTCTAGAAAACCCACCCACCCGAACCCCCGACCCACGACTCGCCCACAACCCCACTTCACTACACAAACAGCGTACAAAAAAACATTTATCCGCATGTCAGCTGTCAGAACACCCACTTCACCACCCCGGATGTATACCGTACGAAATACGAGAAGACCGCCTTCTCACCATTCGTCCGCAAAGCTAAGGATTCCAAACATGCGTATGCGTACTCTCGCGCTGCCTCTGGCCGCGGGGCTGGCGACAGTCGTCGTCGCCGCGGGTGCACCGGCCCAGGCCGCCACCACCGGCTCGACTCCGGTGACCTTCGAGGTCACCGGCGGGGCGCTGTCCATCACCGTGCCGGTCGGCCCCGTGGACCTGGGCAGCGTGCCCGTCAGCGTGACCCCGCAGGACGTCAGCGCGCAGCTCGGGAACGTCACCGTGACCGACGCCCGCGGTGGCACCGCCGGCTGGACCGTCACCGCCGGCGGCGTGGACTTCATCGGCCCGTCCAGCACCGTCTCCGTCTCCGCCCCCGGGTCCAGCTCTTACAACCCCGGCCCGATCAACACCACCGGCAACGTCGTCGCCACCGGCACCATCCTCACCCCGATCTACCCGCCCGGCACCGTCGTCCAGGGCAACCTGGTCAGCGGCGTCAACACCGCGACCTGGAACCCCACCATCACCGTGACCGTCCCGGGCAACACCCTCGTCGGCCAGTACACCAGCACCATCACCCACAGCGTGAACTAACCGACATTGTGCGCACTCTCCACCTGACCGCGTTGACGGCCGCGGCGCTCGCCGCGGCCGTCGCCGCCACCCCCGCCTCCGCGTCCGCGCTCGCGTCCCCGTCCCGGGCCGCGGTCGGACTCCCGTCGCGGACTCCGGCCGAGTCCGCCCGCGTGCCCGCCGCCTCGGTGGGCCTGCACGCCCTGGCCGAGGACGGGCCGACCGGCCCCTGGCCGAGTACGCCGCCGACCCGGCCGCCGTCGAACTCCAAGTTCGGCATCCGGCTGGTCGACGTGCCGGTCGACGAGTCCCAGGACCCGCGCGCGTTCGAGCACATCATCGACAACCTGGCCCCGGGGACCACCATCCACCGCCGGATCCAGCTGTCCACGGACTACCCGGCTCCACTGCACGTCGACGTCTATCCGGCCGCGGCCACCATCACCGGCGGTTCGTTCGTCGGCGCGGCGGGCCATGACGCGAACGAGCTGTCCTCGTGGACCAGCGTGAGCCAGGACTCGGTGGACCTGTCCACCGGCGGCACGGCGCTGGACACCATCACCATCTCCGTGCCCGCGGACGCGGCCCCCGGCGAGCGCTACGCGATCGTCTGGGCCGAGGTGCACGAGACCACCCCGGGGTCCATCGCCCTGGTCAACCGGGTCGGGATGCGGATCTACCTGAACGTCGGCGGGAACAACCCGCCCGCGTCGAACTTCGTCGTCGACTCGTTCACCGCGCAGCGCGACGCGAAGAACCGCCCAGAGGTGTCGGCCATGGTGGACAACACCGGCGGCCGCGCCCTGGACCTGTCCGGCACCGTGACCCTGTCCCAGGTCAACGGCGCGCTGACAGCCGGCCCGTACCCGGTCACGCTGGGCACGACCCTGGCACCCGGGCAGACCGAGCCGGTGCACTCGGTGCTGACGAACCAGCTGCCCAACGGCCCCTGGAACGCCACCATCGAGCTCAAGAGCGGTCTGCTGGACGAGAAGTACCAGGCCCGGATCACCTTCCCGAACGCCCCCGGCTCGGCCAAGCCGGCGCCCGCGCACCCGGCCTCGTCCGGCGGGCACACCGCTTTGATCACCAGCGGCCTGGTGGGTTCCGGCCTGTTGGGGGCCGCGGCGTTCCCACTCGCCCGCCGGCGTCGGCGGAACCGGTCCGGATTCGGCGGGTGATACCGCGGTCCGACCGTCGTAACAGCGCACGGCCCTTGTCAGTGGTTCGAGTCGTTCTGACTGGAATCCCGACCGGGGCCGTGCGTTTTCACTGCGGGCAGAAGGCAGGGACAGGCGCGGCAGGGGGTGGCGATCGCGGGAAACCCTGGCGCAACAACCCTAAGCAGGCCGGATGCCAGCCATAAGGTTCGGCTACCAGCCCGCCCCCGACATCCGCGCCGACAAAACCCCACGCACCACAGGCATACCCCCCGAACTGAACCCCAGCAGGTTTTCCTCGCCCCGCCACCCCCGCGCACCGCTCCCCCGCAGCTGACGGATTCACCGGATTTCCCACCCCCGCAACACTTTTCGGCATCCAGCCGACCCGGCCACGCCCGGGCCCCGGCCGACTCGCCGCCACCCCCGCGCACACCCCGCCCGCGGAGGGCTGGACGCCGATTCCGAAAACGTTTACGGTGTGTGTACTCCGGATGAAGTCCGAGGTGGTCAGCTCCTTCGAGCGCCAAGTTCTTGACCCGCACCCACTCTTGACAGGGCCGAGACAGGGGAGTTGACCCTGCGCCTGGAGAGCGCTCTCCGACCGTCGGCCGCGCCGGATCCCCGGCCCGCGGCCCCCTCCGCGCCCGGTGACCCCGGGCCGGGAACGCACTGCGGCCCGCACGGCCCGGCGCCGGCTCGTCGGCCTTCCGACCACTCCCGCCCCGGCCGGTCCGCACGCTGTGTCGAGGAACGCGCACCGCACATCACCAGCACCAGCACCAGCACCACCCCGATCCCCCGGACGACCGTCGGCAGACGACTGCCGTCGGCGTCCCTACCGGAAAAGGCAGAGTATGAGCAGAACCCGATGGCCCCTGCGTCCGCACGGGACCGCCCGGCCCGCGCACCGCGGGCCCGTCCGCCTCCTGACCGCGGCCGCCGCGGCCGGAGCCCTGGTCCTGGGATCCGCGGTGTCCGCCGACGCGGTCACCCCGGTCCAGGCCGCCGCTCCGGCGCTCGCACCGGCCACGGCCAACGGCAACCTCGGCCCGAACGTGTACCTGATCACCCCGGCCATGTCGCAGACGTCGATCCAGTCCACCCTGGACACGATCGCCGCGCAGCAGGTCTCCAACCAGTTCGGCACACAGCGCTACGCGGTGCTGTTCGAACCCGGGACCTACGGCAGCACGGCCGACCCGCTGATCTTCCAGCTCGGCTACTACACCCAGGTCTCCGGCCTGGGCCAGAACCCGAACCAGGTCGTGATCAACGGCTCGATCGACACGTACAACCAGTGCATCGGCAGCCAGAGCAACTGCAACGCCACGGACAACTTCTGGCGGTCGGTCTCCAACCTGACCATCGACGTGACCGGCGGCACCGGCTGCCAGACCAACACCGAGTTCTGGGCCGCGTCCCAGGCCTCGCCGATGCGCCGGGTGCACGTCAACGGCAACGTGACCCTGATGGACTACTGTGACGGCTCGCCGGACTTCGCGAGCGGCGGCTTCATCGCCGACTCCGAGTTCTCCGGGGCCGGGGTGACCAACGGTTCGCAGCAGCAGTACCTGGTCCGCGACACCAGTCTGGACAACTGGACCAACGGCGTGTGGAACCAGGACTTCTGCGGCGACCCGAACGCGCCGGCACAGAGCTTCACCGGCACCTCCGGCGACGCGGGCGGCACCTCGCCGTACACGACGCTGGCCAGCTGCCCGCAGACCGAGGAAGAGCCCTACCTCTACACCGACCCGACCGGCGCCATGCGCGTGTTCGTCCCGTCGCTGCAGAAGAACAGCACCGGCCCGACCTGGACCGATGCGGGCGCGAACACCCCGGGCAGCTCGCTGTCGCTCAGCTCGTTCTACGTCGTCACCCCGTCGAGCACGGTGACCCAGATCAACCTGGCCCTGCTGTTCGACAAGAACCTGCTGTTCACTCCGGGCGTGTACAACGTGCCGTCCACGATCCACGTGATCTGGCCGGACACGAAGGTCATCGGTCTGGGCTTCCCGACCCTGATCCCGACGCACGGCAACACCACGATGGACGTGACCGACGTCGGCGGGGTCAATCTCTCCGGCTTGATCTTCGACGCCGGGCCGGTCACCTCCCCGACCCTGCTGACCATCGGCACCAAGCTCGGCCCGCTGTTCACCCACGCCTCCGACCCGGTGACCGTCGACGACGTGTTCTTCCGGGTGGGCGGCGCCGAGGCCGGTTCGGTGACCGACGCGTTCGTGGACGACAGCAACAACTCCATCCTGGACGACATCTGGTCCTGGCGGGCCGACCACGGCAACGGCGTGGGCTGGACCGTCAACACCGCGGACACCGGCACGACCGTCAACGGCAACAACGTGACGGCGTACGGCCTGGCCGTGGAGCACTACCAGAAGAACGAGACGGTCTGGAACGGCCAGAACGGCTGGCTGCTGTTCTTCCAGAACGAGAACCCGTACGACGTCCCGAGCCAGTCCGCCTGGATGGCGAGCAAGACCCAGGACGGCTACCCGGCCTTTTACATCCCGAACAGCGTCAAGACGTTCACCGGGTACGGCATGGGCAGCTACTCCTTCTTCAGCCAGGGCATCGACATCGAGAACTCGATGGCCTTCCAGGCTCCCGACACGGCCGGGGTCCAGTTCCACGACATCCTGACCGTGTTCCTGGACGGCGACGGCGGCATCCAGTCCGTGATCAACGGAATCGGCGCCCCCGTCAGCCCGGCCTTCGCCGGACCCAGCGACGTGGTGTCCTACCCGTAGGTGCGAGTCGTGGTGAGCAGGTAGATCCACCGCGACACCGGCACAACCCCGCAGGCGCCCCACCGGTTCTCCGGTGGGGCGTTTGTCTTCGGGCCGGCTCACCTGGTAAGACGGGGCCGTGACCATACCGGGGGACCCGCCGCACACCGATCCGGCGCATGAGGAGACCGCATCCGAGGTCGGCGCCCAGGCTGAGGTAGATGCGCAGGCCGAGGCCGTCGCCCCCGAAGCCGCGTACCCGCCTCCGCTGAGCGGATGGCGCCGCTGGGCGGCCCTGGGCGCGACTCCGGCGATCATCGTGGCGCTGGTGGCCGGATTCACTTTGTGGCACTCCGGAAAACCGCGCCAGGCGCCGGTGGCCGACCCGGCGAGCTGCCGGCTGATCAACGCGAAGGAAGCCCTCAGCGGCTACGTCGGCGGCACCTGCTGGGCCGTCTGGGCTGCCCCGGGGACGCACGGTGCGGGCTCGGCCGTCTTCCAGATCGTCGTCGGCGGGCCGAGCTACAAGGTCACCGCGTCCGCCGTCGCCGGAGAGCGCACGACGCCGCTGGCCGTATGCGCCAACGGTTCCGGCCTCGCGGCGGACGGGGGCACGATCAAGGTCGCCGTCTACCGGCTCGGGCCGCAGGCCAAGACGGCGACCGCATCCGAGGGCGGCCGGCAGACCCCGCTGCCCCTCTTCTCCGACGGCGGCACGCTCTTCGCGGTGCTGAGCTCGGAAGCCGACGACGACGCCTCGGTCACCGCGGCCGACTCCTCAGGCCGCCCGGTCGCGACGCTGAGCTCGGCAGACGTCTGGAACGTCGGCGACACCACGACCCGGATCTGCTGACCCGGGCTCCGGAATTCGCTCTCAGTGCCCGTGCTCGGTCTGCGTCTCGGCGGACGTGGTGTTGTGCACCCGGATCAGGTGCAGCGCCTGGTCGCGGTCGCGGCGGTCGAGTGCGTCGACCAGGTCGCAGTGCAGGCGGTGGCGTTCCAGGATGAACGAGGCGAGCGGCTGCTCGCCGACCGGGAGCACGGACAGGGTGTGTTCCTGGATCAGGTCCAGCAGGTTGGTGTACAGCGACCGCAGCAGCGCGTTGGGGCTCAGTTCGGCGATGCGGGCGTGCAGGCGCCAGTTGGCGTGGATGAAAGCGACGGCGTCGTCCGCGGCGATCGCCTGGTCCATCGCGGTCAGTTCGCGGCGCAGGCGGGCGATGTCGGCGGGTGAGGCGTGCCAGAGCGCGTCCTCGATCAGCAGCGGGTCCAGGGCGTCGCGGATGCGTACGGCCTCGGCGACGTCGGTCTGGCGGGCGTCCAGGGCCAGCACGGAGTTGCCCAGGCGCACCATCGGGGACTGTTCGGCGGTGAACAGGCCGCCGCCGGGGCCGGGGCGCACGGTGATGATGCCGCGGGACTGGAGCAGGCGCAGGGTCTCGTTGAACGTGCCGACCGACACCTCGCACAGGGCCCGCAGTTCCTCCTTGGTGCCCAGCCGGGAGCCGGGTTCGGCGGCGTCGGCGAGGGCGGTGATCCGGTCGGCGGCGACCTCGGCCCGGCGCGGGGTCGGGGCCGGCGGCGGGGCGGGCGAGGTGGCCGGGGCGGCCGGGGGTCTGCCGCCGGCGCGTTCCCAGTCGCTGCGGCGCAGGGCGGGGGGCTCGGCGCCGGTGCGGCGGACGGGCGCGGCGGGCGCCGCGTGCGGTCCGGGACCGGCTTCGTCGCGCGCGGTGCTCAATTGCCCCTCCTGATGTTCATGGTCTGAAAAATCCATTATGAACATTACCACCGGGCGCTTCCGGGCAGCTGACCGGCCGCGCCGCCCGGAAAGCGGCCGGGCGCCCGGCCCGCTCCGCACTCCCCGCGGCCACCGTGCGCCACACCGCGCCTGCCTGGGCGGTTCCGCGCCCTCAGCACACCTTCAAAGATCATTATATTCAACACGGCCAAATGTTCGTAGGACTCCTTGACATCCCCGGAACAGTGCGGCAACACTATCATAATCATCATTATTAATTGGTGACAAGGCTTCGGCGGTGCGCTCGCCGCCCTCAGCCGGTTCCGCCGCATGTCCACTCTGTCCGGTTCCTGGCGGCTTCGCCATGCCCGGACGGTCCGCCCATGTCATTGCGAAAGAGGAACACCCATGCCCGTCGAGAACCCCCCACCGACCGCCTGGACCGCGGTTCCGGTGGCCATGGCCGCCTGCGCCCCACGTTGCGGCCGGTGACCCCGATGCGACTTTCTCTGCACCGTTCCGAGGCCCGGACCAGGTCTCGGAGCCTGGCAGCAGTCTGTTTCGCCCTGTGCGCCGCGCTGACCGCGTCGGCCTGCTCCAGCAGCAGCAGTCCGGCCGCCGGCCCGTCCGGCTCCGCGAGCCTGGTCGACACCGCGTCCGCGCACTCCAAACTGCTCCCCTACCTCGGCCACCCCAGCGCCTTCCCCGAGGACAACGCGCTCGGCCAGCACCCGGCGGCCGGGAGCAAGTTCGTCTACCTCCAGTGCTCCACGCCCATCTGCGCCCTGATCGGCACCCTGCTGGCCGGACCGACCAAGGCGCTCGGGGTCAGCCTGACCATCGTCAACAGCGGCTCCTCGGCCACCAGCTCGCAGGCCGCGGCCGCCACCGCGATGGCCGACAAGCCGGCCGCGGTACTGCTGCCGGCCGTGGACCCGCAGATCTTCGGCGCCTCGATCAAGCAGATGACCGCGGCCGGGATCGCGGTCACCGGCGTCGGCATCATCGACGGCGAGGCCTACGGCGTCCCGGTCAGCGAAGGCGGCGAGGCCAGCATCGCGCTGGCCGGACAGCTGCTGGCCGACTGGGTCGTCTCGCAGAAGGGCGGCGCGTCGAACACCGTCTTCTTCGGCACCCCGGAACTGAACTTCACCCCGACCATGCAGGCCGGGTTCAAGAGCGAGATGGCGCAGGTGTGCGGTTCCTGCGCGACCGCGTACCAGTCCATCCCGATCGCGACGTTCGGCAACACCGCGCCGAGCGCCGTGGTCAGCTACCTGCAGGCGCACCAGAAGGTCAACACGGTCGTCTTCGCCTCGATGGAGGCCGCCACCGGCCTGGCCGCGGCGCTCAAGGACGCCGGGATCCACGTGACCACGGTCGGCTTCGCGCCCACCCCGAGCAACCTGCAGGACATCAAGAACGGCGGCCTGACCGCGGGCCTCGGCCTTGACCTGCTGGTCCAGGAGTGGAACCAGGTCAACCTGGCCGCCCGGCAGCTGGCGCACGAGTCGATCACCCCGGCCGAGCTCGACCCGGACCTGGAGTTCCTGACCCAGGGCGACGTCACCGCGGCCGACACCTCCCAGGGCTGGACCGGGTACCCGGACGTGGCCCAGCGGTTCGAGAAGCTGTGGACCCCGGCCGGCTAGACGCCGGGAGCGGTACGACCGGCCGACCGGGCCGCCCCCGGCCGGCCGGCCCGTCGGTACCGCTCCTGCGGATCACGAACCTGTCCAAGACCTTCCTGGGCACCCGGGCCCTGAACGAGGTGTCCCTGGACGTGCACTCCGGCGAGGTGCTCGCCGTGGTCGGGCAGAACGGCTCGGGCAAGTCGACCCTGGTCAAGGTGCTGGCCGGGGTGCACGAACCCGATCCCGGCGGCTCGGTGCTGGTGCGCGACCCGGACGGGCGCCTGGTCCCCGCGCACGGCGCGCACCGGCAGAGCCTGCACTTCATCCACCAGGACCTCGGCCTGCTGCCGACCCTGAGCACCACCGAGAACCTGGACCTGGGCCGACCGCTGGGCCGGCGCGGGCTGCTGCCGGGCAACCGGGCCGAGGAGCACCGCCGGGCCGAGCGGCTGATCGGCCGGTTCGGCACCGAACTGGACGTGCGCGCGCCGGTCGGCGGGCTCTCCCCGGCCGAGCGGGCCATCGTGGCGATCGCCCGCGCCCTGGACGGCTGGACCCGGCCGGACAACGTGCTGGTCCTGGACGAGCCGACCACCGCGTTCCACAGCGGCGAGGTGCAGCGGCTGTTCGAGGCGGTGCGCCGGGTCGCGGACGAGGGCGCCGGGATCATCTTCATCTCGCACCGCCTGGACGAGGTGCGCGAACTGGCCGACCGGGTGGCCGCCCTGCGCGACGGGCGGCTGGTGGCCCAGGGCACGGCCGCCGAGTTCGACCACGACGCGCTGATCCGCGCGATCGTCGGCTCGGCGCTGGCCGAGACCCGCAAGGAGCCGGTGCCCGCGCACCGGCCGACCGTGCTGGACGTCGACGCCCTGGCCGGGCGCCGGCTGCACGGGGTCGGGCTGACGGTCCGGCAGGGCGAGATCCTGGGCGTCGGCGGGGTGCTCGGCTCCGGCCGGGAGGACCTCGCGGCCCTGCTGTTCGGCGCGCAGCCGCGCACCGGCGGCCGGGTCCGGGTGGACGGCCGGGTGCTGCCGGGCGGGGACGTGGCCGCGTCGATCGGGATGGGCCTGGCGTTCGTCCCGGCCGACCGGCACCGGCACGGCGCGGTGATGGAGCTGAGCATGCGGGAGAACCTGACCCTGCCGGGCCTGGCCCCGCTGCGCCGCCGGTTCGGCCGGATCGACCTGGCCGCCGAGCGGGCCGAGAGCCGGCAGTGGTCGGCCGCGGTCGAGCTGCGCCCGGCCGAGCCGGAGCGGCCGCTGTCCCGGTTCAGCGGCGGCAACCAGCAGAAGGTGGTGCTGGCCCGGTGGCTGCGGATGCGCCCGGCCGTGCTGCTGCTGGACGAGCCGACCCAGGGCGTGGACATCGGCGCCAAGGCGGCCATCTACGCCCTGATCCGGCGGGCCGCAGCCGAGCAGGGGACGGCCGTGCTGGTCTGCTCGTCGGACTCGGCCGAGCTGGCCGAGCTGTGCGACCGGGTGGTCGTGTTGCAGGACGGTCAGGTCACGGCCGAAGTCGAGGCGGACCAGTTGAGCGAGGAGGCCCTGCTCAGGGCGAGTCTCGGCGTCTCGCGCCGGGCGGGAGCGACGGCCGCCGGCGGCGGCCCCGGAGAGGAAGAACGATGACACTGGAGTCCACCACCGAGCTGGCCGCCGGATCCGGTCCCGGCGCCCGGGCCGGGGCCACCGCCACGGTCGCCCGAGTGCAGCCGGGACCCACGGCCGGGCAGCGGCTGCGCAAGGGCGCGTCGCTGCGCAACGCCAGCGCGGTGTACATCTTCTGGCTGCTGTTCGCGGTGTTCGCGATCTGGGAGCCGGACACGTTCCTGACCGCGCAGACCTGGCGCGCGCTGCTGGAGAACCAGGCGATCACCGCGATGGTGGCGATCGGCCTGATGGTGCCTTTGTCGGCCGGCGTGGTCGACCTCGCGGTCGGCTCCGAGGTCGGCCTGGGCGCGATCGTGGTGGCCTGGCTGCTGGCCGACCGGCACCTGAACCCGGCCCTGGCGATCGCGCTGACCCTGGTGGTCGGGGCGGCGATCGGGCTGGTGATCACCCAGCTGATCGTGCGGGCCCGGATCGGGTCCTTCATCGCCACGCTGGGCATGAGCTCGGTGCTGCTGGCCGTGATCGACTGGGTGTCCGGCAGCCAGCAGATCCTGAACCTGGGCAGCGGCTTCCAGAACATCGCGACCGGGCAGTTCCTCGGCATCACCTACCCGGTGTACATCCTGGCCGTGATCTCGCTGCTGGTCTGGTACTTCCTGGAGCGGACCCCGTCCGGGCGCCGGGTGTACGCCACCGGCGGCAACATCGAGGCGGCCAAGCTCGCCGGGGTGCGCACGTCCCGGGTGATCCTGGCCGCGACGGTGGCCTGCGGCGTGATCACCGCCCTGGCCGGGACGCTGCAGAGCGCCCAGCTGGCCACCGGCGACCCGACCATCGCCAACTCCTACCTGCTGCCGGCGTTCGCCGCGGCGTTCCTGGGCTCGACCCAGTTCAAGGGCGGCCGGTTCAACGTGCCGGGCACCCTGGTCGCGGTCGCTGCCCTGGCCGAGGGCGTGCAGGGGCTGGAACTGGCCGGGGCGCCGGTGTGGCTGCCGAACCTGTTCGACGGCGTGGCGCTGCTGCTCGCGGTCGGGTTCGCCCAGGTCCAGCGGGCGCCGTCGGCCCGGACCGCGGCGATCCGGCGGTTTCTGCGGCCGGGCGGCGGGTCCGGGTCCGCGGACGGATCAGGGTCCGGATCCGGGCCGGGGTCCGCGGAGCGGGTCGGGTAGCCGGCGGGCGAAGACGTCATCGTGGCCGGGCCGGCCGAAGATGAACGGCCCGGCCGTGATCGCGGTACGGACAAGCAAGACCCTACGTACAAGGATACGTACATACAGAAAGGTTCTCCATGGACAAGACCGTGGCCGCCGCCGACCTGGCGGTGGCCGACATCGGCGACGGGGCCTCGCTCGCGGTGGGCGGATTCGGCCTCTGCGGGATCCCGGAGACCCTCATCAGGGCCCTGCATGCGAACGGCGCGGCGGGGCTGCGGGTGGTCTCCAACAACTGCGGCGTGGACCGGCGCGGCCTGGGCATCCTGCTGGCCGACGGCCGGATCGCCAAGGTGACCGGCTCGTACGTCGGCGAGAACAAGGAGTTCGCCCGCCAGTACCTGACCGGCGAGCTGGAGGTGGAGCTGACCCCGCAGGGCACGCTGGCCGAGAAGCTGCGGGCCGGCGGCTGCGGGATCCCGGCCTTCTACACCCCGGCCGGCGTGGGCACCCAGGTCGCCGACGGCGGCCTGCCGCTGCGGCACAACCCGGACGGCACGATCGCGCTGGCCTCCGAGCCGAAGGAGACCCGCAGCTTCGACGGCGTGACCTACGTGCTGGAGCGGGCCGTGACCACGGACTTCGCCCTGGTCCGGGCCGTGCGCGGCGACCGGCACGGCAACCTGGTGTTCAACAAGGCCGCCCGCAACTTCAATCAGCTGGCCGCGATGGCCGCCCGGATCACCGTCGCCGAGGTGGAGGAGCTGGTCGAACCCGGCGAGCTGGACCCCGACCAGGTGCACCTGCCCGGCGTGTTCGTCCAGCGGGTGCTGGCACTGACGCCCGAGCAGGCCGCCGACAAACCGATCGAGAACAGGACCGTGCGACTGTAATGCCCTGGACCAGAAACCAGATGGCCGCCCGCGCCGCGGCCGAACTGAACGACGGCGACTACGTCAACCTCGGCATCGGCCTGCCGACGCTCGTGCCGAACTTCGTCCCGGACGGCGTGCACGTCGTGCTGCACTCGGAGAACGGGATCCTGGGCGTCGGCCCGTACCCGCCGGCCGAGGAGGTGGACCCGGACCTGATCAACGCGGGCAAGGAGACGGTCACGGTGCTGCCCGGCGCCGCGTTCTTCGACTCCGCCCTGTCCTTCGGCATGATCCGCGGCGGCCACATCGACACCGCGATCCTGGGCGCGATGCAGGTCTCCGCGGGCGGCGACCTGGCGAACTGGGTGATCCCGGGCAAGATGATCAAGGGCATGGGCGGCGCGATGGACCTGGTCCACGGTGCCCGGCGGGTCATCGTGCTGACCGAGCACACTGCGAAGGACGGCGCCCCGAAGATCGTCCAGGAGTGCTCGCTGCCGCTCACCGGCGCGGCGTGCGTCCATAGGATCATCACCGACCTGGCCGTGCTGGATGTCACGGAGGACGGCCTGGTGCTGGTCGAGACGGCCCCGGACGTCACGCCGGAACAGGTCGCCAAGGCGACCGGCGCGCCGATCCGCCGGCCGGCCGGAGACGACGTGGTACGCGGTTAAAGCCGCCACATCCTCAACCCGGCGCAGTGTCATGCTGCGCCGGGTTACTCTTTGCCCGCAAAGGTCTGGTGCTCACTCTGCGCGGTGTGTACAGTCTTAGGCGTGACCAGCCAGAATAGTACTCAGGCCGCCAACTCCACCACCTCCCTCACGCACGCGCGGGCCCACCTGCGCGACCTGGCCTACCAGGCACGATTCCAGGGGCCGGTCACGCTCACCGACAACGGGCGGCCGATCGCGGTCCTGGTTCCGGTGGAGGCGCTGGACGAGTTGCGCCGGCTGCGGATCGAGGCACTGGCCCATGAGGCCGCGCAGGACCTCGGTAGCGAGTTCGTGCCGCACGCCCAGGCGATGCGGATGCTCGGGCTGGCCGGCGCGGCGACGACCGGCGCACCGGAAAGTCGCGCCGCGTGAGCCTTCGCCTCGAATGGGCGAAACACCCGCTCGAACGGCTCGGCCTGCTGCTCGCGGACGAACCGGACCTGGCCCAGCGGTTGATCGACACCTGCCTGTCGCTGGCCGCCGATCCGCAGCAGCCGACGTCCGGCGCCACGGGGGTGGCCGGCCTGCTCGCGATCACCGACGGGGACTGGTGCGTGATCTATGCGGTCGACGCGCGGGCGGACACCGTCCGGATCCTGCGGATCGACCGCATCGCCCCCTGACGTCAGAGTTTGCGCGCGACGGCGAGCAGGTCCTCCATCGACTCCGGGTAGTCCTCGCTGATCCGCGGGCCGACGGTCGGGCCCATCTCGTCGGCGGCGTCGCCTCCGATGACCAGTTTGTGGGTGATGTGGGTGCCGCCGTCGGCGAGGCGGCGCAGGCTGTAGTGGTTGAGCAGGATGAGGCCGTTGAAGGGGGTCTCGGCTTCGAACACCTCGTTCTCCGTGAGGGTGACGATCGTGGTTTCCAGCACGATGCCCAGCCCCTCGGGCGAGGAGGCGATGGTGCTGCCGACCGCGAACTCACCGTGCAGTTCATGTCGGTCGCCGTTCGCCGGCGGGACGACGCCGGTGCTCCAGTCGCGCAGGGCGGTCCAGACCGTCTCGGGGGCGAGGTCGGTCTCGGTGCTGTATTCGGTGCTCCACATGGTTTTCTCCCGGATGGGCGGCTGGGCGGGGGCATGGTCGCCGGACGGGGTCCGGCCTTTCTCGATTGCCTACCTTCGTCATGAAAGCCGACTCTCGCGAAGAGGCTATCCGCTCGCGACCGCGCGTGCAAGTTGACTCTTATGATGAGGGCTTGCTCTATCAGGATCGCCCGGCCACCCCTCACGCCGGTTTAACCGCCCCTTGACCCGGACCGCTTGACCGGAGAATTGGTCTGGACCAGTATGCGGAGTAAGGGTTCTGCCCCACGCCGGCCCGGCGCGCCCACCGCGCGCGGCCGGCGGTCACGCCACGGCGCAGGCGTGCGACGGCCGGACGGTCCGGCCGTCTGCACCGAGCCGACGCCAAGGCTTGAAGGAGCGGTCGATCGACCATGTCCCTTGCACAGGAACGTCTGCACAACGCCAGGTCCGTCGTGGCCATGGCGGTAGTCGCCGTGATCGCGCTGATCGGCTTCCTGCTCTCCGGTCCGCTGCAGACCGCACGGGCCGCCTCCCCGGCGAGCCTGCCGGCCTGCCCGTTCTGGACCAACGCGACCCCGCCCGCGCGCACGGACACGCCGTGGATCCCGCCGCTGCAGACCGCGGCGCCGGTGAACATGGTCACCGGGCGCCTCGCCGTGCCTGCCGGGATCACCGGGACCCTCGCGAACGGCCAGGTCACGATCACGTTGAACCGGGTCGCGGGCGCGCAGGCGTACCGGGTCTGGCGCAACGGGCAGTCGGTGGCCTGGATCTCGGACTACGGCCAGCCCGCGCTGACCGCCGTGGACACCTCGCCGTGTCAGAACGCTTACTACTCCGTGGTCGCGCTGTCCGACCAGAGCGGCTCGGACGCGTCGATGGGGCAGCTGTCCGCGCCGTACCAGCTCAACGCCGCCGGCCAGGTGGTGCCCTGGGCCGAGCCGGTCGGCGGCACGATCCAGATGATGGTGACCTCGTACAACGACGGCGGCGCGACCGCGTCCGGCTACGACTCTCAACTCGGCGTGTGCGCGGTCGACCCGCGGGTGATCCCGTGGGGCACGTACTTCACCGTGCCGGGATACGGGACCTGTTTCGCCGGTGACATCGGCACCTGGATCCAGAACGACACCGTGGACGTGTGGCTGCCCGGCACCCAGGCCAATGATTGGGGCGTGCAGTCCCGGACCGTCACCATCATCGCGAATCCGTATGTGAGCGGCGATCCTACGGCGCCGCCGTCCGGGGGTGCGTCGGCGACGGCCAGCCCGACGGCCACGGCCACGCCCACCTCGACCCCGACCGCGCCGGTCACCACGACCGCTCCCCCGACGACGAAGCCGCCGACCGCGCCGCCGACCACCGTCGCGCCGACCACCCCGCCCGCCGGCGGGAACCTGGTGGCCAACCCCGGCTTCGAGAGCGGCGCGCTGTCGCCGTGGGTGTGTGACGCGGGCACGGCCGCCGTCGTGAGCACGCCGGTGCACGCGGGCAGCCGTGCGCTCGCCATCACGGCGACGAACTCCGACGACGCCCAGTGCACGCAGACAGTGAGCGTCGCACCGAACACGACGTATACGCTCACTGATTGGGTGCGCGGGAACTACGCGTACCTCGGGGCGACCGTGCCCGGAGGCACGAGCGCGAGCACATGGACCCCGAGCGCCGCGAACTGGTCCCAGCTCACGACCACATTCACCACGGGCGCGACCACCAGCACCGTGACAGTGTACGTGCACGGGTGGTACGGGCAGGCGGCGGTGGACGTCGACGACGCGTCGCTGACCGGCTGAGCCACGACGATGTGACGACTGGGCCGAGGCGGGAGAACGTTCCCCGCCTCGGCCCGGTCGCGTTCGGTCGGCAAAACGGCTCGACCCAGAAGGCCCGGTCCGGGTATATACTGAACGCACCGTTTAGAAAATAGTCGGGCAGGGGCGAGGAGCACTCGGATGCGAGACACCAGCACAGCGGCGCAGGCAGGACCCGGGATATCCGGCGGCGGGGCACAGGGCGCGTCGCCCGAAGCCGTGGAAACCGCCGAGGCCGCAGCGGCCCCCGAGCCGCCCGGCGGGACCGCCCTCACCCCGGCGCGGCTGCGGCAGATCATCCTGGTGCTGGCGATCGCGTGCGGGATGGCCGTGGCCAACATCTACTACGCGCAGCCGCTGCTCGCGCCGATCGCCAGCGCGTTCGGGGTCAGCCAGGGGCAGGCCGCGCTGGTCGTCACGCTCACCCAGCTCGGGTACGCGCTCGGCATGCTCCTGCTGCTCCCGCTCGGCGACCTGCTGGAGAACCGGGCGCTCGCCTCGCGCACGCTGCTGGTCACCGCGCTCGCGCTGGCCGGAGCCGGACTCTCGCCGTACTTCGGCCTGTTCCTGGCCGCCTCGGTACTGGTCGGCATGACGTCGGTGGTGGCCCAGATCCTCGTCCCGTACGCCGCGCACCTGGCGCCGGAGCACGAGCGCGGCAAGGTCGTGGGCACGGTGATGGCCGGGCTGCTGCTCGGGATCCTGCTGGCCCGGACCGTCTCCAGCCTGGTCGCCGCCGCCTGGGGCTGGCGCACCATCTACCTGGTCTCGGCCGTGCTGATGATCGCCTTGTCGGTCACCCTGGTCCGGGTGCTGCCCAAGCGCCGCCCGGACCACGCGAGCAGCTACCGGCTCCTGTTGCTGTCCACAGCCCGGATCGCCCGCGAGGAGCCGGCGCTGCGGCGGCGGGCGGTGTGCCAGGCGCTGATGTTCGGCGCGTTCAGCTGCTTCTGGACTTCGGTGGCGTTCGAACTGATCTCCCGGCACCACCTGAGCCAGGTCGGGATCGGCCTGTTCGCGCTGGTCGGCGCGGCCGGTGCGGCCGCGGCGCCGCTGGCCGGGCGGCTGGGCGACCGCGGGTTCGGGCACTACGGCAGCGGGGTGGCCCTGGCCCTCGGGGTCGCCGCGATGCTGCTCGCGGACTTCGGGTCGGGGAACCTGGTGCTGTTGGCGCTGGCCGGAGTGCTGCTGGATCTGGCCGTGCAGAGCCATCAGGTCTTCAGCCAGCGGGAGATCTACGGACTGCGGTCCGACGCCCGGGCCCGGATCAACACGGTGTTCATGACCACGGTCTTCCTCGGCGGCGCCCTGGCCTCGGGCATCTCCGGCGGGTTGCACGATGCGTACGGCTGGTCCGGCGCGGCTCTTTTCGGCGCCGTGTTGCCGCTGATCGGACTGGGCGTGTGGACGGTGTCGCACCTGCGGCAGGCGCGCGGAGCGGCTGCGGCGGCAGTTCCGGGAGCTGCGGCGGCGACGGAAACAGCGGAGCCGACAGCAGCCGTCAGCTAGGAGTCCGCGCGGGCTCCGACCTCAACCACAGCCTCAACCTTGGGCCGAGCCCTCAACCCGCCCAACATCTGCCGGACCAACGTGGCCGCGAGTTCATCGTTCAGGGGCTCGTGCCGCATCAGCAGCCGGTAATACACAGGCGCATACAGCTGGTCCACAGCGACCGGGATGTCAGTATCCGGTTCCAACTCCCCCCGGTCGATCGCCGCGCGCAACAACCCGGCCGTGACCTGTCGCCGCGGGCGCAACCAGTGCTGGTCCAGGGCCGCGCGAATGTCCGCATCGGCCTGGCTGGCCGCGACCAGGTCGGCGATCAGCGGGCCGACCTCCGTGTCCCGGAACAGCTCCGTGATCCCGAGCAGCTTCTCCGTCAGCGCCTGGGCGAGCGGGGTGCCCTCGTCCACGACGATGGTGTGCTCGGTCCGGGCGAACAGGCTCTCCAGCATCACGTGCGCCCGCGACGGCCACCACTTGTACAGCGTGGCCTTGCTGACCTTGCTGCGCGCCGCGATCGCCTCCATGGTCACGGCGTCGATCCCGCCGGTCACCAGCAGTTCGGACGCCGCGTCCAGGACCGCGACCTTGGCGCGTTCGCTGCGCGGCCGGCCGCGGGCCGCGCGCGTCGGCACTCCGTCATCCATCAATGTCGTCGCTCTTCACCTGGTCACAGTCGGCACGCTTCGCTGACGAGTGTAGTCGCAGGCCGGATGCGCGGTCAGCCAGCGCCGCTCACCCCCGGCGCCCGACCGCTCCGTACATCGAGTACAGGGCGACGTCGCCGCCGAGCGGGTCCGGCTGCGCGTCGGCGTCCGGGTGCCAGCTGATCACGTCGGTCACGCCCGGCTCCAGCAGCTCGTATCCGCTCAGCAGCCCGGCGATCTGGGCCCGGCTGCGCAGGGTCATCGAGTGGCTGGCGTTCTCGTAGATGTGGCTGACCTTGGCCACCGCCTCCGGCCGGTAGTCGCCCGTGCCGTGGCTGACCGCGATGTACGAGCCGGGCACGGTCGCGTCGCGATACGCGCGGATGACCGACGCCGGGTCGTCGGACTCCGGCACGAAGGGCAGCACCAGGAACATCAGCACCGCGACCGGCCGGGACAGGTCCAGGAACCCGGTCAGCTCGGGGTTGCCGAGCACCGCGGCCGGGTCGCGCAAGTCGGCGTGCACGAATGTCGCGTGCGGCTGGTCGGCCAGCAGCGAGGTCCCGTGCGCATACGCGACCGCGTCCGAGTCGACGTACGCGGTACGCGCGTCCGGGTTGGCCGTGCGGGCGACCTCGTGCACGTTGGACGCGGTCGGGATCCCGGAGCCCAGGTCCAGGAACTGGTCGATCCCCAGTCCGGCCAGCATCCGCACCGAGCGGCGCAGGAAGTCCCGGTTGGCCAGCGCGAACTCGCGCGCGTGCGGCCAGGTCCGGATGGCCTGCTCGGCCAGCGCGCGGTCGGCGGCGAAGTTGTGCGAGCCGCCGAGGTAGTAGTCATACATCCGCGCGACGGACGGCCGTTCCAGGTCCACCTCGTCCGGAGCCCAGTCAGGCCGGTAACTGTTCGACACGCCACTCACACCTTCCACCCGCAACCCGTGACTCACAACCCGTAATTTCCTGCGCCCCCGGCGGCCGGCCGGTGCATGCCGTGAGCATACGGCGGCGAGTGATTCTGTGCACTGATTCGCTGGGACCACTGCCGGCGGGCCCGGCGCGCTACGGCAATCGGGCGATCATCGGACCCGGGTAGATCTGACGATTCCGTGAACACCGGGCCGCCACCGCTGCGCCGCGCGGCCGCACGGCGGCGGGTATGCCACAGTTCTGCTTGTCGCAAGCTTTTTCGCCGCCGCCGCGGCCGCCGGGACGCAGAGTCGTTCCCGGACGCCCGGCGGCGCCCACTCAGGAGGTCTGGCAGATGGCGCAGGAGGTCGACGTAGTCGTCGTGGGGATGGGTCCGGGCGGAGAGTACCTGGCCGGGCAGCTGGCCGCAGCCGGGCTGAACGTGATCGGGGTGGAGGCCGAACTGCTCGGCGGGGAGTGCCCGTACTGGGGCTGCGTGCCGAGCAAGATGATGATCCGGGCCGGGAACCTGCTGGCCGAGGGCCGACGGATCCCGGGCATGGCCGGGCGTTCGCAGGTGGAGGCCGACTTCGGGCCGGTGGCCGCGCGGATCCGGGACGAGGCCACCGACGACTGGAACGACCGGGCCGCGGTGGAACGGTACGAGGGCCAGGGCGGGCACTTCGTGCGCGGCCGGGGCGAGCTGACCGGGCCGCGCACGGTGCGGGTGGGCGAGCAGGAGTTCACCGCGCGGCTCGGCGTGGCGCTGGCCACCGGCACGGTGCCGCAGATCCCGCCGATCCCGGGGCTGGCCGAGACGCCCTACTGGACCAACCGGGACGCGGTCTCGGCCAAGGAGGCGCCCGGGTCGCTGCTGGTGCTCGGCGGCGGCGCGATCGGGGTGGAGCTGGCCCAGGTGTATTCCCGGTTCGGCACCCGGGTGACCGTGGTGGAGGCGGCGGACCGGCTGCTGGCGCTGGAGGAGCCGGAGGCCGGGGCGCTGCTGGCCGAGGTGCTCGGGCGCGAGGGGCTGACCGTCCGGACGAGTGCGCGGGCGGCGCAGGTGCGGCACGACGGCGAAGAGTTCACCGTGACGCTCGACGGCGGCGAGGAGCTGACCGCGCAGCAGCTGCTGGTGGCGACCGGCCGCAAGGTGGACCTGAGCAAGCTGGGCGTGGACACCGTGGGCCTGGACCCGCACGCCCGGTCGCTGGCCGTGGACGGCCGGATGCGGGCGGCGGACGGCCTGTGGGGCGTCGGCGACGTGACCGGGCGCGGCGCGTTCACCCACATGGCGATGTACCAGGCGGAGATCGCGCTGCGCGACATCCTGGGCCGGGGCGGCCCGGACGCGGACTACCGCGCGCTGCCGCGGGTCACCTTCACCGATCCGGAGATCGGCGCGGTCGGCCTGACCGAGGCGCAGGCGCGCGAGCAGGGGCTGCGGGTGCGCACCGGGTTCACCGAGGTCTCCGCGTCGACCCGCGGCTGGATCCACAAGCCGGGCAACGAGGGCTTCTTCAAGCTGGTCGAGGACGCGGACCGCGGGGTCCTGGTCGGGGCCACGAGCGTCGGCCCGGCCGGCGGCGAGGTGCTCTACGGGCTGGCCGTCGCGATCCAGGCGGCCGTGCCGACGGAGCAGTTGGAGCACATGATCTACGCGTACCCGACGTTCCACCGCGCGGTGCAGGTGGCGCTGACCGATCTCAGCTAGCCCCGCTGGGCCCGGTTGTCCGGCAGGCTCCGCAGGATCCTGGCCAGGTCGGCCAGATCCTCCGGGGCCAGCGCGGACAGGGCGGCCGGGGGTCGGTTGACGATCTCGTCGGCGCGTTCGGCGGTCTGGCGGCCGGTCTCGGTCAGCTCGACGATCCGGGAGCGGCGGTCCTGCGGGCTGATGGTGCGGGTGACCAGGCCCAGTTCTTCCAGGCTGTCCACGATCAGGGTCAGGTAGGGCTTGTCGGTGGACAGCGCCTCGGCCAGCTCCCGCATGGTGAGCGGGCCGGGCCGCAGCCGGCGCAACGCCCTGGCTTTGACGAAGCTCAGTCCCAGGGTCTCGCTGACCTCGGCGCGCATGTCGTTGCGCAGCACCAGCGACTGGATCCGGGACCACACGTCCGCCAGGTCGTCGCGCTCGGCCACGGTCACCTCACCGCCATCTCCGTCGTGGTCGCCGGTACACCCGGACCGGCGAAGGCCGCCGCGGTCCGCTCGGCACTGGCCCGGGCCCGGGACCCGGTGGTGATGATACCGAGTGTGCCGATCAGTGTGGCGCACCCCGCCGCCACCCACCAGCAGGCGTGACCGGCGGCGGTGAACCCGGCCGCCGTCCGGCTGTCCGCGGAGGCCAGGATCGAGCCGAACACGGCCACGCCGACCGAGTTGCCGACCTGCCGGCTGGTGGTGGCCACGGCCGAGGCGACCCCGGCCTGGGCGCGCGGCATGCCGGACACCGCGGAGTTGGTGATCGGGGCGTTGACCAGGCCGAAGCCGAGGCCGACCAGGACGAACGCGAGGGTGACCACGGCCAGCGGGGTGGTCGGGGTGAACCCGGTCATGATCAGCGCGCCGGCAAGCAGGCCGGTCGCGGCGCCGACCAGCGGCAGCCGGGCGCCCCGGCTGGCGACCAGCCGGCCGGACAAAGGCGAGGTCAGCATGTTGGCAGCTGCCATCGGCAGGGTCAGCAGACCGGCGTGCAGGGCGGAGAACCCGCGGACGTCCTGGAGGTAGAGGGCGTTGAGGAACAGGAACCCGCCGACGATCGTGAACGCGCACACGGCCATCACCGTGGCCCCGGAGAACGGCGCGGAACGGAAGAAGCGCGGGTACAGCAGCGGTTCGGCCCGGCGGAGTTCGTACCGGACCAGGGTCAGCACGGCCGCCGCGGCCACGGCGAACAGGCCGACGATCAGCGGGCTGGACCAGCCGCGGTGCGGGCCCTCGATCACGGCGTAGACGGCGCTGGCGAGCAGGACGACGACGAGCGTCTGCCCGACCGGGTCGACCCGCCGGGCCCGCGGGGCCCTGGACTCGGGGATGAAGAGTCCGGCCAGGATGGCCGCGAGGATGCCCACCGGCACGTTCACCCAGAAGATCCCGCGCCACCCGACGGCCGTGACCAGGACGCCGCCGAGCACCGGGCCCAGGGCCATGGACAGGCCGAACACCGCGCCCCAGACCCCGATCGCCCGGGCGCGTTCCCTGGGTTCGGTGAAGGTGTTGGCGATGATCGACATGGCGACGGGGTTGAGCATGCTCCCGCCGACCGCCTGCAGGATCCGGGCCGCGACCAGCCAGCCGAGCGAGGGGGCGAGCGAGCAGAGCAGTGAGGCGAGGGTGAAGACGGCCAGGCCGGTCTGGAAGATGCGGCGGCGGCCGATCCGGTCGGCGGTGGATCCGGCGAGCATCAGGAAGGACGCGAGTACGAGGGTGTATCCGTCCATGATCCATTGCAGGCCGGAGACCTGGGTGTGGAAGTCCGAGGCGATCGTGGGCAGGGCGATGTTCACGATCGTGGTGTCCACGCCGACGATGAACAGGCTCAGACAGCAGATCGCCAGGATGAGGGTGCGCCGACGGGGCGAGAGCTCGGGCATGGTGCCTCCGAAGAATTGGTTAAGTAGGTAGAACTATTATGCATCTATAACCAATCCGCGCAACCAATGTGCGGCGGCAGGCTTGGACTCGGATACGGGCTTGGACTCGGACTCGGATGAGCTCTCGTACTCATGTGGGGCGGGGCCGCAGGGGGCATGGCGGAGGCATGGCCGGACTGATGCTCGTCGTCTACGGGTGGCTGGCCGGGGTGGCCATCTCGTGGGCCGGTGCCGGGATGCTTCTGATCCTCAGCTTCGTATGGCCGGGCAATCCGGTCCCACCGAGCCTCCTGGCCGCTTGGGCGGTCGCGACTGCCGTAGCGGTGATCAAGCCTTGGCCACCGAGAAGCAAGTGGTCGAGCTATCCCCCGCGTCAAATGGCCGCAGTCGGACCGTTCCTTCCTCTCTTCCGGGTAGGCATGGCCTGCTATGACGCGTGCCGCAAACGGAACAGGAAGCGGCGGCACTGAAGCCGGGGCGTGCCGGCGGCGTGCTGCCGGTGACGTGCATCTCGAGCCCGGTGAACAGAACCTTGCCTCCCGGCCCGGTCACCGGGTCGATCAGGGTGATCCGTGCGGTGGTGCTGTCCCGCTACTACCTGGCAGGGCTTGAGCCGCATGGTTCGATCATCTGGATCCGCAGCAATCCGCCGCCGCCCGGCCCGAAACTCCAAAGAACCGAACTACGAACGGGCTCTGAGTTCTGGTGCGCTGGTTGACCTTAGTCGTTGCGGTGGGAGGGGTCGCCGAGCCAGCGGTCGAACCATGCTCGGGTTCGGTGGAGTGCGTCGAGTTGGTGGTTGCGCTCGGCCAGGCCGTGTCCTTCGCGCGGGTAGACGACGAATTCGTGTTCGACGCCGAAGTGGCGCAGCGCGCGGTGCAGGTACGTCGCTTGGGTGAGCGGGCAGTTGGTGTCCTGCTCGCCGTGCAGGATGAGCACCGGGGTGTGGATCTGCGCGGCGTAGGAGATCGGGCTGACCTGGTCGTGCGGGTGGGGGCCCGTGCCCTCCCAGCCGTGGCTGCCGCCGAGTGCGGCCTCGAAGGCTCCGTTTTCCCCGGTTGCGGCGAGCATGCCCCAGTCGCTGATGCCGGCGCCGGTCAGTGCGGCCTTGAACCTGTCCGTCCGGACGACGGCCCAGGCGGCCATGAATCCGCCATGACTCCAGCCGCCGATGCCCAGGCGGTCCGGGTCGGCTATCCCCTCGGCGATCAGCAGGTCGATTCCGGTGGTGATGTCGGTCCATTCGGCGCCGCCGATATCCCCGATGACCGCGGCGGCGAACTCGTGGCCGCGGCCCGAGCTGCCTCGCGGGTTGGGTAGGAAGACGGCGTAGCCTGCGGCGGCGAGCCATTGGCCCGTGTCGATCGCGCCGAGCTGGAAACTGTCGGCGTATCGGTAGTAGGGGCCGCCGTGGACCAGGGTGATCAGCGAGAAGGGGCCGTCGGGGCGGTTCTTTCCGGGTGGGAGGATCAGGAGAGCTTGGAGGTCGAGTCCGTCCGTTGCGTGGTAGGCGAGGTGTTCTTGGTTGCCCCAGGTGATCGGGCGCAGTTCTGGTCGGGTGTCGCTCAGGCGGGTCAGTGGGGCGGCGATCGGTCCGGCGTGGACGTTCACCGGGTCGTACGCAGTGCTCCATAGGGCGGCGATTGTTGTGCCGGAGCAGTCGGTCGTGAGTGAGCTGAGCATGCCGGGGACGGTCTGTATTGGCATGAACCGCAGCGTTTGCGGATCGAGTCGGTGCACGGCGGTGTGCAGGCCGTCGGCGAACAGCGCCAGCGGCGGACTGCCGTCTGCGACTTGGATGAGTTGCTGTGGGCATACGCCCATGCCCGCGGTCAGGTTGCGGTGCTCGCGGGCCGTGCCGTCGGCGGGTACTGCGGTGTCGAAGACGGCCAAGCCGCCGACCAGGTGCGGCGGCGGCGTCGCGACGTGGGCCAGATGCCAGACGCCGTCGAGCTGCCACCAAGCCAACGAACCGGACTCGACGCCGATCGGGCCGAGGTCCCGGGCCATCGCCGACGCTGAAGTCACCGGCGCTGTCGTTGTCGGCGCAGTCCTCGGCGCTGTCGTCACCGGCGCTGTCGGCGCCGCAGCGGGATCGACCGAGTGCAGCCGTACGTCTATGGCACCCGGGTCGACGTCCGGGTCGGACCAGGTGAGCACCGCCAACGGACCGCCATCCGGACGCTGCGCCACTTCGACGACGTGCCGATCCCTGAGCCCGTCCACTCCGCGCAGCTCGCCGGTGACGAGATCGAGCAGCCACAGCCGGGTGCGGGCGACGTGCTCGCCCCAGACGATCGCGTCGTCGCACTCGGCGGCCCGACGCTCATCCTCGGCGGTCGGTTCGTCCTCGGCCAGGATGGCGACCGTCCGGCCGTCGGCGAGCGGGTGGTGATCCGTGATCCGGCCGCGCCAGCCGGTCAGGCCCTCCAGACCGGATATGGGTTCGGAGTTGAGCCCAGCCTCGGGTTTGGCGCCAGTCTCGGCATTCGGCTCGGTCTTGGCAGCGGCGTAGGGCAGGCGGATTCGGTGCAGTTGGTCGGTGCCCGACTCCGCCCGATCCGAGAGGAAGTACACAGCGGCCGAGTCCGGGGCCCACCGCGGGAGCCGATCCTGCGCCGTGCAGTCGGTCAGCTGCCTGGGCGGTGAGCTTCCGTCGGCGGCGGCCGCCCAGAGTGTGCTGTGCGGGCGCCCGCCCCTCCCTCCACTGGCGGTCACCGCATAGACAACACACCGGCCGTCCGGCGAGAGCACCGGCGCCACGGGTGTGGCGCCGTCTACGATCAACTCCGCGGTCAACCTCGGCGCGGCTTCACTCATGCGGTCTGACCCTTCGCCGGCGTTCGGCCTCCTACGACGCTTCCGGCTGCCCAGTGTGCCACAACGCTCTGAGATCGCCCCGACCCCGGCCGCCGCCCGCTCCGGCTATATCCTTCCCGCAGCCTCCCAGTCGATGACCACGCTGTTCTTGTTGAACAGTCCCATGTGCCCGATTGCGTGAGTACTCGGTACTCAATTCATCGGTTCCGTTGCGCGGTGGCGATGCCGATCTCTACCCTGAGTACGGGTGGGCCCCCAGGGAGGGGGGCGGCGCCGGCTCAGACCGCGGCGCCGAGGACTGGATCGTGCTGGAGGGGAAGATCAGTGGTGGAATCTGCGTGCGCTGCAACGCCTTTGCCGTTCGGCGGCCGGGAGGCGCAGTTGGCGGCGTTCGACGAGGCCCTGGCCGCCGCGGACTGCCGGGGCGTGGTGATCGCCGGACCGGCCGGCACGGGCCGGTCCCGGCTGGCCGAGGAGGTACTGGCCCGGGCCCGGCGCGGCGGCTGCCGGGCGGATCTGGCGGTCGCGACGGCCGCCGCGGCCGCCATGCCGCTCGGGGCGATCGGACATCTGTTGCCCGGCGGGACCGATTTCCGGCACCCGGCCGAGGCCTTCGCCGCCGTCGCGGCCAATCTGCCCGCGAACGACCGCCGACGCTGGGTGGTCGTGGTTGACGACGCACAGCTGCTCGATCCCAGCTCGGCGGTGCTGCTAGGCAGTGTTTGGGAATGTCTCAAGGCGCGAAAGGCCGACTCGCCGAAGCCCGAGCCGAACTGACCGCCGCGGCCGCCCGAGCCCGCACAGCCGGGCACCACGCCGCCGAAGCCCTACTCCTGACCGACCTGGCCCGCCTCGGCGGCCGCGCCGCTGACCGATTGGCCGAGCTGGCCCGGACCGGCGACGGCGACCTGATCGCCGTCCGAGCACGCTTCGCCGCAGCGATGGCCGGCCCGAATCCGCAGGACCCGCAAGAGTTGCTGGCCGCCGCCCATGCCTGCCGAGACCTGGGCGCGGACCTGCTCGCCGCACAGGCCGCGACGACCGCCGCGGCAGCCTTCCGGCGCACCGGCCGGACCAGATCGGCCGCCGCGGCCACACAACTGGCCGAAGCCTGGTCCCGCTGCACCGAGGGCGCGCGCACGCCCGGCCTCACCGAGCCCGCGGCGGCGGCGGCGCTGACCGACCGGGAGAAGGAGATCGCGCTGCTCGCGGCCGACGGCATAACGAGCCAGACCATCGCCGACCAGCTGATCCTCTCGGTACGGACCGTGGAGAACCGCTTGCAGCGCACCTACGCCAAGCTCGGCGTCAGTCGGCGGGCCGAGCTGACCGAGGTGTTCGGCCGCGCAGCCGCGGCCCGCTGACCCGACGTCTGCTACCGGATCGCGAACCCGTAGTTCACGCCGCCGTTGCTGTCCCAGGTACCGGCCTGGTTGTAGAACGCCAGGTTCAGGCTGCTGCCGGCCGGGACGGTGATCGTGGCCTTCCACGAGCCGTCCGCCTGCTTCGTCATCGCGGTGTTGGTCACGCCCTGCCAGCCGTTGTCGCCCCAGTGCAGGGTGATCGACGTCGCGGACGCGGCCAGTGAACCGTTGTACCGGATCGTCGCGCTCTGCCCGCCGACGACCGGATCAGGGGACGCCGACACCGGCGAGTTGACCGACCCGATGTTGTAGTTGTTGCCGCTGTTGCTGTCCCAGGTACTGGCCTGGTTGTAGAACGCTGTGTTGAGCCCGGTGCCGGCCGGGACGGTGACGGTCGCGGTCCAGGTTCCGTTGGCCTGCTTGGTCATCGCGGTGTTCGTGATCGACAACCAGTTGTCGTATCCCCAGTGCATGGTGATCGACGTCGCCGACGCGGCCAGCGACCCGTCGTAGGTGACCGTGACCGGCTGCCCGGCCACGGCCGGGCTGGGCGAGGTGGTCACCGGTTCGGCCAGGGCCGCGGCGAAGTGGCTGGAGACGGCCGCGGGCGTCCCGGGCAGGCCCGCGATGCTGTGCTGCTGGCCGTATTCGGCGGCCACCAGCTGGATGTACATGCTCAGCGACCAGTTCAGTGCGGACATCGACAGGGTCGGGGTGCCGGGAGTGTCGCCCGTGGGGGCGTTCTGGTCCCAGACCTGCTCAGGGATCAGATACGACGGCGTGGCGTAGTGCTGAAGGTCCGCGACGTACGGCGCGACGTGGTCGCCGAGCAGGTCCTGATACTGGCCGAACTCGCCGTCCAGGATCGGCCACAGCCGCCCGATTCCCGAGCTGACGAAGTCCCCGCCGGTGCTCGTCTCGCCGTATCCGTCATGGTTGTAGCGGAAGAAGTCCGTGCCGTCCGGGAGCAGTTCCTCCAGCGATCCGGCCGACTCGCCCGCGTTCGGGTCGGCCGTGACAGCAATCGTATTCGCCACGTGCAGGTCGTCGGCCGGAAGGATCCCGAGGACGACCAGTTGCAGGAACCCGTCGTCCACGACCGCGTTCTCGTTGTACGTCCCGCCGCCGTTGGCGACCGTCACGTTCGTGCCGTCGTTCGGGTTGCCACTCCGGGAGATGCGCTCGAAGTACTGGCCGTTGCCGAACGGGCCGCTGGTCGCGTAGGTCCAGTTCTCGACCTGCGCGGCCCAGCTGTTGGCGTCGTCGGCGAACGTGGTCGCGTCGGCGCTCTGGCCGTCCGCGGAGGCGATCTGCGAGGCGAGGTAGAGCCCGGCGATCTCGGCCGCGATCGTCGAGGGCGAATATCCGGAGTTCTCCTCCCAGCGCTCCATCGGCGTGCTCGGGCCGTGCGCGATCAGGTACTCGGCCGCCGGGCGGATGTGCGCGGTGTAAAAGCTCGAACTCACCAGGCTGCTGTCGTACGTGCGCAGCTGCCAGGCCAGGATGATCGGGTACGCGGTCTCGTCCATCTGGACCCCGGTCCAGCTCGGCGTGCCGTTGACGAAGGAGTTCTGCGGGAAGTGCCCGTCAGACTCCTGCTGGTCGTTGAACAGGAACTTGGCCGCCGAGTCGGCGTCGGCGTTGTCCCCGGCCAGGATCAGGGCCGTGGCACTGTTGAACAGATCCCGAGACCAGGTGCGGTGATAGCCGGCATCGGACGTGTTCTGCGAATCGCCCCAGGGCGAGCCCATCCCGGCCACGATCGCGCCGCTGGACGGGTCCTGCGACGCCTTGATGCCCATCGCCGAGACGAGGTACTGCTCGCCGCCGAGGCTGCTGTAGCTGTTCAGGCCCGCGGCCCAGGTGGACCACTGATTGTTGTAGGAGGTCTCGACGCCGGTCGGGCTGCTGGTCAGGCCGGTCAGTTCGGCGTCGGCGGCCGACTCGGCCGCGGTCGTGGTCGCGCCCATGCCGATCACCAGGTTGAACGTGACGCTGGTCTGCGTGGCCACCGGCGCGAGGTTCAGTTCGCCGGTCTGCACGAGGTTCCCGCCGGTCGCGCTGCTGTAGGCGTCGTTCATCGTGTAGTCGGGGGTGGAGCCGCCGAGCAGGTCGGTCCAGCCGTCGTCGACCCCTTCGAAACCGCTGGAGAGCATGGGCGTGCTGCCGGAGCTGAGCCAGTTCAGGCCGTCGCCGACCGCGATCGCCGAGGCGTCGGTGGCGGTCCCGGCCGTGTTCGAGCCCGAAGACACGAGCATCTGCCGGCTGTCGTAGGTCGCGGTGGTGCCGGTGTCGTCGTTGCCGTTGCCCTCCTGGGTCGGGTTCGACAGCTGATACAGCGTGTAGTTCCCGAGGTCGCCGGAGGTGACGGTGAAGGTGACCTTCTCGTCGACGACGGGCGATCCGGGGTCGGTGTAAATGGTCTTGGCGAGCTTCCACCGGCCGTTCGAGCCGGTGTTGGTCACCGTCCAGGCCATCGAGTCGCCCTGGACCTGGGCGACCGTGTGGGTGGAGTCGGTCTTCTCCTCCTGGTCCCAGGTGTGGTTCGCGTCGCCGACGATGAACTGCTGGTCGGTGAAGTCGGGCGTGTCCAGGTTCGGGTAGAACAGCTCGGTCAGGATCCCGTTGGTCCCGGTGAACCAGACGTCGTCGGCGGCCGCCGTGGGCGCCTCGGCCCGGCCCAGGAAGGTCTTGTCCCCCGGCGACCAGGTCGCCGACGTCCCGCAGCAGCCCGGCGCGGCGCCGGTGTTCAGCGTCCCGGCCAGTGCGGTCCCGGCCGGGACCAGGACCATCGCGCCGAGCAGCGCGCCGGCGGCCGTCACCGCGAGCAGCCGCCCGGGCCGGTACCCGGTGCGCCGCCCTCGCGCCCGCCTGGGCCCGGCCGCCTCTGGGATCGCACTCATGACCACCTCTGGGATTCGCTGGTAAATGCGCGGAATGTCGCGCCTGCCAGGGAAACGTCCACCCGGGCGCGGCCGGCGTCAACCCCTGGTCCGCCGCGCGTCCCCCGGACGGACGATCCGTCGGATCCGCGGCCGGGTCAGATCGCCTTGCCCGGGTTCAGGATCCCGAGCGGGTCCAGCGCGTGCTTGATCGCCGCGTGCACGGCCATCGAGGCGGGGCCGAGTTCTGCTTCGAGCCAGTGCCGCTTGAGCGTGCCGACGCCGTGCTCGCCGGTCAGGGTGCCGCCGAGCTCCAGCGCGACCTTGAACACCTCCTCGGCGGCGGCCCAGACCGCGGCCGGGATCTCCGGCAGGGTGTGGTCGAACACGAACACCGGGTGCAGGTTGCCGTCGCCCGCGTGGGCCAGGGTCGGCACGGTCAGGTCGTGGGACGACGCGATCCGGGCCACCGCGTCGAACATCTCCGGCAGCTTGGACCGCGGGACGCACACGTCCTCGATCAGGCAGGCGCCGAGCCGCTCGATCGCGGTGAACGCCGCACGGCGCACGGTCAGCAGCTGCGCCGCCTCGGCCTCGTCCTCGGACACCGCGACCAGCGCGGCGCCGGACTCCTCGCAGCAGCGGGCCATCAGCGCGCCCGCGGCCTGCGCGTCCGAGCCGTCGGCCTGGCACAGCAGCATCGCGCCGGTCTGCGCGGCCAGGCCGATGCTGCGCCAGGAGTCCAGCGCCTCCAGGGTGGCGCGGTCCATCAGCTCCAGCAGGCTCGGGCCGACGCCCGAGCGCACGATCGCCCAGACCGCCTCGGCGGCCTGCCGGACGGTCGGGAACTCGGCCGCGACGGTCACCGGCGGCCGCGCGGGCGCCGGGCGCAGCCGCAGCACGGCCTCGGTGACCACGGCGAGCGTGCCCTCGGAGCCGACCAGCAGGCTGGTCAGGTCGTAGCCGACCACGCCCTTGACCGTCCGGCGGCCGGTGCGCAGCACAGAACCGTCCGCGAGCACCGCCTCCAGACCGAGCACGGACTCGCGGGTCACGCCGTACTTCACGCAGCGCAGCCCGCCGGCGTTGGTCGCCACGTTGCCGCCGATCGTGCAGGTTTCGAAGCTGGACGGGTCGGGTGCGTACATCAGGCCGTGCTCGCGGGCCGCCTTGTCCAGGTCCGCGTTGATCACGCCGGGCTCGACCACGGCAATCTGGTCCTCGACGGACAACTCGCGGATCGCGGTCATCCTCGCCAGCGACAGTACGACGCAGCCGTCGATCGCGGCCGTGCCGCCGACGATCCCGGTGCCCGCGCCGCGCGGGATGACCGGCACCCGGTGGGCCGTGGCCCACTGCATCGTGGCCACCACGTCCTCGCGGGTGTGCGCGACCACCACGCCGAGCGGACGGCCGGGCGTGACGTAGGAATGCTCGTCGGTGCAGTACGCGCCGACCTGGTCGGGGTCGGTGACGACCCGGCCGGGGGCACCCACGGCGGCGGTCAGGGACGCGGCGAGCTCGGCAGTGGTCACCTTCCTGTGTCTAGCCGCCGGCCCGGCCGGTGTCAACGAGGCTCGGCGGCGGCTGGGCGGACTTGACAGTATCGACTATCGATGGCATCGTTTATCGATAGCATCGGAAAACGATACGGAGGGGGCGTCAAGATGCGGAATTCGATCGGGGCGGCGGGGATGGGCGCAGGGGCGCGGAAGAGGAGGAGACGGGAGCGGCGGCGAGAGCGGCCGCGCGATCCGCTGGAGCCGCTGACCACGGCCGCCACGATGCTGCTCGGCCTGATCGTCCTGGGCTTCGCGGCCGTCATCGCCACGACGATCTTCGGCAGCGGCAGCTACCTCGGCTTCGGGCACACGGCCGCCATCTGCGCCGACACCGACAGCGTGTCGAGCGGGACCGACTCCCAGGGGCTGATCGGCCAGGCCAGGCCGGGCGTCGACCTGATGACGAACGGCTACCATCTCTGCGTGCTACATCCATCAGCGGCGCAGCGGCTCTGGTACACCTTGGAGGAACTGCCGACGACGCTGCTCCTGGTCGGCAGCGTGCTGCTGGTGTATCTGCTCGTGCGCAACGCGGCCAGACACGGCATCTATACCGATGCGATCGCCGGGCGACTGCGCGGACTCGGCTGGTTCTTGTTGGTCGGGTCACTGATACAGCCGGCTTTGGTGCAGATAGGGCGCCTGAAGCTGCTGCACAGCATGATCGCGAATTCCGGCGGCGAACTGGGCAGCGGCGTGACCTACGAGCCGATCCTGTCCCTGTTGTTCACCGGATTAGGGATACTGTCCTTCGCCCGGATCATGCGGATCGGCGTCACCATGCACGAGGACCTGGAGGGCACCGTCTGATGGGAGCGGACGAAGCGGAGCCGCACGCCATCTCCGTGCACCTGGACCGGCTGCTCGAAGAGCGCGGAATGACGCTGACCGAGCTGGCCGACCGGGTCGGGGTGACCGTGGTGAACCTGTCCGTGCTCAAGAACGGCCGGGCCCGGGCGATCCGTTTCAGCACCCTGACCGCCCTGTGCCGGGAACTCGACTGCCAGCCCGGCGACCTGCTCGGCTACCAGGAGAAGTCCCCGGACGCGGCGGCGCCGGCGCAGGTCGTTGTGAGCTGAGGTGCCGCCGGAAGAAGCTCGCCGAGCTGTCGACCTCGAACGCCGGCAGCGCGCCGTGCCGGCCCGGATTGGCGTGCAGGGTCTTCTCGGCCGAGCCGAAGGCGTCGAACAGGGCCAGGCCCGAGGCGCGGGAGACCAGTTCGTCGTCCCACTGCAGCAGGAACTCGATCGGGACGGTCACCCGGTCCGCCGCCTCGGCCAGCGCGTCGCCGACCAGGCCGAAGACCGCCGCGACGATCCGCGGCTCGGCCGCCGCCAGCGGCACGCCGACCACGGCGCCCATCGACACGCCCCAGTAGCCGACCGGGCCCGCGGTGTGGCCGGCCGCCTGGAGCGCGTCCAGGACCGCGATCCACTCGGGAAGGGCCCGGGCGGCGCGTTCGGCCCCGGCTTGGATCAGCTCGGGACCGGCCACCTGGCCGGCCACGATCCGCCGCTGCAGGTCCGCGTACTCCCGCTGCTCGGCCTCGGTCAGCGGCCGGTCCCCGTGCCCCGGCGCGTCGATCGCGGCCACCGCGAACCCGCAGGCGGTCACGAAGCGCCGGGCACGGGCCAGGATGCCCGGGGCCTTCTTGTGCTGGCCGCCGCCGTGGCCCATCAGGACCAGCGGGCGCGGGAGGCCGGCACCGGCGGGCGTCCACAGCACGCCGGGAACCTCGCCGAGAGTGAACAGCCGTTCCGTGACGCCGTCGGCGGTCGTCTCCGCTATGAACTCCACAGGTCTGCCCGAAATCTCAGTCGATCCGGATCAGGCCGTTCGGGGTGAGGAAGTCGACCGCGACCAGGCCGGCCTCGTCGTAGGCGTTCTGCACGTCGGCCGGGGCGAGCCAGTTGACGTGCACCTGCGGCAGCGGGTCCTCGTCCTTGGTGCCGAGCCACTCGAGCACCTCGGTCCGGTTGCCGGAGATCTCCAGCTTGTCGATCGCGACGTGCCCGGACGCGCCCGCGGACGGGTGCAGGTCGGGGCCGCCGGCCCACTGGATCAGGTAGGGCAGCTGCGGGTCGTCGATCAGCTCCAGGATGCCGATCTGGCGCCACTCCAGCAGGGTGCCGTCCGGGCGGTGCCGGGTGGCCGGCTTGGCGTCGCGGCCGAGCCTGGCCTCGAACGGGGTCAGGTCCTCGACCCCGACCACCCAGCCGAGCCAGCCGCCGCCGAGCGCGGCCCGGCGTTTGACCGCCTGGCCGAACGGCGCGGAGTCGGTGGCCGGATGGTCCAGCGGGGTCACCACCTCCACATAGGCTCCGCCGGCCAGCGGCAGGATCGCGTTGCGGGTACCGAACCGCGGGTGCAGGCCCCCGTCGCTGAACGAGGCCCCCAGCAGCGATCCGAGACGGGAGACGGTCGACGGAAAAGAATCGATGTCGACGGCATAGGACACATGGTCAAGGCGCACGATTGCGACCATACCCGCCGACACCGGTTTCATAGCTGCGCCGAGAAAGTGAGATATAACGATCAAGCTTTGGCCGGAGTTCCAGGGCCGGGCGCGGGCGTCCCGGAGCGTACGCCGAGGCCGTCCCCGGGCCGCCTGGACCCCGCGTACCGCCCGGTAACCACCGAGGCTCACCGACTAGACTGACAGTCGAAACAACGAGCCTGCTTAGCCGGGCACCGGACCGGGAGGACCTGACTCATGAGCGCACCCCACATCGGTTACGCGGCGATGCTCGAACAATTCGGCCCCAACGAGGTCGTCGACTACTGCGCGAACGCGGAGGCGGCCGGGTTCAGCGGCGTGATGGCGGCCGACCACTTCCAGCCCTGGGTCCCGCGGCAGGGCAACGCGGCGTTCGTCTGGAACGTGCTCAGCGCCGTGGGCCTGAAGACCACCGGGGACCTGGGACCCGGCGTGACCTGCCCGTCCTTCAAGATGCACCCGGCCCTGGTGGCCCAGGCCTCGGCCACCCTGGCCGCGATGTACCCGGGCCGGCACTGGCTCGGCATCGGGGCCGGCGAGGCGCTGAACGAGCACGTGGTCGGCGGCTACTGGCCCGAGGCGCCCGAGCGCAGCGCCCGGATGTTCGAGGCGATCGAGGTGATCAAGAAGCTGTTCGCCAGCGGGCACAGCGGCAAGGAGGTCAAGCACTCCGGCCAGTACTTCACCCTGGAGAGCACCCGGCTGTGGACCATGCCGGAGCAGTCGCCGGAGATCTATATCGCCACCGCCGGGCCGATCAACGCCAAGAAGACCGGCAAGCTGGCCGACGGGATCATCACCCCCGGCGCGGCCCCGGCCAAGATCGAGATGGTGCTCGGCAAGTTCGCCGAGGGCGCCCGGGAGTCCGGCCGCGACCCGGAGACCATGCCCAAGGTGCTCCAGCTGCACCTGTCCTGGGCCGAGACGGACGAGCAGGCCCTGGCCAACGCGGTCACCGAGTGGCCCAACGGCGGGATGAAGTTCGACAAGGGCGACATCCGCTCGCCGTTCCACTTCGAGCAGATGGCCAAGCTGGTCCGGCCGGAGGACTTCGAGGGCCGGATGGTGATCAGCTCCGACCCGGACGTGCACCGGGCCGAGGTGCAGCGCTACCTCGACCTCGGCTTCGACCGGGTGTACCTGCACAACGTGGGCCGCAACCAGGAGGAGTGGATCTCGGCCTTCGGCCGCGAGGTCCTGCCCAAGCTCACCCGCTGAGCCGCCGGGCGCCCGCCCCCGCACCACCGCTTCACCCGACCGACCCGCACGGGCCGGCGCACCGGCCCCGGCCGGGACGCCGGCCCGTCGGCATACCCACAGGTCTGCAGAGCCATTGAGCCGATTGGCGTGTATTGGGCCGACCGGGGGAATCCCGGCGATCTTCGCCCGGGGCCACGTAACCGGGGCCGCGGTGCTTCGTTGCGCCAGTGCGAAGGGGAGATTGTCAAGGGTCTCCCACCGACGTCTAGAGCAACTGAGGTCTACAAAGATGCATGGGTTTGCCAAGCGCGGGCTGGCGCTCGCCGCCGCCGCCTCCGGACTGGTCATCGGTGTCGGGGGCGCTGCCTACGCGGACGCCACCGTCTCCGGAGACGCCTCCAACAGCCACGGCACCGTGTCCGGCACCGTGGTCGGCGCCGCCGGCGAGGTTCCCGTCCTGCTGTGCGGGACCGGCGTCAACGGCGGGTCGTTCACCAACGAGTTCATGGGCACCGACTGCACCGCGGCCCACACCGCGGAGGTCGCCGGCTACGCCACCCACAACGGCGGCACCGTGTCCGGCAACGTGGCGAACGTGGCCCTGGGCGTGCCGGCCGAGGTCTGCGGCACCAACGCGGACGTCGCCGGAACCGAGGAACTGGCCGACAGCACCACCTGCAGCTTCGGCACCGCAGGGCCGCTCGCGTCCGCCGTCGGCACGTCGGAGTACTCCGGCGGCACCATCTCCGGCAACGTGGTGAACCTCGGCGCGACCGTGCCGGTCGAGCTGTGCGGCACCAACGTGGGCATCTCGGCCGTGCACGACCACCTGCACGGCACCACCTGCTCGATCAGCTAGTACCCCGCAGTGACCGGACGGGCCGGGCGGACACGATCTGCCCGCCCGGTTCGTCCCGCAAGACCACGGCCCCCGCCTCTGACGCATCCAGGCGGGGGCCGTCCTGTGTCCGGAGCCGGTCGGGCGGCGGGATGCCGGGGAGAGCGGGGTTCACGGGCGGGGCGCGGGGGCCGGGGCGGAGGGGAGCGCCCGGGGGGTGGCGTACGGGGTGCGTGGGGCGGATGGGGCTCAGGGGGCGCACACCGCGGGCCGGCGTTCTCCGGACCCCACCGCACGGCCGGTGACCTGGCCAAAACTTTGCCTGGAAAACCACCCGGGGAAGGTATTTCTTCGCACATTCGGCCCCATACATCCCCGGCATCCACCACGATGGTGATCTGACAGTGGTCGGACGAACACGGATAGGCAGAATCGCATGCTTCGAATAGGGTGGCGGCCACGGGGCCGGCGCGGCTGGCCGCGCCGCGAGGCCGGGCCCCTGCGCAAGGCGGCGGAGGCCCTGGCCTCCGCAGCGGCCGGGATGGCGCTGATCGCGGGGGCGTTCGTCCTCTTCCACGGCAACTCCTCGGCCACCGGCAGCCCGGCGCCCGGCGGGGGCCCGTACGCGTCCGGCGGCGCGCAGGGCGGGACGCTCGCCCCCGCGCCGCTCGGCGGACTCGGCGCGGGCTCGGCCGACGGCGGGACGGGCCCGGGCACCGGCGACCCGTCCGGACCGGCATCGGGCCACTCCCCCGGCGGCGCGAGCAGGCCCGCGGGCGGCGCGACCAGGACGGTCGGGCCGACTGGGGCGTCCGCGCCGACCACGGGACCGGGACCGGGTTCGGGGTCTGGGTCTGGTGCGGGGTCGGGCGGTTCGCCGTCGGCCACGCCGACCGCGGATCAGGGACTGCTGGGCGGGTTGGTGGGCGGGTTGGCCGGCGCGGTCGGGTCGCTCATCGGCGGAGCGATCGGCGGGACGACCGGGTAGGCCGGGTTGGTCAGGTTGATCAGGTAGGCCGGGCAGATCGGTTTGGTCGGGCAGATCGGGTCGAGAGCGGCCGGGGCAGGTGCTGTCAGAGCACGATCTGCCCCGGCCGGTCTCGGCGGCGAAGCAGAGTACGGACTACCCCGGCCGAACTCGGCGGCGAATCAGAGCCCGGCTTCGGCCCGGCCACAGTCCGGCAACGCGCGGCCGGACAGCCGGTTCGGAGAGCGGTTACCGACGGGACCGGTAACCTGCAGAGAGCGGTTACCGACAGCTCGCGGTCGCCGACGCGAGCAGTCCCCGATCAGAACGACCGGTAGACGCCCTCGGGATAGTCCCGGGCACCTTCGGCGTACTCTTCGAAGCCCAGGTTGGCGACGTGGACGTTCGCGTAGACGTCCTGCACTCCTATCGGCGCCGTGCGGAACTCGCGGCCGAACTCGACCGTCTCCTCGTAGCACTCGTCGCCCAACTCCTCGCGGGTGAAGGCGTTCACCGCGAGCAGCGCATGGTGTTCGGCCTGCATGGTCACCTGGTCGGCGATGAAGACCACGCCCAGCGACTCCTCGCCGGCCACCGCGGCCAACACCTGGTCGACGCTGGCGCCGGCCCAGATCGGATCGTCGACGAAGTGCACGAACGACTTCAGCTCGCCGTCCGCCCACGGCTCGCCGAGCGCCTTCACCACGGCCTGCCACGCTTCTTCGTCCCCGTAGTCGGTGCGGACCACCAGGGCGTCTCGTTCGTCGTGATCCACGATCGGCGGCAAGGCGTTCATATATCCCCTACGCAGTTGGAATCGGTGAGATGGGTCCGGCCGGCCCGGTTCCTGAAGGGTAGGACAGCGCACTGCCTCACGGCCAGCGATCATGCGAGGATGAGCGCGTATTCACCCCGATCGGCGCCATGCTCCCGGCGAGTCCCGCGACCCGATCGGCTCAGCCATCACCAATTCGAGGGAACCCGCGCCAAGTCAGCCAGGCGCGCCGGGGCGCGCCGCGTCCCGCCGACCCGGCTGCCAGGCGCGCTATGTGTTCGCCACCAGCATTTCTTCCCCGTTCGACGTGTGCAGGCCGTCGGTCCGGTCGGCGAAGTAGCGCTCGGTGAGGGTGGCTGCGGACACGTGCCGCACGTCCCGGAATCCGGCCTCGCGGGCCAGATCCACCGCCTGCTCCGGGCTGAAGAAGCTGAGGAACGGCGTGCCGGACGCCTGCGCGCCGCGCGCCGCCGCCTCCATCCCGGGCCGCAAATCCGGGTCCAGCAGCTCCAGCGGCGGCATGAACGTCATCGCCAGGGTGGATCCCGGAGCCAGCGCCGCGATCCGGCAGAGCATGGCCGAGATCGCGTCCCTGGTCAGGTACATGCTCACGCCGGTGGCCGCCACGACCGCCGGGCGCCCGCCGTCGAACCCGGCCGCCGGCAGCCGCTCCCACCAGGACTGCCCGGCCTCGAAGTCGACCGGCACGAACCGGAGCCAGTCCGGGACGCCGTAACCGAGCTCGACCAGCCGCCGCCGCTTCCACTCCTGCGGGTCGGGCTGGTCGACCTCGAACACCCGCAGCCCGGCGGCCAGCTCCGGCCGACGTTGGGCGAACGTGTCCAGACCGGCGCCGAGCAGCACGTACTGGTCGACGCCGGGACCGCCCGCCTGCTCGGCGACCAGGTCCTCGATGAACCGGGCCCGCGCCACGATGGACGCGCGGAACGGCCGGGTGCCCTGCGGATCCATGTCCGGACGGTCCGTCCACCCGTCGTCCGGCGCGGCCAGCCGCAGGCCGATCTCGTCGTCGAGCACGTGCGGCGGCGGGTCGAGCCGCACGTGCAGGGCCCGCCACAACGCGACGCGGACCGCCGAGCTCTCCGGGGCCACGCTTCCTTCTGCTGCCACCATGTCGGGTTCTCCTCAGGTCAGTTCCGGCCGGGGGCCTGCAGATTCCAGGTGCGCCCGTCCGGGTCGCGCACGACCATCTCCCGGGTGCCGTAGTGGGTGTCCTGGAACGGCGTGACCACTTCGACGACCGGACCGGGCCGGAACGCGTCCGCGTCGGCCACGCCGAGGACGATCTGCGACTGCGGTTCCTGGCTCGGCGGGACTTCGACCAGGAAGATGTAGGCGCCGGTGCCGTTGCGCAGCTGGCCGGAGCCGTGGTCGGTGGTGAACTCCACTTCGTAGCCCAGTTCCTGGAAGAACTTGGCCGTCTTGCCCCAGTTGTGGGTCTCCAGGAACAGAGCTTCGATGCCCTTGGTCGCCATGTCAGGCCTCCTCGTCGTTCGTTTGCGGCTGGTGTGGTTGCTGCGTCCGGGTGTCGTCGAGGTAGGCCCGGAGCGCCTCGGCGACCAGGGCGGACAGGGACATCTCCGCCTCGATCGCGTGGTGCTTGACCTGCCTGATCAGCCCCACCGGCAGGTACACGTTGAACTGCTTGACGTCTTCCTCACCCATGGTCTGACCATAGCATGCTAGCAAGCTAATTTAGTAGCGTCGGAGCCGTTGTCGGCGGGCCCCGGCATACTGGCGCCGACCCGCCGTCAACGCCGACGCCGACTTCGAGGAGAGACCATGGCTGCCCGCTTCCAACTGGTGATCAACTGCGCCGACCCCGAGCCGCTCGCCCGCTTCTGGGCCGCCGCCCTGGACTATGAGCTCGAAGCCCCGCCGAGCGGCTTCGCCACCTGGGACGACTACTGGCGCGACTTCGGCCTGCCGGAGGAGGAACTCGGCCTCGGCGCGGACAGCATCGTCGACCCCGAGGGCCGCGGGCCGCGGATCTGGTTCCAGGTGGTGCCCGACCGAAAAACCATCACGAACCGCCTGCACCTGGACATCGGCGCCAGCGGCGGCCGCGAAGTCCCGATGGACATCCGCAAGCAGCGGGTCGACGCGGAGGCGGCCCGACTCGTCGACCTCGGCGCGACGTTCCTACAGGCCTTGTACACCGAGGGCTTCAACCACTACGCAGTCGCCATGCTGGACCCCGAGGGCAACGAGTTCGACATCAACTGACGATCGCCGTCGCGTGAAAATGACGGAGCGGAGCTCGCGTGAGTGACTGCATCTTCTGTGACATCGTCGCGGGCCGGCGCTCACCTGGCACTCCCCGATCGCTTCGGACGACGACCTCGCGGCCGTCCTGAAACGGATCACCGGAAAGATCACCAGCCCCCGCGAGTAGATCCTCGCGACGCATCGCCGCACAACCCCGGGGCCGACCCACGTGCCGCCGCACCCGATGCCGCGCAACGGATCTGATCACGAGTCAACCCGGACTCATTCAGGCCTCATACACACGTCCGGCCGTCCCGGACCTCCGGCACGCCAACCCTCGAAGATCCCCCGGCCGACGAAACTTTCGGCCCGGGCCGCCCGGCCCGCCGCCAACCCCGCAGGCCCCGCCGCCGGTACCGGTACCGGCCACCCCCCGGCCCTTGACAGGCCGCCCGGGTCTAGGAGACTCTTGGGCGTGGATGAGAGCGCTCTCACATCTATCTGTGAGAGCGCTCTCTCGTGATCGCGACACTCCCGAGAGGAAAACCGGTCCATGCCTGGCAGCACACTCGCGCACGCCGAGTCCGCCCCCGCGCCCACGCCGCCGAAAGCGCCGCGGCGCTTTCCGGCCGACTTCTGGTGGGGCGTGGCGACGTCCGCCTACCAGATCGAGGGGGCGCACGACGCCGACGGGCGGACGGCCAGTATCTGGGACACCTACGCCCGCACTCCGGGCAAGGTACACAACGGCGACACCGGCGACATAGCGGTCGACCACTACCACCGCTGGGCCCAGGACTTCGACCAGCTGGTCCAGCTCGGCGTCACCGCCTACCGGTTCTCCACCGCCTGGCCCCGGATCCAGCCGGGCGGCAGCGGGCCGGCCAACTCCGCCGGGCTGGACTTCTACGAGCGGCTGACCGACGGGCTGCTCGAGCGCGGGATCAAACCCGTGCTCACGCTCTACCACTGGGACCTGCCGCAGGAGCTCGAGGACGCGGGCGGCTGGACCAACCGGGACACCGCGTACCGGTTCGCCGAGTACGCCGGGTACGTCGGCGAGCGGCTCGGCGACCGGATCGCCATGTGGACCACCCACAACGAGCCCTGGTGCGCGGCCTACCTCGGCTACGCGGCCGGCGCGCACGCCCCGGGCCGGACCGAGCCGCTGGCCTCGCTGGCCGCGGTGCACCACCTGAACCTGTCCCACGGCCTGGCCGTGGGCGCGCTGACCGCCGCGCTCGGCCACCAGCCGGAGACCTCGATCACGCTGAACCTGTGCGCCGTGCGCGGGGCCAGCGACCGGCCCGAGGACCAGGACGCGGTGCGCCGGATCGACGGGATCGCCAACCGGGTCTTCCTGGACCCGCTGCTGCGCGGCAGCTACCCGGCCGACGTGCTGGAGGACACCCGGCACATCACCGACTGGTCGTTCGTCCAGGACGGCGACCTGGAGATCATCAAGCAGCCGCTGGCGGTGCTCGGGGTGAACTACTACTCCCCGACCGTGGTGGCCGCGCCCGAGGCGTCCGAGTCCGGCGAGTGGGACACCCACCACGGCCCGAACTGCTACCCGGGCTCCGAGCACCTGCGCTTCCCCCGGATCCCGGGCTCGCGCACCGCGATGGACTGGCCGATCGACGCCGACGCGCTCTACCACCTGCTGCTGCGCCTGCACCGCGAGCACCCGGACCTGCCGCTGATGATCACCGAGAACGGGATGGCCTCGGACGACTACGCCGGGCCGGACGGCCTGGTCAACGACCCGGACCGGATCTCCTACCTGTCCGGGCACCTGGACGCCGCGGCCCGGGCGATCGAGGCCGGGGTGGACCTGCGCGGGTACTTCCAGTGGTCCCTGCTGGACAACTTCGAGTGGGCCTACGGCTACTCCAAGCGGTTCGGCCTGCTCTATGTGGACTATCCGTCCCAGAAGCGGACCTGGAAGGCCTCCGCGCACTGGTACCGTTCCCTCATCGCCGCCGAGCGCGGCTGAGCGCGGCCCGCGGGCCGAGCCCTCGGTCCGGCCGGGCCCGGCCGGGCGGCCGCGCGCGCACGGTGGAACGGGCCGCACAGGCGATTGGACAAGGAGGCGACGGCGTTGGCCGCGACACTCGAGACGGTAGCCGAGCACGCCGGGGTCTCCAGGGCCACGGTCTCCCGGGTGATCAACCGCTCGCCCAAGGTCTCCCCGGAGGCCCGCGAGCGGGTCCAGGCGGCGATCCGGGAGCTGGGCTTCGTGCCCAACCGGGCCGCGCGCACCCTGGTCACCCGGCGGACCGACTCCATCGCCCTGATCATCCCGGAGCCGGACGTCTTCTTCTTCGCCGACCCGTACCTGACCCGGCTGGCCAGCGAGATCAACCATGCCCTGGACGGCAGCGAGATCCAGCTGGTGCTGCTCATGCAGTCGCGCACGACCAGCGGCGGCACGTACGAGCGGATGGAGGACTACTGCACCTCCGGGCACGTCGACGGCGTGATCCTGGCCTCCGTGCACGACGACAACCCGCTGCCCAGGGCCCTGATCAACGCCGGGATCCCGGTGGTGTACGACGGCCGGCCGGCCCAGGCCGGGCTGGCGATAGCGTCGGTGGACGTGGACAACGTGCTCGGCGCCCGCCAGGCCGCCGAGCACCTGGTCGCGGGCGGGCGGCGCCTGATCGGCACGATCACCGGCCCGACCGACATGACCGCCGGCCTGGACCGGCTGGCCGGATACCACCAGGCCCTGGAGGCGGCCGGGCTGGCGCCGCTGGTCGCGAACGGCAGCTTCACCGAGCAGTCCGGGACCGACGCGATGCTGGAGCTGCTGGAGCGGGAACCGGAGCTGGACGCGGTGTTCGCCGCCTCGGACCTGATGGCCCGCGGCGCCCTGACCGCGCTGGCCAAGGCCGGGCGGCGGGTGCCGCAGGACGTGGCCCTGGTCGGTTTCGACGACCTGGGCGTCGCGCAGTCCTGCGAACCTGGGCTGTCCTCGGTCCGCCAGCCGATAGCGGAGGTGGCCGCCGGCCTGGTCCGATTGCTGACCGCGCGGATCGGCGGCCAGGACGCGGAATCCGTCGGTTCGCTGACCCTGGCGACCACGCTGACCGTGCGCGAATCGTCGGTGTAGCGGTAAGCATTCGGCTCCCCGCGGCCGGTGCAACTACTTAAGACAACGATCCCGGACGCGTGTTCGTTCCCGTTGACGGTGTGACGTTTGTCCTGTTCAGAAGCCCTTTCCCCACGGCTTTCGGTGGCCGCATACTGCGAAGCCCGCCCCTGGCGCGGTCCACGAAACCCCCTCCGAAGGGAATACGGCTCCTGTGACGCATGCATTCGAAGCTGTCGGCTATCCCGAGGCCGAGCGCCTCGACACCTACACCGACTTCCGCACCCCGGCGAGCGTCTACCGTCTCGACGGCCGCACCGGCGCGGTAGAGCAGTGGGCGGGGGCGCCCGGCCCGGCCGCAGTGTCCGAAAGCGCGGTCCGCGTGAGCCAGGCAGCCTATCGCTCGCACGACGGCGTCGAAGTACGGATGTTCGTCCTCTCGCCGACCGGCCGGCCCGACCGGGCCCGCCCGACGATCCTCTACGGCTACGGCGCCTTCGGCAATTCGTGCTCGCCCGCCTTCAACCCGCTCCAGGTCGCCTGGGTGGAGGCCGGCGGGGTGTATGCGATCGCGAACATCCGCGGCGGCGCGGAGCAGGGCGAGGCCTGGCATCGCGCGGGCATGCACGAGCACAAGCAGAACACCTTCGCCGACTTCCACGCGGCCGCCGACCACCTGGTCGACCAGGGCTGGACGACACGCGCACAGCTCGGCCTGCACGGCGGTTCGGCCGGTGGCCACCTGGTCGGTGTGGCACTGGCCCAGCGGCCGGAGGCGTACGCGGCGGTGCTGTGCTCCGCCCCGCAGCTGGACATGGTCCGGGCGGAACTGTCGGGTTCGGCGGCACTGCGGACCGGGGAGTACGGCACGGTGCGCGATCCGGAACAGTTCGGCTGGCTGCTCGGGCAGTCGCCGTACCACCTGCTGCGGGAGGGCGCCGCCTACCCGGCGATCCTGTTGACGGTGTTCGGCGGCGACTCCCGCGTCGATCCGCTGCACGCGCGCAAGTTCGCCGCGGCCATCCAGCACGCCACCTCGTCGGCGCGGACCGAGCGGCCGGTCCTGCTGCGCCGGGAGGCCGGGGTCGGGCACGTGTCGCGGTCCGCCTCGCGCGCGACCGCACTGCGGGCCGAACAGCTCGGCTTCTTCGCCGCGCAGCTCGGCCTGAGCGCCTAGTCTTCTACCGCCGCGGATCCGCGTACGAATACAGTTCGACCAGCGCGCGCAGGTCCGCGACGGCCAGGCGGGCCGCGCGCAGGCCGTTGGCGGTCTGGATCCCCATCACCGGCAGGGTGTCGCCGGAATCCAGGTCCAGCAGCGCCCACGGGTCGCCCGGGCGCAGGTTCACCCGGACGATCTGGGCCCACTCCAGGCGGTTGCGGCTGAGCATGTTGACCACCGTCAGCCCCTCCCGGTCGGCGGTCACCTTGGGCCGGGCCAGGATCGCGAGCACCGCGGCGCCGAGGTAGCCGACCAGGGCGAAGCAGGTGCGGTCGGCCAGCGACCAGGGTTCGCCGCCGTCGCTGGGCAGCAGCACGGCGACTATCGTCATCGAGGCCGTCATCAGCACCGCGACGGTGCCGATGACGGCCCTGGTCCGGGTCGGCCGCCACGTGATCGGCAGCACGGGCAGGGCGCCGTCACCGGGTGAAGAGAGCGCGCCGCCGCTCAATTCGCTCAAAGGGGTCACCGAGTCCAACTTCTCGCCGTAGAAGTGAAGTTTCAGTTGCCCGCGGCGCTCACTCGGCCGCGTACACCCGCCCTCAGAGCCGGCAGGCCCTGATGTCCGTGACCAGGATAGCGCGTGCGCCCAACTGCCAGAGGTCGTCCATGATCCGCTGGGCGTCGTCCCGGATCACCATCGAGCGCACGGCCACCCAGCCCTCGGTGTGCAGCGGGGAGATGGTCGGCGATTCCAGCCCCGGGGTGACCGCGACGGCCGCCTTGAGGTTTTCGGCCCGGATGTCGTAATCCATCAGCACGTAGCGGCGGGCCACCAGCACGCCCTGGACCCGGTGCACGAACTGCTCGACCCCGGGCAGCGGCTCGGCCTCGCGCCGGCGGATCAGCACGGCCTCGGACTCCAGGATCGGCGCGCCGATCAGCTCCAGCCCGGCCTGGCGCAGGGTGCTGCCGGTCTCCACCACGTCCGCGATCGCGTCGGCCACGCCGAGCTGGATCGAGATCTCCACCGCGCCGTCCAGCTCGACCAGGTCGGCGCTGACCCCGTGCTCGGCCAGGTGGGCCTGCACGATCCCGGGGTAGGAGGTGGCGATCCGCAGGCCCTTGAGGTCCTGGACGCTGGACCCGGTGCCCGGGCGCCCGGCGTAGCGGAAGGTGGAGCGGCCGAAGCCGAGCTGCACGATCTCCTCGGCCGGGGCGCCGGAGTCCAGCAGCATGTCCCGGCCGGTGATGCCGATGTCGAGCTTGCCGGAGCCGACGTAGGTGGCGATGTCGTGCGGGCGCAGGAAGAACAGCTCGACCCCGTTGGCGGGGTCCACGGTCATCAGTTCCCGGTCCTTGCGCTGGCGGTAGCCGGCCTCGTGCAGCAGGGCGGCGGCCTCCTCGGACAGGGCGCCCTTGTTGGGTACAGCGATCCGCAGCATCGTGGCGCTGCCTTTCTGGGTCGGTGAGGGGTCGCGGGTCACAGGTAGGAGTAGACGTCGTCGAGGCTGATGCCGCGCTCGACCATCAGGACCTGCAGATGGTAGAGCAGCTGGCTGATCTCCTCGGCGGTCCGCTCCCGGCCCTCGTGCTCCGCGGCCATCCAGACCTCGGCCGCCTCCTCCACGATCTTCTTGCCGATGGCGTGCGCCCCGGCGGTGACCAGTTCGACGGTCCGCGAGCCGGGCGCGCCGGCCGCGACCTTCGCGGTCAGCTCGCCGAACAGGTCCTCGAAGGTCTTGCCGGACCGGGCGGCCGGGGCCGCGGGGGCGGCGTGGGGCGCCGGTACCGTCTCGGACTGGGCCGCGGTACCGGTCTGCGCGCTGGTGCTCACTGGTCGAACAACCCCTTCAGGGTCAGTGCGGTGGCCACCGCGCTGAGCGCGGCCTCCCGGCCCTTGTCCTCGGCCGAGCCGGGCACGCCGGAGCGGTCGATCGCCTGCTGGTCGGTGTCGCAGGTCAGCACGCCGAAGCCGACCGGGATGCCGGACTCGACCGAGACCTTGGTCAATCCGTCGGTGGCGGCCTGGCAGACGTACTCGAAGTGCGGGGTCCCGCCGCGGATGACCACGCCGAGCGCGACGATCGCGTCGTACCGGGCCTTGGCCAGGGCGTGCGCGGCGACCGGAAGCTCGAAGCAGCCGGGCACCCGGACCAGGGTCGGCTCGGTGATCCCGATCTCGGCCAGCGCCTTGACCGCGTGCTCGATCAGCGCGTCCATGACCTCGGTATGCCACTGCGCGGCGACGATGCCCACGCGCAGCTGCGCGCACTTCTTCGCGTTGACGGTCAGGTCCGGTGCTCCGTGGCCAGCCACTGTTGTCGTGCTCCTTGGTGATATGCGTCGGATAAGTTACAAGGTACCGTGGAACGCTCAGGCCGTCTGACGCGTCCGATAGGCGATCAGGTCGGCGATCGAGATCAGCGCGAGCCGGTGTTCGGCGGCGAAACGCTGCAGGTCGGGCAGGCGGGCCATGCTGCCGTCGTCGTTGACCACCTCGCAGATCGCGCCGACCGGGGGCAGGCCGGCCAGTTCGGCCAGGTCCACCGCGGCCTCGGTGTGCCCGGGCCGTTCGAGCACCCCGCCGGGCACGGCGCGCAGCGGGAAGACGTGGCCGGGCCGGGTGAACTGGCGCGCGGTGCTGGCCGGGTCGGCCAGCAGCCGGATCGTGTGCGCGCGGTCGGCCGCGGAGATGCCGGTGCTCACCCCGTCCCGGGCGTCCACCGAGACGGCGTAGGCGGTGTTCTTGCGGTCCTCGTTGACCTCGGTCATCGGCGGCAGGTCGAGTTCGTCCAGCCGCGGGCCGCGCATCGGGACGCAGATCACCCCGCTGGTGTACCGGATGGTGAAGGCGAGCAGTTCGCGGGTGGCCAGTGAGGCGGCGAAGATTATGTCGCCCTCGTTCTCCCGGTCCTCGTCGTCGACGACCAGGACCGGGCGGCCGGCGGCGAGTTCCAGGAGCGCGGTCTCGATCGAGTCCAGCGCGGTGGTGGTCGTGGTCATGCGATGCTCCCTTGGCGGACGGACGCAGAGGTTGTGGCTGGGGTGGCGGCTTGGGTCGGGACTGCGGCCGGATCGGCGGCCGGGGCTTGGGCGGGAGCGTCGGCCGGGGCGGCCCCGGCGGCGGCGTCGATGGCCGGGTCGGCCGCGGCGGCCCCGTTGCCGGGGCGGGCGGCCCGGGTCAGGGCCGCCTGGCTGCGGGCCAGGCCGATCCACTGCCGCATCCCGGCCAGGACCAGGGCGAAGTAGACCGCGTAGGTGAAGCCGGAGACCGGCAGGCCGCTGTGGAAGGCCAGCGGCACGCCGACCAGGTCGACCGCGACCCAGACGAACCAGAACTCGACCCAGCCCCGGGCCTGGGCCAGGGTGGCGGCGAGGGTGCCGACGAAGATGTAGGCGTCCGGCAGCGGCGCCCAGGAGGCCTTGGTCACGCTCAGCAGCCAGGCGAACAGCAGGGTGCCGGCGGCCAGGGCCGCGACCAGGGCGATCCGTTCCGGGTTGGTGGCCCAGCGGACCGCGACCCCTTCGGGCCGGGCCTCGCGCTGGCGGTTCCAGCGCCGCCAGCCGTAGGACGCGGCCAGCACGATCACGACCTGGCGGGCGGCGTTGCCGCCGAGGTGCACCGACAGGGAGGCGCCGAACAGCAGGACCGAGCCGGTGATCTGCACCGGCCAGGTCCACAGGCTGCGGCGCAGGGCGAGCGCGACGGTGGCCAGGCCGGCCAGGTTGCCGATCAGGTCGGACCACAGCACGGTCTGCCCGGCCAGCCGGAAGGCGACCAGGTCGGCCCAGCCGAACAGGTGGTTCATCGCCCGGAGCCGTTCGGGGCGCCGTTCGGGGCCGCGCTGTTCGGGACCGGCTGGGCCGCGCGGTCCGCGGCGCCGGCGATCAGGATGCCGTCCGGGGTGGGCTGCCCGGCCGGGACCTGGTGGCGCAGGAGCTGCTCGACGTACTTGGCCAGCACGTCCACTTCGAGGTTGACCCGGGCGCCGGCCTGCTTGATGCCGAGGGTGGTGGAGGCCAGGGTGGCCGGGATGAGGGAGACGGTGAAGTCCGCGGCGTCCGCGTCCGTGTTGGTCAGGCCGCTGACCGTGAGGCTGATCCCGTCGACGGTGATCGAGCCCTTGTCGACCACGTAGCGGACCAGGCCGGCCGGCAGGGAGATGCGCACCAGGTCCCAGTGCTCGCTGGTGGTGCGCTCCAGGATGGTGCCGGTGCCGTCGACGTGGCCCTGCACGATGTGGCCGCCGAACCGGCCGTTGTGCATCATCGGCCGCTCCAGGTTGACCCGGTCGCCGACCACCAGGTCCGGCAGGCTGGAGCGGGTGAGCGACTCGGCCATCACGTCGGCGGTGAACTCGCCGTCGGACAGGCTGGCGGAGTCGGTGGGGTCCACGACCGTCAGGCAGACTCCGTTGACCGCGATGGAGGCGCCGTGCACGGCGTCGCTGGTGATCAGGGGGCCGCGCACGGTGTACCGCGCGGCGTCGGCCAGGTTGTCGATGGCGGTGATCTCGCCGAGTTCTTCGATGATTCCGGTGAACATCGCGGTTCGCGCTCCCGTGGTCCGCGGGCCGTGGCCCTGGTGGTGCGGCCTTAGGGGGCGTTCGGCGGGAGGCGAGCGGGAGCGGGCGGCGCGGGCCGCGGTCAGGCCGGGTCCGCCGGACCGGGCGGGGAGCCGCGGTTCGGGCCGGACGCGGGCTGGCCCCCGGTCCGGGACGGCCTCGTCCTGGTCGGGGCGCACGGCTGCGCCGACTCCCGCGTGCCGCCTCCCATCCGGACTATCCGGGCCGGCTCCGCGAGGAGCAGGCCCTACCGTCGGTCCCGGAGTTCCACCGGGTCAACCTCCCGCTCCGGTCCGGGCGGCTTGTGGCCGTCCATTCCATCGCGATCGGGTCGCGGACTGTCACCGCCGGTTCGGAATCACACCGACCCCGGGGCACGCTAGTCGTCTGTATAAGAGTCTGCCACAGCCAGGTATTCCCGGACAGAGCGCAGAGGGTCCGAGGTCTCTGTGTGATCTATCACATCCGCTGGTCACGGTGTCTATTAAGCATAATTTGGTCGCTTTCGCGGCCGGGCCGGACTACGTGCGGTGGCGGCGGGGAACGGGATGCAACCGATCGCCTGGGCGGCGCATTGGCGTTCTGTGACAGCATTCACTGTGTACGACGTGGACGGGTTGAACGTCTTCATCATCGCCGACAGCGTCCAGGCGATCACGGACGTCAACGCGGTCGGCGGGCTGGCGGCGTACTTCCACACCCTCACCCTGCTCGGCCCGGACGCCTCGAACTGGACCACGGCGGTCCTGGGCTGAGACCGGCCCTACTGCCCGCTGCCCGGCGGCCCGGGAGATGCTCTGCCCGCCGCGCAGCCGGAGCACCTTGCGGGCGATCCGGTCCAGGGACGGCTGGAGTTCGGCGTCGATCGCGGCCCACTCCGCCTGGCCCAGGACCACCGCGGCCGGCTGCTGCGGGCGCGCCCGGACCAGGTCCCGGCGCAGGTAGTTGGCCGGGTGGGAGGAGTCGATCCGGGTGTGCTGGGCCACCTCCACGAAGACCCGGCGGCGTTTCTCGTGGCCCGGGATGGTCTCGACGTACTCGCGCAGGCCCGGCCACGGGTCCTCGGTGCTGCGCTGGTTCGCCTTCAGGGTCAGGTAGTGGGTGACCGAGGCGCGCAGGGCGAGCTTGTCGAGCAGGCCGATCAGCGCCGCGCTGGACCCGATCCGGCTGCCGAGCTCGTCGGCGAGGTACTCGGCCCGCTGCCCGGAGGACAGGTCCAGCCGGCGCAGGCCGCGCAGCGAGCCGAGCACCAGCAGGAACGGGATGATGCAGACCACGAACAGGAAGTAGGGGGCGATCAGGTCGGCCACGGCGGCCAGGCCGTAGGCCCGGCTGCCGCGCCGGGCCCGGCGGAACCGGGGGTTGACCAGCTTGACCCACTCGGCCAGCGAGGCCTGGGCGGAGTTGGCCCACAGGCCGTGGCTGACGTCGCCGTTGATCTGGTGGCCGAGTTCGTGGCCGAGCAGGGCGATCCGTTCCTGGCCGGAGAGCACCACCCACAGCGGCGCGCCGACCCGCATCCCGGCGTGCCCGCGCAGCAGGCCGATCCGGAAGGTCCCGGCGTTGAACGCGTCGACGAACCGGACCTGCTGCGGCACCGGCGCGCCCAGGCCGCCGGCGCACCGGTCGAGCAGGGCGAAGAAGGCCGGGGTCTGCTCCCGGGTGAGCCAGCCTTTGGTGTTCTTGCGCTTCTGGTAGGCGAACCGCGGGCGCACCACCCAGGCGGCGCACAGCCCGATCAGGCCGGTGATCCAGGCCACGAACCAGTGCGGGTGGGTGAGCACCAGCATGATCGAGCCGACCACCAGCAGCACCGTGACCAGGTGCACGACCGTGGCCAGGACGGTGACGGCGATGCCGGCCGAGGTGGTCGGGCGCAGCTGCGGGGCGGCGATCAGGGCGCGTTGCTGGGCCAGGGCGGCGGCCCGGCTGCGTTCGCGGCGCCGGGCGGCCCGCGGGCTGAGGCGGTCCGGCGCGCTGGTGTCGGCGCCGTGGCCGCAGTTCTCGCACCAGGCGGTGAACCGGTAGTCGAACTCCCCGGACCAGCCGCAGGCCGGGCACCGGAAACAGGTCGGCGGCAGGGACCGGGGGCCGAGGGATTTCTCGGCTTCGTCCTGGCTCTGAGTGGTCACGCTGGGATTCTCCACGGGTGGACTTTCCCTTGGCAAGGGCCCGAATCCGCGACCGGCTATTCGGATACTGCGATGTAGCGGCCGCTGTGGCCTCGGGCGGTGCGCTCGTCCTGCTGCTGCTCGCTCAGGTCGAGCTGCACGCCGGGCAGCGCGGCCCGCAGCCGGGCCATGCTCTGGTCGCCGAGGTAGTGGTGGCGCAGGTCGAGTTTGCGCAGGTGGGCAAGTGACTGGCCGGCCAGCAGGGCGGCCGCCCCGGTGTCGCCTAGCACGCCCAGGGACAGGTCCAGCGCCTCCAGCCGGGCCAGCAGCGGCGCGTCGGCGAGGGCGGCGGCGATCTCGTCCTGCAGCACGGAGTCCTTCAGGCCGAGCGAGCGCAGGTTCGGGAACAGCCCGCCCGCGAGCAGGCCGGCCAGGTCGGCCACGCCCGCGTCGCCGCCGTAGTGCGGGGCGCCGAGGTACAGCTCCAGGTGTTCCAGGTTCGGCAGGTCGCTGGCCAGCACGCCGCCGAGGATCCCGGACGGCAGGCCGCCGGTCTCCAGGGTCAGGCTGCGCAGGTTCTCGTGCCGGACCGGCTCGAACCGGGGCGCGAGCCGGTCCGGTCCGGCGGTCTCGGCCAGGGCGAAGTCGCCGCGGGCGCCGAGGATCTCCAGGGCCGGGAACGCGGCCAGGACCGGGGCGAGCCGGGCGCCGTAGATCCAGGACACCTCCGACTCCTCGCGCAGGATGTCGCCGAGGAAGACCGCGCGCAGGGCCGGGAACCGGGCGGCGTGCGTGGTCAGCAGGTCCACGGCCTCGGACAGGTCCTGTTCCTCGACCGAGTTCGGGCCGAAGATCAGGGCCCTGACCCGGGCGGAGTCGATCCGGTGCAGGAAGCGGTCGAACAGCTCGTCCAGGCTCGCCGCGGTGCCCGCGCCGTACCGTTCCCAGGCCACGTCCACGCCGATCCGCCAGGCCACGTCCTCGGCGGTCAGCCCGCGGCGCTTGAGCTCGAAGTGCAGGTCCTGCGGGAACGCCGCGACCGGCAGCCCGGCGAACTCGGTCATCCGCTGCTCGAAGGTCATCGGGTCTCCGTGGGTCGGGGCGGCGTGGCGCGGGGCGGTCGGGTGCGGGGCGGGCGGGGTTTCATTCGGCGACGGCGATCTCGGTTTTGCGTTCTTCGAAACTCATGGTCTGTTCCTCACAGGTCAGCGAGTCAGCTGGTCAGAGGTGCTGCGTGGTGGTTCGACGATGCGGGGCCTGCGATGGTGAACAGGGTCCGGCGGGCCGGGACGCGTTCGAGGACGCCGCCGCCGAAGGTGTCGTAGAGCCCGAGTTCCGGCATGTGCACGTAGCCGATGTGGCAGTCGCACTGGTCCAGCGGGCACGGGCGCGGGCGCAGGGCGGCGCGGTACGAGCCGTCGTAGAGGTTGCCGAGGCGTTCGCCGGGGTCGGTGCGCGAGACGAAGTGGCAGCGGCGGACCTCGCCCTCGCCGTCGACCGACAGGACGCTCTCGCCGGTGCGGCAGGCACGCCCGCGCGACGGGTGCGCGAATCGCGAGGCGGGGAACAGGGAATCAATCCGTTCCCACTCGGCGGCCTGCTCGTCGGTGTAGGTCAGGCCTTCGGCTGCGTTGATCCACAGGTAGACGTCGGCGGGCAGGTCGGCGCGCAGTCGGCGGGCCGCGTCGAGGTGTTCGGGTTGGCCGACCACGCCGACGCTGAACCGTACGCCGCGCGCGTGCAGGGCCAGGCACTTGCCGAGAAACCGTTCGTAGGCAACCTGATCCGGGTGGTACGTGCACCAGAGCGCGAGCGTCGCGGGGTCGGCGGCGTCGAGCCAGTCCAGGCGGAAGCTGAGGTTGGTCTGCGCGGCGACCTTCGTCACGTGCGGCAGGTGGCTCAGCTGCGTCATCGTGTCGCGGTACCAGGACCGGGTCAGCGCCTCGCCCCAGGGCGTGAACAGGATGCTGATGCGGTCCTCGGTCTGCGCGTGGACCCAGGCGGCGAATCCGGCCAGGGCCGCACGGTCGGCGCGCAGCTGCTCCGGGGTGTCGCGGCGTTTGGCGAACGGGCAGTAGGAGCAGTCGTAGTCGCAGCTGGCGAGCGGACCGCGGTAGAGGATCGACAGGTCCATCACTTCGCCTCGCAGTCGCGCATCAGGCCACGGACGGCGGCCGAGAAGAACAGCGGGCCGATCGCGTCCGACCAGGCGAGGCCTTCGTCGGTGAGCCGGGCCGGGCTGTCTTCCGTTGCCGGGGTCAGGAATCCGCGCTGGTGTAAGGCTTCGAATTCGGCTGGGAAGTCGGCGGCCGGGGACGCGCCGAACCGGGCGCGGTACGCGTCGGCGCCCAGGCCGTCGGCTTGGAGCAGGGACTGCACGACGTGGCGGCGGCGCTGCTCGTCCAGGCCGAGGGCGAAGCCGACCTGGGCTCGGGTGAAGTCCCTGGTCGCGGCGTACTCGTCGATGATCGCGCGCACTTCGTGGGCTGAGACCGCGTAGTCGAAGGAGTAGTGCAGGGTGCCGGTGTAGGAGCGGGCTCCGCAGCCGAGGCCGATCGTGCCGTCGCTCTGGCAAGTGTAGTCCTCGCCGCCGGTCACGGTCGGGCCGTCCGCGCGGCGGAACATCCGCATCGAGGTCTGCTCGTATCCGTTGGCCCGCAGGTGATCCCGGCCCGCGCGGTAGAGCGCGAGGCGGTGCGTGTCCCATTGCGCGTCCAGGTCGGCGGCCGCGGCGAGGCGGCCGAGGCCCGTCAGGGGTCTGACGTACAGCGGGTAGAGGTAGATCTCCTCGGGTTTCCAGGCCAGGGCCGCGTCCAGGGAAGTGGTCCAGGATTGCTCGGTCTGGCCTTCGATCCCGTAGATCAGGTCGATGTTCAGGATCGGGATCCCGGCCGCGCGGACCGCGTCGAGCGCGGTCTGCACGTCCGCGCGCTTCTGCGGCCGGACCGCCGCGCGGGCCTCGGTGTCGACGAAGCTCTGCACGCCGAGGCTGAGCCGGGTCGTGCCGCGCTCGGCCAGCACGGCCAGCCGGTCCGGGGTTGCGGTCGCCGGGGAGGCTTCGACCGACAGCGGGATCCGGCCGAGGGGCACGCCCATCACCCCTTCGACGAGGTCGAACAGGCGGGTCAGCTCGGCCGCGGACAGGTAGGTGGGGGTGCCGCCGCCGATCGCGGCCACCGCGAAGCCCGGCGCGGGGCCGGACTCCTCCAGCGCCCGGCGCACGGCCGGCGCCTGGCGTTCGAGCGCGTCGAGATACAGGCCCGGCAGGCCCTCGGGCGTCGAGGTGCGGGTGAACAGGTTGCAGAAACCGCAGCGCACCTCGCAGAACGGGATGTGCGCATAGAACGACAGGGCGTCGCGCCGCTCGCCGCGCCACAGGTCCGCGAGTAAGGGCTTTGGTTCCAGCGGACGGTAGGCCGTCTTGTGCGGATAGGCGTAAACGTAGGACTCGTACGGCGACGGGCCGATCATTGGCGCACCCCCTGGGCGTGCGAACCGCGCGGCAGGAGGAACTGCGCATACGGCACGGTCCACACGACCGGGTGCGCGAACCGGTGCCCGGTGTGGCCGTCCTCGCCGTACGCGGTGCCGTGATCGGAGCAGACGATCGCGAAGCAGTCCCGGCGGGCCGCGGCCAGCGCGAACAGGGCGCCGATCTCGCGGTCGACGTATTCGAGGGCTGCGGCGTGGCTGGCCCGGGTGTCGCCGTCCGCCTGGACCGCGCCGTCGAGATGGAACCAGTTGGGCTGGTGCAGCGCCGGGATGTTCACGAACAGGAACAGGCGCCGGTCCGCGGGCAGCCGCGCGACGGCCTGCCGCGCCCACGCGATCTGGTTCTCCAGGCAGTCCGGCGCGGTCACGCCCGTGCCCGGCGACCAGTGCGCCTCGTCGAAGAACCCTGGCAGGACGGCGCCGAGGGCGTTGGCCGGGTTGAAGAATCCCACGCCCCCGACGCACACCGTGTGGTACCCGGCCGCGGCCAGGCCGTGCACGAGGTCTGGTTCGTCGAAGACCCAGGTGTCGGTCGCGGTGGACTCGCTGCCGCCGAAGCGGGAGGCGAACGGGCGCGGGTGCGGCCCGGGCCCGGCCGGCGTGGGCAGGAACCCGGCGAAGAAGGCCGAGTGCGCGGCGAAGGTGAAGGACCCGGGCGTGTGCCGCCGCTCCCAGCCGCCGGACGGCAGCACCCGGGCCAGGTTCGGCAGCCGGCCGGCCTCGAAGAGCTCCTGGGCCACGTCGAACCGCAGCGTGTCGATGGTGACGAACAGCAGATCGTGCGTGCCGACGATCTCGTTCACGGCGTGGGTGCCGCCGCGCGCGCTCATCCGCAGGCCTCGATCAGGGTACGTAGTTGTGCTGTGCAGGTGTCGACGCCGTCGCCGGGCGTCCCGGGCAGGCCGGGCAGGTTCGGCAGCAGGTCGCCGTACGCGTTGACCTCGCCGACGAACTCGCCCGCGGACACGGTCGGCAGGATGTCGACGCCGAGGCAGTGCGTGCCCGGGAAGCAGGCGGCGGCCTGTTCGGCCAGGCCCAGCACCGCGGCCCAGCGGTCCCGGCCGATCTCTGCCTGGAACTCGGCCAGGTCGCCGCGCCGGCCGCCGAGGTGCAGGTTCGTCATCGGCTGCCCGCTGGTGCGCACGACCGCGTGGGTGGCCCGCCCGGCGACGGTGACCACGCGCACATCGCAGTGCCGGCCTTGGGAATCGCGGTGTTTGTCGACCCAGGCCTCCGCGTGCAGGCCGTCCGCGGCGAGCGTGTCGACCAGGGTACGGATATCTGCTTCGCGGCGGTATCGGCGCACCTGCAAGGAGTTGTAGAGCCGGACCGGACCGCCGGGCGCGTCCCGCTCGATCTCGGCCGAGGTGATCGCCTCGACCGGGCGGCCGCGGCGCACCACCAGCGCCACCACGCCGGAGGCCGAGGAACCGTGCCGGATCTTCACGAACACGTCGCCCGACCAGGGCGCGGCGAGCGCGGCCACGAGCGAGTCGTAGTCCTGCACGCCCGGGAGCGCCGGCGGCACCGCGACCCCGTGTTTGCCAAGCCAGGCATGGGTTTGCGCCTTGTCGAACACGATCGCGGTCTCGGCCGGGTCGGCCAGGGGCCTCGCTCCGGCGGCGCGGATCTGCTCGTGCAGGACGTTGAGGGCGGCGGTGAATCCGGCGTACCAGGCGGCCGTGCCTTCGACCCGGTACATGTCGACCGGGTCGGCGCTCCCGCGCAGCAGGGTCGCCACCTCGGCGTTCTCCCCCGGGGAGTCGATCCGCACGATCTCGCCGGGCTCGAACCGGGCCGTACCGCGCACGGCGTCGAGCCACGGGACGATCCGCGGCGCGGGCAGGCCGAGCGCGGCGGCGGCGCCGGCGAACAGGGTGACCCGGCGGTTCTCCGGGTTGCCGACGACCGCGAGGCGCAGAGCACTCATCGGGCGCTCATTCCGTCTGCGCACAACCCCTCCAGGTGTCGACGAGCCCTCATGTGCACTTACAGTCGGCGCAGGCGCACGTGTTCCACGACGTGATCGGCGTGCTTCTCCAGGATCAGCCGCGCCCGCGACTTGGTCGGGGCGATGTTCTCCCGCAGGTTCGGCAGGTTGATCTCGCGCCAGATCCGGGACGCGGTGCTGCGCGCCTCGTCCTCGGTCAGCGTCGCGTAGTGCTGGAAATACGAGGCCGGGTCGCGGAAAGCGGTCTCGCGCAGGGCCAGGAAGCGGTCGACGTACCACTGCTCCAGGTGGTGCTCGGCCGCGTCCACGAAGATGGTGAAGTCCAGGAAATCCGCCACGAACTGCTCCGGGGCCGGGCCGGGCGAGGCGGCGTCGACCCGGGACTGCAGCACGTTCAGGCCCTCGACGATCACGATGTCCGGCGCGGTGACCGTCTGCACCCGGTCCGGGAGCACGTCGTAGCTCACGTGCGAGTAGATCGGCACGTCCACGGCCCGCTCCCCGGACTTCAGCTGCCGCAGGAACTCGATCAGGCGGCGCACGTCGTAGCTCTCCGGGAAGCCCTTGCGCAGCATCAGGCCGCGGCGTTCGAGCTCGGCGTTGGGGTAGAGGAACCCGTCCGTGGTGACCAGGTCGACCCGCGGGTGGTTCGGCCAGTGCGCGAGCAGGGCCTGCAGGACGCGCGCCGTGGTGCTCTTGCCGACCGCCACGCTCCCGGCCACGCCGATCACGTACGGCACCCGGGCCTCGGCGTGGCCGAGGAAGGCGTTGCTGACCTGGTGCAGGTCCTGGGAGGCGGTCACGTAGAGGTTGAGCAGGCGGGAGAGCGGCAGGTAGACGTGCTCGACCTCCTCCAGGGAGAGGTGCTCGTTCAGGCCGCGCAGGTCGACCAGGTCGGCTTCCGACAGGGTCAGCGGGGTGGCCGCGCGCAGGGTGGCCCATTCGGGCCGGCTGAAGTCCAGGTACGCCGAGCCGGGCCCGTGGCCCGCGGTCACCGGCGCCGTCGCGATGGTCATGGAGCGCTTCCTCCCGAGTTCCAAGATCGGGTCGAAGCATATCCCGCGCGGGGTCCGCGAGGGCACGCTCACCGGGCCCGCCGCTGGTCACGGCGGGCCCGGTGAGCGAGGTCACAGTGCTGACAGGGGGGTCGGCCAGCACGGGCAGGGGGCCGGTCAGGCGTACAGGCGCCCGGCGAAGCGGCGGGCGAACCCGTCGCCGACGTTGGCCGTGACGGTGAAGTCGTACCGGCCGGCCGAGGTGGCGGTCAGGGTGCTGGTGTGGGTGCCGCCGGCCGCGACGGTGACCGTGCTGGACGAGCCGCCGGCGGCCAGGTACGCCACGTTCGCGCCGATCGTGAACACGACCGGGACGGTGCCCGCGTTGCTCACGGTCAGCGCCAGGGTGGAGCCGTTCTGGTTGTCCACCACGTAGGCCTCCGGGTGCCCGAGCGCGGTGTTCGTCCAGGTCAGCACGTTGCCCTGGAAGCCGCGGAGGTAGCCGTCCGGGCCGTGCAGGTCGATGTCGTAGGGGCCGCCGCCGTAGGTCTTGGCGGAGAAGTAGTCCGAGATCGAGCCGCCGACCGGGCAGGTGTAGCTCCACCCGTCGTAGGTCCGGTAGTTGACGGTGTACGCGGTGAACCCGCCGCCGAGCGTGCCCGCGTTGACGGTCTTGAACCAGATCCGGTTCGTGGACGTGTCGGTCCACGAAGTCGTGGTGAACACGTAGCCGATCGGCACGGCCGGCCGGTCGCCGGACTCCTGGGCCGGCAGCGCGCCCGCGGACGGCACGGTCGGCTTGGGCAGGGACTCCTGCGCGTTGGCCTCGGTGACCAGGGTGGCGGTGTTCGGCAGGGTGGTCGGGAACGGGGTCAGGCTCGCGCCGAAGTTGAACGCGCTGGTCAGGTCGCCGCACACCTCCCGGCGCCAGGCCGAGATGTTCGTGCACGGCACGCCGGTGACCAGTTCGGCGAACTGCAGCGGCGAGGTGTGGTCGAAGGTCTGGGAGCAGACCTTGCCGCCCATCGTCCAGGGCGAGACCACGGTCATCGGCACCCGCGGGCCCGGGCCGATCGGGACCGAGCTGACGTACTCGGCGGCCGTGCCCGACGGCGGGGTGGGCGGCGGGACGTGGTCGAAGAAGCCGTCGTTCTCGTCGAAGTTGTAGAACACCACGGTCGAGTCCCACGCGGCCTGGTTGCCGGCGATGGCCGCCAGCACGCCGCTGACGAAGTTCGCGCCGTAGGCCGGGGTGTACGAGGGGTGCTCGCACTGCGCGGTCGGGGCGACCACCCAGGAGACGGTCGGGAAGGTGCCGGCGGCGATGTCCGAGGAGATCGCGGTGGCGATGTTGCCGACCCGGGCCATGCCGTTGACGTAGAGCGGGGAGCTGGTGGCGGCCTTCTGGAACTGCTTGAACCAGGCCAGCGGGTTGTCGTCGTAGTTGTCCTGCTCCTGGTAGACCCGCCAGGAGACGCCCGCGTTCTGGAGCATCTCAGCGTACGTGGTCCACGAGTACCCCTTCTCGCTGTTGTCGGTGACCGGGCCGCCGCCGGTGCCGGCCGGGTCGATCATCCCGGTCCACTGGTACAGCCGATTCGGGTTGGTCGGGCCCTGGACCGAGCAGAAGTACTGGTCGCAGATGGTGAACGCGTCGGCCAGCGCGAAATGAAAGGGGATGTCGGCGCGGTCGTAGTAGCCCATGGTGTACCCGGTCTTCTCCGGGATCCAGTTGTTCCACAGGCCGTTGTTCCAGGCCGAGTGTGTAGTGCTCCAGTCATGTGCGAGGTCTTCGACCTGCTGGGCGTCGGTGGTCGCGGTGTTCAGGTGCCAGGGCAGCAGGACGCTGCCGCCGGACGCGCTGCCCTTGGTGGTCTGCTTGAAGACGGTGGAGCCGCTGGGGAAGCGCAGCGCGGAGGTGTCGCCGTAGCCGCGCACGCCCTGGAGGGTGCCGTAGTAGTGGTCGAACGCGCGGTTCTCCTGCATCAGGATGACGACGTGCTTGACCGAGGAGAGCGTGCTGCCGGCCTTCGAGGCGGCCATGGCGGCCTGGAGCGTGCCGGGCAGCAGACCGAGGGCGCCGCCCGCGCCGGCCGCGGCGGCGGTGCCGAGCAGGGCGCGTCGGGAGATCGGGGACATGGGTGGACCTTTCGTCCGCGGCGCGTGGGGTGGGGCCGCGCCGCTGTCGGGAACCGGATCTGACTACGCAGTAATGTCCATCCGGGCCGCGTAACTTGTCTAGGCAAGTTCGTTGACGGACAGGTGAACGCCAGATGGTCATGTCTGGACAAGTCGCGGTTCCCGGTACGCAAGTGGCGCGAGGTGTGTCCGGGTTCGATGAGACGGCTCGGCGAGCGGGTCAGTTCCCTTGCCCGGTCGGCTTGTCAGCGTGAGACGAAGCAGGCGCACGGTGGATGTATCCTTCAGTCCGGCGCCCGCGCGGAGTGCCGCGTGCACGGGAATTGAGGACGGTTCGCTGTCATGGCTTTGATCTCTGCCGAACAGGACCCTGAGCACGCGCTGTGGGACGTCGCCACCCGGCTGGTCGGCGCGGCGGCGACGGGCGTGGGCATCGCCGCGGGCATGGTGCTGATCGTCGGCTGGACCCTCGTCGACCGCAGCGGCGCGTGCGCACCGCAGGTGATCTGCTCGGTGCCGCACGAGGTGCACGGCATGGTGATCGGCGCGCTGTACGGCGTGCTCGGGATCTGGGTGCTGTTCACGGTGTTCCGGCTGCGGCCGTTGTCGCGGACCGTGCCGCTGGCGATCGTCGCGTCGGCTTTTCTGCTGCGGGGATTCGTGCGCGACAACCAGGTGCACCACGCGCTGGCGTATCTTCTGATCAACGCGGTCGTCTATGTGGTCATCGCACTGCCGCGGATCCTGGGCGCCCACCGCCGCATGCTTCCGGGCGATCGGGAATCAGCTGCCTGAGCAACCAGGCTGCCGCTCACCCACGACGCGATGAGCGGCTCACCTGCCCTCGAAAGTCCGCGCCCGGGGCCACGGCACGCCCGCCGCCCCGCGCCCGCCCCTGCTCAGCCCATCCGCTCGAAGTCCAGCACTCGCAGCACGGCCCGGCCGGCCAGATCACAAGCGGCCAGATCCGCCTCGGCGCGCAGCACCCAGTCGTTGTTCCCGGCCGGGTCGGCCAGCAGCTGGCGCAGCTTCCACACCTTCGGGCCCTCCTCGATGAACAGCATCTTCGGGCCGCGCGCGTCGGCGCCGGTGCCGATCTCGTCGTGCTCGTCGTAGTACTCGCCCAGTGCCTCGTCCCAGTCGTCGAAGGTCCACGGGCCGGTCCACTCGTCGGTGTGCTCCAGCCCCTCGGCGTCCTCGGCGTCCAGGGCCACCAGCTGCTCCACCTGGTCGCGCGAGGCCAGTTCGACCCGGCGGAACAGGGCGTTGCGCACCAGCACCCGGAACGCGCGGCGGTTGGCGGTGACCGGCGGCGGGGTGTCGTCGGCCTGGGCCGCGGCCAGCGCGGCGTCCGGGTTGCGCAGGGCCTCCCACTCGTCGACCAGGCTGGAGTCGACCTGCCGGACGATCTCGCCGAGCCACGCGATCAGGTCGACCAGGTCCTCGCTCTTGGCGCTCTCCGGCACGGTGTGCTCCAGCGCCTTGTACGCGTCGGCCAGGTAGCGCAGCACGATCCCCTCGGAACGGGCCAGGTCGTAGACGCCGACGTAATCCGAGAAGGTCATCGCCTGCTCGTACATCTCGCGCACGACCGACTTGGGGCTGACCGGGTGCGCCATGATCCACGGGTGCGCCCGGCTGTAGACGCCGTAGGCGTGCTCGAGCAGCTCGGACAGCGGCTTGGGGTAGCTGATCTCGGCCACCCGGGCCATCCGCTCCTCGTACTCGACCCCGTCGGCCTTGAGCAGGGCGATCGCCTCGCCGCGGGCCTTCTTCTCCTGCGCGATCAGGATCTGCCGCGGCTCGTCCAGGATCGACTCGATGATCGAGACCAGGTCCAGCGCGTAGCCGGGCGCGGTCGGATCGAGCAGGTCGAAGGCGGACAGGGCGAACGTGGACAGGGCCTGGTTGAGCGCGAAGTCCTGCTGCAGGTCCACGGTCAGCCGCACGATCCGGCCGGTGTCGTCCGGCGGGTCCAGCCGCTCGACCACGCCGGCCGCCTGCAGCGAACGGTAGATCGCGATCGCCCGGCGGATGTGCTTGCGCTGGTTGGCCGGCGGCTCGTGGTTGTCGGTCAGCAGCCGGCGCATCGCCTCGAACGCGTTGCCCGGCCGGGCGATCACGGCCAGCAGCATGGTGTGGCTGACCTGGAACCGGGAGACCAGCGGCTCCGGGTCCGCGCCGATCATGCGCTGGAAGCCGGCCTCGGACCAGCTGACGAAGCCCTCGGGCGCGGGCTTGCGGACCACCTTGCGCCGCTTCTTCGGGTCGTCCCCGGCCTTGGCCAGGGCCCGGGCGTTCTCGATCTCGTGGTCCGGGGCCTGCGCGGCGACGTAGCCGATGGTGTCGAACCCGGCCCGGCCGGCCCGGCCGGCGATCTGGTGGAACTCGCGCACCCGCAGCGCCCGGGTGCGCCGGCCGTCGTACTTGGACAGGGCGGTGAACAGGACCGTGCGGATGGGCACGTTCACCCCGACGCCCAGCGTGTCCGTGCCGCAGATCACCTTCAGCAGCCCGGCCTGGGCCAGCCGCTCGACCAGGCGGCGGTACTTCGGCAGCATCCCGGCGTGGTGCACCCCGATGCCGTGCCGGACGAACCGGGACAGGGTCTTGCCGAAGCGGGTGGTGAAGCGGAAGTTGCCGATGATGTCGGCGATCGCGTCCTTCTCGGCCCGGGAGCAGATGTTCAGGCTCATCAGCGACTGGGCCCGCTCGATCGCGGCGGCCTGGGTGAAGTGCACGATGTAGATCGGGGCCATCTGCTCCTGGAGCAGTTCCTCCACGGTCTCGTGCACCGGGGTCATCCGGTAGGAGTACTCCAGCGGCACCGGGCGCAGTGCGGAGCGGACCGTGCCGGTGGCCCGGCCGGTGCGCCGCTGCAGGTCGCCCTCGAACCGCTCGACGTCGCCGAGGGTGGCCGACATCAGCAGGAACTGGGCCCGGTTCAGCTCCAGCAGCGGGATCTGCCAGGCCCAGCCGCGGTCCGGCTCGGCGTAGAAGTGGAACTCGTCCATCACCACGAGGCCCGCCTCGGCCTCGTTGCCGTCGCGCAGGGCGATGTTGGCCAGCACCTCCGCGGTGCAGCAGATGATCGGCGCGCTCTGGTTCACCGACGCGTCCCCGGTCATCATGCCCACGTGGGCCGAACCGAAGGCCCGGCACAGGTCGAAGAACTTCTCCGAGACCAGGGCCTTGATCGGCGCGGTGTAAAACGAGCGCTCGCCGCGGGCGAAGGCGGCGAAGGCGGCGCCGGCCGCGACCAGCGACTTGCCCGAGCCGGTGGGGGTGGCCAGGATGACGTTGTCCCCGCTGAACAGCGAGATCAGCGCCTCCTCCTGAGCCGGGTAGAGGGTGATCCCGCGCTCGTCGGTCCAGCCGGTGAAGGCCAGGAACAGGGCGTCGGGGTCGGTGGTGTCGGGCAGCCGGTCGAAGAGATCCACAGCTAAGTGTCCCAGATGCGAAGGGTCCGCAGGTGCCGGGTTTGTCGGGCTCGCCCGGCGCCCGTGCGCCGGGCCCGCCGGGCGCGGGCCGGGGCGGGCCGCAAACCCCGTCAGGCCCCTGCGCCGGACCCGGTTCCCGGCCGGGTCAAGACGCTAAGGTTTTTCCCATCCGACTGCTGTACGCTGTGCGCCCATGACAGGCATACGGTGGTTCGGACAACGTAAGAGCGGGCAGGCCGCGCCCGACGGCGACTCCCCGGCGCCCGAGGCCGCCGACCTGGCCGAAGTCTGGGAGAAGGTGCGGTTCGCCGCGACCTCCTCGACCTGGCAGTGCCGGCACAGCGGGGAGACGATCGTGGCCGAGGGCTCGGTCGACTTCGACCGTCAGATCTCCCGCGCCGCGGTCATCCTGGGCAAGGGCAAACCGCTGACGTACGTCTTCGACGCGACCACGGGCTACCGGGCCGCGGACGAGGAGGAGACCGCGTGGGAGTCGTTCCGGCAGACCGACCCGTGCGGCCGGCACGCGTACACCATGCCGGAGGTGCTCGCCCTGGCCCTGCGCGGCGCGGGCGGCCTGCAGGCGGCCAAGCCGGTGGAGATCGACGGGAAGATGCTGCGCCGGTACAGCACCACGCTCAAGCCCAAGCCGACCGACCCGGAGAAGCGGATCGCCTGGCTGGCCCGCCAGCTGCGCGACCACGGCGCGAACGCCCTGGTGCTCGGCGGCTACACGGACGAGGCCGGGGAGTTCGTGCGGCTGCGGTTCGAGCTGCCGCACTGGACGCCGGTGGACGCGCCGAACGAGGACCACCTGGTCACGGTCGAACTGTTCGACCTCGGCACGCCGGTGGAGCTGCAGGTGCCCGAGGAGGCCGCCGCGCGCCGGTCCCGCCGCTCGTGCACCGACCTGACCATGTTCTGACCGGGACGTTAACTTCTGGTAACGAAGCATTCGGGTGGGACGGGTCGGGCCGGGGTGTCGTGACACGGTGCCGAGCCGGCGGCTCGGCCGCAGCGCAACCGGGGCGAGGCCGGGCGTGGGCGGAGGCCGGGCGGGGTCCGGGCCCGGTCCGGACGGGGGCGGGAACAGCACCGCTGGGCACCTGCCTGGTTCCGTCCTGCCCTCGGCGCGGTCCGCGCCGATCCGCCGGGTGCCGGACCCGCGTGGCCCGGCGCCCGATCCGGGCCGCGGTTTTGGATAGGCTTCCGTTCGTCGTCGTACCGCCTGCACGAAGAAGAAAGGCCCCTGGGTGAGCATGAGCGTGGAGAACCGGCTGCCGGCCCGGGCGAAGGTCGCCGTGGCCGCCAGCAGGCTGACCGGGGCGGTGTCCCGGGTGGCCGGGCGCGGCAGCGGCGCCGTGATCGGCGGCCGGGTGGCGCTGATGGTGGACCCCGAGCTGCTGGCCCGGCTCACCGCCGGCCGCGAGGTGGTCCTGGTCTCGGCCACCAACGGCAAGACCACCACCACCCGGCTGGTCTCCCAGGCACTGCGGGCCCGGGGCACGGTGGCCTCGAACGCGCTGGGCGCGAACATGCCGGCCGGGATAACGGCCGCGATGGCCGAGGACCGGGCGGCCGGGTTCGCGGTCCTGGAGGTGGACGAGAAGTACTTGCCGACCGTCGCCCGGCAGACCCGGCCGCGGGCGATCGCCCTGCTCAACCTGTCCCGGGACCAGCTGGACCGGGCCGCGGAGACCCGGATGATGGCCCAGCGCTGGCGCGAGGGCCTGGCCCCGGGCGCGCCGGGCACCGAGCCGGGCACCAGGACCACCGTGATCGCCAACGCGGACGACCCGCTGGTGGTCTGGGCCGCCGGACTGGCCGAGAGCGTGATCTGGGTGGCCGCGGGCCAGTCCTGGAAGGACGACGCCTGGTCCTGCCCGCAGTGCGGCGGCGTGCTGCAGTGGCCGGACGTGCACTGGGAGTGCGCGAACTGCGAGTTCCGCCGCCCCGAGCCGAGCTGGCTGCTGGACGGCGACAGCCTGGTCGACCCGGACGGCACCCGGGTGCTGCTGACCGGGCTGCAGCTGCCCGGCCGGGCCAACCGGGCCAACGCCACCAGCGCGGCCGCCGTGGCCGGCGTGTTCGGCGTCCCGCCGGAACAGGCCGTGCGGCAGATGGAGCAGGTCACCGCGGTGGCCGGACGCTACGACACGGTGGTCTACCAGGGCTGGGCGCTGCGCCTGCTGCTGGCCAAGAACCCGGCCGGCTGGCTGGAGACCTTCGACCTGCTCGGCCCGGTCGGGCCGGACTCGCACCCGGTGCTGCTGTCGGTCAACGCGCTCGGCGCGGACGGCACCGACACCTCCTGGCTGTGGGACGTGGACTACACCCGCCTGGCCGGCCGCCGGGTGCTGGTGATCGGCCAGCGCCGGCTGGACCTGGCCGTGCGGTTGCAGGTCGCCGGGGTCGAGTTCTCCGTGCACGACGAGCTCGACGGCGCCCTGGCCGCGCTGCCCAGGCGGGCGGCCACCGACCAGCCCGGGCCGATCGACGTGATCGCCAACTACACCGCGTTCCAGCAGCTGCGCACGAAGGTAGGGTCCTGATGTCCTCGCCCACGTCCCCCGAGACGCCCGAGTCGCCGGAAACAGCCCAAGCCACGGCGGCCGAAGCGCCCGCGCCGGAAGCACCGCCCGCCGAGACGCCCGCAGCCACAGCCGAAGCCGCGACCACGGCATCGACCCCGGCTCCGGCCCCGGCCCCCTCCGCGGCCCGCCGGGCCACCGAGAGCGCGATCCGGATCGTCTGGATCTACCCGGACCTGCTGTCCACCTACGGCGACCAGGGCAACGCCCTGATCATGGCCTACCGGGCCCAGGCGCGCGGCCACCAGGTCGAGCGGATAGACGTACGCAGCGACCAGCCGGTCCCGGTGGACGCCGACGTCTACCTGATCGGCGGCGGCGAGGACCGGCCGCAGCGGCTGGCCGCCGAGCGGCTGCGCCGGGACCCCGGGCTGGCCAAGGCGGTCGGGCGCGGCGCCTCGGTGCTCGCGGTCTGCGCCGGGTTCCAGATCTTCGGCCACACCTTCATCGACGACCGGGACGAGGCCGAACCGGGCCTGGGCCTGCTGGACGTCTCCTCGCACCGGGGCACCGTGCGCTGCGTGGGCGAGGTGGCCTCCACCCCGGACCGCACCCTGCTGCTCGGCGGCGCGCCGCTGCCGACCTTCACCGGCTTCGAGAACCACATGGGCACCACCCAGCTGGGCCCGCTGACCCGGCCGCTGGGCGCGACCACGCTGGGCAACGGCAACGGTCCGGGCACCGGCGCCGAGGGCGGCTGGCAGGGCCGGATCATCGGCACCTACCTGCACGGCCCGGTCCTGGCCCGCAACCCGGCCATCGCCGACCTGCTGCTGAGCTGGGTGGACGGCCGGGACGAGCCGACCGCGGCCGACGACACCTGGCCGACCAAGCTGCGGGCCGAGCGGCTCGGCGTGGCGAAGCAGCCGGCGAAGGCGTAACCCGCCGTGGGCAGCCGGGCCGGCCGGACCCGGCTGGCCGTCTGGACCGCGGCGGTCGTCTTCGCCGCCGCGGCCGGACGGTTCGCCGCGCTGTCCGCGCCGGCCGAGTTCGCGGTGCTCGGCGCCGGGCTGCCGGTCTTCGCCTGGGCGGTGCGGCTGCCCGGCGAACGCCGCGAGCCCGCGCCCGAGCGGGTCGACCGGCGCGGCTCGCTGGCCTGGCTCGGACTGCTGCTGGTCTTCCTGGCCTGGGAGCTGTTCGCGCTCTCCCGCGGCTCCACCCCGGCGCACCCGACCCTGTCCATCCTGCTCGGCCCGCTGTTGGCCGAGCCGGTGTTCCGCAGCATCGGCTACCTGGTGTGGCTGGCCGCGGGCGGCTGGCTGGCGAAGCGGTGACCGGGCCGGTGGACGTGAGCCGGGTGGTCACGATCGCAGGCTTCGTGGCCATCGGCGTCGCGCTCGTGGCCGTGCACGTCTATGGGAAACGGCCGGACACCCGCGTGCCGTCCCTCGCGGACCTGTGCGGCCTGGTCATGCGGGACCGCTGGGGGCGGCTGGGCGTGCTGTTCCTCTGGCTCTGGCTCGGCTGGCATTTTCTGGCCCGGTCCTGACCGTCGCAGCTCAGGGGCCTGACTGGGTAACATGCTGTCTCAGTACTAGACGAGTTGTTCCGGATTCTGGCGCCTGAGCCGAGTTGCTGGTAGGCCGATTGACCTGCCGGGTGAGTGCGCACGGCGAAACGGCTCAACGGCGGCGGCTGGGCGTGCACCGCGGTCGGCCGCATACTTTTGTCGTCTGCGGTTGGCCGCGGTGCACGCCCAGCCGCCGCCGATCAGGCGTTTCGCCGCGTCAGAATTCGGAACAACTCGTCCTAGCATGGTTGAATGCTGAGTCTCATGCCTGCGCTCGGACGGGTGCCCTCGGGCTGGGGCCGTTCTCGCTCTGGCCGGTCGAATCCGTCGACGGCGCCCCGGAACGCGAGTGGCCGTTCGTCCGCTGCACGATGACCATTGAGCAGGTCGGCTCGGCGATGTTCGGGTTCCTCGCCTACAGCCGGTTCGGCGAGCAGGGCAAGGTGCCGAGCACCGCCCGGGGCGCGCTGAGCCTGCTGACCGGGCTCGACGAGTACCACGCTCCCGGCGGCCTGCTGCTGCGCGACTGCCTGTCCGGGACCCGGGCGGCGCCGGGCTGTTGCTGCGACCTGTTCGAGTGGCGCGGTCGGCTCGGCGCCTTGGACAAGCTCCCGGTCGATCTCGGCCACGATCCGGCGCCGCGGGTCGAGTACAATGGCGACGTGGTCCGGGTCTGGTCCGGCGAGGCCGGCCCGGACGAGCGGACCGGCACGCACACCGACATCGACCGCACCGCCCTGCCCGCGATGCTCCAGGCCGTGCGACGGGACCTGTTCGGCTTCCTCGAAGCGCTGCACGACTGGGCCGCGCAGATCGACCCGGGCCAGGCCGACGATCTGGTCGCGGCCTTCGACGCCGGCCTGGCGATCAGCGAGCCGCTGACGATGTCCCGGTCGCCGGGCCTGCCGCTGCTCTGGTCACGACGCCGCCGCCGGGCGGAACCCGCCGATCGCGAGCTCCATCAGACGTTCGGCCTGGGCGGCGGCGGAGTGCAGTGCTTCGCCGAGGCCGTGTTTGATGCGCACGTAGCCGGTCAGGGCGGTGAACCAGCTGCGCAGCGCGTCCAGCGGGGGCTGGGCCGCGAGGGTTTCGGCCACGGTGCCGGTGAGCCGGTCGATGCCGTGCTGGTGGACCTCGAGGAGCAGGGCTTCGCGGGTGGGGAAGTGCCGGTAGAGCGTTCCCGGGCCGACGCCCGCACGTTTGGCGATCGAGTTGAGCGAGGCGTCGGGGGTCCCGGTGAGCACGTCGTGCGCGACCTGGAGGATCACCTCCCGGTTCTTGAGCGCGTCGGCGCGCTGCTGGGCGGGTTCGGGCATCGGTCCTCCTGAGGTGGTACGGCGGTCGGGGGCTGCGGGGGCCGGCTCCGATTGCTGTCCGGAGCCCTGGCCTGGCTGCGCCGCAATCCGGTCGTCGCCGCCCCCATCATCGGCGCCCGCACGCTCCAGCAGATCGACGACGCCGTCGCCTCCCTCGACCTCGCCCTCACCGACGACGAGGCCCGGCGCCTGGAAATCCCGTACACGCCCCGCCACGATTTCCAGGGCGTCTCCGACGAGCGCGAACTCGAGCGGATCAAGGCGAGCATTCCCGGCTACGCCAACGTCTGACACCGCGCCCGGCGCCGCGCCCGCCGACACGGTCAGCCCGTCGCGCCGTCGACCGCCGGCAGCAGCGCGAAGCAGGCGACCGCGGCCGCGGCGGCCACGTTGAGCGAGTCCACCCCGGCCGCCATCGGGATGCGCACCCGCAGGTCGCAGGCGGCAAAGGCTGCGTCCGACAGCCCGTCGCCCTCCGAGCCGAGGAACAGCGCGACCTTGTCGTCCGGGGCCAGCGTCAGGGCCCGCAGGTCGACCGCGTCGGCGGCCGGGGTCAGCGCCATCCGGCGGTAGCCGTGCGCGGCCAGCAGGTCCAGCGCGGCGGGCCAGGGTTCGAGTTTGGCGTACGGGACGGCGAACACCGTGCCCATCGACACCCGCACCGCGCGCCGGTAAAGCGGGTCGGCGCAGTCCGGCGCGAGCAGCACCGCGTCCATGCCCAGGGCGGCCGCGGAGCGGAAGACGGCGCCGATGTTGGTGTGGTTGTTGACCTTCTCCAGCACCACGATCCGCCGGGACGCGGCCAGCAGGGCCCCGGCGTCCGGCAGCGGGCGGCGGCCGAGCGCGGCCAGGGCGCCGCGGTGCACGTGGAATCCGGTCACCTGTTCCAGCAGTTCCGGCGAGCCGACGTAGGCCGGGGCCGCGGCGTCCCGGAAGGCGTCCCCGATCACCGGGGCCATCAGCGGCAGCCACTTGTCCGACAGCAGCAGAGACCGGATCGGATAGCCCGCGGCGGCGGCTCGGCGGATCACCTTGTCGCCCTCGGCGATGAACAATCCGAGCTCGGGTTCGGTGCGTTTGCGCAGCTCAAGGTCGGTCAGGTGGAGGTAGTCGGACAGCCGCGGGTCCTCGGGATCGGTGATCCGAACCACACCGGGAAGTTCGGAAGGATCGTCGGCGACGGTAGGCTGTACGGGGTTAGCTTCAGGCACAGTGATCGATCCTAGGCCGTAATGTCGCACGCGCGTAACAATCGCAGCTACCGGCTTAGGCGACCCTGTACCCGCACCCTACGATGAGCCCCAACTATCCGCGATCAGCGTGAAGGCAGAGGCCCGGATGCCAGACCAGCGCCACCGCGGGCGCCGCAAAACCAGCCGCCGTCAGACACTGGTGTGGACCTCAGTGTTCGCCGTGGTGGTCGGTGGCGGGGCAGCCTGGATGGTGTCCGGAGGTAGCGGGACCAACTCGGTCAACACCGCGAACCAGTCCCTGTCCGGGACTCCCGGCGCCGACCCGACGGCGAGCGGCACCACGGCCGACCCGTCCGGTACGACCGCGGCCGCCAGCGCGGCGCCGACGACCACCCCGGCGGCCGTCAAGACCACCGCCAAGCCGACCGCCGCGCCGCCGCCGGCCGGGCTGCAGCCGCTCGGCGTGGGTGGCTCGTGGAGCCTGGACTTCGACGACGAGTTCTCCGGCAGCAGCATCAACACCCAGACCTGGTCCTTCACCTCCCAGGCCGAGGCGGACGAGGGCCACGGCAACCCGACCAACTTCCAGCTGGAGTGGGACCAGGAGCAGAACTGCTCGGTGTCCGGCGGCGACCTGACCATAACCGCCCAGCGCGCGGACTACACGTCCCCCGGCGGCCACACCTACGGCTGGACCTCCTGCCTGCTCAGCAGCAAGCCGTCCTTCGCGTTCCACTACGGCTACATGGAGATGCGCGCCCAGCTGCCGTACGCGGCCGGGTTCTGGCCGGGGTTCTGGACCTGGCAGACCAGCGGCCCGGACAACGAGACCGACGCGATGGAGTACTACTCGAACGACCGGTACCACGTCAGCCTGTTCCAGCACTCCGACGGGCGCGGCGGCTGCGCGTACGCGGTGCTGCCGTTCAACGCGACCAGCGGGTTCCACACCTACGGCGCCGACGTCGAGCCGACCGGCACCACCTGGTACCTGGACGGGCAGAAGCTGTGCTCGACCAGCGCGACCTCGACCGGGATGACGAACCTGATGCTGTCGATGTTCGTCTACTCCAAGGCCCCGCCGCAGTCGGCCACCCAGTCGGCCACCGAGGAGATCGACTACGTCCGGGCCTGGGCCCGCGGCTGAGGCCGCACCCGGCCGAACCCCCGGCCGGCCAGGGGCGACGACCTGCTCGCTGACAGCGAACACCGGAGCGGAACAGCGGCACCCGACGGAGAGTTGAGCACAGCAGACTCAACTTTCCGTCCGCTAGGAGTGCCGCCGTGGCCCAGAACGATTCCCACCAGTCCTCCCCCGTCCAGCCCTCGTCCGCGCTGGCGTTGCCCGTCCTGCCGCTGGACGACGCGGTGGTGCTGCCCGGCATGGTGGTCGCGCTCGACCTGAACGAGCGCGACGTGCAGGCCGCGGTGGACGCCGCCCGCGCCGAGGGCGCCGACTCCCCGCAGGTCCTGCTGGTTCCCCGCCCGGACGGCAAGTACGCCGGCTACGGCACCGTGGCCACGGTCGAGCAGACCGGCCGGCTGCGCGGCGGCGAGCCGGTCGCCGTGGTCCGCGGCACCCGCCGGGCCAAGATCGGCCGCGGCACCACCGGCCCGGACGCCTCCGCCCTCGGCGGCGCGCTGTGGGTCGAGGTCGCGGTGCAGACCGAGCAGTCCCCGAACGCCAAGACCCGCGCCCTGGCCGAGGACTACCGCGACGTCGCGGTCAAGATCCTCCAGCACCGCGGCGCGTTCCAGGTGGTGGACGTGATCCGGCAGATCGAGGACCCGTCCGCACTGGCCGACTCCTCCGGGTACGCCCCCTACCTGGACCTGGCCCAGAAGGTGGACCTGCTGCAGACCGTGGAGCCGGGCGAGCGGCTGGAGAAGCTGCTCGGCTGGGCCCGGGCGCACCTGGCCGAGCTGGAGGTCAGCGAGACCATCCGCAAGGACGTGAACGAGGGCATGGAGAAGCAGCAGCGCGAGTTCCTGCTGCGCCGCCAGCAGGAGGCCATCCGCAAGGAGCTGGCCGAGCTCAGCGGGCACCCGGTGGACGAGACCGACGACTACCGGTCCCGGGTGGAGGCGGCCGACCTGCCGGAGAAGGTCCGCGAGGCGGCGCTGAAGGAGGTGGACAAGCTCGAGCGCGGCAACGAGCAGTCCCCGGACGCCGGCTGGCTGCGCACCTGGCTGGACACCGTGCTGGAGATCCCGTGGAACGAGCGGACCGAGGACAGCTACGACATCCCCGGCGCCCGGGAGATCCTGGACGCCGACCACGCCGGCCTGGAGGACGTCAAGGAGCGGATCCTGGAGTACCTGGCCGTGCGCAAGCGCCGGGCCGACCGCGGCCTGGGCGTGGTCGAGGGCCGTCGCTCCGGCGCGGTGCTGGCCCTGGTCGGCCCGCCCGGCGTCGGTAAGACGTCGCTGGGTGAGTCCGTGGCCCGCGCGATGGGCCGCAAGTTCGTCCGGGTAGCCCTGGGCGGCGTGCGGGACGAGGCCGAGATCCGCGGTCACCGGCGCACCTACGTCGGCGCCCTGCCCGGCCGGATCGTGCGCGCGATCCGCGAGTCCGGGTCGATGAACCCGGTGGTGCTGCTGGACGAGATCGACAAGGTCGGCAGCGACTACCGCGGCGACCCGACCGCGGCCCTGCTCGAGGTGCTCGACCCGGCCCAGAACCACACCTTCCGGGACCACTACCTGGAGGTCGAGCTCGACCTGTCCGACGTGGTGTTCCTGGCCACGGCGAACGTGCTCGAGTCGATCCCGGGCCCGCTGCTGGACCGGATGGAGCTGGTCCGCCTGGACGGGTACACCGAGGACGAGAAGGTCGAGATCGCCCGCGACCACCTGCTGCGCCGCCAACTGGACCGGGCCGGCCTGACCGCCGAGGAGGTCACGATCACCGACGGCGCCCTGCACCGCCTGGCCGCCGAGTACACCCGCGAGGCGGGCGTGCGCGACCTGGAACGGGCCCTGGCCCGGGTGCTGCGCAAGGCGGCGGCGAAGTCCGCGGCCAGAACCGTGGAACTGCCGCTGACCGTGGACGAGACCACTCTTCCGGACTACCTGGGCCGCCCCCGGCACACGCCCGAGACGGCCGAACGCACGGCGGTCCCGGGCGTGGCCACCGGCCTGGCGGTGACCGGCGCGGGCGGCGAGGTGCTGTTCGTCGAGGCCTCGCTGGCCGGCCCCGGCACGGGCGCGACCGGCGTGACCCTGACCGGCCAGATGGGCGACGTGATGAAGGAGTCGGCCCAGATCGCCCTGTCCTACCTGCGCTCGCACGGCGAGGAACTGGACCTGCCGGTGAGCGAGCTCAAGGAACGCGGCGTACACATCCACATCCCGGCCGGAGCGGTCCCGAAGGACGGCCCGAGCGCCGGAGTGACGATGATCACCGCCCTGGGCTCGCTGCTGTCCGGCCGCCCGGTCAAGGCCGAGGTGGCGATGACCGGCGAGGTCTCCCTGACCGGCCGCGTCCTGCCGATCGGCGGAGTCAAGCAGAAACTGCTGGCCGCCGCCCGAGCCGGAGCGACCACGATCCTGCTCCCCCAGCGCAACGAACCGGACCTGGACGAAGTCCCGGAGGAAGTCCGCAACGGACTGACCATCCACCTGGTCTCCGACGCCCGCGAGGTGCTACAGCTGGCCCTGAGCTGAGCCCCGAACCGCGCCGCTTAACCTGACTACATCGCCACTCCCCACATTCGCCGCCGCCCTAACCGCATCGACCGGGTAGGGCGGCGGTGCCATGTCCACCCACACCCACTCCCACTTCACCACCTACTCCCCTTTCGGAACCCGACCACGCGCAGGCAAGGACAGCGCAACGCTCGCTCCAGTACCCGAACCCGGGGGACGCCGGCCCAACCACGCCGGAAATGCCGGGAGGCACCCCCGAACAACAGACCGCAAGATAAGGCCACGCAACCGGACGACGACCCCAGAACCGCGCTACGCTGCCGGAACCGCCTTTCCCCCTCCCGATGAGACCATGGAACCATGGCGCCGAACCACCACCCAGCCATGCCCGGAGCAGCACGTTGAGCAATCCACAGAACGCTCCCCTCTCCGGCATCCTGATCGCCGACTTCGGCCGCGTACTGGCCGCCCCCTACGCGACGATGCTCTTGGCCGACCTGGGCGCAGACGTGATCAAGATCGAACACCCGGACACCGGAGACGAGACCCGAGCCTGGGGCCCACCGTTCGCCGGCCCGGACCACGACAACCCCCTCAAGCTGGTAGCGAACCCGATCTCCCTATCCGACACCCCGGCCACCTACCGTTCGCGCCCACCCCGACTCGGCGAACACACCGCCGAACTGACCCGCTGGCTCACCACCCCGAAGGAGCATCCCATGGCCCCGACCCCGACGCCCTCGGGCCCGCTCAAGGACCCGCTGGACCTGCTGGACACCGCCTCCCTGCTGACCGAGGAGGAACGCGACATCCAGGCCACGGTCCGCGGCTTCCTGGCCGAGAAGGCGCGTCCGCACACCGGCCGCTGGTTCGAGGACGCGCACTTCCCGCGCGACCTGGTGCCCGAGCTCGGCAAGCTCGGCCTGCTCGGCATGCACCTGGAGGGCTACGGCTGCGCCGGGACGAACGCGGTCAGCTACGGCCTGGCCTGCCTGGAGCTGGAGGCCACGGACTCCGGGCTGCGCAGCTTCGTCTCGGTCCAGGGCTCGCTGTCGATGTACTCGATCTGGCGTTACGGCTCCGAGGAGCAGAAGCAGGAATGGCTGCCCCGGCTGGCCGCCGGGGAGGCGGTCGGCTGCTTCGGCCTGACCGAGCCGGACCACGGCTCCGACCCGGCCGACATGCGCACCCGCGCTGTCCGGGACGGCGCGGACTGGATCCTGAACGGCGCCAAGATGTGGATCACCAACGGCGGGATCGCGGACGTGGCCACCGTCTGGGCCGGCACCGACGAGGGCGTGCGCGGCTTCCTGGTCCCGCGCGGCACACCCGGTTTCAGCACCCACGACATCAAGCACAAGCTGTCCCTGCGCGCCTCGATCACCTCGGAGCTGGTCTTCGAGAACGTGCGCCTGCCCGAGTCGGCCCGGCTGCCCGAGGCGCGCAGCCTGGGCGCCCCGCTCGGCTGCCTGAACGAGGCCCGGTTCGGCATCCTGTTCGGTGCGGTCGGCGCGGGCCGGGACTGCCTGCAGACCGCGCTGTCCTACGCCGACTCCCGGATCCAGTTCGGCCGCCCGATCAGCGCGTTCCAGCTGACCCAGAAGAAGTTCGCCGACATGGGCGTGGCGCTGAACTCCGCGATGCTGCTGGCGCTGCACCTGGGCCGGCTCAAGGAGGCCGGCCGGATCCGGCCGGAGCAGATCAGCGCGGGCAAGCTGAACAACGTCCGTCAGGCGCTGGACATCGCCCGGACCTGCCGCACGGTGCTCGGCGCGAACGGGATCTCGCTGGAATACTCGCCGCTGCGCCACGCCGACAACCTCGAATCAGTACTCACCTACGAAGGCACCGAGGAGATCCACACCCTCGTCATCGGGCAGGCCCTGACCGGGCAGTCCGCCTACCGCTGATCCCTCGGACCGCAACCACTTTCTGCCCCGACTACGGCCCTGTCTGCGGTCGCACGCCATGGCGCGCGAGTGCCCGCCGCCCGAACCGCAGGCTGCCGAACGCCCCGACGCACACCCTGTACGCCGCGGCGAAGGGCGCGATCTCCTCGACGGCCGTGAACGCCGCACAGGAACTCGGCCCGCGGGGCATCCGGGTCAACGCGGTGGCCCCGGGCACGATCGACACCGAGATGCTCGCCCCATTTCCGCCGGAGTCGCTGGTCGCCACGGCCGCGAACACGCCCCTGGGCCGGATCGGCACGCCCGACGACATCGCCTCGGCGGTGGTGTTCCTGGCCGGGGACGGCGCCTCGTTCATCACCGGGCAGGTGCTGGGCGTGGACGGCGGCCTGAAGTGACGCTGCGGGCGCGGGGCGAGCCAGGCCGATTTGTAGTGTCCGCTTGGCAAATCGATGGACTCGGGGCAATGTGAGCACTGATCATTGACCTATGACCACAGAAACCGAGGAGCTCGCGATCGTCGAAAGGATCGACCCGGCGCCGGCCGAGGAGCCCGAGGCTCCGGCCCCGCCAGCCGTCCCGGACCTGCCCGAGGTCCCGGACCCGAGCACCCGGTGGCTGAACTGGGGCCTGACCACCGAATACGGCAACCTCAACACCATCGCCGAGTACCTGGCGTACTCGGCGTTCGCGGACGGCCGCCAGCCGCATGCGTACACCGTGATCGTGGAGGCGTTCCAGAAGGGCGAGCTGGCGCTGCCGGAGGGCGGCCGGGTGCTGCGGACGGTCGAGTCGCGCAACAACGCGGTGTACGTGGCCGTCGGCGAGGGCTGGACGCTGGAGCTGAACCGCCAGTACAGCGGCGGCGGGTACGCGGCGGTGACCGCCGTCACCGCGGAGCTCGCCCAGACGGTGGCCCAGACCGCGGCCGACCTGGTCACCGAGCCGGAGTCCGACGCGCAGGGCACTGTGCAGATGGGCTTCTGGCACTACGCCAACAGCGCCCAGCGCAAGGTGCGGCCGATCGAGGCGCCCGGGTGGGCCGAGGTGCGGCGCAACTACGCGGGCGCGGCGGCCCGGGACCTGGACCGGCTGATGGCCGTGGGCTCGGACCAGGTCAACGGCCGGCTGATCCTGCTGCACGGCCCGCCCGGCACCGGCAAGACCACCGCCCTGCGCGCGCTCGGGCTGGCCTGGCAGGACTGGTGCAAGATCGACTGCGTGCTCGACCCGGAGCAGCTGTTCCGCAACCCGAACTACCTGCTCGAAGTGGTGATGGGCAACAACATGCCGCACACCGGGCGGTCCAGGCGGGAGGAGCCCAAGTGGCGCCTGCTGATCCTCGAGGACTGCGACGAGCTGGTCCGCGGCGGGGCGAAGCAGGCGGCCGGGCAGGCGCTGTCCCGGCTGCTGAACCTGACCGACGGCCTGCTCGGCCAGGGGCAGAACGTGCTGGTCGCGATCACCACCAACGAGGAGCTCGGCCGGCTGCACCCGGCCGTGGTCCGGCCCGGCCGGGCCCTGGCCCAGATCGAGGTCGGTCCGCTGCCGCGGGCCGAGGCGGCCGCGTGGCTGGGCACCGAGTCCGGCCTGACCGGCCCGACCACGACCCTCGCCGAGTTGTACGCGCTGAAGAACGGCGGCAGCGGCATGCTCGTGCCGACCGAGACTCTGTCCACCGGCCTGTACATCTAGGTTTTTCTTGCCGCCGCGCCACCGGGATTCCGGGCGGCGCGGCGGAAATCCGGCCACCGCAGGGCACAGATCGGCCGCGCGCGTATAACGAAGCGAACTCGCCCTGCCCCCCCTTCCCGCGCCCGGCTGCCGGAGACCCCTTTTCCGCCCGCCGGACCCCGGCTCCGGGCGCCCGATCCGGCATGGCGCGCATCACATCCCTCGCACTGAACCTCGGCCGCCACTCCAGCCCCACAGGCCCGGCCAAGCCCCTGCGCAACGCCCTGACCAGCGAGAGGCCAAGGAAACATTCGCCGAGGTATGACAGTACCGGCAGCTGGGGGCGCCTCCCGTCGGTTACCGATACATTTCCTGGTGACTTTTTTCGGAAAACCCCTTCCCCCCGCTCGGAAAGAGACCGTAGAATCTTCAACATTGAGACGGACCCGCTCCCCCCGTGGCGGGTATACGTCTCCGACCGGCCTGATCAGCCGTGTCCGGTGGCCCTGCGCTCCCCCCGTGGCGCAGGGCCACCCCAATTTTCCGGCCAGGACGCCGTCCGCCCGCGCTGAGCGCGCGAAGTCGATCACAGAACCCGGCCGGGCGACGTGAGCAGCCGGCAACAGAGCGTTCCGCCCAGGCACGGCCCTGCGCGAGCGCCAACCCCGCGCTCCGGCCGACGGCAGACCAGGCGCCTGAGGCGACCTGCCGATATCGCATTGCGCGCACCCGGTCCGGCTGCTTGGGTAGTTCGTGTGATGATTCAAGAGCGAATGATCCAGCGGGTCCGCGAGGTGTGCGCCGCCGACGACGGGCTCGATGCGGCGCTGATGTACGGCTCGTTCGCGGCCGGCGAGGCCGACGAGCACAGCGACATCGAGTTCTGGCTGTTCTTCACCCCGCCGCGGCTGGCCGAGATCGACCCGCGGGCCTGGTGCGCGCAGATCGCGCCGGTGAGCCACGGGCTGACGAACGAGTTCGGCACATACGTCGCGTTCTTCCCCGGCCTGGTGCGCGGGGAGTTCCATTTCGCAGCCCAGGACCAGATCCGGGAGGTCGGCACGTGGCCCGCGCGCGGCGCGGCGGTCGAGCGGATGGTGGTCGTCGACCGCAGCGGCGAGCTGGCACCCGTGTTGCGGGCCCTGCCCGAGCGCTTCGTGCCGACGGAGCACGGCGGCGATGTCCTCGGCCGGTGCTGCGACCCGTTCGCCAACTGGCTCGTGCTGGCGCACCATCTGGCCGCCCGCGGCGAGCACCTGCGGGCCTGGGACGCGCTGGGGCACGTCCAGCGGTACCTGCTGTGGATGGCGCGGCTGGCCGAGTCCTCCGCGGCGCACTGGCTCACTCTGTCCCGCGGAGCCGAGCGCGAACTGTCCCCGGGCACGGTCGCCGCGTTGCGCGCCGCGACCTGCGCGGCCACCCCCGAGGCGCTGCCGGGCGCGCTGCGGGCCGCGCTGGAGCTGGGCCGGAGCCTGTGGCTGGCCCTGGCCGCGCAATACGGCCGGCCGGCGCCGACCGAACTGTTCGCCGAGATCGAGGCGGCGCTGGCTGGCTGAGACCGAGCAGGTTTGACGCCCGGCCGGATTCTCGTAAACTAACTTTACCATCTCGGACCGGCCGGGATCCGGCGGCCACACCGAAGATCCGCGGCGGTATTTTCCGGCCGCCGACCCGGACGGACCGGCCCGGCGCCTGCTAGCATTGGTCTATACCATTAGCCGGATACAGAACGGTTGCACCAGTATGGAAGTCGTCATCGTCCCCGACGGCAAAGCGATGGGCGAACTCGCCGCCTCGGCGATCGCCGAACTGCTGACCCGCAAACCGCACGCCCTGCTCGGCGTCGCCACCGGCTCGACCCCGATGCCGGTCTACGACGCCCTGGTCGCGCGGGTGCGGGACGGCAGGCTGGACGCCAGCCGGTGCCGGATCTGCCAGCTCGACGAGTACGCCGGCCTGCCCACCGGCCACCCGCAGTCGTACCGCACCACGGTCCAGCAGGAGGTCGTCCAGCGGCTCGGCCTGCCGGACAGCTCCTTCTTCGGCCCGGACGGCGCCGCGGCCGACCTGACCAAGGCCTGCGCCGACTACGAGGAGGTGCTGCAGGAGGCCGGCGGGGTGGACCTGCAACTGCTCGGGATCGGCACCGACGGGCACATCGGGTTCAACGAGCCGTGCTCCTCGCTCGGCTCGCGCACCCGGATCAAGACGCTCACCGAGCAGACCCGGACCGACAACGCCCGTTTCTTCGGCGCCGAGGAGGTGCCCTGGCACGTGATCACCCAGGGCATCGGCACCATCCTGGAAGCCCGGCACCTGATCCTGCTGGCCAGCGGCGCGGCCAAGGCGCACGCGGTCGCGCTCGCGGTCGAGGGCCCGCTCAGCTCGGCCGTGCCCGCCTCGGCCCTGCAGCTGCACCCGCACGCCACGGTCATCCTGGACGAGGCCGCCGCGAGCGACCTGAAGCTCGCCGACTACTTCCGCAACACCTACGCGGCCAAGCCTGCTTGGCAGGGGTTGTAGGCCGCAGGCGGCAACCAGCCCTTCGCTTCGGCGCGGGTCCGAGCACGAGCATTCGGCTCGCTCGGCCCGCGCCGACGTGCGTTCTGGACCGCTTTTGCTGCGGCGAGCGGTGGCTCTGTTCTGTCCTACTCGGTCCGCAGCGCTGTGGCGGTCCGGGTCCGTGCCGCCCAGCCGGCCGGCAGCAGTGCCCCGAGCAGGGCGATCACGATCCCGCCGGCCAGCAGGGGGATGAGCAGCCCGGCGGTGTAGGTGTGGGTCACGCTCGGCGGCAGGTGCCGGCCGATCGCGTTCCCCATCGGGGTCAGCGTCGCCTTCTCCACCGCGACTCCGAGCGGGACGCCGATCAGCCCGGCGACCAGGCCGGTGAGTGTCACCGAGGTCAGGACCATCGCGATGGTCTGTTTCGGCGTCATCCCGAGGGCCTTGAGGATCCCCAGATCATGGACCCGCTCCCGGGTGTCCTGCACAACCATGCTCAGCACCCCGAGCGCGGCGACCGCCATCATCATCAGCGTGAGCGTGGCCACCAGGGCGCCCATGGTGATCACCACGATGTTCTTGCCCCCGTCCGAGTTCGGCTGGACCGAGGCGCTCAGCGGGGTCAGCGCGGCGGCGGCTGAGCTGGACCAGTCCGCTCCGTCGACGTTCGAGGCCAGCTCGACGTTGAACTGGTCGATGTGCGGGGTCAGACCTGCGGCGGTGAAGGTGGCCGCATCCGTCATGACCGTGTAGTCGCCCACGTTGGTGTCGAAGTTGATGCCGACGACCTTCACCGGCAGTTGCTTGTTCTGCTGCACCACGGTGACGTCGTCGCCGACGTGGATCCCCACCGCCGAGGCCAGCTTGTCGCCGACCACGGCCTCCCCGGGTGCCGAGTACCAGCGGCCGGACAGCAGCTCCATGCCCGTCCAGGAGAAGTCGCCGGTGGTCGTGAACACCTCCGCCGTTTCGCCGCCGGGCGGGGCGCCGACCATGGTCGCGCCGCTGTCGCCCCAGCCGAACGCGGCCTTCGTGCCCGGAATCTCAGCGAGCGCGGCGGCCACCTTGGCGGCATCCAGGTGCGGGTCGCGCGGGTCGTCGGGGCCGTACAGACCCCAGGGCACCCCTACGTCGGCGGTGGGTTCCACGATCTGCGACGCGACGTTGAAGCCTGAGGTACTGGCGTCCAGGTACTTGGTGAACCCGGTCTCCAGCCCCACCGCGAACGTGACACTCACGACGCCGAACAGCACCGCCGCACCGACCAGGACGGTCCGGGCCGGCCGGGCGAACGGCTGGGCCAGCCCCAACGACACGGCCCGGGGCAGCGGCAGCCGCGAGGCCAGACGCTGCGCCCTGTGACCGCTCCCGGCCTTGGCGGCGCGGCCGGCCACCAGGGCCCGCACCGTCGGCATCCGGCCGGCCCGCAGGGCCGGGATCAAGGCCGTGACGCCGACGATCAGCAGGGTGCCCAGCGGCACCACGGCGCTGACCCACAACGGAATCGTGGCACTGGCCGCACTGGCCGCGCCGAGCTGCCGGGTGGCCCCGCCCAGGATCGGCACGGCCAGGAGGTTGCCGGAAACCGTGCCGAGCACCAGGCCGAGCGTCGCCGGGATCATGGCCTGCGCGGTGTAGGCGCGGGCCACCTGCGAAGGGGTGAAGCCCAACGATTTCAGAATCCCGATGCGCCGGATTCCCGAGGTCACAGCCCCGCTGACCACGATCGAGATGATCAGCACCGACATGAACAGCCCGAGGATCCCGAAGCCGATCAGGAACGGCACATAGGCCTTGGCGTTGCCGGTCGCCTGCTGCTGCGCGGTCAGGTAGGACTGCCCGCTCTCGACCGCGCCGGCCGGCGCGGCGGCGGCCACCGCCTGCTTGTCGGCGGCGATGTCGGCGGCGGTCCCGGCCTTGGCGAACCGGTAGAGCATCTGCACGCCGGGCGTGGCACCGGCAGCGGTGAGCCGCGCGAAACCGTCGGCGGTGAGAAAGCCGGTCGCGCTGTCGGTCACCGAGTCGGCGAAGCCGACGACCTCGAACGACGGCTTACCCGGCAGGGAGGAGAACACCACCGAATCGCCGAAGCAGTCGGCGGCATAGTCCTGCCACGGCAGGGCGATCTCGCCCGGGCCGGCCGGCCAGCGCCCCCGGGTCAGCGCCAGCTGGTCCATCCCGGAGGTGCTGCCCAGGTCGGGCCGGGTGCTGACGGTGATCGGACCGTTGTCGTCACCGGCGCTCTCGGCGCAGTCCGTGCCGATCGTCGTGTCCAGGGCGGCGGCGATCGGGTACGGTCCGGCCGCCTCGGTGACGCCGGCGGCGTGAGCGGTGCCGGCGGCCTGCGCGGCCGTGACCTTCGAACTGTCGAACTGGACCACCAGGTGCGCGCCGTTCCGAGCATTGAAGGCGTGCTCGAACGGGGCCTGCACGGCGGTCAGCAGTCCGAGCGAGAGCACCGCGGTGGCGACGGTCGCGAACGTCGTCAGAGCCATGACGAGGGACTGCAGGCGGCGCCGGCCCACGCCGGAGCGGACGACCTTGCCCAGGGCGCTCATCGGCTCGCCGCCGGCAGCAGGCGGGCCACGGCGTGGAAGCCGGCCTCGAACAGGCGCCGGGGCATCGGCGGCTTGCGCAGTGTCATCGGGCCTCTCCCGTCGGACGGGTCAGCGGCGTGCGGGCGGGCGGCCCGGCGGCGGCGCCGTGGTTGACGACGTCCCGCTCGACCGCGCCGTCCACCAACTCGACAGTGCGGCGCGCGGTGTCCGCGGCCAGCTGGGTATCGTGGGTGACCAGCAGGATGGTCTGGCCCTCGGCGTTCAGGTCCAGCAGCAGCCGCCGCACGTCCTCGGCCGAGCTCGAGTCCAGAGCGCCGGTCGGCTCGTCGGCCAGCAGCAGCGCCGGCCTGTTCATCAGGGCCCTGGCCACCGCCACCCGCTGCCGTTGCCCGCCGGACAGCCGCTGCGGGTAGGCCTTGGCGTGCCGGTCGACGCCCAGCGAGCCGAGCAGCTCGCCGGCCCGCCGCCTCGCTTCGGCCTTACCCATCCCGGCCAGCTGAGCCGGAACCATGACGTTGTCCACCACGGTCAGATCGTCGAGCAGGTTGAAGAACTGGAAGACCATGCCGATCGAGGCCCGGCGGAACTTCGCCGAACCGGCCTCACCGAGCTGGTCGACGCGGGTGCCGTCGACGGTCACGGTGCCACTGGAAGGCTTGTCCAGGCCGGCGATCAGGTTCAGCAGCGTGGACTTCCCGCTGCCGGAATGGCCGAGGATCGCCACGCACTCACCGGCCGCCACGGACAAGGTCACTCCGGCCAGTGCGGGCGGGCCCGCGTCATATTTCTTCGTCGCGTCCTGGAGAGCGATCATCGGTGCATTCGTCATGGCCACGAACCTAGAAACAGACCATGATCCATGGCGTCGGCCGGCGGATGTCACCTTTCTTGCAGGCCATCGGCCCGGGGGTGTACCGGCGTACATCCCCGGGGCGACGCGCAGAGCCGACGCCACGGAATACGATCTGGCGTATGGAACAGCTTCTCCAGCGTCTGTCGACATCGAAGCGCGTGACCTGGCTGATGTCACAGCCCGCGGTGCTGGCCACCGCCGGCTTCTATGCGCTGATGCTCCCCTTGACGACGCCGAGCCCTGTCGACGGCCTGTTCCGGTTCCCCGACCTCGGGCACTTCCAGACGATGGGTCTGTGCGTCGTGCTCGCCCTTCCGGTCCTGCTGGTGCGCCGTCTGCCGGCGGCCGTCTTCGCGGCGGTCCTGGGCGAATCGGTCCTCGGCGACATTTTCGGCGCGCGGCCCTTGGTAGTGTTCATCCTGCTCGTCGCCTTGGGCGGGTACCTCGCCGCCCGGCGGCCGAAGGCTGCCGCCGTCGGCTCCGTCGCGGGCGTCGCGGCCGCGTTCGTCAACGACGTCCACGTCCACGGGCAGTCCGTCGGCGGCGCGGCCCAGTGGGCCGGGTGGCTCGCGTTGTGGTTCGCGGTCGCGTGGGTCTTTGGAGGGGTGTATCGCAAACGCCGTGAATACCTCGAAGCCCTGCAGGAGCAGACCGCGGCCCGCGTCGTCATGGCCGAGCGACTGCGGATCGCCCGCGAACTGCATGACAGCGTCGCACACAGCATCGGGATCATCACGGTGCTGTCGGGAGCGGCGGCGCGGGTCGTTCAGACCAAGCCCGAGCAGGCGCGGCAGGCGCTGACCGGCATCGAGACCACCAGCCGCCAGACGCTGCTGGAGCTCCAGCGCATGCTCGGGGCGCTGCGCCGCGCCGAGCCGGACGACGCCACGGCGCAGGCCGCTCCGCTGGCGCCGGCCGGCAGCCTGGCCGACGTCCCGCAGCTCGCCGAGCGCACGGCCGGCGCCGGGGTGCGGGTTCAGGTGACCTGGCAGGGCGAGCAGCGTCCGCTGCCGCCGGAGATCGAACTGTCGGCGTTCCGGATCATCCAGGAGTCGGTGACGAACGTGGTGCGCCATTCCGGGGCGCGCACGTGCCGGGTCGCGGTCGGTTACGAGCCGACCGGAGTGAGGGTCGAGGTGGTGGACGACGGGGACGACGGTCTCGGCGGGCCGGGCCGGCCGAGGTTCGCGGCGGGCGCCGGCGGGAGCGGCTTCGGCCTGCTCGGCATGCGCGAGCGGGTGACGCTGCTGTCCGGCCAGTTCAGCGCCGGCCAACGTCCGGAGGGCGGATTCCGGGTGACGGCGAGCCTCCCGGCATGAGCATGCGCGTCCTGCTGGCCGACGACCAGCCCCTGATGCTGGTCGCGCTCACGATCCTGATCGGCGACACCGACGACCTGGAGGTGGTCGGCCAGGCCGGCGACGGCCGCGAGGCGGTGCGCCTGGTGCGGGAGCTGCGGCCGGACGTCGTGGTGATGGACATCCGGATGCCGGGCATGGACGGGATCGAGGCGACCCGGCAGACGACCGCCGAGCCGGACCCGCCCAAGGTGCTGGTGCTGACGACCTTCGACGACGACGAGTACGTCTACGGCGCACTGCGCGCCGGCGCCGGCGGATTCCTGCTCAAGAGCATGGCCCTGGACGCGATCCTGGACGCGATCCGCGTAGTGGCGGCCGGCGACGCGCTGATCGCGCCGAGCGTGACCCGACGGCTGATCGCGGACTTCGCCGGAACGTCCGGCCCCGCGGCCCCCGCGCCGGACGCCGGGCCCGCCGCGGACGCGCGTCTCCTCGCGGGGATCACCGACCGGGAGCGCGAGGTGCTGGCACTGGTCGGACAGGGATTGTCGAACGCTGAGATAGCCGGGCGGCTGGTGATCAGCGCGGCGACGGCGAAGACGCATGTCGCGCGTCTGTTCGCCAAGCTCGAGGCTCGGGACCGCGTCCACCTGGCGATCATCGCCTTCGAAACCGGACTCGTGCCGCGTAAACGGTAGGGGCAGACGGTAGGGCTGACGATCGTGCGCGACGCGGACGGGCCGGTCACAGTCCGGACGGTCGGGGAGGTGCTTGGCCTGCCGGCCGAGGTACGCGGCGAGCTGGAGCCGCTGCGGGCGAAGCCGAATGTCCTCGAACACCGTCATACCAGCACCCTGACCAGCCCGTTCAGGATGGCGCAAGCTCACTCCGTGGAGGCCTCGATCCACGCGTCGCCGACGCAGCCCTCCTCGAAGTTCCACCACCCCTCGTGCTGGCCGCGGATCAGCTGGCCCTTGACCGCAGCCAGGTCGGCGCCCGGCGGGACGTCCAGCGCCACCAGGCCGTACTGTTCGACGCCCTCGCCGTACACTCCCATCGGCTCGAACAGGTCGATCACCGCTTTGCGGCTGCCAGCCAGGGCGCCGTCCGGGAACGGGAGCACCCGGATCGTGCAGTTGCCCGACGCCGTCACCCGTTCGACGAACCACAGGGTGCCGTGTTCGTCCGGCGCGGCCCGCACGACGTCGTTCGCGGCGATCCGCGGGACGAACCACGGGACGTTGTCCACCCGGGCCAGTCCCCCGCCCAGGTCCACCGCCCACATGCTCTCGCTGCCCACCGGCGGCCAGCCGTCGGCGGCCGCGCCGAGGGCGAAATGAACCTTGACGTACCCGTCTCGATCTCCAGTCACCAGACCAGCATGCCCGACCGGTCGGCGGGCGCCCGCGCGGGGGCCGCTTCCGGGACCGGCCAGGTGAACAGCAGGTGTCGGCGCCCCGGGCGGGCGAGGGAATCAGAGTCCGGCGACGCGCAGCCCGTGCTCGCGCAGCGGGCCGACCGGCCAGCCCTGGGCCGCGCAGTGGTCCAGCAGCCGCGGCAGCGCGCCGAGGGAGGAGCGCCAGGACTCCGGGGCCGCGGTGCAGTCGGAATCGTGCAGCAGGATCGTGCCGCCGCCGCGCAGGGTGCCGACCACGGTGCGGAAGACCGAATCAGGGGTCGCCTTCGCGGTCCAGTCCCGGCCCCACGCGGTCCACAGCACCGGGCGCATGCCCAGCCGGCGGGACGCGGCCAGGGTCATCGCGGTGGTCACCCCGTACGGCGGCCGGTAGAACCGCGGGGTGGCGCCGGTCACCGCGGCGACCAGGTCGCGGGCCTTGGCCAGGTCGCGGAAGGTGCCCTGCGGGGAGCGGGCGATGTGCGCGCGGTGGGCCCAGCCGTGCACGGCCACCTCGTGCCCCTCGGCCACGATCCGGCGGCCGAGGTCCGGGGAGCGTTCGAGCATCGTGCCGAGCAGGAAGAAGGTGGCCTTGGTGCCGGTCTGCGCCAGCGCCTCCAGGAACTGCGGGGTGGAGGCCGGGTCCGGGCCGTCGTCGAAGGTCAGCGCCACGTGCCCGGAGCGCGCGGTGCGGGCCCCGGCGGCGTGCCCGGAGAACTCCGGCCAGAGCGCGGCGCGCACCGGCCGGGAGCCGGCGATCATCGGCAGGGCCTGGGCGGTGGCCGCGCCGAGCGCGACCGTGGCGACCAGCCGGGCGGGGCGGAACGTGGTCACGCTGCCTCCTTGAGCAGATCCTTCTCCTGGTGCGGCCGATCCGACGGCCATCAGAGTATCGATCGGATCGGCTGCGCGGAATAGCTCCACGTGTGCTTTCGGCGCGTCAACCAGGGCTGTCGCCGACACCTGGTGCAAATCCTCGGGCTGACAGGACCAGGATGCGATCTCGGCCTCTTCCAAACCCAGCGAGTTTGCCATGCCGCGGCTTGGCACACAGCCGGAGATCACGACCGGCAGCCCGCTGCGAACGACTTCGAACACTGTCATGGCGTGGGTGTTCACCAGGGCCCGAATCTGCCCGGTGGTCGCGTCGACGGAGGTCTGATGTCCGGTCACCGTCTTGCCGTCCGCACGCCAAGGCCCGCCACGGCGCGCCGACGGCGGCGGGGCGGTCCGGACCGCGCGCGCCCGTCCCGGACACGGCCGGGTCCGCAACAAGTCCGCCACGGCAGTCGCTATGAGTTATCAAAAAACCGCGCAGCGCGAGCGAATCCGTGCCACTGTCGATTTCGTCGCGCGCCGCCCGGGCGCCGGAAGCGACCCGAAAGACGACGTCCGGAAGGAGCGGGGCAGTATGGCCGCGGACCCGATGAGCATGACCTCGGAGACCAACTTCGGGCTGATCACACCGATCCTGTCCTACACGATGGCCTGCGTGGGCGCCGCCCTCGGGCTGCGCTGCACGGTCCGGGCCCTGGCCGCGACCGGGCGGGCCAAACGCAACTGGCTGGTCACCGCCGCGATCGCCCTGGGCGCCGGGATCTGGACCATGCACTTCATCGCCATGCTGGGGTTCGCCGTGTCCGGCACAGACATCCGCTACGCGGTGCTGCCGACCGTGACCAGCCTCATCGTGGCGATCGTGGTCACCGGGCTGGGCACGTTCATCGTCGGATACGGATCCGCCCGCGGCCCTTCGCTGCTGGCCGGCGGCGTGGTGACCGGGATCGGCGTGATCGCGATGCACTACCTCGGCATGGCCGGGATCCAGCTGGACGGCATGGTGCGCTACAACACCTCCCTGGTCGCGCTGTCGGTGCTGATCGCGATCGGCGCGGCCACCGCGGCGTACTGGGCCGCGCTGACCGTCAAGGTGCCGCTGGCCGCGCTCGGCGCCTCGCTGATCATGGGGGTGGCGGTGACCGCGATGCACTACACCGGGATGTCCGCGGCCGAGGTGTACGTCCGGCCGCAGGGCGGGCCGGTCAGCGGGGCCACCGCGATGGACTTCGTCTTCCCGCTGATCGTGGTCCTCGGTTCCGCCCTGTTCCTGAGCTCCGCCTTCGTCGCGCTCTCGCCGACCAGCCCGCTTCCGCTCCCCGACCCGGCCGCGGCGGACTCCGCGGCCGGCTCGGCCGGCTAACGAGGACCCCATGCCCACTCGTCCCACCATCCCCCCCGCCGGCGCGCCGGAACGCCGCGGCGGCGGGCGTCCGAAGGGTTCCCACGCGCGGGGGACGGAGCGCGGCGCGGTCCGCGCCGCGGCCGCCCGGGCCGCCGCGCCGCGCCCGCCGGCCTACCGCCCGGCGGCCGGACC
>DASZBX010000073.1:0-24836 GCA_035943635.1 Actinocrinis sp. | reverse complement strand
TCCGGATGCTGTCATCGGTCACTCGCAGGGTGAGATCGCGGGCGCGGTCGTCGCCGGGATCCTGTCCCTGGACGACGCCGCGAAGGTCGTCGCGCTGCGCAGCAGGGCCCTGATCGCGCTGTCCGGCCGCGGCGGGATGCTGTCCGTCGCCGAACCGGCCGCCGCTGCGCAGAACCGGATGGCGCGGCTCGGCTTCACCGAGGACCGGGCGTCGGTCGCGGCCGTCAACGGCCCCACGGCCACCGTCGTGTCCGGCGAACTCGAAGCCCTGGACGCGATCCTGGCCGACTGCGAGCGCGAGGACGTCCGAGCCAGGATCCTCCCGGTCGACTACGCCTCGCACGGACCCCAGGTCGACGAACTGCGCGAGGAGATCCTGCGTCTGCTGGCCCCGGTCGCCCCGCAGCCGGCCCGGATCCCGATGGTCTCCGCGATGACCGGCGAGTTCCTTCAGGGCCCTGAAATGGACGCCGCCTACTGGTACGACAGCCTGCGCGCGCCGGTCGAGTTCGCCCGCGCGGTCGAAGTGCTCGACCGGGCCGGCTACGGCGTGTTCGTCGAGACCTCCGCGCACCCGGTGCTGACCTCGTCGATCGCCGCCACCCTGGAGAGCCTGGCCAACCCCGACTCGGCCGAGGCGCTGACCCGGCCGGCCCCGATCATCACCGGGACGCTGCGCCGCGAGGACGGCGGCCCGGCCCGGCTGCTGGCCTCCCTGGCCGAGGCGCACGTGCGCGGCGTGGCCGTGGACTGGACCGCCGTCCTGCGGCAGGCCGCGCGGGTCGAACTGCCGACCTACCCCTTCCAGCGCCAGCGCTACTGGCCCAAGCCGGTCCCGCCGCAGGTCGCCGTCGGCGGCGCCGGATCCGCGGCCGAGGCCCGGTTCTGGTCCGCGGTCGAAGCCGGCGACCTGGAGGGACTGTCGCGCGCCCTGTCCGTCGACGGGACGGCCCTGGGCGGCCTGGTCCCGGCCCTGGCCTCCTGGCGCCGGCGCGAACAGGACGGCTCGCAGACCGCCGACTGGCGCTACCGGATCTCCTGGAAGCCGGTCCGCGAACCCGCATCCGTGGCCCTGACCGGGACCTGGCTGCTCGTCACCCCGACTCAGCCTGCTGACAGCGAGCTGCCGGCCGCGTGCACGAGGGCGCTGACCGAGCGCGGCGCCCGGGTCCTGGTCGCCGAGGTCGGCCCGGGCGAGGTCACCCGCTCCAGCCTGGCCAAGGCGATCAGCGAGACCCTCGGCCCGGTGCTCAACGACACCCTCGGCGCGCCGGCGCAGCCGCAGATCGCGGGCGTGCTGTCCCTGCTCGGCCTGGACGAGTCGCCGCTCGCCGACCAGCCCGCGGTACCCACCGGCGTGGCCGGGACGCTCGGCCTGATCCAAGCCCTCGGCGACACCGGCACCGGCGCGCCGCTGTGGCTGCTGACCCGCGGCGCCGTCGCCGCCGCCGACGGCGACACCCTCGCCAGCCCGATCCAGGCCCAGCTCTGGGGCCTGGGCCGCACCGCGGGAGTCGAGCACCCGGACCGCTGGGGCGGCCTGATCGACCTGCCCGCAGCCCTCGACGACCGGGCCGCCGCCCGCCTGGCCGCCGTGCTCGCCGACAAGAACGAAGACCAGGTCGCGATCCGCACCGGCGCCGTCCTGGCCCGCCGCCTGGTCCGCGCCGCCCCGCGGCGCCGGGTCGACAGCTCCTGGACGCCGCGCGGCACGGTCCTGCTGACCGGCGCCAGCGGCGCGATCGGCCCGGACCTGGCCGCGTGGATGGCCGACGCCGGGGTCCCGCACGCCGTGCTGGCCAGCCGCCGCGGCCCGGGCACGCCCGGCGCGTCCGTGCTCGCCGCGGTCCTGGCCGAGTCCGGCGCGTCGGTGACCATGGTCGCCTGCGACGTCGTGGACCGCGCCGCCCTGGCCGGGCTGCTCGACTGGATCCCGACCGTCGCCCCGCCGCTGTCCGCGGTGATCCACGCCGCGGTCTCGGTCGAACTGATGCCGCTGAACCAGGCCGACGTCGACCAGCTGGCCCAAGCACTGGGCGCCAAGGTCGGCGGCGCGACCCACCTGGACGAGCTCACCGCGGATCTCGACCTGGACGCCTTCATCCTGTTCTCCTCGATCACCGCGACCTGGGGCGTCGGCGAACACGGCACCTACGCCGCCGCCAACGCCCATCTCGACGCCCTGGCCGAGAACCGCCGCGCCCGCGGCCTGCCCGCGACCTCGGTCGCCTGGGGCGTGTGGAGCTCGGGCGGCCGCTTCGACGACTCGGCCGACCGCCCCGCCGACGACCGGCCGCAGAGCCTGGTCCCCGAACGCCTGCGCCGCCAGGGCCTGCGCCTGCTGCCCCCGGACCGCGCCCTGGCCGTGCTCGGCCAGGTGCTCGCCGACGACGAGACCGTGCTGTCCGTCGCCGACGTCGACTGGCCGCGTTTCTCGGCCGTGTTCAACGCGGTCCGTTCCTGGCCGCTGCTGGAGGAGATCCCCGAAGCCCGGCAGGCCGAGGCCGGCCCGGCCGGACGCGCCGTGGTCACCTCCGGCGAGGCCGCCGCCCTGCTCGAACGCCTGGCCGGCGTCTCGGCCGCCCAGCGCGAGCGGATCGTCACCGACCTGGTCGGCGGCTACGCGGCCGCCGTGCTCGGCTTCAGCTCCGCCGACGAGGTCGAAGCCACCCGCGCCTTCCGCGACATGGGCTTCGACTCGCTGACCGCGGTCGACCTGCGCGGGCGGCTGAACCAGGCCACCGGCCTGCAACTGCCGTCCACGGTCGTGTTCGACTACCCGTCCCCCGCGATGCTGGCCCGGCAGATCGTGACCCAGCTGATGGGCAACCAGCAGCTGGTCACCGCCGAGTCCCGGGTCACCCCGGTCTCGGCCGCCGACCCGGTCGTGATCGTCGGCATGGGCTGCCGCTTCCCCGGCGGGGTGGACAGCCCCGAGGCATTGTGGGAGCTGCTGGCCTCCGGCGGCGACGCGATCGGCGGCTTCCCGACCGACCGCGGCTGGGACATCGCCGGACTGCTCGCCGACATCCCCGGCCAGGTCCTGGCCTCGGTCACCAGCGAGGGCGGGTTCGTGGCCGGGGCGGCCGACTTCGACCCGGCGTTCTTCCGGATCAGCCCGCGCGAGGCCCTGGCGATGGACCCGCAGCAGCGACTCCTGCTGGAAACCGCGTGGGAGGCGCTGGAGCGCACCGGGCTCGACCCGCTGTCCCTGCGCGGCTCGCTGACCGGCGTGTTCGCCGGGGCGGCCTCGTCCGGATACGCCGCGCAGACCGGCTACGGCGCCGATCTCGACGGCGCCGAGGGACACCTGCTCACCGGGAACGTCACGAGCGTGATCTCCGGCCGGATCTCCTACACGCTCGGGCTCGAAGGCCCGGCGGTCACCGTCGACACGGCCTGTTCCTCGGCGCTGGTCTCGCTGCACCTGGCCGCGCAGGCTTTGCGCGCGGGTGAATGCGACCTCGCACTTGCGGGCGGCGTCATGGTGATCACGGACCCGGCCGAGTTCATCGGGTTCTCCCAGCAGGGCGCGCTCGCACTCGACGGCCGCTGCAAGGCGTTCTCGGCCGACGCGGACGGCATGGGTCTGTCCGAAGGCGCCGGAATGATCGTCCTGGAGCGGCTCTCCGACGCCCGCCGCAACGGCCACACGGTTCTCGCGATGGTCGCCGGCAGCGCGATCAACCAGGACGGCGCGTCCAACGGCCTGACCGCCCCGAACGGGCCCTCCCAGCAGCGGGTCATCCGCGCCGCGCTGGCCAGCGCGGGCCTGGGCACCAACGACGTGGACGCCGTCGAAGCGCACGGCACCGGCACCAGGCTCGGCGACCCGATCGAGGCCCAGGCCATCCTGGCCACCTACGGCCAGGGCCGCCCCGAAGGCCGCCCGCTCTGGCTCGGCGCGGTCAAGTCCAACATCGGCCACGCCCAGCAGGCCTCCGGCACGGCCGGGATCATCAAGATGGTCCTGGCCCTCCAGCACGGCCTGCTACCCGCCACCCTGCACGCCGAGGTCGCCTCGCCGCAGGTCGACTGGACCGTCGGGGACGTGCGGCTGCTGACCGAACCGGTGGACTGGGCCCCGGACGGCCGCCCGCGCCGGGCCGGCGTCTCCGCCTTCGGGATCAGCGGCACCAACGCCCACATCATCCTCGAAGAAGCCCCGCAGCCCGCCGAGCACGAGGCCGCAACCGACTCCGGCTCTGGCAATGGCAACGGCGGCGAAGCGGCCGAAGCCGCCGCGGCCGACCTGCCCCCGGTGCTCGCGGACGGCCTGGCCTGGCTGCTCTCCAGCCAGACCACGACCGGCCTGCCCGACCAGGCCGGTCGCCTGGCCGAACACCTCGCCCGGCACCCGGCCGCCGACCCGGCCGACATCGGCTGGTCCCTGGCCACCACCCGCTCCCTGTTCGAGCACCGCGCCGTCATCACCGGCGCCGACCGGGCCGAGCTGACCGCCGGACTCACCGCGCTCGCCGCGGCTGAACCCGCCGCCGCGGTGGTCACCGGCGCGACCGGCAGCACCGGCCCGGTCGTGTTCGTCTTCCCCGGCCAGGGTTCGCAGTGGGCCGGCATGGGCCGCGACCTCGCTGCCTCCTCGCCGGTCTTCGCCGCCCGGCTGGCCCAGTGCGGCCAGGCCCTGTCCGCCCACGTGGACTGGTCCCTGGACGACGTGCTGCACGAACGCGACGGCGCCCCGGGCCTGGACCGGGTCGACGTGGTCCAGCCGGTGCTGTGGGCCGTGATGGTCTCCCTGGCCGAGTTCTGGCAGGCCGCGGGCGTCACCCCGGACGCGGTCCTGGGCCACTCCCAGGGCGAGATCGCCGCCGCCGCGGTCGCCGGGATCCTGTCCCTGGACGACGCCGCGAGGGTCGTCGCCCTACGCAGCAGGGCCCTGATCGCGCTCTCCGGCCGCGGCGGGATGATGTCGCTGGCCGCCCCGGCCCAGGACGTCGCCGCCCGGATCGCCGCCTGGGACGGGCGGATCTCGGTCGCCGCGGTCAACGGCCCCGGCGCCACGGTCGTCTCCGGCCGGCCCGAAGCCCTGGCCGAACTGCTCGCCGCGTGCGAGCAGGACGGCATCAGGGCCCGGATGCTCCCGGTGGACTACGCCTCGCACGGCCCGCAGGTCGACGAGATCCGCGACGAGGTGCTGCGCCTGCTCGCGGGCATCGCGCCCCGGCCCGGCGTCATCCCCCTGGTCTCCGCGATGACCGGCGAGTTCCTGCAGGGCCCGGAGATGGACGCAGAGTACTGGTACGCCAGCCTGCGCGCCACCGTCGAGTTCGCCCGCGCCACCGAGGCGCTCGGCCGGGCCGGCTACGGCGTGTTCGTCGAGACCTCCGCCCACCCGGTGCTCACCTCCGCGGTCACCGACACCCTGGAGAACCTGCGCCGGGCCGCCGACACCGACGAGACCGCCGCAACCGGGCGCGAACCCGTCGTCACCGGCACCCTGCGCCGCGACGACGGCGGCCCGGTCCGCGCCCTGTCCTCACTCGCCCACCTGCACGCCCACGGCGTGTTCGTGGACTGGACCGCCGTGCTCCCGGCCGGCCGGAAGACCGACCTGCCGACCTACGCCTTCCAGAAGCAGCGCTACTGGCCCAAGCCGGCCCCCGCCGCCGCGCCGGCCGGCAAGGGCGCCGAATCGGCCGCCGACCAGGCCTTCTGGGCCGCGGTCGAAGGCGGCGACCTCGGCGGCCTGGCCCGCACCCTGGCCGTGGACGAGCAGCGGCTCCGCGAGGTGCTGCCCGCGCTGGCCGCCTGGCGCCAGCGCGAACACAGCCGGTCCACGGTCGCGGACTGGCGCTACCGGATCACCTGGGCCCCGGTCACGGTGCCCGCCTTTGCGGCCCTGTCCGGGACCTGGCTCGTGGTCGTCCCGGCCCGGGAGGCCGGCGCCGACCGGACCGGCCAGTGCGTCCAGACCCTGATGGACCACGGCGCCCAGGTCCTGCTGACCGAGATCGCCGAGGGCGAGGTCGAACGCGGCGAGCTGGCCGCCCGGATCGCCGAAACCCTCACCACCGTCGCCGAGACCGGAACGGACGGCATCCCGGCCGTCGCCGGCGTGCTCTCCCTGCTCGCCCTGGACGACTCGGCCCTGTCGCGCTGGCCGGTCGTGCCGACCAGCCTGGCCGCGACGATGGGCCTGGTCCAAGCCCTGGGCGACACCGAGATCGGCGCCCCGCTGTGGGTGCTGACCGCCGGCGCCGTCGCGGCCGGGGCCGGGGAGGTCCCGAGCAGCCCGCGGCAAGCCCAGACCTGGGCGTTCGGCCGGGTCGTCGGCCTGGAACACCCCGACCGCTGGGGCGGCCTGATCGACCTGCCGCCGACCTTCGACGCCCGCACGGCCGGACGCCTGGCCGCGGTCCTGGCCGGCTGCGGCGAGGACCAGGCGGCGATCCGGGCCGGGGGAGTCCTCGGCCGGCGCCTGCTGCGCGCCCCGCGCCCGCGCACCGGCGAGCGCTGGCTGCCCGGCGGCAGCGTGCTGGTGACCGGCGGCACCGGCGGCGTCGGCGGGCACGTGGCCCGCTGGCTGACCACCCGCGCCGCCGCCCGGCTGGTCCTGTCCAGCCGCTCCGGGGCGCACGCGGCCGGAGTCCCGGCCCTCGCGGCCGAACTGGCCGAGGCCGGGACCGCCGTCGCGGTGGTCGCCGGAGACGTCGGCGAACGCGCCCAGGTGACCGAACTGGTGGCCTGGATCGGGCGCACCGGCCCGCGCTTGAGCTCGGTGATGCACGCCGCCGGAGCCGGACTCGGCGGCCCGATCGACGGCATGGCGACCTCGGAACTGTACGACGTGTCCCAGGCCAAGGCCGGCGGCGCCGCGTTCCTGGACGAGGCCACCGCCGGCCTGGACCTGGATGCGTTCGTCGGGTTCTCCTCCGGCGCCGCCGCCTGGGGCAGCGGCCAGCTGGCCGGGTACGCGGCGTCGAACGCGGCCCTGGACGCCCTGGTCGAGGACCGGCGCGGCCGCGGCCTGGCCGGAACCTCGGTCGCCTGGGGCCTGTGGGGCGGCGGCGGCATGGGCGAGGGCCCGGCCGGCGCGGTGCTCCAGCGCCTGGGCCTGCGCGAGATGGACCCGGAACCGGCGATCGCGGCCCTGGCCGGGGTGCTCGACGCGGACGAGGCCCTGATCGCGGTCTCCGACATCGACTGGACCCGGTTCGCCCCGGTGTTCACCGTGCAGCGGCCCAGCCCGCTGCTGGCCGACCTGCCCGACGCCCAGCGCGCACTGACCGACCCGGCCTCCGGCGACGAGCAGGCCAAGGCCGCGGGCAGCGCGCTCGGCCGGCGCCTCCAGGGCCTCAATCGCCCGGAGCAGGACCGGATCCTGGTCGACCTGGTCCGGGCCCAGGCCGCGGCCGTGCTCGGCCACGCCACCGCCGACGCCGTCCCGGCCGGCCGGGCGTTCAAGGACCTCGGCTTCGACTCGCTGACCGCGGTCGACCTGCGCACCCGGCTGAACACCGCCACCGGCCTGAAACTCCCGGCCACCCTGGTTTTCGACTACCCGACCCCGACTGCGGCGGCCCAGTTCCTGCGCGAAGAGCTGCTCGGCTCGCTCGCCGCCGCGCCGCCCGCCGCCCAGTTCGCCGCGATCGACCCGGGCGAGCCGATCGCGATCATCGGGATCGGCTGCCGCTACCCCGGCGGCGCCGGCACCCCGGAGACCTACTGGGACCTGCTGGCCGACGGCGTGGACGCGGTCTCCGCCTTCCCGGCCGACCGCGGCTGGGACGCCGACCGGCTCTACGGCGCCGCGCCCGGCGCCGGGACCTCCACCACCCGCCAGGGCGGCTTCGTCTACGAGGCCACCGGGTTCGACGCCGGGTTCTTCGGGATCAGCCCGCGCGAGGCGATGGCGATGGACCCGCAGCAAAGGCTGCTGCTGGAGACCACCTGGGAGGCGCTGGAACGGGCCGGAATCGACCCGCACTCGCTGCGCGGCAGCCAGACCGGCGTGTTCGCCGGAGCCACCTACTCGGCCTACGGCGTCGGCCTGGCCGACAGCGTCGGCTCCGAGGGCTACCTGCTCACCGGCAACGCCACCAGCGTGATCTCCGGCCGGATCTCCTACACCCTGGGGCTGGAAGGCCCGGCGGTCACCGTGGACACCGCCTGCTCCTCCTCCCTGGTCGCGCTGCACCTGGCCGGTCAGGCCCTGCGCGCCGGGGAGTGCTCGCTCGCCCTGGCCGGCGGCGTGACCGTGATGGCCACCCCCGGCGCGTTCGCCGAGTTCGCCCGGCAGCAGGGCCTGGCCGGCAACGGCCGGTGCAAGTCCTTCGGCGCGGACGCCGACGGCACCGGCTGGGGCGAGGGCGCCGGCGTCCTGGTGCTCGAACGCCTCTCCGATGCCCGCCGCAACGGCCACCAGGTCCTCGCGGTCGTCCGCGGCAGCGCGGTGAATCAGGACGGTGCCTCCAACGGCCTGACCGCGCCCAACGGCCCGTCGCAGCAGCGGGTGATCCGCGCGGCCCTGGCCAGCGCCGGACTCGCCGCGCATGAGGTGGACGCGGTCGAGGCGCACGGCACCGGCACGGTCCTGGGCGACCCGATCGAGGCCCAGGCCCTGCTGGCCACCTACGGCCAGGACCGGCCCGAGGGCCGCCCGCTCTGGCTCGGCTCGGTCAAGTCCAACATCGGCCACGCCCAGGCCGCCGCCGGAGTGGCCGGCGTGATCAAGATGGTGCTGGCCATGCAGAACGACCTGCTGCCGGTCACCCTCTTCGCCGACGAACCCTCCCCGCACGTGGACTGGTCCGCCGGAGACGTGCGCCTGCTCAGCAGCCCGGTGGCCTGGCCCGCGAACGGCCGCCCGCGCCGGGCCGGGGTCTCGGCGTTCGGCGTCAGCGGCACCAACGCCCACGTCATCGTCGAAGAGCCCCCGGCCCGTACCGACGACCCCGCCGACAACGCCGAGCCGCAGCCCGCCCAGCCGCCCGCGCCGCGGCCGGCCCCGGTGCTGGACCCGGCCCCGGCCGCCTGGCTGCTCTCCGGCCAGTCCACCGCCGCACTGGCCGCCCAGGCCCGCCGGCTCTCCGCCCACCTCGCCGTACGCCCCGGCCTGGACCGCAACGACCTGGCCTGGTCGCTGGCCCGCACCCGCTCGGTGTTCGAACACCGCGCCGTGATCACCGGCGACCTGGCCGCCGGCCTGGCCGCGCTCGCCTCGGGCACCTCGGCCGCCGGCGTCGTCCGGGCCGCGGTCCCGGCCACCGGGCCCGGCCGGGTCGGTTTCCTGTTCGCCGGACAGGGCGCCCAGCGGGCCGGGATGGGCCGGGACCTGTACGCGGCCTCCCCGGTCTTCGCCGAGGCCTTCGACCATGCCTGCGCCCTGCTCGAAGCCGAAGTCGGCCTGCCGATCCGGGACGTGGTCCTGGGCGACGGCCAGGACGACGACCGGGCCACCCAGACCCTCTACGCCCAGACCGGCCTGTTCGCGGTCGAAGTCGGCCTGGTCGCCCTGCTGACGGCCGCCGGGATCATCCCCGACGCGGTCGCCGGGCACTCGGTCGGCGAGATCGCCGCCGCGCACGCGGCCGGCGTGCTGACCCTGGCCCAGGCCTGCCGCCTGGTCGCCGCCCGGGCCCGGCTGATGCAGGCCCTGCCCGACGGCGGCGCGATGGCCGCGATCGCCGCCACCGAGGCCGAGGTCCTCGCCTCGCTCGACGCCGCCCCCGGCGTGTCCATCGCCGCGGTCAACGGCCCGTCCTCGATGGTGGTCTCCGGCCCCGCGGCCGAGGTCGACGCGGTCGTCGAGACCTGGCGCGAACGCGGCACCCGGGTCCGCCGGCTGCGGGTGAGCCACGCGTTCCACTCGGCCCTGATGGACCCGGTGCTCGCCGACCTCGGCTCGGTCGCCGCCGACCTGGACTACGCCCCGCCCGCGATCGCCTGGATCGGCGCCCTGACCGGCCGGACCGTGGACCGTCCCGACGCCGAATACTGGGTCGACCAGGCCCGCCGGCCGGTCCGGTTCGCCGACGCGGTCGCGACCATGGCGGCCCAGGGCGTCACGGTCTTCCTGGAGATCGGCCCGGACGGCACGCTGTCCTCGATGGGCCCGGCCGCGCTGCCGGCCGCCGAGGGCGCGGACACCGACGCCGCGTTCATCCCGCTGCTGCGCGCCACCACCGACGCCGCCACCGCCGTGCTGACCGCCCTGTCGCGCGCCCACGTGCGCGGCGTGGACCTGGACTGGACCGCGGTCCTGCCCGCCGCCCGGCTGATCGAACTGCCCACCTACGCCTTCCAGCACCAGTACTACTGGCCGCAGCCGGCCCCCGCGCGCGGCGGCGGGGACGGCACCGGCACCGAAGCCGAGGCCCAGTTCTGGGCCGCGGTCGAGCACGGCGACCTGGCCGGACTCGCCGGAGCCCTGGCCGTGGACGGCGAACGGCCGTTCCGCGAGGTGCTCCCGGCGCTGGCCTCCTGGCGCCTGCGTGACCGGGAGGAGTCGCAGACCGCCGGCTGGCGCTACCGGGTCGCCTGGATCCCGGTGCCCGACCCGGCCCCGGCCCGGTTGACCGGCACCTGGCTGCTGGTCGCCGCGGCCGCGCCGTCCGACGCTGACGCGGACCTGACCCGTGCCAGCGCCTCCGCGGCCCTGACTCGTGCCTGCGCCGACGCCCTGACCAGCGCCGGAGCCCGGGTCGTGCTCGTCGAAGCCGCCGCAGGCGAGGCCGACCGCGGCAGCCTGGCCGCCGCCATCCGCGACGCCCTGGCCGACACGCCGTCGCTCGCCGGCGTGCTCTCCCTGCTGGCCGCCGACGAGACGCCGCTGAGCCACTCCCCGGCGGTCCCGGCCGGACTGGCCGCCACCCTCGGCCTGATCCAGGCCCTGGCCGACCTCGGCGCCCTGGCCCCGGTCTGGGCCGCCACCCAGGGCGCGGTCGCCACCGGCCCGGCCGAGGCCCTGACCAACCCGATCCAGGCCCAGGTCTGGGGCCTGGGCCGGATCGTCGGCCTGGAACACCCGGAGCACTGGGGCGGCCTGGTCGACCTGCCGCCCACCCTGGACGAACGCTGCGCCGCCCGCCTTACCGCCCTGCTGGCCGGAGCGGCCGGACGCGGCGAGGACCAGGTCGCGATCCGCGGCGGCGGCCTGCTCGGCCGCCGCCTGCTGCCGGCCCCGCTGCCGCCCGCGGCCGGGGAGTGGACCACCGCCGGCAGCGCCCTGGTCACCGGCGGCACCGGGGCGATCGGCGGACGGGTGGCCGCCTGGCTGGCCGAACGCGCCGCCCCCCGGGTCGTCCTGGTCTCGCGCACCGGCGCCCTGGCCGCCGGGGTGGCCGAACGGGCCGCCCGCCTGGCCGCGGCCGGGACCGCCGTCGCCGTGGCCGCCTGCGACACCGCCGACCGGGCCCGGATGGCCGGACTGCTGGACTGGATCGACCGGACCGGGCCCGCACTGCGCGCCGTGTTCCACGCCTCGGGCGTCCCGCAGGGCTCCCTCGCGATCGACACCACGGTCCAGGACCTGGCCACCTCCGCCCTGGCCAAGACCGCCGGCGCCGCCCACCTGGACGCCCTGACCGCCGACCGTGACCTGGACGCCTTCGTGGTCTTCTCCTCCGGCGCCGCGATCTGGGGCAGCCGGCTGCAGTCCGCCTACGCCGCCGCCAACGCGTACCTGGACGCCCTCGCTGAGAACCGCCACTCCCGCGGCCTGCCCGCGACCTCGGTGTCCTGGGGCCTGTGGGGCGGCGGCGGCATGGGCGAGGGCGAAGGCGGCGCCCAGCTCCAACGCCTCGGCCTGCAAGACATGGACCCGGCCCTGGCCATCGGCGCCCTGGCCGCGATCCTGGACCGCGGCGAGTCCCTGGTCACCGTGGCCGACCTGGACTGGGCCCGGTTCGCCCCGGTGTTCACCCTGCACCGGCCCAGCAACCTGATCAGCGACCTGCCGCAGGTCAAGCTCGCCCTGGCCGAACCGGCCGGGGAGCTCGGCGGCCAGGCCGCAGGCGCAGGCACCGAGCTCGGCCGGCAGGTGCAGGGCCTGGCCCGGGCCGACCAGGACCGGATCCTGACCGACCTGGTCCGGGCCGAGGCCGCGCTCGTGCTCGGCCACGCCTCGGCCGAGGCGGTCGAAGCCGGCCGGGCGTTCAAGGACGCCGGCTTCGACTCGCTCACCGCGGTCGAACTGCGCAACCGGCTGACCGCCGCGACCGGCCTGAAACTGCCGGCCACCCTGGTCTTCGACTACCCGACCCCGGCCGCCCTGGCCGAGCACCTGCGGGCCGGCCTGGTCGGCGAGCAGGCCGGGATCCCGGCCGCGCTCACCGCGACCGTCGGCTCGGACGAGCCGATCGCGATCGTCGGGATGAGCTGCCGGCTGCCCGGCGGCTCGACCACCCTCGGCGACTTCTGGACCCTGCTGGCCACCGGCGCCGACGCGATCGCGGGCTTCCCGACCGACCGCGGCTGGGAGGCCTTCGGCTCGGCCGACGAGCACTCCACCCCGTTCACCCCGGTCGGCGGCTTCGTCTACGACGCGGGCGACTTCGACCCGGCGTTCTTCGGCATCAGCCCGCGCGAGGCCCTCGCCATGGACCCGCAGCAGCGGGTGCTGCTGGAGGCGTCCTGGGAGGCGCTGGAGCAGGCCGGGATCGACCCGAACTCGCTGCGCGGCAGCTCGGCCGGTGTGTTCGCCGGCGCCTGGTCCTCCGGCTACGGGATGAGCCTGCAGCCGTCGGCCGACGCGGCCGGGACCGAGGGCTACTTCCTCACCGGCAGCGCGACCAGCGTGATCTCCGGCCGGGTGGCTTACACCCTCGGGCTGGAGGGCCCGGCGGTGACCGTGGACACGGCGTGTTCCTCGTCCCTGGTCGCGCTGCACCTGGCCTGCCAGTCGCTGCGTTCCGGCGAGTCCTCGCTCGCCCTGGCCGGTGGCGTGACGGTGATGGCCACGCCCGGCGCGTTCGCCGAGTTCGCCCTGCAACAGGGCCTGTCCCGGGACGGGCGGTGCAAGTCCTTCGGGTCCGGCGCCGACGGCACCGGCTGGGGCGAGGGCGCCGGCGTGCTGGTGGTCGAACGCCTGGCCGACGCGGTCCGCAACGGCCACCAGGTCCTCGCGATCGTGGCCGGCAGCGCGGTGAACCAGGACGGCACCTCCAACGGCCTGACCGCCCCGAACGGCCCGTCCCAGCAGCGGGTGATCCGCACCGCCCTGGCCGACGCCCGGCTCACCCCGGCCGACGTGGACGCGGTCGAGGCGCACGGCACCGGCACGGTCCTGGGCGACCCGATCGAAGCCCAGGCCCTGCTGGCCACCTACGGCCAGGAGCGTGCCGACGGCCGCCCGCTGTGGCTCGGCTCGGTCAAGTCCAACATCGGCCACACCCAGGCCGCCGCGGGCGTGGCCGGGATCATCAAGATGGTCCTGGCGATGCGGCACGGAGTCCTGCCGGCCACCCTGCACGCCGACGAGCCGTCCCCGCACGTGGACTGGTCCGCCGGCCAGGTGCGCCTGCTGAGCGAGCCGGTGCCGTGGCCCGCGAACGGCCGCCCGCGCCGGGCCGGCGTCTCGTCCTTCGGGGTGAGCGGCACCAACGCGCACATCATCCTGGAAGAGCCGCCCGCGGCCCCGGCCGAGCTCGACGACCCGGCCGAGGACTACTTCGACCCGCAGGCCGAGCCCGCCGAGCCCGCCCTGCCGGTCCTGACCGATGCCCCGGCCGTGTGGCTGGTGTCCGGCAAGACCGCCGCGGGCCTGGCCGGACAGGCCGACCGCCTGGCCGGCTACGCCGATTCCCGCACCGATCTGGACGCCGCCGACCTCGCCGACCTCGGCTGGTCGCTGGCCACCACCCGGGCCGCGTTCGAGCACCGGGCCGTGGTCACCGGCGCCGCCGACGACCTGCTCGCCGGACTGGCCGCGCTCGCGGCCGGCGAGCCGGCCGCCGGGGTCGTGTCCGGGTCCGTAACGGCCGGCGACCGGCGCACGGTGTTCGTGTTCCCCGGCCAGGGTTCGCAGTGGGTCGGGATGGGCCGGGACCTGGCCGCGTCCTCACCGGTGTTCGCCGCCCGCCTGGCCGAGTGCGCCCGCGCCCTGTCCGCCTACGTGGACTGGTCTCTGGACGAGGTTCTGGCCGGAGCCGAGGGCGCGCCGAGCCTGGACCGGGTCGACGTGGTCCAACCGGCCCTCTGGGCGGTCATGGTCTCGCTCGCCGCGGTCTGGACCGCCGCCGGGGTCACCCCCGACGCCGTGATCGGCCACTCGCAGGGCGAGATCGCCGCGGCGGTGGTCGCCGGGATCCTGTCCCTGGACGACGCCGCGAAGGTGGTCGCCCTGCGCAGCAAGGCCCTGACGGCCTTGTCCGGCCTCGGCGGCATGATCTCCGTCGCCGAGTCGGCCGACGCCGTGGAAACCCGCCTGGCGGCCCACGACGGCCGCCTGACCATCGCCACGGTCAACGGCCCGGACGCCACCGTCGTCTCCGGCGACCCGGCCGCGATCCGGCAGCTGGCCGAGGAGTGCGAACGCGACGGCGTCCGGGCCCGGATCCTGCCGGTGGACTACGCCTCACACGGCCCGCACGTGGACGAGATCCGCGAGGAGGTGCTCGGCCTGCTGGCCGGGATCACCCCGCAGCCGGCCCGGCTGCCGATGATGTCGGCGATGACCGCCGAGTTCCTCGACGGCGCCCAGGCCGGATCCGACTACTGGTACGACAGCCTGCGCCGGCCGGTGCAGTTCTCGGCCGCGATCGAGGCGCTCAGCGGCGCCGGATACCGCGTGTTCGTCGAATCCTCCCCGCACCCGGTGCTGGTCGCCGCGATCACCGCCACCCTGGAACAGGCCCCTGACAACGGCCCGGAGCGCACGCCGATCGTGGCCGGAACCCTGCGCCGCGAGGACGGCGGCCCGGCCCGGATCCTGCTGTCCCTGGCCGAGGTGCACGTGCAGGGCGTCGGCGTCGACTGGGCGGCCGTGCTGCCCGAAGGCCGCCGGATCGACCTGCCGACCTACGCCTTCGAGCACCAGCGCTACTGGTCCAAGCTGTCCCTGTCCGGCGCGGGCGACGTGCGCTCGGCCGGCCTGGGCGCGGTCGGCCACCCGCTGCTCGGCGCCGCGGTCGACCTGGCCGGCGGCGAGGGCGTGGTGCTGACCGGCCGGGTCTCCCTGCGCGCCCAGCCCTGGCTGGGGGACCACGCCGTCGGCGGCACCGTGCTGCTGCCGGGCACCGCGTTCGTCGAGTTCGCGGTCCGGGCCGGCTACGAGGTCGGCTGCGCCCGGGTGCTGGAGCTGACCCTGGCCGCCCCGCTCGTCCTGGCCCCGGCCGGCGCAGTGCAGATCCAGGTCGTGGTCGGCGCACCGGACCAGGACGGGCAGCGGACCGTGGAGGTCTACTCCCGCGCCGACGACGCCGAGGCGGCCGGCTGGACCCGGCACGCCGGCGGCCGGCTGGCCCCGGACCGCCCGGCCGACCTGTCCGGCCCGGCCGACTTCCTGGTCTGGCCGCCCGAGGGCGCCGAGTTCGTCGACGTCTCCAGCCTGTACGAGATCCAGGCCGCCGGCGGCTACGGCTACGGCCCGGTCTTCCAGGGCCTGCGCTCGGCCTGGCGGCGCGGCGGCGAGGTCTTCGCCGAGATCGCCCTGCCCGAGGGCGCGGCCGCCGACGCGGCCCGGTTCGGCATCCACCCGGCCCTGCTCGACTCCGCCCTGCACGCAGCCGGCCTGCTGGCGCCCGACCCGGCCGGGGACCCGGGCGGGGTCCGGCTGCCGTTCGCCTGGACCGGCGTCTCGCTCCAGGCCGCCGGCGCGTCCACGCTCCGGGTCCGGCTGTCCCGGGACGGCGCCGGAAGCCTGGTCCTGGACGCGGCCGACCCGATGGGCCGGCCGGTCGTCTCGGTCGAGTCCCTGATCCTGCGGCCGATCAACGCCGGGGCCCTGCAGGCCGCCGCGAACGGCCTGCGGGACGCGCTGTTCAGCGTCGAGTGGATCCCGGTCAGCGGCGCCGAGGCCCCGATCGGCGACCGCTGGACCCTGCTCGGCGCCGACCCGTTCGGCCTCGCGGCGCCCGGCAGCCTGCTGGCCGCCTCCGGCGCGGACGTCGAGGCCCTCCCGGACCTGGCCGCGCTGGCCGAGGCGGTCGCCGCCGGGGCGCCCGTACCCGACCTGGCCGTGGTCGAGATCAGCTCCGGGACCGCGACTGCGGCCACGGCCGCCGACACCGGCGCGAGCCCGACCGTGGCCGAGGCCTCCCGGCTGCTCGCCGCCCAGACTCTGGGCCTGGTCCAGCAGTGGCTGGCCCTGACCGCGCTGGCCGGAGCCCGGCTGGTCCTGGTCACCCGGGGCGCGCTCGCGGCCCGGCCCGGCGAGCCGGTCGCCGACCTGGCCGCCGCCTCGGTCTGGGGCCTGATCCGCTCGGCCCAGTCCGAGGAGCCCGGCCGCCTGGTCCTGGTCGACCTCCCGGCCCTGGACGGCGCGCAGGCGCTCGGACAGCTGGCCGAGGCCGTCGCGTCCGGGGAACCGGAACTGGCGATCCGCGAGCAGACCGTCTACGGCCGCCGCCTGACCCGCCCGGCGATCCAGCCGGAACCGGACCAGGACCCGGATGCGGACACCGCCGACCAGACTGAGAACTCTGCCCCGCCGGCCCGCCCGGCCGGCACGGTCCTGATCACCGGCGGCACCGGCATGCTCGGCGCCCTGGTCTCCCGGCACCTGGCCGCGACCGGCCGGGCCGGGCAGCTGCTGCTGCTCAGCCGCTCCGGCCCGGCCGCGGCCGGAGCCGCCCGCCTGGCCGCCGACTGCGCACAGTCCGGGGCCGGGGTCCGGATCGCGGCCGCCGACGCCGCAGACCGCCCCGCCCTGGCCGCCGTGCTGGCCCCCGGTATCGGGACGCTGACCTCCGTGGTGCACACCGCGGGCGTCCTGGACGACGGCGTGATCGGCTCGCTCACCGCCGATCGGATCGACGCGGTGATGCGGCCCAAGGCCGACGCCGCCTGGAACCTGCACGACCTGACCCGGGACGCCGAGCTGGACTCCTTCGTCCTGTTCTCGGCCGGCGCGGCCACCTTCGGCGCTCCCGGCCAGGGCAACTACGCGGCCGGCAACGCGTTCCTGGACTCCCTGGCCGCGTACCGCCAAGGCTCCGGACTGCCCGCGGTCTCGCTGGCCTGGGGCCTGTGGGCCGACGCCAGCGCGATGACCGGGCACCTGGATGCGGCCGACCGCCGACGGGTCAGCCGCAGCGTGATGACCGAGATCACCGCCGAGGACGGTCTGGCCCTGCTGGACCTCGCCCTGGCCCGGGACGAGGCCCTGCTGGTGCCGGCCCGGTTGAACGTGGCCACCCTGCGCGGCCAGGCCGCCCGGGGCGAGCAGGTCGCCGCGGTCTGGCGCGCATTGGCCGGCAATCCGCTGCGCTCGGCTTCCGCGGCCAATGGTGCGCAGGCCGGGAAATTGCTGCGGCAGCAGTTGAACGCTGTGGCCGAAACGGACCGGGACCGGATATTACTGAACCTGGTTCGCACACACGCGGCCGCCGTTCTGGGTCATTCCTCGGCGGAGGCCGTGGGCGGCGGACGGGCATTCAAGGATCTGGGTTTCGACTCGCTCACCGCGTTGGAACTGCGGAATCGGCTGAATGCGGCCACCGGGCTGACATTGCCCGCGACGCTCGCCTTCGACTATCCGACACCCGTTGTTCTCTCTGAATTCCTGCTGCGGGAAATCGGCGGGAACACCGTGCGGGCGGGTTCGGCGGCCCTGGCCGAAGTCAGCAAACTCGAGAAACTCATCAAGGGGATTGCCTCCGATGACGGTGCGCGAACTGCATTGGCCACACGCGTGAAAGCTCTGCTGGCGAGCCTGGAGGGCGATCAGGGCGGGGCGGCCGCGGACCGGGCCGACCGGGATCTGAAGGCCGCGACGGTCGAGAACATCTTCGATCTGCTCGACCACGAGCTCGCCGACTAACCGAGTGCCGGGGCCGACGCCGGGACCATCCGAGGAGCCGTTTGCGATGGACAACGAAGAGAAGTTTCTGGACTACCTCAAGCGCGCCACGGCGGACCTGCGCAAGGCCCGCCGCCGGGTCCGGGAGCTGGAGGAACGCGAGCAGGAGCCGGTGGCGATCGTCGGCATCGGCTGCCGCTTCCCCGGCGGGGCCGGGGATCCCGAGGGGTTCTGGCGGGTGCTGGCCGACGGTGTGGACGCGATCTCCGGGTTCCCGGTCGACCGCGGCTGGGACACCCAGGGGATCTACGGCGAGGCCGCCGACTCCGGCGCGTCGACCACCCGGCAGGGCGGATTCGTCTATGACGCCTCGGGTTTCGACGCCGCGTTCTTCGGCATCAGCCCCCGCGAGGCCCTGGCCATGGACCCGCAGCAGCGGGTCCTGCTGGAGGCGTCCTGGGAGGCGCTGGAGCAGGCCGGGATCGATCCGGGCACCCTGCGCGGATCGGCCACCGGCGTGTTCGCCGGCGCCGGGTTCTCCGCGTACGGCGCGGCGGTGCCGGCCAGCGACGCCGAGGGCTACGTGGTCACCGGCAACGCCACCAGTGTGATCTCCGGCCGGGTGGCCTACACCCTCGGGCTGGAGGGCCCGGCGGTGACCGTGGACACGGCGTGTTCCTCGTCGCTGGTCGCGCTGCACCTGGCAGCTCAGGCGCTGCGGACCGGCGAGTGCACGCTCGCGCTGGCCGGCGGCGTGACCGTGATGGCCGAGCCGGGCACGTTCGCGGAGTTCTCCCGGCAGGGCGGGCTCGCCTTCGACGGGCGCTGCAAGGCGTTCGCCGACGGCGCGGACGGCACCGGCTGGGGCGAGGGCGTCGGGATGCTCGTGGTCGAACGCCTGGCCGACGCGCGGCGCAACGGGCACCGGGTGCTCGCGGTGCTGCGCGGCAGCGCGGTCAACCAGGACGGCGCCAGCAACGGCCTGACCGCCCCGAACGGCCCCTCCCAGCAGCGGGTGATCCGGGCCGCCCTGGCCAACGCCCGGCTGTCGGCCGCCGAGGTCGACGCGGTCGAGGCGCACGGCACGGGTACCGTGCTCGGCGACCCGATCGAGGCCCAGGCCATCCTGGCCACCTACGGCCAGGACCGGCCCGAGGACCAGCCGCTGTGGCTCGGCTCGGTCAAGTCCAACATCGGCCACACCCAGGCCGCCGCGGGAATCGCCGGGGCGATCAAGATGATCCTGGCCATGCAGCACGGCGTGCTGCCGCGCACCCTGCACGCGGAGAATCCGTCCCCTTACGTGGACTGGACCGCCGGACAGGTCCGGCTGCTGAACGAGCCGGTCCCGTGGCCCGCCGACGGCCGGCCGCGCCGGGCCGGCATCTCGGCGTTCGGCATCAGCGGCACCAACGCGCACATCATCCTCGAAGAAGCCCCCGCCCCGGCCCCGGCCGAGGACCAGGGTTCGACCCCTGACTCCCTCGACGACGCGGCCGAGACCGAGCCGGCGCCCGCTCCCGAAACTCCGAAGCCCGCGGTGCTCCAGGGCGAGACCGCCGCCTGGCTGGTGTCGGGTCAGAGCCCTGAGGGTCTGCGCGCCCAGGCCTCCCGGCTGGCCGCGCACCTGGCCGCCCGGCCCGAGACCGCGGTCGCGGACGCGGCCTGGTCCCTGGCCACCACCCGCCCGGCCCTGGAACACCGGGCCGTCGTGCTCGGCTCCGACCGCGGCGAGCTGCTCGCCACGGTGACCGCGCTGGCCGGCTCGGCCCCCTCGGCCGCGCTGGTGACCGGTGTCGCCGAATCCGCCCGCCGGGTCGTGTTCGTCTTCCCCGGCCAGGGCTCGCAGTGGATCGGGATGGGCCGCGAACTGGCTCAGGCCAGCCCGGTCTTCGCCGCCCGGCTGGCCGAGTGCGAGCAGGCGCTTTCCCCTCATGTGGACTGGTCTTTGACGCAGGTCCTGGCCGGCGCCGACGGCGCGCCCGGGTTCGACCGGGTCGACGTGGTCCAGCCGGTCCTGTGGGCCGTGATGGTCTCGCTCGCCGAACTCTGGCAGGCCGCCGGCGTCAAGCCGGACGCAGTGCTCGGACATTCGCAGGGTGAGATAGCCGCCGCGGTGGTCGCCGGGATCCTGTCCCTGGACGACGCCGCGAAGGTGGTCGCCCTGCGCAGCAAAGCCCTGATCTCGTTGTCCGGCGCCGGCGGCATGCTGTCGCTGGCCGCCCCGGCCGACGCGGTCGCCGCCCGGCTCGGCTCGGTCCCCGGGCAGCTGTCGGTCGCCGCGGTCAACGGACCGCAGGCCACCGTCGTCTCCGGCGAACCGGCCGCCCTGGCCGAACTGGCCGCCGGGTTCGAGCGGGACGGGATCCGCACCCGCCTGCTCCCGGTGGACTACGCCTCGCACGGCCCGCAGGTCGACGCCATCCGCGAGGAGGTGCTCGGCCTCCTCGCAGGCCTGACCCCGCAGCCGGCCAAGGTCCCGATGATCTCGGCCATGTCCGGCGACTACCTCGAAGGCCCCGAAGCCGACGCAGAGTACTGGTACGCCAGCCTGCGCGCGCCGGTGCAGTTCGCCCGGGCCGTGCAGACCCTCGGCCAGGCCGAATACGGCGCCTTCATCGAGGTCTCCGCGCACCCGGTCCTGACCACGGCGATCACCGCCACCCTGGAGACCGAGGACGGGTCCGCGGGCCCGGTCGTCTCCGGCACCCTGCGCCGCGACGACGGCGGTCCCGCCCGGGTGCTCGCCTCGCTGGCCGAGGCGTACGTGCGCGGGGTCGCCGTGCACTGGCCGTCCGTCCTGACCGAGGGCGAGCGGGTCCCGCTGCCGACCTACGCCTTCCAGCATCGGTACTTCTGGCCCAAGCCGCTCCCGGCCGGCGCGGTCGCCGCCGGACGCCCGGACCCGGTCTCCGAGGGCGAGGCCCGGTTCTGGGCCGCGATCGAGGCCGACGACGTCGGCAGCCTGGCCGAGGCCCTGGCGGTCGAGAGCGGCTGGCCGTTCAGCGATGTGGTCCCGGCCATGGCCACCTGGCGCCGGCGCGAACGGGAACAGTCCGCGGTCGCCGACTGGCGCTACCGGGTCGCCTGGGTCCCGGTCGCCGACCCCGCCCCGGCCACCCTGTCCGGCACCTGGCTGCTGCTGACGCCCGCCGACGGCCCGGCCGGATCCTCGGACACCGGCACCGGCACCGGCGCCGCCACCGGCACCGCCACCGGCGACGGCCCGGCCGGATCCTCGGACACCGGCACCGCCGACCGCCCGACCGCCATCCAGCGGGCCCTGACCGGCGCCTCGGACATCGACGCCGGCACCGACGACGGCCTGACCGGCTTCGTCCGGCGCGCCCTGACCGCCCGCGGCGCCGACGTCGTCACCCTGCGCGTCACCCCGGCCGCCGCCGACCGCGACACCCTCGCCGCACACCTGACCGCGGCCGCCGGACCGGGCCTGCGCCCATCCGGCGTCGTCTCCCTGCTCGCCCTGGACGAAGCGCCGCTGGCCGGCCGCCCGGTCGTGGCCGCGGGCCTGGCCGGCACCCTCGGCCTGGTCCAGGCGCTCGGCGACGCCGCCCTCACCGCCCCGCTCTGGCTGCTCACCAGCGGCGCGGTCGCATCCGGCCCGGACGACACGCTCACCAGTCCGATCCAGGCCCAGGTCTGGGGAATCGGCCGCGTCGCCGGACTGGAACACCCCGACCGCTGGGGCGGCCTGGTCGACCTGCCGCCGGTGCTCGACGACCGGGCCGCCGAACGCTTCGCCGCCGTCCTGGCCGGCTGCGGCGAGGACCAGCTGGTGATCCGGCCCGGCGGGATCAAGGCCCGCCGCCTGGTCCGCGCCAACGCCCGCCGCACCGAGAACGACCAGCCCTGGACCACCACCGGCAGCGTCCTGCTGACCGGCGCCAGCGGCGCGATCGGCCCGGACCTGGCCGCCTGGCTGGCCCAGTCCAAGGTCCCGCACGCCGTACTCGCCAGCCGCCGGGGCCCGCTCACCCCCGGCGCCGCGATCCTGGCCGCCACCATGGCCGAAGCCGGCACCGCGGTCACCATGGCCGGCTGCGACGTGTCCGTCCGCGCCCAGGTCGCCGGACTGCTGCACTGGATCCCGGCCGTCGCCGGACCGCTGTCCGTCGTCATCCACGCCGCGGTCGCGGTCGAACTGACCCCGCTCAAGGACGTGGACCTGGACGAGCTGGAAACGGCCTCCAGCGCCAAGGTCGCCGGCGCCGCCCACCTGGACGAACTGACCGCCGACCTCAACCTGGACGCCTTCGTCCTGTTCTCCTCGATCACCGCCACCTGGGGCGTGAGCGACCACGGCTCCTACGCCGCCGCCAACGCCTACCTGGACGCCCTGGCCGAGAACCGCCGCTCCCGCGGCCTGCCCGCGACCTCGGTCGCCTGGGGCGTGTGGGACTCCGGCGGCCGCTTCGCCGAGGCCCCCGCGGCCGGGGCGCCGGACGAGGCGGTGCACACCGAGCAGTGGCTGCCGCAGAGCCTGATCCCGGAGCGGCTGCGCCGCCAGGGCCTGCGCCTGCTGGACCCGGACCGCGCCCTGACCGCGCTCAGCCGGCTGATGGCCGCCGACGAGACCGTGCTGGCCGTCGCCGACGTGGACTGGCCCCGCTTCTCGGCCGTGTTCAACGCCGCCCGCTCCTGGCGCCTGCTGGACGAGATCCCCGAAGCCCGGCAGACCGTGGCCGAACCCAACGCGCCCGTCGCGGTCTCCGGCGAGGCCGCCGGCCTGCTGGCCCGGCTGCTCGGCGTGTCCGCGGCGCAGCGCGAGCGGATCGTCACCGACCTGGTCCGCGGGCACGCCGCCGCCGTCCTGGGCCACAGCTCCCCGAGCTCCGTCCAGGCCGCCCGGGCGTTCCGGGACATGGGTTTCGACTCGCTGACCGCGGTGGAACTGCGCGGCCGGCTGAACCAGGCCACCGGCCTGCAACTGCCCTCCACGGTCGTCTTCGACTACCCGTCCCCGCTGGTCCTGGCCCGGCAGATCCTGACCCGGCTGGTCGGCTCGGCCGCCCTGGCCGCGGACGGCTCTGCTCATGACGGCGGGCGGGTCACCCCGGTCTCTTCGGCCGACCCGGTCGTCATCGTCGGCATGGGCTGCCGCTTCCCCGGCAACGTGGACAGCCCCGAAGGGCTCTGGCGGCTGCTGGTCGACGGCGCCGACGCGATCAGCGGCTTCCCGCCGGACCGCGGCTGGGACCTGACCGCCCTGCTCGGCGCCGACGCGGGCGGGCCCGGCTACACCCCCGAGGGCGGGTTCCTGACCGGGATGGCCGACTTCGACCCCGGCTTCTTCCGGATCAGCCCGCGCGAGGCGCTCGGCATGGACCCGCAACAGCGGCTCTTGCTGGAGACCTCCTGGGAGGCGCTGGAACGGGCCGGAATCGACCCGGTGGACCTGCGCGGCTCGCTGACCGGCGTGTTCACCGGCGCGTCGAACTCGGGCTACGCCGGCCAGGCCGGTTTCGGCGCCGGGGTCGAAGGCTCCGAGGGCCACCTGATGATCGGCAACCTGACCAGCGTCATCTCCGGCCGGGTGTCCTACACCCTCGGCCTGGAAGGCCCGGCCGTCACGGTCGACACGGCCTGTTCCTCGGCCCTGGTCTCCCTGCACCTGGCCGCCCAGGCCCTGCGCGGCGGCGAATGCGACCTCGCCCTGGCCGGCGGCGTGATGGTGATCACCGACCCGACCGAGTTCATCGGCTTCTCCCAGCAGGGCGCGCTCGCCGCCGACGCCCGCTGCAAGGCCTTCTCCGCCGACGCGGACGGCATGAGCCTGTCCGAGGGCGTCGGCATCCTGGTGATGGAACGCCTCTCCGACGCCCGCCGCAACGGCCACCCGGTCCTCGCCGTGGTGGCCGGCAGCGCGGTCAACCAGGACGGCGCCAGCAACGGCCTGTCCGCCCCGAACGGCCCGTCCCAGCAGCGGGTCATCCGCGCGGCCCTGGCCAGCGCCGGGCTCAAACCGGGCGACGTGGACGTGATCGAGGCGCACGGCACCGGCACCGCGCTCGGCGACCCGATCGAAGCCCAGGCCATCCTGGCCACCTACGGCCAGGACCGCCCGGAGAACCGGCCGCTGCTGCTGGGCTCGGTCAAGTCGAACATCGGCCACGCCCAGCAGGCCGCGGGCGTCGCCGGAGTCATGAAGATGGTCCTGGCCCTGCAACACGACCTCGTCCCGGCCACCCTGCACGCCGACGTGCCCTCGCCGCACGTGGACTGGGCCGCCGGGCACGTCCGACTGCTCCAGCAGCCGATGCCCTGGCCGGCCGGCTGGCCCGACCAGGACGCCGACGACGAGGACCGGCGCCCGCGCCGGGCCGGCGTCTCGGCCTTCGGCATCAGCGGCACCAACGCCCACCTGATCCTCGAAGAACCCCCGGCCGCCCCCGCGCCGACCGCCGCCGACACCGAACCGGACCCGGACTCCGACGGCATGGAGGGCCCGGCCGACGCCGAACTCACCGAACCCGAACTGCTCGCCGGGGGCGCGCTCGCCTGGCTGGTCTCCGGCCACACCCCGGCCGGCCTGACCGACCAGGCCGCCCGCCTGGCCGCGCACCTCGAAGGCAACCCGCAGCTCGACCCGGCCGACGTCGCCTGGTCCCTGGCACACACCCGCACCGCACTGGAACACCGCGCCGTCCTCCAGGGCCAGACCCGCGACGAACTGCTCGCCGCACTATCAGCCCTCGCAGCCGGCGACCCGTCGCCCGCACTCGTCACCGGCACCGCCACGGCCGCCGGACCGGTCGTGTTCGTGTTCCCCGGCCAGGGTGGCCAGTGGGTCGGGATGGGTCAGGAGCTGGCGCGGACCAGCCCGGTTTTCGCCGCCCGGCTCGCCGAATGCGGCGCGGCGCTTTCTCCTTACGTGGACTGGGATCTGGCCGAAGTC
>DASZBX010000072.1:0-62778 GCA_035943635.1 Actinocrinis sp. | reverse complement strand
GGGCCGGCCGCCGGGGTCCGGGCCGCGCCGGGCCCGCGGGCGCCCGGCCCCGGGCCGCCGCGCGGGCCGGCTCACGGCCCGGTTCCGGCGAAGTGCTTGGCCAGGATGGCCAGCACCTCGGCCGCGTTGCCGGCCAGGAAGAAGTGCCCGCCGCTGAAGACCCGCAGCTCGAACGGGTCCTGCGCGTGCTCGTCCCACTCCCGGGCCTCCTCGATCGTGGTGTGCGGGTCCTGGTCGCCGGTCAGGACCGTGATCGGGCAGGGCGGCGGGCCGCCGGGCCGGTAGCGGTAGGTCTCCACCGCGCGGTAGTCGCTGCGCAGGGCGGGCAGGATCATCTCCAGCACCTCCGGGTCCTGCAACAGCTGGGACTCGGTGCCGCCGAGCGAACGCACCTCCGCGGCGATCCCGGCGTCGTCGCGCAGGTGCACCGACTCCTCGCGGTACAGGTGCGGCGCGCGGCGGCCGGAGGCGAACAGGTGCAGCGCCTGGGTGGGGTTGTCCCGCCGCAGCCGCCGGGCCACCTCGAACGCGATCACCGCGCCCATGCTGTGCCCGAACAGGGCCAGCGGCCGGCTGGTCCAGGTGCGCATGATCTCGTAAATCCGGTCGGCCAGCACGCCGATGTCCTCGATCCCCGGCTCGTTGCGCCGGTCCTGGCGGCCGGGGTACTGGACCGCGACGACGTCGACCTGCGGGGCCAGGGCCCGGGCGATCGGCGTGAAGTACGTCGCGGCCCCGCCGGCGTGCGGGAAGCAGACCAGGCGGTGCTCGGCCCCGGCCGCGGGCCGCAGGCGCCGGAACCAGTTCTTTTCGTCGTCCATGTCGCCGTCCTGTCTGGTGGTGGGTCGCGCCGCGGGACCGGGCGCCGGGCGGGTTCGCGCGCTCACATCCGCCCCGCCCCGAACCACACGCCCGCGGGAAGTCCGGTGTCCGGCAGGATCTGCCGCGGCCCGCCGGCCACCATCCCGGCCAGCCGCCGCTCCCGCGGGTAGCCGAGCGAGACCTCCTCGAACCGGACGCCGTCGTGCCAGGTGGTGCGCGGGATGTGCAGGTGGCCGTACACGACCGCGGCGGCCCCGAACCGGATGTGCCAGTCGGCCGTGCGCTCGGTGCCGCACCATTGCGCGAAGACCGGGTGGCGCAGGATCCGGGTCGGCGTGCGCACCAGCGGATAGTGGTTGACCAGCACCTTGGGCAGGGCCGGGTCGCACGCCAGCAGGCGCTTCTCGGTGTCGGTCACCCGGTCCTCGCACCACGCCTCGCGGGTCGGGTACGGGTCCGGGTGCAGGAGGAACTCGTCCGTGCACACCACCCCGGTGTCGTGCGCGAGGGCGAGGGCCGCCTCCTTGGTCGCGACGCCCGGCGGCCGGAAGCTGTAATCGTAGAGCACGAACAGCGGCGCGATCAGAACCGGTCCGTCCGGGCCGGGCCACACCGGGTACGGGTCCTGCGGGGTCAGCACGCCCAGGCCCCGGCACAGCTCGACCAGCCGCTCATACCGCTCGACCCCGCGCAGGGTCACCGGGTCCCCGGGCGGCGTCCACAGCTCGTGGTTGCCGGGCGCCCACACCACGGTGGCGTACCGTTCGGCCAGCCGGCCCAGGGCCCACTCCACGTCGGCGAAGCGTTCGGCCACGTCCCCGGCGATCAGCAGCCAGTCCCGGGGCGAGCGCGGCCGGATCCGGTCCACCAGCTCCCGGTTCTCCCGGTGCCCGACGTGGACGTCGCTGATCGCGAACAGGCCGCCGTCCGCGGTCACCGACGGGCCTGCCCGGCGGGCGAGGCGGCGCGGGACGGGACGGAAAACGGAGGGATGGACACTCCTCGGAGCCTATCGGCGGCCCGTGGCTGGCCGGTCGCGCCGCGATAGCGCGCCGGGCCGGGGCCGGACACCGGGACGTCACGCACGTGCTATCCGCCCCTGCCAGCATGGACGTGGCCCGCGGCGAGCACGCCGGCCCGGGGCCGTCCGGCGGGCACCGTCCTGACCACTCCCTGCGAAGGATCACCGTGGCTGAGCAGATCGCCATCACCGCACGACTGACCGAGTACATCCAGGACGTCTCCCCGCCGGAGGACGAGCTGCTGCGCGGGCTGCGGGCGGAGACGGCGGACCTGCCCGGCGGGATGACCATGCAGGTGCCGGCCGAGGAGGGGCACTTCCTGGCCCTGCTGGCCGGGCTGATCGGCGCCCGGTCGATCCTGGAGGTCGGCACGTTCACCGGGTACAGCACGCTGTGCCTGGCCCGGGCCCTGCCGGCCGACGGCCGCCTGATCACCTGCGACATCTACGACCGGTGGCCGGAGATCGGGGCCGAGTACTGGCGCCGGGCCGGGGTGGCCGACCGGATCGACCTGCGGATCGGCGACGCCGGCACGACCCTGGAGAAGCTGCTGGCCGAGGAGGGCGAGGGCGGGTTCGACCTCGTGTTCATCGACGCGGACAAGGTCAACTACCCGAAGTACTACGAACTGGGCCTGGCCCTGGTGCGCCCCGGCGGCCTGATCGTCGTGGACAACACGCTGCTGTTCGGACGGGTGGCCGACCCGGAGGCGCAGGACCCGGACACCCTGGGCGTGCGCGAACTCAACGCCCTGCTGCGCGCCGACGACCGGGTCGAGGTCAGCCTGCTGACCATCGCCGACGGCGTCACCCTGGCCCGCCGCAAGGCCTGACCGGCCACGTCTCGCACAGTTCCGGCCCGGATCGGTGATCCGGGCCGTTCGCGCTGTTCAGGGCCGGTAGGAGGCCGGGAGAAAACACCCCGGAAGCCGGACGCCCGCACTCGATCCCGGCGCACGCGTCGATCGCCGCCGCGATGATGCCGCGGAGCAGCGTGAGGTCCCAAGTCCCCGCGCACACGCGATCGCCCCGGCGGCACCCTTGGCGCCGGGGCGATCGCGCGTCAGTTCCGCAGACCCCTGACCGCTAGACGAGTTGTTCCGAATTCTGACGCGGCGAAACGCCTGATCGGCGGCGCCTGGCCGCACTCCGCGGCCAACCGCAGACGACAGAGTATGCGGTCGACCGCAGCGCACGCCCAGCCACCACCGCTGAGCCGTTTCGCCGTGCGCACTCACCCGGCAGGTCAGCGCGCTTACCGGCAACTCGGCTCAGGCGCCAGAATCCGGAACAACTCGTCTAGGCGACGGCCTCGACCTGGAGCGCGGCCGCGTCGGTCAGGTCGGCCGCGTCCAGGTGCGTGGTGGTCGAACCCGCCCACGCCGAGGGCAGCAGGTGCAGCCGCTCGACCCCCGCGGCCCCGGCCGGGGCCAGGTCCTCGCGGCAGGCGCAGGGCTCGTCGTCGAACCCGGCGAACCGGTAGGCGACCTCCATCATCCGGTTGCGGTCGGTCGGTTTGAAGTCGGCCACGAAGTGCACCCCGGCCCGGTGCGCCTGGTCGCCGAGCCAGGCCAGCAGGGTCGACCCGGCCCCGAACGAGACCACCCGGCAGGAGGTGGCCAGCAGCCGCAGGTGCCACACCTGCGGGTGCTTCTCGATCAGGATGACCCCGACCGCGCCGTGCGGGCCGAACCGGTCGCTCATCGCCGCCACCAGGACCTCGTGGTCCGGGTCGGGCAGCAGGCCGCGCAGCGTCTCGTGCGAGTAGTGCACGCCGGTCGCGTTCATCTGGCTGGTGCGCAGGGTCAGCTCCTCGGCCCGGGACAACTCCTCCTCGGTGGCCCGCCCGATCCGCAGCACCAGTTCCAGCGAACGCAGGAAGTCCTCGTCCGCGCCGGTGTAGTCCGCGCGTTCGGCGTCGCGCTGGAACCCGGCCTGGTACATCTGCCGCCGGCGGCGCGAGTCCACGGTGACCGTGGCCGGGGAGAACGCGGGCAGCCCGGTCAGCGTCCCGCTCGCCTCGGCCGGGAAGCAGCGCACCTCGGGCAGGTGGTAGTTCACCTCGGCCCGTTCGGCCGGCTGGTCGTCGATGAACGCGATCGTGCCCAGGGCGAAGTTCAGCTTCTCCGCGATCCGGCGCACCGCGTCGGACTTCGGGCCCCACCCGATCTCCGGCAGCACGAAGTACTCCGCCAGCCCGAGCGCCTCCAGCCGGGCCCAGGCCAGGTCGTGGTCGTTGCGGCTGCACACGGACTGCAGGATGCCGCGCGAGTCGAGCTCGACGACGGTGTCCCGGATCTCCTCGGCGAGCACCACCTCGCCGTCCTCCAGCAGCGTGCCCTGCCACAGTGTGTTGTCGAGGTCCCAGACCAGGCATTTCACCATGGTGGGCTTCTCCGGCACCGCTTCCTCGGTCATGACGGTCCTCCTCTACACATTGGCGAGCACGTGGTCGGCCAGCAGCAGCTGGCAGATCTCGCTGCTGCCCTCGATGATTTCCATGCACTTGGCGTCGCGGTAGGCCCGGGCCACCGCGTGCCCGTCCCGGGTCCCGGCCGAGGCCAGCACCTGGACCGCGAGCGCGGCCCCGCGGGCCGCCTCGGTGGCGCTCACGTGCTTGGCCAGCACGGTCGCGAGCACCTGGTCCGGGCGGCCCTCGTCCCAGCAGCGGCTGGCGTGCTCGCAGGCCCGGGACGCGGACTGCTCGGCGATCAGCAGCTCGGCCAGGTGCCGGGCGACCAGCTGGTGCCCGCCCAGCGGCTTGCCGAACTGCTCCCGGGACCGGGCGTGCGCGGCGGCGGCGGCCAGGCAGGCGCGCAGGATGCCGACGCAGCCCCAGGCCACCGACATCCGGCCGTAGGCGAGCGCGGTGGTGACCACCAGCGGCAGGAACTGGCCGCCGCCGTCGAGCAGGTTCTCGATCGGCAGCCGCACCTGGGTCAGGTGCAGGTCGCAGTGGCCGGCCGCGCGGCAGCCGAGCGGGTCCGCTATTCGTTCCACCTGCACGCCCGGGGCGATCGCGGGCACCACCACGACGCCGGTGCCGCCATCGTCCATGGCGCCGACCACCACGACCAGGTCGGCGTACAGCGCGGCGGTCGACCAGGTCTTGTGCCCGTCGATCACGAGCGTGTCGCCGTCGCGCAGGATCCCGGTCCCGATGGCCGACAGGTCGCTTCCGGCGCCCGGCTCGCTGAACGAGACCGCGGCCAGCTCGCCGCCGACCAGCCGGGGCAGCCACTCGGCCCGCTGCTGCTCGCTGCCCAGCCGCTCGATCGTCCAGGCCGCCATCCCCTGCGAGGTCATGATGCTGCGCAGCGAGGAGCACAGGCTGCCCACGTGCGCGGTGAACTCGCCGTCCTGGGCGCTGGTCCAGCCCAGGCCGCCGTACTCGGCCGGGACCTGCGGGCACAGGTACCCGGCCGCGCCGAGCTTGACCAGCAGGTCGCGCGGCAGCAGCCCGGCCCGGTCCCAGTGCTCGGCCTGGTCGGCGACCAGGCCGGTGACGGTCTGGCAGGCCTCGCCGACCGCGCCGCTCACCGGTCGCCTCGGAGCCGCCCCACCAGGGCGACCATGTTCTGCACGGCGCGGAAGTTGTCCAGCCGCAGGTCCTTGCCGCGGATGGAGATCTTGTAGGTCTGCTCCAGGAACACCACCAGCTGCAGGGCGAACAGGGACGACAGGCCGCCGGCGGAGAACAGGTCCGCCTGCGGGTCCCAGGACCGCTTGGTCTGCGCCTCCAGGAACGTCAGCACGCTCTTCTCGATCTGCGCGGCGTCCGCGACGGGGGCCTGCTCGACCTGGTTGTCGACTGCTTCCATGATTTCCTCCACTGTGTTCTCGGTCTGCTCGTCAGTTCGTGTAGTCGAAGAAGCCGCGGCCGGACTTGCGGCCGTGGTGGCCCAGCCGGACCTTCTCCAGCAGCAGGTCACAAGGGCGGCAGCTCTCGTCCCCGGTGCGGTCGTAGAGGACCTGGAGCGAGTCGACCAGGTTGTCGATGCCGATCAGGTCGGCGGTGCGCAGCGGCCCGGTCCGGTGGCCGAGGCAGTTCTCCATCAGCGTGTCCACGTCCGCGGCGCTCGCGGTGCCCTGCTCCACGATCCGGGCCGCGCCGTTGATCATCGGGTGCAGGACCCGGCTGGTGACGAAGCCCGGGGAGTCGCGCACCACGACGTACTGCCGGCCGAGCGCGGTCAGGGCGCGGTCGAGCGCGACCATGGTCTGCTCGCCGGTGCGGGCCCCGCGGATCACCTCGACGGTCGGGATCAGGTAGGGCGGGTTCATGAAGTGGGTGCCCACCACGTCCTGCGGGCGCTGGGCGAACCCGGCCAGTTCGTCGATCGGGATCGAGGAGGTGTTCGAGACCAGCGGGGTCCCGGGCTGCACCAGCGCGGACAGCTCGGCGATCACCTTCGCCTTGATCTCCAGGTCCTCGGTCGTCGCCTCGATCACGATGGTGGCCCGGGCCAGATCGACCAGCGAGGTGGTGGTCACCGGCGAGCCGATCTCGGCGTCGTCGGCGATCCGGCCCATCAGCTGGGCCATCCGCAGCTCGCCGTCGATCCGGGTCCGGGCCGCGGCCAGGCGGGCGTCGTCGACGTCGGCCAGGATCACCGGCAGCCCGCGGACCAGCGCCAGGGTGGCGATGCCGACGCCCATCACGCCCGCGCCGACGACCGCGATCACCTGCTCGTCCGGGACACCGTCCGCGGATTTCGTCTCCATCTGGGCACCTTCCTCATTTCCTCAGGGGCGTTTCCGGGCCGCCCCGGGAGGGGGCGGCCGGACTGTTCCGGGCGCGTCCCCGCGCCGCCCGGGGCGGGCGGCGCGGGGGCGCGGGCGGGTCAGGACAGGAGCGACTCGAGCCAGTCCGAGACGGCGGCGCTGGTCGTGGCCGAGTGCTGCTCCAGCATCGAGAAGTGGTCGCCGGGCACGTCGACCACCGCGTTCGCGCCCGGCCAGTTCGAGCGCCAGTCGCCGACCTCGGGCGCCGCGGCCCCCAGCGGGCTGGAGGCCCGCACCAGCAGCAGCGGGGCCTGGACCGCGGGCGGGCGGTAGTCGTCCAGGATCCGGAAGTACTTGCCCATCGCGGTCAGCCGGGTGCCGTCCATCGGGACCGCCTGGTCTTCGCGGTCGAACATGCCGCGCAGCAGCACGTTGTTGAACTGGGTCATCGCCTTGTCGGTGGACTGGTAGGTGTCCAGCAGGACGACCCCGGCCGGTTTGACCCCGAGCCGCTCCAGGTGCGCGGCGACGCCGTGCGCGACGATGCCGCCGGAGGAGGAGCCGAGCAGGACCAGCGGGCGGTCGGCGCCGACCCGGGCGAGGATCTCCTCGGCCTGGTACTGGTAGAGCGCGTCCATGCTCGACGGCAGCCGCTGGCCGGGCAGGAAGCCCGGTGCGGACAGCACGCTGGCCCCGTACGCGCCGCGGAACTGGCCGACGAACCGGGCGTACTGGTGCCCGCCGCCGAGCGCGACCAGGGAGCCGAGGCAGACCAGTTCGGGCGCGTCGTCCCGGACGGTGATCCGGACCAGTTCCGGCGCTCCGTCCGTGCCGCGCAGCTGGGCGCCGGTGTGGAACTCCGGGCGCAGCGCGCTGGCGCTCTTGAGCAGGTCGATCGCCTCGTCGGACTTGCCGCGCCGGCACAACTGCCGGAACAGCGTGGTGACCGGGTCGGCGTCGGGCGCGCCGGACGGTTCGGCCGCGGCCGCCGGGGCCGGCCGGGCCGGGTCGGCCGCCGCGGCGGCCGAGGTCCACTGGGCCGCGATCAGGTCGGCCAGCTTGGCCGGCGTGCCGCTGCTGAACACGACGGTCGGCAGCAGGGTGATCTGCAGGGCCGCGGCCAGCCGGTTGCGCAGTTCGAGCGCGGTGAGCGAGTCGAACCCGACCGACAGGAAGTCGTCGTCGGCGCCGACCGCGGAGGCGTCGCCGTGGCCGATCACCAGGGCGGCGTACAGGCGCACCGCCTCGGTCAGCAGGGCCGGGCGTTCGGCGGCGCTCGCCTCGGTCAGGCGGCCGCGCAACAGCTCGTCGGTCTGGGAGGTGGTCGGGCCGGGGGCGGCGGCCGTCACTCGCACGAGTGACCGCAGCACCGGCGGCACCGGGCCGCCGCGCAGTGCGGCCAGGTCGAGATCGGCGAGCACCAGCAGCGGGTCGGGCACGGTCAGCGCCGCGTCGAACAACGCGGCCCCGGCCTCGGCGGACAGGGCGCGGATCCCGCTGCGGGCCATCCGGTGCACGTCCGTGGCGGTCAGCGCCTCGGTCAGTTCGCTGCGCTGCTCCCACAGACCCCAGGCGAGCGACGTGCCCGGCAGCCCGGACCGGTGGCGCTGGGCCATCAGGGTGTCCATGGCGACGTTCGCGGCCGTGTACGCCGACTGTCCCGGCCCGCCGAAGACACCGGCGATCGAGGAGTACGCCACGAACGCCCGCAGCGGCAGGCCGAGCGTGGCCTCGTGCAGGTTCCACGCGCCGTCGACCTTGGGCCGCAGCACGCCGCTCAGCCGCTCGGCGGTCAGGTCGCCGAACAGAGCGTCGTCGAGCACGCCGGCCGTGTGCACGACCGCGGTCAGCGGATGCTGCTGCGGGATGCGGGCGAGCAGCGCGTCGACGGCGGCGCGGTCCGTCACGTCGCAGGACTCGATGGTCACCTGTGCGCCGAGCGCGGTCAGGTCGGCGACCAGGTCCGCCGACTGCGCGCCCGGCTCGCGTCGGCCCGTCAGCAGCAGGTGCCGGACGCCGTGGTTCGTCACCAGGTGCCGGGCCAGGATGCCGCCGAGGGTGCCGGCGCCGCCGGTCAGCAGGACGGTGCCTTCGCCGTCGAAGAGGTCGGCCGGTTGTTCGGCGGCGCGCACCCGGGTCAGCCGGGGGACGTGGATCGTGCCGGCCCGCAGTGCGGCCTGCGGTTCGCCGCCGGCCAGGACCGCGCCGAGCAGCTGGGCCGTGGTCTGGGCGTCGTCGGTGTCGAGCAGGACGAAGCGGTCCGGATTCTCCTGCTGGGCCGAGCGGATCAGCCCCCGGACCGCGGCGCCGGCCGGGTCGAGCGGTTCCTCGCCGAGGTCCACGGCGCCGCGGGTCAGGATGACCAGCGGCAGGCTTTCCACCCCGGGCCGGGCGAGCCAGGCCTGCACCTGGTCGAGCACCCGGACCGCGACTTCGTGGACTGCCTCGGGGCCGGCGGATTCCGGGGGCGGGCAGGGCAGCAGCACGGCGTCCAGGCCGGTGAGGTCCTCGCCTGCCGCAGGCACCGAGCCGGCGGGCAGCAAACGGTCGTCGCCGTCGCCGAGGACGGCCCAGCGGCCCGCCGCGGGCCCGGGGGCGGTCGCGGCGGAGCCGTCCAGGGCGGGCCATTCGACCCGGAAGAGTGAATCGGTGGTGGCCCGCAGCGAGTCGAAGGACGCGGTCCGCATGGTCAGCGTGCCGACGGTCACCACCGGCCGCCCGTCCTCGTCGGCGACGTCCAGCGAGACCGCGTCCGGGCCCTGCGGCCGGAGCACGACGCGCAGCACCCGCCCGGCCGGGGCCTCGGTGTGGATCCGCACCTGGTGCCAGGAGTAGGGCAGCGGCACGCCGGAGACGGCGGGCTGTGCGTCCGGGACCTGGTCGGCGACCGCGTCGCGCAGGGTGATCGTGTGCAGGAACGCGTCGAGCAGCGCGGGGTGCACGCCGAAACCGTCGGCCACGGTCTCCGGCAGGGCGACCTCGGCGTAGACCTCGTCCCCGGCCGCCCAGGCGGTGCGCAGGCCGCGGAAGGCCGGGCCGTACTCGACCCCGCGCGCCTCCAGAATCCGGTAGAGCTGGGAGATCTTCATCTGCCGGGCGCCCTCCGGCGGCCACGAAGCCGGCGCGGCCGCGGGGGCGGGCTCGTCGGGCGCGGGGGCCAGGACCCCTGCGGCGTGGGCGGTCCAGGGCGCGTCGGGGTCGGTGTCCTCGGGACGGGAGTCGATCTCCACGGTCCGCCGCCCGGCCTGGTCCGCGGCGCCGAGGGTCAGCCGCAGCCGGACCCCGCGGTCCCGGTCGGTGGCCTGCGGCAGTACCAGCGGCGCGGTCAGGGTGAACTCCTCGATCGCCGCGCAGCCGAGCTGCCCGCCCGCGTGCGCGGCCATCTCCAGGTAGGCGACGCCCGGCAGCAGGATCGTGCCGCGCACGGCGTGGTCGGCCAGCCAGGGCTGGGTCGCCGCCGAGAGCCGGCCGGTGAACACGGTGCCGCCCGCCCCGGCCAGCTCGACCGCGGCGCGCAGCAATGGGTGCCCCGGGTCGTCCTGGCCGATCGCGGCGGGGTCGGCGCCGGCCTTGTTCGCCTCCAGCCAGTAGCGCTGGCGCTGGAAGCCGTAGGTCGGCAGCTGCACCCGGCGCGCGCCGACCGGTTCGAAGGTCGGGCGCCAGTCGACCGGCAGCCCGGCCACGAAGGCCTGGCCGAGCGCGGTCAGCAGGCGGCCGGTGTCGCCCTCGTCCCGGCGCAGTGTTTCGAGCACGGTCAGGCCCTCGACCCCGGCCGCGGTGGCCGAGTCGGCCATGTTGAAGGTCAGGGTGGGGTGCGGGCTGACTTCGAGGAAGGTGCGGTATCCGGCGTCGAACAGGATCTGCACGGCTTCGTGGAAGCGGACCGTGTGCCGCAGGTTGCGGTACCAGTACTCGGCGTCCAGCGCGGCCGGTTCCACCCATGCGGCGTCGACGGTCGAGAGCATCGGGATGCTGCCCGCGGTCGGCGTCACGTCGGCCAGCGCGGCGATGACGTTCTCGCGGACCGGGTCCACGAGCGTGGAGTGCGGCGCGTAGTCGATCGGGGCGCGGAACGCCATCAGGCCGTCCGCCTCGTTCAGCAGTTCGTCCATCGCGGACGCCGTCCCGGCCAGCACCACCACGCTCGGGCTGTTGACCGCGGCGATCGACAGGCGGTCGCCGTAGTCGGCGAGCTGCTTCTGCGCGTCCTCGCCGGACAGCAGCACGGTGGCCATCGCGCCGCCGCCGGTCACGGTCGCCAGGGCCCGGCTGCGGGCGGAGACGATCGCGGCGGCGTCGGCCAGGGACAGGATCCCGGCGACATGGGCCGCCGCGATCTCGCCCTGGCTGTGGCCGACCACGGCGGCCGGTTCGATCCCGTGCGCCTGCCACACCGCCGCCAGGGACACCAGGACCGAGAACAGCACCGGTTGCAGGACGTCGACCTGGTCGATCGGGGGCGCGCCCTCGTCGAGCCGGAGCACCGAGAGGACCGACCAGTCGGCGTACGCGGCGAACGCGTCCGTGCATTCGGCCATCCGCGCGGCGAACACCGGGGAGCTGCCGAGCAGTTCGCGGGCCATGCCCGGCCACTGCGTGCCGAGGCCGGGGAAGACGAAGACGACCTTGTCGGGTTTGCCCGCGGTGGCTCCGACGGTCTCGGCCCGGGACAGCTCGTCCAGGGCGCCGAGCAGTTCGGTGCGGTCCCGGCCGACCAGGACGGCCCGCTCGCCGAAGCGGGACCGGCCCAGGGCCAGGGACATCCCGACGTCGGCCGGGTGCAGGTCCGGGGCGTCGGTGACATGCGCGTGCAGGCGCTGGGCCTGGGCGCGCAGGGCGGCGGGCGTGCGGGCGGACAGGACCCAGGCGGTCGGGCCGTCGGCGCGGTCCGCGGCCGCAGGGTTCTGGTCCTCGGGCGCGGATTCGAGGACGACGTGCGCGTTGGTGCCGCTGGCGCCGAAGGAGGAGACCGCGGCCCGGTGCGGCTGCCCGGTGGCCGGCCACGGCTGCGCCGAGGTGAGCAGCGCGACCTCGCCCTCGGACCAGTCGACCTGGGTGCTCGGCTCGGTGATGTGCAGGGTCCGGGGCAGCAGTCCGTGGCGCATCGCCAGCACCGTCTTGATCACCCCGCCGACGCCGGCCGCGGCCTGGGTGTGGGTCAGGTTGGACTTGAGCGAGCCCATCAGCAGTGGGCGCCCGGCCGGGCGGCCGCGGCCGTAGACTTCCAGGACCGCCTGCGCCTCGATCGGGTCGCCCAGCACCGTGCCGGTGCCGTGCGCCTCCAGGGCGTCGACCTCGGCCGGGGCCAGGCCCGCGTTGCGCAGCGCTGCGCGGATGACCCGCTTCTGGGACGGGCCGTTGGGCGCGGTCAGGCCGTTGCTGGCGCCGTCCTGGTTGACCGCCGAGCCGCGGATCACGGCGAGCACCGGGTGCCCGTGGCGCTGCGCGTCGCTCAGGCGCTCCAGCAGGACCACGCCGACGCCCTCGCCGAACGCGGCCCCGTCGGCGCTCGCGGCGAAGGACTTGCACTGTCCGTCCCGGGCCAGTCCGCCCTGCCGGGAGGCGCCGCTGAGCACGCCGGGCCCGGACATCACGGTGACCCCGCCGGCCAGCGCGAGCGAGGTGTCGCCCGAGCGCAGGGCCTGGGCGGCCAGGTGGATCGCGACCAGGGAGGAGGAGCACGCGGTGTCCAGGCTGACCGCGGGACCGGTCAGTCCGAGCAGGTAGGACACCCGCCCGGACACCACGCTCGGGATGGTCCCGGTGCCCAGGAACCCGGCCAGGTCCTCCGGGGTTCGGCCCAGCCGGCTGCCGTAGTCGCTGTTGATCACCCCGGCGTAGACCGCGGTGTCGCCGCCGCGCAGGGTGTGCGGGTCGATCCCGGCGTGTTCGATGCTCTCCCAGCACACTTCGAGCAGCAGCCGCTGCTGCGGGTCCATGGCCAGGGCCTCGCGCGGGGAGATGCCGAAGAACCCGGCGTCGAACTCCATCGGGTCGTGCAGGAACCCGCCGCGCAGGGCGGCGCCGTCGGCGTCCGGCGGCAGGTCCCAGCCGCGGTCGGCCGGAACCGGGGTGACCCCGTCGCGTTCGGCGACCAGCAGGTCCCACAGTTCTTCCGGGGTGCGCACGCCGCCGGGGAACCGGCAGGCCATGCCGACGATCGCGATCGGCTCGCGCGCCTGCTCGACCAGCCTGCGGTTCTCCTGCCGCAGCTGCTGGTTGTCCACCAGCGAGGCGCGCAGCGCCTCGACCACCTGGTCCGTCGTCATCTACAGTCCTCTCCCGGTCGGTCCGGTGGTGTCAGGCACGGTCGCCGCCGAGGGCCATCCGCACCAGTTCGTCGACGTCCATGTCTTTGATTGATTCCGTCCCGATTGATTCCGCGGCGTCCGGCCCGGGCCGCGCCGCCGCGGGCTGGGCGGCCGGTCCGTGGTCTTGCAGGCGCATCAGCGCGTCCAGCAGTCCGGCCGAGCGCAGGCGTTGCGGCGAGATGGTGGCCAGCAGGCGGCGCACCGACTCGTCGTCGTGGCCCGCGCCCGGGTGCGCCGACGGGTCCGGCCCGGCCGCCTCGGTCGCGGGCGCGAGGCGTTCGGCGATGTAGTCGGCCACCGCCCCGGGGGTCGGGTGGTCGAAGACCAGGGTCGCGGGCAGCCGCAGCCCGGTCGCCGCGTTGAGCTGGTTGCGCAGCTCGACCGAGGTCAGCGAGTCGAACCCGAGGTCCTGGAAGGCCAGTTGCGGGTCGATCGCCGCGCCGCCGGGGTGTTGCAGCACGCGGGCGACCTTCTCCCGGACCAGGTCCTCCAGCAGGGCCCGGCGCTCCGGTGCGCCGGCTTCGGTCAGGCGCCGGCGCAGACTGTCGGCCGCGGCCGCGGGGGCTGCGGCGGTCGGCCGGACCAGACTGCGGACCAGGCCGCGCAGCAGCGCGGGCACGTCGGCCGGGCTCTGCGGCCGCTGCCGGCCCAGGTCCAGGCGGACCGGCACCAGCAGGGCCGCGCCCTGGCGCAGCACGGCGTCGAACAGGGCCAGGCCCTCGGTGTCGGACAGGGCCGCCACCCCGCCGCGGGTCATCCGGCGCCGGCCGGTCTCGTCCAGGGCGCCGGTCATCTCGCTGCGCTTGTCCCACAGTCCCCAGGCGATGGACTGGGCCGGGCGGCCCTGGGCCTGCCGGGTGGCGGCCAGGGCGTCCAGGACCGCGTTGGCCGCGGCGTAGTTCGCCTGGCCCGCGTTGCCGATCACGCCGCCAGCGGAGGAGAAGAGGATGAACGCGGACAGTGGCAGGTCGCCGGTCAGTTCGTGCAGGTTCAGGGCTCCGTCGACCTTGGGCCGGAGCACGGTGTCCAGTCGCTCGGGGGTCATCGACCGGATGACGCCGTCGTCCAGCACGCCCGCCGTGTGCACGACGGCCGTCACCGGGTACTGCGGGTCGATGCCCGCGAGGGCTGCGGCCAGGTCCGCCCGGTCGGCGACGTCGCAGCGAACGAACTCCGCCTGCGCGCCGAGCTCGTTGAGGTCGGCGCACAGCTGCGCGGCCTGTGGCGAGTCCGGGCCCCGGCGGCCGAGCAGCAACAACCGGCGCACAGCATGCTCGCTGACCAGGTGGCGAGCCACCAGCCCGGCCAGCACGCCGCCCGCGCCGGTGATCAGGACCGTGCCGGACGGGTCGAACGGCGCGGAATCCGCGGCGGTCGCCGCCGCGGAGACCCGGGCCAGCCGGGCGACCAGCAGCCGGCCGTCGCGGATCGCCAGTTGCGGTTCGCCGGCCGCCAGACCAGCGGGCAGCAACGCGAGCAGTTCGACCGGGTCCTGCGCGTCGACCAGGACCAGGCGGTCCGGGTGTTCGGACTGGGCCGAGCGGACCAGGCCGCGCACCGCCGCCCCGGCCAGGTCGGGCGCGCCCTCGCCGGGGATCGTCTCGACCGCGCCGCTGGTCACGAGGACGAGGCGGCTGTCGGCGTACCGGTCGTCGGCCAGCCATTGCTGGACCAGCGCCAGCGCGTCGGCGGTGGCCGCGTGCACGCTCGCGGCGTCGTCGGCAGCAGGCCGGCACTCGACCAGGACCGCGTCCGGGATCGATGCGCCCTGGTCGATCGCGCCGGTGAGCGCGGCGAGGTCGGGGTGGGTGTCGGGGATCAGGCCGGGCGCGCCGATCGCGGCCCAGCGCCCGGCTTCCGGCAGGTGCGGGCCCGGGTCGGGCAGCGGCGTCCAGTCCACCCGGAACAAGGCGTCCGGGACGGCGGCCGAACTGAGCGCGTCGGTGCTGATCGGCCGGACCGCCAAGGCGGCGACCGTTGCCACCGGGCGACCTTCCGGGTCGGCGGCGTGGATGGCCACGTCGCCGCTGTCGGCGAAGACCAGGCGCACCCGCAGGCTGGTCGCGCCGGACGCGTGCAGGGCGACCTGGCTCCAGGAGAACGGCACCCGCGCGGTGCCCGCCTCCGGGCCGTCCGCGAAGGCGCCGAGCCAGATGCCGTGCAGGGTCGCGTCCAGCAGGGCCGGGTGGATGCCGTAGGCCGCGGCGGCCAGGTCGTCGCGGTCGGGCAGGCCGACCTCGGTGAAGATCTCGTTGCCGCGCCGCCAGGCGGCCCGGACGCACTGGAAGGTCGGGCCGTAGCGGTATCCGGAGGCGGCGAACCCGTCGTACAGGTCGTCGACCGCCACCGGGGTCGCCCCGGCCGGCGGCCAGCTCTCCAGCTCGGCGGCGGGCGCGGCGGCCTGGTCGGTCACGCTGCCGGCCGCGTGCCGGATCCAGTGCGGGTCGAGCCCGTCCTCGATCCGGGAGTGCACGGTCAGCGGGCGGCTGCCGCTCTCGTCCGGCCCGCCGACCCGCACCTGCAACCGCAGCGCTCCGGCCCCGGGCAGCACCAGCGGCGCTTCCAGGGTGAGTTCCTCCAGCACCGGGCAGCCGGCCTCGGCGGCGGCCCGCAATGCCAGTTCGACGAACGCCGCACCGGGCAGCAGGACCACGTCCGACACCGCGTGGTCGGCCAGCCACGGATGCGTGGCGATCGACAACCGGCCGCTGAGCAGGATCTCTCCGGTGTCGGCGACCTCGGCTGCGGCGCCGAGCAAGGGGTGCCCGGCCGGGTCCAGACCGGCCGCGGCCACGTCCTCGCCGCCGGACCCGGCGACCGGCAGCGCCCAGTAGGACCCGTGCTGGAAGGCGTAGGTCGGCAGGTCGACCCGGCGCGCGCCCGCGAAGAGTCCCGGCCAGGCCACCGGGCGCCCGCCGGCCCAGGCCTCGCCGAGCGAGAGCAGCAGGCGGCGCAGGTTCCCCTCGTCCCGGCGCAGGGTGCCGAGCACGAGGGCGTCGAACCCGGCGTCGGCCACGGTCTCCTCCACCGGGACGGTGAGCACCGGATGCGGGCTGACCTCGATGAACGTGGTGAAGCCCTGCTCCGCGAGGGCGCGGACGGCTGGTTCGAAGCCGACCGTGCGGCGCAGGTTCTCGTACCAGTACGCGGCGTCCATGGTCGCCGTGTCGAGCCACTGTCCGGTCAGCGTGGAGAACAGCGGGATGTCGGCGGGCAGCGGCGTGATCGGGCCGAGCACGTGCAGCAGTTGGGACTCGATCCGCTCGACCTGCGCCGAGTGCGAGGCGTAGTCCACGTCGATCTGCCGGGCCCGGACGCCCTCGGCCGCGCAGGCGGCCAGCAGTTCGGCGACCGCGTCGACCTCGCCGGAGACGACCACGGCGGCCGGGCCGTTGACCGCGGCCACCGACAAACGCTTGTCCCAGGGCACGAGCAGCTGCTCGACCTGCGGCAACGGCAGCGCGACGGACACCATCCGGCCGGATCCGGCCAGCTCGCCGATCGCGCGCGAGCGCAGCGCGACCACCCGGGCGCCGTCGGCCAGAGACAGGCCCCCGGCGACCACGGCCGCGGCGATCTCGCCCTGGGAGTGGCCGATCACGGCGTCCGGCTCGACGCCATGCGCCCGCCAGACCGCGGCCAGCGACACCATCACCGCGAACAGCACCGGCTGGACCACGTCCACCCGGTCCAGCGGGCCCGCCGAGCGCAGCACCTGTAGCAGCGACCAGTCCACATGGGCACGCAGGGCTTCGTCGCACTCGGCCATCCGCTCGGCGAACACCGGCGACTCGGCCAGCAGGTCGCGGGCCATGCCGACCCACTGCGAGCCCTGGCCGGGGAAGACGAAGACCGTGCGGCCCTCGGCGTCCTGCATTCCGGACACCGCGGCGGCCGGGTCCTGCCCGGCCACGAGGGCACGCAGCACGTCCGGGAGTTCCGCGGGCTCGCCGACCAGGACGCGGCGGTGCGCGAACGCGGTGCGGCCGGCCAGGGTGAACCCGGCGTCCGCGGCGTCCACTGATCCGGCCTGATCCAGGTGCTCGCTCAGCCGGGCCGCCTGGGCCGTCAGCGCTTCCGGGGTACGCGCCGAGAGCACCCACGGCAGCGGTCCGCGCGCCGGAGCGCTCTCGGGCTCCAGCTCTGCCGGTTCGGGTTCCTGTTCCAGGATCACGTGCGCGTTGGTGCCGCTCAGGCCGAAGGAGGAGACCCCGGCCCGGCGCGGGCGACCGGCCTGCGGCCAGGGCGTGAGGCCGGTGGCCAACGCCACGGCGCCGCTGTCCCAGTCGACGTGGCTGGTCGGGCTGTCGATGTGCAGGGTCGGGGGGACCTGGGCGTGGCGCAGCGCCAGGACCGTCTTCATCACCCCGGCCACGCCCGAGGCGGCCTGGGTGTGCCCGGTGTTCGACTTGAGCGAGCCGACCAGCACGGGACGGTCGGCCGGGCGGTCCTGGCCGTAGGTGGCCAGCAGGGCTTGGGCTTCGATCGGGTCGCCGAGGGTGGTGCCGGTGCCGTGGGCCTCGATCACGTCCACGTCCGCGGCCGACAGTCCGGCGTCGGCCAGCGCGGCCCGGATCACCCGCTGCTGGGACGGGCCGTTGGGCGCCGACAGGCCGTTGCTCGCGCCGTCGGAGTTGACCGCGGAGCCGCGCAGCACGGCCAGGACCGGGCGGCCGTGGCGCCGGGCGTCGGCCAGGCGCTCGACCACCAGCACACCCACGCCCTCGCCCATGCCCATCCCGTCGGCGGCCTCGGCGAAGGCCTTGCACCGACCGTCGCCGGCCAGGCCGCGCTGCCGGGAGAAGCTCAGGATCGCGCCGGGCGTGGACATCACCGCGACCCCGCCGACCAGGGCCAGCGAGCAGTCCCCGGCCCGCAGCGCGCGGGCCGCGGTGTGCAGCGCGACCAGCGACGAGGAGCAGGCGGTGTCGATGGTGACGGCCGGGCCCTCCAGCCCGAAGGTGTACGCGATCCGGCCGGAGACGATGCTCGGCGCGCTGCCGGTGAGCAGGTGTCCCTCGCCCTGGCCGGACCTGGCCACCGCGGAGCCGTAGTCGCCGTAGTTTACGCCGATGTAGACGCCGGTCAGGGAGCCGCGCAGCGCCCGCGGATCCACGCCCGCGCGTTCGATCGCCTCCCAGGAGGTCTCCAGCAGGAGCCGTTGCTGCGGGTCCATGGCGACCGCCTCGCGCGGGGAGATGCCGAAGAACGCCGGGTCGAACTCGGCCGCGTCGTGCAGGAAGCCGCCGTGCCGGGTGGTCGTGGTGCCCGGGCGGTCCGGGTCCGGGTCGTACAGGTCCGCTTCGGCGGGCCAGCCGCGGTCGGTCGGGAAGCCGGAGACGGTGTCGCCGCCGTCGACCAGCAGCTGCCAGAGCTTGTCCGGGGTGTCGATCCCACCGGGCAGCCGGCAGCCCATGGCGACGATCGCGATCGGCTCGTCGTGCGCCGCGGTGACCGGCAGGGCGGCCGGGCGGTCGTCGGCCGGGGTCCCGAACAGCTGCGCCTCGATGTGCGCCGCGAGCACCCCGGCGGACGGGTGGTCGAAGATCAGTGAGGAGGGCAGCCGCAGGCCGGTCGCGGTGTTCAGCCGATTGCGCAGCTCGACCGCGGTCAGCGAGGCGAACCCCAACTCCTGGAACGCCTGGCCCGGGGGCACCTGGTCGGCCGAGTCGTGGCCGAGCACCGAGGCGGCCTGGGTGCGCACCAGGCTGAGCAGGGCGCGGGAGCGTTCGGCGGCGGGCAGCCGGCCGAGCCGGTCGCGCAGCTGGGCCGCGGCCGGGTCCGAGCGTTCGGCCTCGGCGCCGCGCAGGGCGGCCCGGGCCTCGGGGATCGTGCGCAGCAGCGGGCTCGGGCGGCTGGAGGCGAACACCGGGGCGAACCGGTCCCAGTCCACGTCGGCGACCGCGATCACCGTCTCGTCGTCGTCGAGCGCCTGTTGCAGCGCGGCGACGGCCGTGTCCGGGTCCATCCGGCGCAGCCCGTGCTCGTCCAGCTTGAACAGGTCGGTGTCCGCGGTCGTGCCGGGGTCGCCGGTGCGCCACACGCCCCAGTCCACGGTCGTCGCGGTCAGGCCGCGGGCGCGGCGGTGCTGGGCCAGGGCGTGCAGGTAGGCGTTGCCCGCGGCGTAGGCGCCGTGGTCGCCGCTGCCCCAGAGCCCGGCGATCGAGGAGACCAGGACGAAGGCGTCCAGGTCGCGGTCGAGCAGGGCGTCCAGGTGCTCGGCCCCGGCCGCCTTGGCCGCGACCACGTCCGCGAAGCCCGCCATCGGGGAGCCGTCCAGCGGCGCGAGGGCGATCAGGGCGGCGGCGTGCACCACCGCGGTGACCGGGGTGCCCTGCGCGTCGAGTTCGGCGAGCAGGTGCTCGACCTGGGCGCGGTCGGCCAGGTCGCAGGCGGGCAGGCTCAGTCGGGCGCCGTGCGCGGCGGTCTCGGCGCGCAGCCGGTCGGCGGCGGGCGTGTCCGGGCCGGAGCGGCTGGGCAGCACCAGGTGCTCGGCGCCGCCGCGGGCCAGCCAGCGGGCCAGGTGCGCGCCGACGGCGCCGGTCGCGCCGGTCAGCAGGACCGTGCCGCGCGGGCGCCACGGCTTGCTGCCCGGGTTCGCCGCGCGCGGGGCGCGGACCAGGCGGCGGGCGTAGAGGCCGCCGGGCCGCAGTGCGAGTTGGTCCTCGCCCGCGGCGTCTCCGGCGGCGCCCAGGGCGGCGCCGAAGCGGAGCCGGGCCAGGTCGTCCGGTTCCGCGGGCAGGTCCAGCAGGCCGCCCCAGCGCTGGGGTTGTTCCAGGGCCGCGACCATGCCGGTGCCCCAGACCATCGCCTGGCGCGGGGCGGTGAGCGGGTCGGCGGCGCCGGTGCTGACCGCGCCGGTGGTCACGCACCACAGCGGGGCCGTGCTGCCGGTGTCGGCGAGGGCCTGGATCAGGGCGAGGGTCAGCGCGGTGCCCGCGGGCAGGGCCGGGTGCTGCGGGTGCGCCTGCTCGGCGACGGCCAGCAGGGAGACGATGCCGGTCAGGGCGCTGTCGCCGGTGGCGCTGAGGCGAGCGGCGATCTGCCCGCGGTCAGCGTCCTCCGCAGCCAGTTCGAGCACGTCGACCTGCGCGCCGAGATCGGTCAGGGCGCTGGCGGTCCACTGTGCGTGGCGCGACTGGCTCGGCCCGGCCGGCACGGCGAGCAGCCACCGGCCGGTCAGCACCGCGGCCGAGGGGTCGGCGAGCCGGCGCCAGCTGATGCGGTAGCGCAGGGCGTCGGCCGGGTCCGCCTCCCGCGCTCGCTCAACATCCTGAGTCGGTTCGGCCGGTTCGGGCCAGAACCGGCGCTCCTGGAACGGGTACGTGGGCAGCGCGACCGGCCGGGCGCCCGGGAACGCGACCGCCCAGTCTACGGCCACGCCGCGAACCCACAGCTCGGCGGCGCTGGTCAGGGCGCGGCGCAGGCCGCCTTCGTCGCGGCGCAGCGTGCCGGTGACGACCGCGTCGTGCATGCCCGCGGATTCGACGGTGTCCTGCACCGGCACGGTCAGCACCGGATGCGGCGAGGCCTCGACGAACACGCTGTGCCCCTGCCGCGCCAGCTCCCGGATCGCGGCATCGAACCGGACCGTGCCGCGCAGGTTGCGGTACCAGTAGTCGGCGTCCATCTCGGCCATGTCCAGCCAGTCGCCGGTCAGGGTGGAGAACAGCGGGATGCTGCCGGTGCGCGGGGCGAGGTCGGCCAGGGCCGAGAGCAGGTCGGTGCGGATCTCTTCGACCTGCGCGGAGTGTGAGGCGTAGTCGACGGCGACCCGGGTCGCGCGCACGCCGCGGTCGGCGCACTGGGCGACCAGTTCGGTCAGCGCGTCCGGGTCCCCGGACACGACCACGGCGGCCGGGCTGTTGACCGCGGCCACCGAGATCCGTCCGGCCCAGGGCGCGATCTGCGCCTCGGCGGCCTCGGCGGCCAGGGTGAGCGCGACCATGCCGCCGCGCCCGGCCAGCGCGCCGATCGCGCGGCTGCGCCGGGCCACGACCTTCGCGCCGTCGGCCAGGGACAGGCCGCCGGCCGCCACGGCCGCGGCGATTTCGCCCTGGCTGTGGCCGACCACCGCGTCCGGTTCCACGCCCCAGGAGCGCCAGAGCGCGGCCAGGGACACCATCATCGCGAACAGTGCGGGCTGGACCACGTCCACCCGTTCCAGCGACGCGGCGCCGGGCGCGCCGGCGAGAACGTCGGTCAGCGACCAGTCGACCAGGCCGTTCAGGGCCTGCTCGCACTCGGCGATCGACGCGGCGAACACCGGCGACTCGGCCAGCAACTCGCGGGCCATCGCCACCCACTGGGCGCCCTGGCCGGGGAACACGAACACGGTCCGGCCGACGCCCAAACCGCTCTCGCCGACCACCGCGCCCGCGGCGGCCGTCTGGTCGCGGGCCAGCGCGCCGAGTCCGGCGAGCAGTCCGTCGCGGTCCGCGGCGAGCAGGACCGCGCGGTGGTCGAACGCGGTGCGGGTGGTGGCCAGGGAGAAGCCGAGGTCGGCCAGGTCGGTTGCCGGGTCGGCGGCCAGCGCCCCGGCCAGCCGCGCGGCCTGGGCTCGCAGCGCCGCCGGGCTGCGACCGGCCAGGACATACGGCGCGACCGCCGCAGGGGCCGGGCGCGGCGCGGCGGCCGCGGGGGCGGCCGCGGGGGCGGGCGCCTGTTCGAGGATCACGTGCGCGTTGGTGCCGCTCATGCCGAAGGCCGAGACGCCCGCCCGCCGGGGCCGGTCGGTCCGCGGCCACGGGCGGGCCTCGGTGAGCAGCCGGACGTTCCCGGCCGACCAGTCCACGTGCCCGGTCGGCTCGTCGGCGTGCAGCGTCTGCGGCAGCAGGCCGTGTTGCAGGGCCTGCACGGCCTTGATCACCCCGGCGACTCCGGCGGCGGTCTGGGTGTGCCCGATGTTCGACTTGAGCGAGCCGACCCACAGCGGCCGGTCCGCGGGCCGGTCCTGACCGTAGGTGGCCAGCAGCGCGTCCGCCTCGATCGGGTCGCCGAGGGTGGTGCCGGTGCCGTGCGCCTCGACTGCGTCCACGTCCGCGGCGCTCAGGCCGGCGTCGGCCAGCGCGGCCCGGATCAGCCGCTGCTGGGAGGGGCCGTTCGGGGCGGTCAGGCCGTTGCTGGCGCCGTCCTGGTTCAGGGCCGAGCCGCTGATCACGGCGAGCACCGGGTGCCCGTTGCGGCGGGCGTCGGACAGGCGTTCGAGCAGCAGCACGCCGACGCCCTCGCCCCAGCCGGTGCCGTCCGCGGTGGCCGAGAACGCCTTGCAGCGCCCGTCCGGGGACATCGCGCCCTGCCGGCCGAACTCGGCGTAGACCAGCGGCAGCGCCATCACCGTGACGCCCGCGGCCAGGGCAAGGGTGCACTCCCCGCGGCGTAGCGCCTGCGCGGCCAGGTGTAGGCCGACCAGCGAGGAGGAGCACGCGGTGTCCACGGTCAGAGCCGGGCCCTCCAGCCCGAGCGCGTAGGCGACCCGGCCGGCCAGCACGCTCATCGAGTTGCCGGTGACGATGAAGTTGCGCACCGCCTCGGGCGCGCTCAGGGCTACCTGCGCGTAGCCCTGGTCCACGGCTCCGGCGTAGATCCCGGTGGCGGTTCCGCGCAGCGCGGCCGGGTCGATCCCGGCGCGTTCGATGCTCTCCCAGACCGTGGTCAGCAGCAGCCGCTGTTGCGGGTCCATCGCGGTCGCCTCGTGCGGGGAGACCGCGAAGAAGCCGGCGTCGAAGTCGGCGATCCCGTCGATGAACGCGCCCCGGCCGGTCACCTGGCCGGCCGTGAGCCGGGACAGGTCCCAGCCGCGGTCGTCCGGGACCTGGGTGGTGGCGTCCTTGCCGTCGACCAAGAGCTGCCAGAACTGCTCGGGGGTGCGCACGCCGCCGGGGAAGCGGCAGCTCATCGACACGATCGCGATCGGCTCGCGCCCGGCGGCCTCGGCCTCGGCCAGCTGCCGGCGGGTGCGCTGGAGGTCGACCGTGACCCGGTTGAGGTACTCGCGAAGCTTCTGCTCGGTCACAGTGCTTCCCTGGTCGGTCACGGTGCTCCCTCGGCTCGTCCGGGACCGCGCTGGTCCCGGTCGGTGGTCACGGTCACGGTCTTCACGAGATGCCCAGCTCCTTGTCCAGCAGGTCGAACAGCTCGTCGTTGCTGGCCGCCTCGATCCCCTGCCCGGGCACGGCCCCTTCTGGTGCCTTGCTCAAGGACTCGACCCTGGCCAGGGCGCGGCGCAGCCGGGCGGCGAGGTCGGCGGGCACCGCGGTGTCCGAGACGGCCTGGCCGACCAGGGCGTCGATCTGCGCTTCGAGCCGGCCCAGGTCGGCCATTACCGGCACGGGCGCGGGCCCGGCCGGGGCGGTGTCGGTGACCTTGGTCAGCAGGTGCCGGGCCATCGCCTCGGGGGTCGGGTGGTCGAACACCAGGGCCGCGGACAGCCGGACGCCGACCGCGGTGGCCAGCCGGTTGCGCAGTTCGACGCCGGTCAGCGAGTCGAAGCCGATGTCCTTGAACGGGCGCGCCGGGTGGATGTCGTCGGCCGAGGCGTGCGCCAGCACGGTCGCGGCGTTGCTGCGGACCAGGTCGAGCAGGATCCGGTGCGCCTGGGCCGGAGGCAGCCCGGCCAGGCGGCCGGCCAGGCCCGGTTCCGCGGCCGCGGCGTCGTCCCCGGCCCGGCGCAGGGTCGGCCGGGCGGCCCGGATCAGGCCGCTGAGCAGCGGCGGGACCTCGGCGCCGGGGGCCGCGACGGAGCGGTCGACCCGGGCGGCGACCAGGTAGGGGTGGGGCGAACGCCAGGCCGCGTCGAACAGGGCGAGGCCTTCGGCGGTGCTCAGCGCCCCGACGCCGCCGCGGGTCATCCGGTGCTCGTCCGCTCCGGCCACGCCCTGGGTCAGTTCGCTGCGTTCCTCCCACAGGCCCCAGCCGATCGAGACCGCGGCCAGGCCTTGGGCGCGCCGTTCGGCGGCCAGGGCGTCCAGGGCGGCGTTGGCGGCGGCGTAGTTGGCCTGGCCCGCGGCGCCGAGCAGGCCGGCGCCGGAGGAGAACAGGACGAAGGCGGCCAGGTCGCGGTCAAGGGTCAGTTCGTGCAGGGCTCGGGCGGCGTCCGCCTTGGGCCGCAGCACCTGCTCCAGTTGGGCCGGGGTGAGCGAGTCGATCATGCCGTCGTCCAGGGCGCCCGCGGCGTGCACGACGGCCGTGAGCGGGCGGTCCGGGGCGATCTCGTCGAGCGCGGCGGCCAGCACCCGGCGGTCGGCCGCGTCGCCGGTCACCACGGTGGCCTGCGCGCCGAGTTCGGCCAGGTCCTTGAGCAGGGCGGCCGCGCCGGGCGCGTTCAGGCCGCGGCGGCTGAGCAGGACCAGGTTGCGCACGCCGTGCTCGGCCGCCAGGTGCCGGGCGACCAGCCCGCCGAGGGTGCCGGTGCCGCCGGTGACCAGCACGGTCCCGGCCGGGTCGACCGGCGCGGGCAGCACCAGCACGTTCTTGCCGACGTGCCGGGCCCGGCCCAGGTGCCGGAACGCCGCGGGGGCCTGCCGCACGTCCCAGCAGGTGACCGGCAGCGGGCTGAGCACGCCCTGCCCGAACAGCGAGAGCACCTCGGCGAGCATCTCGCCGATCCGCTGCGGCCCGGCCTGCAACAGGTCGAACGCCTGGTAGCGCACCCCCGGGTGGGCGCGGGCGACCTGCTCGGGGTCGCGCACGTCGGTCTTGCCCATCTCCACGAACGCGCCGCCGCGCGGCAGCAGGCCGAGCGAGGCGTCGACGAACTCCCGGGCCAGACAGTCCAGCACGACGTCCACGCCGCGCCCGCCGGTCGCCTCCCGGAACCGGTCGGCGAAGTCGAGCGTGCGGCTGGAGGCACGGTGCGCGTCGTCGACGCCGAGGGAGCGCAGCACCGGCCACTTCGCCGGGCTGGCCGTGCCGAACACCTCTGCCCCGGCGTGCCGGGCCAGTTGCACCGCGGCCATCCCGACGCCACCGGTGGCCGCGTGCACCAGCACCGACTGGCCGCGGCGCAGGCCGCCGAGGTCGAACAGGCCGTAGTACGCGGTCAGGAACACGATCGGCGCCGAGGCGGCCTGGGCGAACGACCAGTCGGCCGGGATCCGGGCCACGGTGGCCCGGTCGGCCACCGCGACCGGACCGAACGCCCCGCCGAACACGCCGAACACCCGGTCGCCGGGGACCAGGTCGGTCACCGCGGCGCCGACCTCCAGGACCAGTCCGGCGCCCTCGCTGCCGACGGTCGGCTGCTCCGGGTCCAGGCCGAGCGAGACGATCACGTCGTGGAAGTTGAGCCCGGCCGCGCGCACCGCGATCCGCACCTGGCCCGGGCCCAGCGGCGCGAGCGCGTCCGGCGCGGGCAGCAGGGCCAGGCCGTCGACTGCGCCGGCGCCGCTGAGCCCGATCCGCCAGGCCGGTTCGTCCGGCACGGCGAGCAGGTCAGTCCCGGCGGCGGCCAGCCGGGGGACGAGCAATTCCCCGGCCCGGGCGGCGTACTGGTTCTCGGGGGCGGCGCCGGTGGTCAGCGCGACTGCCAGGGCGGTCAGTGAGGCGGGGTCCTCGTCGATGTCGGCGAGCACGAAGCGGCCTGGGTGCTCGGTCTGGGCGGTGCGCAGCAGTCCCCACACGCCGGACTCGGCCCAGTTCGCGGCCCGATCCCCCGGCTGCGCCCGGACGGCGCCGCGGGTGACCAGGACCAGGGTCGACTCGGCGTAGCGCGCGTCGGCCAGCCAGTCCTGGACCAGGGCCAGGGCGCGGGCGGTGGCGGCGTGCAGGGCAGCGCTCGGGTCGGTGTCCAGGGCGGCCGGGATGTCCGCGAGGACGTGGCCGGGCACCGGGTCCGCGCCCGCGCTGAGTGCTGCAAGCCCGGGCCAGTGCTGCGCCGAGGGCAGGGCGCCGGACAGGGTGTCGCCGAGCACTGCCACAGCGGCGTCGGAGGTGCCCGGCGCCTCGGATCCGGCGGCCGGCACCCAGTCCAGCTGGAGCAGCAGCCTGCTCGGGTCGGCGGCGGTGAGCAGTCCGCCGGCCGGGATCGGGCGCGAGATCAGCGATTCGACGGTCAGGACCGGTCGGCCGCCCAGATCCCGGACCTCGAGCGACACCTCCTCGGCACTGTGTGCGGTGATCCGCACGCGCAGGGCGGTCGCCCCGGTGGCGTGAGCGGTCACGCCGGTCCACGAGAACGGCAGCCGGGCGACGTCGTCGCGGTCGGGCAGCAGCGCGGACGCCTGCAGGGCGCCGTCGAGCAGGGCCGGGTGCAGCAGGTAGCCGTCGCCGTCGCGCCGCTGCGCCAAAGCGACCTCGGCGAAGACCTCGCCGTCGCGCCGCCAGGCCGCGCGCACGCTGCGGAACGTCGGCCCGTACTCGTATCCGGCCGCGGCGAACCCGTCGTAGAGCCCGGAGACGTCCAGCGGTTGCGCGTCGGCCGGCGGCCAGAGCACCACGTCGCCCTCGGGGTCGGGCCCGGCGCCGCGCGGGGCGAGCATCCCGGTGGCGCAGGTCGTCCACTCGGTGGCGGAGTCCTGGTCGGTGCGGGCGTACACGGCCAGGGTGCGGCGCCCGTCCGGCTGCGGCGGGCCGACCCGGACCTGCACCTGCGGCGCGTCGTGCCGCGGCAGGGCGAGCGGGGTCAGCAGCATGAGTTCGTCGACCAGCCCGCAGCCGACCTCGTCGGCGGCGCGCAGGGCCAGTTCGAGGAAGGCGGTGCCGGGCAGCACGGTGACGCCCGCGACGGCGTGCTCGGCCAGCCACGGCGCCGCGGCCCGGGACAACCGCCCGGTGAACAGCTGCTCGCCCGACTCGGCCAGGTCCACCGCGGCGCCGATCAGCGGGTGGCCGGTGGCGCCGAGGCCCGCGGCGGCCACGTCGGCCGGGCCGGCCGCGGCGTCCAGCCAGTAGCGGGTGCGGTCGAACGGGTAGGTCGGCAGGTCCACCCGGCGGGCGCCGGGGAACAGTCCGGCCCAGGGCAGGTCGACCCCGGCCGCGTGGGCCTCGCCGAGGGAGAGCAGCAGCCGGCCGAGCCCGCCCTCGCCGCGGCGCAGCGACCCGGCGACCACCGCGGGGCCGTCGCTGTCGGCCAGGGTCTGGGAGATCCCGACGGTGAGCACCGGGTGCGGGCCGGCCTCGATGAACGTGCTGTGGCCGGCCTGGGCCAGGGCCCGGACGGCCGGTTCGAAGCGGACGGTCTCGCGCAGGTTGCGGAACCAGTACTCGGCGGTCAGCTCGGTCCCGTCCAGCCAGGCCGCGTCGACGGTCGAGTACATCGGCACCCGGCAGGCGACCGGGCGCACGGGGGCGAGCGCCGCGATCAGGTCCTCGCGCAGGGCGTCCACGTGCGCGCTGTGCGAGGCGTAGTCGACCTCGATCCGCCGGGCCCGGACCTCGTCGCGTTCGCACCGGTCCAGCAGCGCGGCCACGGCGTCCGGGTCGCCGGCCACGACGGTGGCGGCCGGGCCGTTGACCGCGGCCACGGACAGGCCGGCGCCGATCTCGTCGACCAGGCTGCGGACCTGGTCGGCGGGCAGCGCCACGGAGGCCATCGCGCCGGTGCCGGCCAGGGCGCGCAGCAGTCGGCTGCGCAGGGCCACGACCATCGCGCCGTCCTCGAGCGAGAGCGCCCCGGCCACGACGGCGGCGGCGATCTCGCCCTGGGAGTGGCCGAGCACGGCGTCCGGTTCGACGCCGAACGAGCGCCAGGTCGCGGCCAGCGAGACCATCACGGCGAACAGGGCCGGCTGCACCCGATCCACCGGGTCCAGGGCGGCCGGGTCGCGCAGGACCTGGCCGAGCGACCAGTCGACGTGCGGCGCGAGGGCGCGTTCGCAGGCCGCCATCGACTCGGCGAAGACCGGGTTCTGCTCGATCAGGTCCAGGGCCATGCCGGTCCACTGCGCGCCCTGGCCGGGGAAGACGAACACTGTGCGGCCCGCGGGTCCGGCGACGGCCTGGGCGACGTCGGCCGCGGGGGCGTCGGCGGCGAGCGAGCGCAGTCCGGCGAGCAGCTGCTCCCGGTCGCCGACCAGTACCGCGCGGTGCGGGTGCCGGGCGCGGGTGACGGCCAGGGACAGGCCGACGTCGGCCGGGTGCAGGTCGGGGCGTTCGTCGACGTGCCGGGCGAGCTGCTCGGCCTGGGCTCGCAGGGCCGCGGCCGAGCGGGCGGACAGCACCCAGGCGACCGGGCGGTCTTCGGCGGGCCGGGTCTGGGCCGCGGGTTCGGTTGCGGGTTCGGCTCCGGGTGCGGGCTCGGCTTCGAGGTCGGTCGCGGGCTCGGGGGCCTGTTCGAGCACGACGTGGGCGTTCGTGCCGCTCACGCCGAACGCCGACACGCCCGCGCGGCGCGGCCGGCCCAGCTCGGGCCACGGCTGGGCCTCGGTCAACAGCCGCACTGCGCCGGAGGTCCATTCGACCTGCGTGGACGGCTGGTCCACGTGCAGCGTCTTCGGCAGGAGGCCGTGCTGCAACGCCTGGACCATCTTGATCACACCGCCGACGCCCGCCGCCGCGGAGGTGTGGCCGATGTTCGACTTCAGCGATCCCAGCCACACCGGCTGGCCGTCGGGCCGGTCCTGGCCGTAGGTCGCCAGGACTGCCTGCGCCTCGATCGGGTCGCCGAGCCGGGTGCCGGTCCCGTGCCCTTCGACCACGTCGACGTCCGCCGCACAGAGCCCGGCGTCTTCCAGCGCCGATCGGATCACCCGCTGCTGGGCCGGGCCGCTCGGCGCGGTCAGGCCGTTGGACGCGCCGTCCTGGTTGACCGCCGAACCGGCCACGACCGCCAAGACCCGGTGGTTGCGGGCCACGGCGTCCGACAGGCGCTCCAGCAGCAGCACGCCGACGCCCTCGCCGAAGCCGGTGCCGTCGGCTGCGTCGGCGAACGGCTTGCACCGCCCGTCGGCGGCCAGCCCGCGCTGGCGGCTGAACACCACGAACAGCTCAGGGCTGTTCATCACCGTGACCCCGCCGGCCAGGGCCAGGTCGCACTCCCCCGCGCGCAGCGAGCGCACCGCGAGGTGCAGGGCGACCAGCGAGGACGAGCACGCGGTGTCCACGGTCACCGCCGGGCCCTCCAGCCCGAAGACGTAGGACACCCGGCCGGAGGCGACGGACGCGGAGTTGCCCGAGCCGAGGAACCCTTCGACCTCCTCGGGCACGTTCCCGATCAGCCGGACCGCGTAGTCGTGGTGCATGACGCCGGTGAACACGCTGGTCCGGCTGCCGCGCAAGGTGTCCGGGTCGATTCCGGCGCGTTCGAACACCTCCCAGGACAGCTCCAACAGGAGCCGCTGCTGCGGGTCCATCGCCAGCGCCTCGCGCGGGGAGATGCCGAAGAACCCGGCGTCGAAGTCGGCCGCGTCGTAGAGGAACCCGCCCTCGTTCACCGACGAGGTGCCGGGCCGGTCGGGGTCCGGGTGGCAGAGGCCGTCGAGGTCCCAGCCGCGGTTGGTGGGGAAGCCGGAGATCGCGTCGGTGCCGGAGGCGATTAGGTCCCACAACTGCTCCGGGGAGTTCGCGCCGCCGGGGTAGCGGCAGCCCATGGCGACGATCGCGATCGGCTCGTCGGCCGGTGCGCTTACCCGCGGGGCCGCGGCGGCCGGGGTACGCTGGTCGGCCCCGGCCAGCCGGGCGTCCAGGAAGGCGGCCAGGGCGTCCGGGTTCGGGTGGTCGAAGACCAGGGTGGCCGGCAGCCGCAGGCCGGTGGCCAGGTTGAGCCGGTTGCGCAGGTCCACGGCCGCGAGCGAGTCGAAACCGAGGTCGCGGAAGGCCCGGGTGGGCTCCACCGAGGCCGTGCTCGCGTGCCCGAGGACCGCGGCGACCTGCACCCGGACCAGTTCGCGCAACTCCCGGAGCCGTTCGGCGGCCGGCAGCGCGGCCAGCCGGACGACCAGGGTGCCCGCGGCGGCGGACGGGGCGCCGTCGCCGGTCGGGGCCGCCGCGGCCCGGCGGGCGGCCGGGCGCACGAGGCCGTGCAGCAGCCGCGGCACCGGGTCGGTGTCGGCCCGGGCCCGCAGCGCGGCCAGGTCCAGCGGCATGGCTACCAGCAGCGCATCGCCCGCGGCGGTGGCGGCGTCGAACAGGTCCAGGCCCTGGCGGCCGGTCAGCGGGGGCAGGCCGGAGCGGGCGATCCGGCGGGAGTCGTCGGCGTCCAGGTGGCCGGTCATCGCGCTGCGCTGTTCCCACAGCGTCCAGGCGATCGACTGCCCGGCCAGGCCGCGGGCCCGGCGCTGCTGGGCGAAGGCGTCCAGGAAGGTGTTCGCGGCGGCGTAGCCGGCCTGGCCGGGGCCGCCGAACACGCCCGCGGCGGAGGAGAAGAGCACGAACGCGCGCAGGTCGAGGCCCGCGGTGAGTTCGTGCAGGTGGATCACGGCGTCGACCTTGGGCCGCAGGACCGCGTCGATCCGGTCGGGGGTGAGCGAGGCGATCACGCCGTCGTCCAGGGCACCCGCGGCGTGCACGACCGCGGTCAGCGGGTGCTCGGCCGGGATGTCCGCGAGCAGTAGGCGCAGCGCCTCGCGGTCGGCCACGTCGCAGGCCGCGATCGTGCACTGGGCGCCGAGCGCGGAGAGTTCCTCGATCAGCTCGGCGGCGCCGGGCGCGGCCGGGCCGGTGCGGCTGGTGAGCAGCAGGTGGCAGGCCCCGGCGTCGACCAGGTGCCGGGCGATCCGGGAGCCGATCAGGCCGGTGCCGCCGGTGATCAGGACCGTGCCGTCCGGGTCGGCGAAGGACTCGGGCGGGTCCGCGACGGCGGCCCGGGCCAGTCGCGGCACCCGCACCTCGCCGTCGCGGACCGCCATCTGGTCCTCGCCGGTGGCGGCCAGGACGGCCGCGAGCGCGCGGATCTCGTCCGGGGTCACGGCCGGGTTGGCCGCGAGCGCGCGAATCTCCGCTGAGGTCGCGGCCTGGTCGTCCGGTGCTCCCGGGTGCTCCAGGTCGGCCAGGACGAAGCGGCCCGGGTGCTCGGACTGGGCCGAGCGCACCAGGCCCCAGACCGCTGCGGCCGACAGGTCGGAGATCTCCTCGGCGGGCGTGATGGCGACGGCTGCGCGGGTGAGCAGGATCAGCCGGGACTCGGCGAACAGGTCGTCGGCGAGCCAGTCCTGCACAAGCGCGGCGGCTTCGTGCACGGTCCGGTGCACGGCAGCCGGGTCGGTCGCGTCGCCGCCGGTCACCGGCACGGCCACCAGTCCGGGTGCGGATTCTCCGGCCGCGACCGCGGTGCGCAGGGCGGCGAGGTCCGGGTAGCGGTCGCCGCCGAGCAGGACCGGTTCAGCGGCGGCCGTGTCGCCCGCGACTCTGACCGGGGTCCAGTCCAGGTGGAACAGCGACTCGTGCCGGTCGGCCCGGCGCGGCGCGGCCGAGACCGGACGCAGCACCAGGGCGTCGATCGAGGCGACGGCCTGCCCGGCGGTGTCCCAGACGTGCACCGCGACGGCTCCGTCCCCGGCCGGCGCGACCCTGGCCCGGACGGCCGTGGCGCCGCGGGCGTGCAGCGCGGCCCCGGTCCAGGCGAACGGCATCCGGCCGGTCTCCTCGCCGGACAGGCCGGTGACGTGCAGCACCGAGTCGAGCAGGGCCGGGTGCAGGCCGAACAGGGCGGCGTCGGCGTGCCGGTCCGCGGGCAGGGCGGCCTCGGCGTAGATCTCCTCGCCGAGCTGCCAGGCGGCGCTGAGCCCCTGGAACGCGGGCCCGTAGACGAACCCGCCCGCGGCGAAGCGCTCGTACAGACCGGTCAGGTCGATCGCGGTCGCGCCCGGCGGCGGCCACGCGGCAGCGGCCGGGACGGTCGAGGCGTCCTCGGACAGGGTGCCGCGGGCGTGCCGGGTCCACGGGTCCTGCGGCGCGGCGGCGGCGGGCCGGGAGTACAGGGTGATCGCGCGCAGTCCGGCGGGGTCGGGCGCGTCGACCACGACCTGCATGTCGACGGCGGCCGCGGACAGGGCCAGCGGCGCTTCCAGGGTGAGTTCCTCCACCCTGCGCAGGCCCACCTGCTCGGCGGCGCAGGCGGCGAGGTCCAGGAACGCGGTGCCCGGCAGCAGCACGGTGCCCAGGACGTCGTGCTCGGCCAGCCAGGGGTGCGCGTGGGTGGACAGGCGCCCGGTCAGCACGAGCGTGTCGGTGTCGGCGAGCGCGACGACGGCGCCGAGTAGCGGGTGCCCGGCGGCGGTCAGGCCCGCGGCGGTCACATCCCCGGCCGCCGGGCCGGAGTCCTCCAGCCAGTAGCGCTGCCGCTGGAACGGGTAGGTGGGCAGGTCCACCCGCCGGGCGGCGGGCAGGTGCGCGGTCGCCGGGCGCCAGTCCACCGCGGCGCCCGCGGTCCACAGTTCGGCCAGCGAGGCGTGGAACCGGGCCAGGCCGCCGTCGTCGCGGCGGGTCGTGCCGGCCGCCAGCGCGTCGATTCCGGCCGCGGCGGCGGTCTCCTCCACGGCGACGGTGAGCACCGGGTGCGGGCTGACCTCGACGAAGGCCCGCAGCCCGGCCGCCAGCGCGGCCGAGACGGCCTGCTCCAGCTCGACGGTCTGGCGCAGGTTGCGGTACCAGTACTCGGCGTCCAGGTTCTGCGTGTCGAGCACCGCGCCGGTCACCGTGGAGTAGAACGGCACCTCCGACGGCTGCGGGCTGATCCCGGTCAACGCGGTCGCCAGCTGCGCCCGGACCTGCTGGATCTGGGCGCTGTGCGAGGCGTAGTCCACGTCGACCCGCCGGGCCCGCCACTCCTGGGCCTGGGCGTGGGCGAGGAATTCGTCCAGGGCGGCGACCTCGCCGGACACCACCACCGAGGCCGGGCCGTTGACCGCGGCCACGGACAGCCGCTCGCCCCAGCGGGCCAGTTCGGCCCGGACCCGCTCGGCCGGCTGCTGGACCGAGGCCATGGCTCCGGCGCCGGCCAGGGACCGCAGCACCCGGCTACGCAGTGCGACGACCTTCGCGCCGTCCTGCAGCGACAGCCCGCCGGCCACGACTGCGGCGGCGATCTCGCCCTGCGAGTGGCCGACCACCGCAGCGGGCTCCACGCCGTAGGAACGCCACAGCGCCGCCAGGGACACCATCACCGAGAACAGGACCGGCTGCACCAGATCCACCCGGTCCAGCGGCGCGGCCGACCGGACCAGGCCGGTCAGCGACCACTCGACGAACGGCGCCAACGCCGCCTCGCACTCGGCCATCCGCTGCGCGAACACCGGCGACTCGTCCAGCAGGTCCTTGGCCATCCCGCTCCACTGCGAGCCCTGGCCCGGGAAGACGAAGACCGTGCGCCGGGTGCGGATCTCGCCGCTGCGGACCACGTCGGACGACGGCTGGTCCTCGGCCAGGGCGGCCAGTCCGGCGGCCAGGCCGGGCAGGTCGGCAGCGAGCAGCACGGCCCGGTGGTCGAAGACGGTGCGTCCGGCCAGGACCCGGGCGGCCGCGCCGAGATCGAGGTCCGGGTGGTGGGCGAAGTGGCCGAGCAGGTCCCGGGCCCGGTCGCGCAGGGCGCCGCGGTCGCGGGCGGAGAGCAGCCAGGGCACCGCGGGCCGCACGACCGCCGGGCTCTGCGGAGTCGCCGTGGCCACGGCCGCGGCCGGATCCGGCTCCTTCGCCGGGGCCGGCTTCGGCTGCTCGGCCTCCGGCCCGGCCTGCTCCAGGATCACGTGCCCGTTGGTGCCGCTGATCCCGAACGAGGAGACCGCGGCCCGGCGCGGGCGGTCCGTCTCCGGCCACGGCGTCGGCTCGGTCACCAGCCGCACGGTGCCCAAGGACCAGTCCACCTGGGAGGTCGGGTTTTCGCCGTGCAGGCTGGGCGGCACGGTCCCGTGCCGCATCGCCATCACCATCTTGATCACGCCGCCGACCCCGGCCGCGGCCTGGGTGTGGCCGATGTTGGACTTGAGCGAGCCGAGCAGCAGCGGGCGCTCGGCGGTCCGGCCGCGCCCGTAGGTGGCCAGCAGGGCCTGGGCCTCGATCGGGTCGCCGAGCGAGGTGCCGGTGCCGTGCGCCTCGACCACGTCCACGCCGTCCGGCCGCAGTCGCGCGTCGGCCAGCGCCCGGCGGATCACCCGCTGCTGGGCCGGGCCGTTGGGCGCGGTCAGCCGGCTGCTCGCGCCGTCCTGGTTGACCGCGGTCCCGGTGACCAGGGCGAGCACCGGGTGGCCGAGCCGGCGGGCCTCGGAGAGGCGTTCGAGCAGGAGCATGCCCACGCCCTCGCCCCAGCCGGTGCCGTCGGCCTCGTCGGCGAAGGACTTGCAGCGTCCGTCCCCGGCCAGGCCGCCCTGCCGGCTCATCTCGGTGAACGGCACCGGGGTGGACATCACCATGGCGCCGCCGGCCAGGGCCAGCGAGCACTCCCGGCGGCGCAGCGCGTGCGCGGCCAGGTGGATCGCGATCAGCGAGGAGGAGCAGGCGGTGTCGATCGTGATGGCCGGGCCCTCGAGGCCGAAGGTGTAGGAGATCCGGCCGGAGGCGACGCTGTCGGACATGCCGTTGCCGAGGTAGCCCTGCACGTCCGCCGGGACCTGGTTCAGGCGCAGCGCGTAGTCCTGGTACATCACGCCGGCGAAGACCCCGGTGTCGCTGCCGCGCAGCGAGTCCGCGTCGATCCCGGCCCGTTCGAACGCCTCCCAGGAGGTCTCCAGCAGCAGCCGCTGCTGCGGGTCCATGGCCAGGGCCTCGCGCGGGGAGATCCGGAAGAACTCCGGGTCGAAGTCGCCGACCGCGTCCAGGAAGCCGCCCTCGGCCGAGTAGGTGCTGCCGGGGCGCTGGCGGGTCGGGTCGTAGAGGGCGGCCAGGTCCCAGCCGCGGTCACCGGGGAAGCCGGCGATCGCGTCCGTGCCGGAGGCGACCAGCCGCCACAATGCCTCGGGCGTGTCCACGCCGCCGGGGTAGCGGCAGCCCATCCCGACGATGGCGATCGGCTCGCGGGCCCCGGCCTCGACCTCGGCCAGCCGGGTGCGGGTGTGGTGCAGGTCCGCCGCCGTGCGCTTGAGGTAGTCGCGCAGTTTGTCGTCAGTCACGGAAGTCATCACTCTCATAGATCGCGGAGGGGAACGGCGAGCCCTCGCTCATCCCGAGTTCGTTGTCGATGAAGTCGAACAGTTCGGCGTCGGTGGCCCGGCCCATCCGCTCCTCCAGCACCGCGGCGTCCGGGTCGGCCCCGGCCCGCAGCCTGGTCAGCAGCAGTTGCAGCCGGTCCAGCAGCTCCGGGTCGGCCGGGCCGGCGTCGAAGGCCCGTTCCAGCTGCTCCAGTTCGCCCGCCCCGGCGGTGACCGGGTCGGCCCCCTCCGGGGCCAGTTCGGCGGCCAGGTGCGCGGCCACGCTGACCGAGGTGGGGTAGTCGAACAGCAGGGTGGCCGGCAGGCGCAGGCCGGTCACGGTGTTGAGCCGGTTGCGCAGTTCCACCGCGGTCAGCGAGTCGAAGCCGAGTTCCAGCAGGCCGCGGTCGGCGTCGACCGCGTCCGGGTCGGCGAAGCCGAGCACCGCGGCGGCCTGTTGCCGGACCAGCTCCAGCAGGATCCGGGCCCGGTCGGCCTGGTTGCGCCCGGCCAGGCGCCGGGTGACCGATTCGCCGACCGCGGCCCCGGCCACCCGGCGTGAGCGCGGGCGGACCAGGTTGCGCAGCATCGGCGGGTATCCGGCGGCGGCCAGGGCTTCGAAGTCCAGGCGCAGCGGCAGCGCGGCCGGTTCGTCGGCGGCCACCGCCAGGTCGAACAGGCGCACGCCGTCCTCGGGCGAGAAGGCGAGGATGCCGCCGCGGGCGATCCGGCGCAGGTCCGCTTCGTCGAGCGAGCCGCTCATTCCGCCCTCGGTGGTCCACAGCCCCCAGTCCAGGGTGGTCGCGGGCAGGCCGTCGGCGCGGCGGCGGTGGGCCAGCGCGTCCAGGAAGGCGTTGGCCGCGGCGTAGTTGGCCTGGCCCATGCCGCCGAAGACGCCCGCGATGGAGGAGAACATCACGAAAGCGGACAGGTCCATCCCGGCGGTCAATTCGTGCAGGTATACCGCGGCGTCCACCTTGGGTCGCAGCACATCGCGCAGGCGTTGCGGGGTCAGCGCGCCGATCACACCGTCGGAGAGCACGCCGGCTGCGTGCACGACGCCGGTGAGCGGGCGGTCCGCGGGCAGCTGCGCGAGCAGGGCGGCGAGCTGGTCGCGGTCGCCGACGTCGCACGCGGCGATCTCGACCTGCGCGCCGAGCGCGGTCAGTTCGGCCTGCAACTCGGCGGCGCCCGCGGCGGCCGGGCCGCGCCGGCCGGTCAGCACCAAGCGGCGCACGCCGTGCTCGGACACCAGGTGCCGGGCGATGTGTCGGCCGATCGCGCCGGTGCCGCCGGTGATCAGGACGGTGCCGTCCCGCTCCCACGGCGGCGCGGCGGGCGACTCGGCCTTGGGCACCCGGGCCAGCCGGGCCTGGTGGACGACTCCGGCGCGCACGGCCAGCTGCGGTTCGCCGGAGCCGGCGGCCGCGGGCAGGGCCGCGACTGACGCCTCGTCATCGTCCAGGTCGACGAGGATGAAGCGGCCGGGGTTCTCGGCCTGCGCGGTGCGCACGAGGCCCCACACGGCGGCGTGGGCCGGGTCCGGCACGTCGGCGTCCGGGCGGACGGCGATCGCGCCGCGGGTGACGACCAGCAGGGCGGCGCCCTGAAACCGCTCCCCGGCCAGCCAGCCCTGGACCAGGGCGAGCGCGTGCTCGGTGGCGGCGTGGACCGCCGCGGCCTGATCCCGCGGCGCCGGGTCGGTCGGGATCGGGGCCAGCACCAGTGGGGGCAGGTCGGCCTCGGTCAGGTCGGCGAGCTCGGCCGCCGCGCGGGTGACTCCGGCCGGGGCCCAGTCGGCGACCTGGCCGCCGAGTACGGCCCAGCCGCCGGTCGCGATCCCGGCCGGGGTCGAGGTGCTCGCGGGCAGGGCGGGCCATTCGACCCGGAACAGTTCCTCGTGCCCGGCCGCCGGGCGGGCCGCGCCGACCTGCTCGGCGGACACCGGCCGCAGCACCAGTTGGCGGATCGTGGCCACCGGGTCGCCCGCGGCGTCCACGGCCAGCACCTCCACGGCGTCCCGGCCGGACGGGCGCACCCGCAGGCGCAGCGAGGACGCGCCGGAGGCGTGCAGCCGGACGCCGTTCCAGGAGAACGGCAGCCAGCTCTGGGTCGAGCCTTCCAGGATGCCGAAGGTCAGGACGTGCAGGGCGCTGTCGAGCAGGGCCGGGTGCAGGCCGAACCCGGCCGCGTCGCCGCGGTGCTGCTGCGGCAGGCTCGCCTCGGCGTACACCTCGTCGCCGAGGCGCCAGGCTGCGCGCAGTCCTTGGAAGGCCGGTCCGTAGGCGAAGCCGCCCTGTTCGAAGCGCTGGTAGAGGCCGTCCACGTCGATCGGTTCGGCCCCTTCCGGCGGCCACTGCTGCGCCTGGGCCGATGCGGACGGTTCGGCGGCGGTCAGCAGGCCGCTGGCGTGCCGGGTCCACTGCTGCCCGGGCGCGGCGTTCTCCGGCCGGGAGTACACCGCGATCGGGCGGCTGCCGTCGCTGGCCGGGGCGCCGACCGAGACCTGGAGCAGTGCGGCGGTGCCCGGCGCGATCACCAGCGGCGCTTCGAGCAGCAGTTCTTCGACCTCGTCGCAGCCGACCTCGTCCCCGGCCCGCACGGCCAGTTCGAGGAAGGCGGTGGCCGGGAACAGCGGCGCGCCGAGGATGGCGTGGTCCGCGAGCCAGGGGTGGCTGCGGGTGGACAGCCGCGTGGTGCACAGGAACCCGTCGGAGTCCGGCAGCTCGACCATCCCGCCGAGCAGCGGGTGCCCGGCCGGGCGCAGGCCCGAGGCGGCCACGTCGCCGGTGCCGGTGTCGGCCTCCAGCCAGTAGCGGTCGCGCTGGAAGGCGTAGGTGGGCAGGTCCACGTGCGGGCCGGCCGGGCCGCCGAGGTACCGGGACCAGTCGACCGGCAGGCCGCGGGTGTGCAGCTGGGCCAGCGCGGTGGCCGCGGCGGCCGGCTCGGGCCGGTCCCGGCGCAGCAGCGAGACCAGGGCGTCCGGGTCCACGCCGTACTCGGCCAGGCTGTCGCGGCCCATCGCGGTCAGCGACTGGTCCGGGCCCAGTTCCAGGAACCGGGTGGCGCCCTCGGCGGCCAGGGTCGCCATGCCGTCGTGGAAGCGGACGGCCTGGCGCACGTGGGCGACCCAGTAGTCCGCGGTGGCGAGCTCCCGCGGGTCGGCGATCCGGCCGGTCAGGTTCGAGACCACCGGGATCTGCGGCGGCCGGAAGTCGACGGTCTCGGCCACCCGGCGGAAGTCGTCGAGCATCGCGTCCATCCGGGGCGAGTGGAAGGCGTGGCTGACCGTCAGCCGCTTGGCCTTGCCGCCGGTGGACTGCCAGTGTGCGGCGATGTCGAGCACGGCGTCCGCGTCGCCGGAGACGACCGTGGAGTTCGGGCCGTTGACCGCGGCGATCGACACCAGGTCGGTCACGCCTTCGAGTAGCGGCAGTGCCTGCTCCTCCGAGGCGGTCAGCGCGATCATCGCGCCGCCCTCGGGCAGGTTCTGCATGAGCCGGCCGCGGGCGGCGACCAGCCGGGCGGCGTCGGCCAGGGAGAGCACTCCGGCCACGTGCGCCGCGACCAGTTCGCCGACCGAGTGCCCGAGCAGCAGCGCGGGTGCGGCGCCCCAGTGCTCGACCAGCCGGAACAGGGCCGTCTCCAGGGCGAACAGAGCGGGCTGGGTGTAGGCTGTGGTGTCGAGCAGGGCTGATTCGGGCGTGCCGGCCGGGGCGAACACCACCTCGCGCAGCGGGTGGTCCAGGTCGGCGTCGAACTGGGCGCAGGCCGCGTCGAACGCGTCGGCGAAGACCGGTTCGGCCAGGTAGAGCCCGGCGCCCATTGCGGCCCGCTGGCTGCCCTGGCCGGAGAACAGGAAGGCGGTCTTGCCCTCGGTGGTCCGGCCGCGCAGCACGCCGGGCGCGGTCCCGTCGGCGGCGAGCGCGCGCAGGCCGGCCAGCAACGCGGTCCGGGTGTCGGCGACCACGGCGCCGCGGTGCTCGAACGCGCTGCGACTGGTCGCCAGAGCCCAGCCGATGTCCGTCGAGCGCAGTGTGGGGCGGTTCTCGGCGTAGGCCAGCAGCCGTTCGGCCTGGGCGCGCAGGGCCGGAGCGCTGCGGCCGGAGAGCAGCCACAGGCCGCCGTCCGCCTCGTCGGCGCCCTCGCCCTGGCCGGCCGGAGCCGGGGCGGGCTGCGCGGGGACGTGTTCGAGGATGGTGTGGGCGTTGGTGCCGCTGACGCCGAACGAGGAGATCCCGACCCGGCGCGGGCGGCCGGTCTCGGGCCAGGTCGTGTTCTCGGTCAGCAGCGACACCGCCTCGGAGGACCAGTCGACCAGCGGGGTCGGCCGGTCCACGTGCAGCGTGCCGGGCAGGACGCCGTGCTGCATGGCCTGCACCATCTTGATCACGCTGGCGATGCCGGCCGCGGCCTGGGAGTGGCCGATGTTCGACTTGAGCGAGCCGAGCAGCAGCGGCCGGCCGGCCGGGCGGCCGGGCCCGTAGGCCGCGAGCAGGGCCTGGGCCTCGATCGGGTCGCCGAGCCGGGTGCCGGTGCCGTGCGCCTCCACCGCGTCCACCTCGGCCGCGGTGACCCCGGCGTTGGCCAGCGCCTGGGCGATCACCCGCTGCTGGGCCGGGCCGTTGGGTGCGGTCAGGCCGTTGCTGGCGCCGTCCTGGTTGACCGCGCTGCCGCGGACCAGGGCGAGCACCGGGTGTCCGTTGCGCCGGGCGTCGGCGAGGCGTTCGAGCACGATCAGGCCCGCGCCCTCGGCCCAGGCGGTGCCGTCGGCGGCCGCGGCGAACGGCTTGCACCGGCCGTCCTCGGCCAGGCCGCGCTGCCGGCTGAACTCGACGAACGAGGTCGGGGTGGCCATGATCGCGACCCCGCCGGCCAGCGCGAGGGTGCACTCGCCGGAGCGCAGCGCCTGGGCGGCGAGGTGGATGGCCACCAGCGAGGAGGAACAGGCCGTGTCCACGGTCACCGCGGGCCCTTCCAGCCCGAAGGTGTAGGCGATCCGGCCGGAGGCGACGCTGCCGGCGCTGCCCAGGCTCAGGTAGCCCTCGAGTTCCTCGGCCGGGTGCCGGACCCGGCCGCCGTAGTCGTGGTAGCTGGAGCCGACGAACACCCCGCCGCGGCTGCCCTTGAGCGTGAGCGGGTCGATCCCGGCCCGTTCGAACGCCTCCCAGGCGATCTCCAGCAGCAGCCGCTGCTGCGGGTCGATCGCCAGCGCCTCGCGCGGGGAGATGCCGAAGAACACCGGGTCGAACTCGTCGGCGCGGTGCAGGAACCCGCCGTGCCGGGTGTAGGAGGTGCCTGCGCGGGCCGGGTCGTCGGAGTACAGGTCGTCGAGTTCCCAGCCGCGGCCGGCCGGGAACGGCGTGATCGCGTCGACGCCGCCGAGGACCAGGTCCCACAGGTCCTCGGGCGTCTGCACGTCGCCGGGGAAGCGGCAGCCCATGGCCACGATCGCGATCGGGTCGTCGGTCGTCGCGGCGTTCGGGCCGGTCGGCCGGTCGGTGGTGGCGAGCGCGCCCGTGCCCGCGAGCCCGGGTGCGGCGGTTTCGAGGCCGAGCAGGCCGGTCAGGTGCCGGACCAGGGCGCTGATCGTGGGGTGGTCGAAGACCAGGGTGACGGACAGGCGCAGGCCGGTGGCCGCGGCCAGCCGGTTGCGCAGGTCGACGGCGGTCAGCGAGTCGAAGCCGAGGTCCTTGAAGACCCGGCCGGGCTCGATGCTCGACGGGTCGCTGTAGCCGAGGGTCTCGGCGACCTCGGCCCGGACCAGATTGGTCAGTTCCTCGTCGCGTTCGGCCGGGGAGAGCGCGGACAGGCGTCCGGCCAGGGAATCGCCGGGGTCCCCGTCACCCGGGCCGGCGCTGAGGAACGGCGCGGCCTCGGGCAGGTCGCGCAGCGTGGCGGCGGGCCGGAGGGTGACCGCGGTGCGGGTGAACCGTTCCCAGTCGAAGCCGGAGACGATCAGCCGGGTCTCCTCCCGGGCCAGGGCCTCGCCCATCGCGGACAGGGCCAGCTCCGGGTCCATCGCCTGCAGGCCGGCCCGCACCAGCCGGTCCCCGACCGTGGCGGCGGCGCTGTCGCCGGCCCACAGGCCCCAGGCCAGCGAGGTGGCGGGCAGGCCGAGCGAGCGGCGCTGCTCGGCCAGGGCGTCCAGGTAGGCGTTCGCGGCCGCGTAGCTGCCCTGGCCGGTGCCCGGCAGGGTGGCCGCGAGCGAGGAGAACAGGACGAACCCGTCCAGGTCCAGATCGCGGGTCAGTTCGTCCAGGTGCCGGGCGGCTTCGGCCTTGGGGCGCAGCACGGCGGCGGCGCGTTCCGGGGTCAGGGCGTCCAGGACGCCGTCGTCGAGCACGCCGGCCGTGTGCACCACGGTGCGCAGCGGCTGGTCGGCCGGGATCGCGGCGAGCAGTGCGGCCAGGTCGGCGCGGTCGGCGACGTCGCAGGCCACGGCGACCGCGTCCGTGCCCAGCTGCTTGAGTTCGGCGACCAGGGCGGCGGCGCCGGGCGCGTCGGGTCCGCGGCGGCTGGCGAGCACGAGGTGCTGTGCTCCGGCGCGGGCGAGCCAGCGGGCGACGTGCCCGCCGAGGGCGCCGGTGCCGCCGGTGATCAGCGCGGTGCCGGTGGGCGTCCAGGGGGCGGCCGGGGCGGCCGGTTCGGCCCGGGTCAGCCGGCGGGCGAAGATCCCGGACGGGCGGACGGCGACCTGGTCCTCGCCGTCGAGACCGGCCAGCACCCGGACCACGCGGCCGAGCACCCGTTCGTCGCTCTGGGCGGGCAGGTCGATCAGGCCGGCCCAGCGCTGCGGGTACTCCATCCCGGCCGAGGCGCCCAGTCCCCAGGTCATCGCCTGGTGCACGGCGGGTACGGCGTCGGCGCGGCCGACCCGGACCGCGCCGAAGGTGGCGGTCCACAGCGGCGCGGCGATCCCGGCGTCGCCGAGGGCTTGGAGCAGGGTGACGGTCATGGCCAGGCCGGCCGGCAGGATCGGTTCGGCCGGGTGTCCGCCGGTGGCGAGGCTGAGCAGGGACAGGACGCCGTCCGGTGCGCCGTCGGTCAGCCGCTCGCGCAGGCCGTCGGCGACGCTCGGCCGGTCGCCGGTGCCCAGCGGCACGGCGACGACGGTGGCGCCGTGCTGTTCGAAGGCGCGGGCGCAGTCGGCGACGATCGGGTCGGCCAGTTCGGCGTCGGGGGCGACCAGCCACCAGGTGCCGGTCAGGACCGGCTTGTCCGCGCCGGTGACCAGGGGTTTCCAGGTCACCCGGTAGCGCCAGGTGTCCAGGACCGAGCGGTCCCGGCGGCCGCGGTGCCAGGAGGAGAGGGCGGGCAGGACCGCGGTGAGCGAGGCGCAGGAGTCCTCGTCCGCGAGGTGCAGCGTTCCGGCCACGGCCGCGAAGTCGCCGCGCTCGACCGCCGTCCAGAAGTCGGCGTCCCCGGAATCGACGGTACCGGTGCCCACGGCGGCGGCCTGGGCGGCGGCCGGTGCCTCCAGCCAGTAGCGGGAGCGTTGGAAGGCGTAGGTCGGCAGGTCGGCCTGGCGAGCGCCGGTGCCGCAGAACACCGCGTCCCAGTCGATCTCGACCCCGCTGGTCTGCAGGGCGCCGAGCGAGAGCAGGAAGCGGCGCAGGCCGCCGTCGGCTTCGACCAGGGTGCCGGTGACGCAGCCGGCCGGGTCGGCCGACTCGACCGCCTGGCGCAGCCACATCGACAGCAGCGGGTTCGGGCTGACCTCGACGAAGACCGTGTGCTGGTCGCGCAGCAGGGAGTCGACGGCGGCGGCGAACTCGACCGGTTCGCGCAGGTTCCGGTACCAGTACCCGGCGTCCAGGGCGGCGGTGTCCAGCCGCCCGCCGGTGACCGTGGAGTAGAACGCGACCGCCGAGCTGCCCGGGGCGGCCTTGCCGAAGGCCCGGTCCAGTTCGTCGCGCAGCCCCTCCACCTGCGGGGAATGCCCGGCGAAGTCGACGCCGGGCAGGTTCCAGGACATGAATCCGGCCTCGGACAGGTGCTCGCCGAGTTCTTCGAGCGCGGCCGGGTCGCCGGAGACCGTCACCGAGCCGGGGCCGTTGACCGCGGCCACCGAGACCCGGTCGGCCCACGGTTCCAGGTGTTCGGCGACCGCGTCGGCCGGGATCGCGGCGAACAGCATGCTGCCCCGGCCGACCAGCGGCAGCAGGGCCTTGCTACGCAGGGCGACCAGGCGCGCGCCGTCTTCCAGGGTCAGTCCTCCGGCCACGACCGCGGCGGCGATCTCGCCCTGCGAGTGGCCCACGACGGCCGCGGGCTCGACGCCGAACGAGCGCCACACCGCCGCCAGCGACACCATCACCGAGAACAGCACGGGCTGGATGACGTCCACCCGTTCGAACGGGACGGCCGAACGCACCAGCCCGACCAGCGACCATTCCACGTACGGCGAGAGCGCCGCCTCGCATTCGGCCATCCGCTGAGCGAACACCGGGGACTCGTCCAGCAGGTCCCGCGCCATGCCGGGCCATTGCGATCCCTGGCCGGGGAACACGAAGACCGTGCGGCCGACGGTCCCGGCCGCGGTGCCCTGCACGAGCAGGTCGTCCGCGCGTCCGGCGGCCAGTGCGGCCAGGCTCGCGAGCATGGCGGCGCGGTCGCGGGCGGCGCCGCCGACCGCGGCCCGGTGCTCGAACGGCGTGCGGTCACGCACCAGCGAGTACGCGACGTCGGCCGGGGACAGGTCGGGCCGGGCGGCCAGGTGCTCGGCCAGCCGGGCCGCCTGGGCCCGCAACGCCTGGTCGGTCCGGCCGGACAGCGGCCAGAGCACCGGCCGGTCCACCGGCGGCGCGGTGACTGGCGCAGGCGCAGGGTCGGGGTCCGGTGCGGGCGGCTGCTCGACGATGACGTGCGCGTTGGTGCCGCTCAGGCCGAAGGAGGAGATCCCGGCCCGGCGCGGCCGGTCGGCGGCCGGCCACGGCTCGGCCTCGGCGAGCAGGGTGACCGTGCCCGCGGACCAGTCCACGTTCGGGGTCGGCTCGGCCGCGTGCAGCGAGCGCGGCAGCAGGTCGTGCCGCATGGCCAGGACCATCTTGATGATGCCGGCGACGCCCGAGGCCGCCTGGGTGTGTCCGATGTTCGACTTGACCGAGCCCAGCCGCAGCGCGCGGCCGGCCGGGCGGTCGCGCCCGTAGGTGGCCAGCAGCGCCTCGGCCTCGATCGGGTCGCCGAGCCGGGTGCCGGTGCCGTGGCCCTCGACCACGTCCACGTCGGCCGGGGCCAGTCCGGCGTTGGCCAGCGCGGCCCGGATCACCCGCTGCTGGGCCAGGCCGTTCGGGGCGGTCAGGCCGTTGCTGGCGCCGTCCTGGTTGATCGCCGAGCCGCGGACCGTGGCCAGCACCGGGTGCCCGTTGCGCCGGGCGTCGGAGAGGCGTTCGAGCAGCAGCACGCCGACGCCTTCGGCGATGCCGAACCCGTCCGCGGCGGCGGCGAAGGACTTGCACCGGCCGTCCGCGGCCAGGCCGCGCTGGCGGCTGAACCCGGTCAGCGAGAGCGAGGAGCCCATCACGGTGACGCCGCCGGCCAGGGCGAGTTCGCACTCGCCGCTGCGCAGCGCCTGCGCGGCCAGGTGCACCGCGACCAGCGAGGAGGAGCATGCGGTGTCCACCGTAATGGCCGGGCCTTCCAGGCCCAGGCTGTAGGAGACCCGCCCGGACAGGACGCTGGTGGACACGCCCGCGATCAGGTGGCCTTCGACTTCCGCGGGGACTTCGTGGCTGCCGTAGCCCTGGTAGGCGCCGCCGGTGAAGATGCCGGTCCGGCTGCCGCGCAGGGTGGCCGGGTCGATGCCGGCGCGTTCGAGCACTTCCCAGGAGGTTTCCAGCACGAGCCGCTGCTGCGGGTCCATGGCCAGGGCCTCGCGCGGGGAGATGCCGAAGAAGGTGTTGTCGAAGTCGGCGGCGCCGCTGAGGAATCCGCCTTCGACCGCGTAGGTGGTGCCGGGCCGGTCGGGGTCGGCGTCGTAGAGGCCGGCCACGTTCCAGCCGCGGTCGACCGGGATGTCGGCGACCGCGTCCCGGCCTTCGATCAGCAGCTGCCACAGCTGGTCCGGGTCGTGGACCCCGCCCGGGTAGCGGCAGGCCATCGAGACGATGACCACGGGGTCGTTCTGGTCGACCGCGGCGGCCGGGGCCTGCGCCACGGGCGTGGCGGCGTCGGTGCCGGCGCCCAGGACCAGGTCGCCGACGTGCCGGGCGAGGGTGCCGACCGAGGTGTAGTCGAAGATCACCGTGACCGGCAGGCGCAGCCCGGTGGCGGTGTTGAGCCGGTTGCGCATCTCGACCGCGGTCAGCGAGTCGAACCCGAGGTCGCGGAACGCCCGGTCCGGTTCGACCGCGTCGGCGCTCTCGTGGCCCAGGACGTGCGCGGCGTGCGCGCGGACCAGGTCGGTCAGGATCCGGTCGCGGTCGGCCGGGTCGGCCTGGATCAGCCGGCGGCGCAGCGCGGAGCCGGCCGCGTCCTCGGCCACCGGGGTGTCCGCGGCGGCCAGGGTCCGGCGCACGTCCGGCAGGTCGGCGATCAGCGGGCTGGGCCGGACCGTGGTGAACACCGGCGCGAACCGGTCCCAGTCGACGGCCGCGACCACGATGACGCCGTCGTCGTGGTCCAGCACCCGGCCGAACGCGCCGAGGGTGACCGTGGGCGCCATGAACGGGATGCCGCGGGCCCGCAGCTGCTGCTCGGCCAGGTTCGCGGCCATGCCGCCGCCGTCGGCCGGGTCCCAGATCCCCCAGACGATCGAGGTGGCGGCAAGGCCCCGGGAACGGCGGTTCTCGGCCAGGCCGTCCAGGTACGCGTTGGACGCGGCGTACGCGCCGTGGTCGGCGCTGCCCCAGACCGCGGAGACCGAGGAGAACAGGACGAAGGCGTCCAGGTCGTCGGTGTCGAAGACGGCGTCGAGGTTGTCGCCGCCGAGAACCTTGGCGTGCAGGGTCTCGGCGAAGTCGTCGGGGTCGGTCTGGTCGAGCGGGACGAGCACGCCGGTGCCCGCGGCATGGATCACGGTGCGGATGTCGGCGCCGTCCGCGCGCAGTCCGGCGACGAGTTCGGCCAGCGCCGCGCGGTCGGTGACGTCGCAGGCGGCGGGGGTGACCCGGGTGCCACGCTCGGCCAGTTCCGCGGTGAGTTCGTCCATCCCGGCGGCGGCCGGGCCGCCGCGGGAGACCAGGACCAGGTGCTCGGCGCCGCGGTCGGCGAACCAGCGGGCCAGGTGCACGCCGACGGCGCCGGTGCCGCCGCTGATCAGGACCGTGCCGCGTGGCCGCCACGGGTGCGCCGCGCCGGTGTCGGCCGCGGGCGTGTCGCCGAGGGCGGCGCGGACCAGGCGCCGGCCGCGGACCCCGGAGTCCCGGATCGCGAGCTGGTCCTCGTCGCCGCGGCCGGCCAGCACCTGGCGCAGCCGCTCGGCGGCCTTCGGGTCGACAGCGGCCGGGAGGTCGACCAGGCCGCCCCAGCGGTCCGAGTGCTCCAGCGCGGCGCACCGGCCCAGGCCCCACAGCAGGGTCTGCGCGGGGCTGGCCAGGACGTCGGCCGGGTCGATGGCCACGGCGCCGCGGGTGGCCCACCACATCGGGGCGGGGCAGCCGCTGTCGCCGAGCGCTTGGAGCAGTACCAGGCTCAGCGCGGTGCCATCGGTCATCTGCGGGCTGCGCCGGTGCGCGGTCTCGTCCAGGCCGAGCAGGGACAGGACGCCGGAGACCGGGCCGGGCCGGGCGGCGAGGAACTCGGTCAGGCGGGCGGCGAGGGCCGGGCGGTCGTCGTCGGACGGGTCGAGCACGACCGGGACGACGGTCGCGCCGCCGTCGATGAGCGCCTGCCCGCAGGCCTCGGGCCACGCCTGGCCGGAAACGGCCGCGGAGGTGACCAGCAGCCAGGTGCCGGACGGCGCCGCCCCCGACCGGTCGGCCACCGGCTCCCAGCCGACCCGGTAGCGCCAGGAGTCGGCGGTGGCCCGGTCTTCGAGCCCGCGCCGCCAGGCGGCCAATGCGGGCAGGACGGCGCTGGCCGGGTCGGCCGGTTCCAGGCCGAGGGTGGCGGTGAAGGCGGAGAGGTTCTCGTCGTCGACGGTCGCCCAGAACGCGCTCTCCGCGGGGTGGGCCGGCGGCGGCACGTCGACGGCGTCCTGCGGGCGCTGCAACCAGAACCAGCGGTGCTGGAACGGATAGGTCGGCAGCGTCACCGCGGCGGCGGCGTCGACCTCGCCGAAGAACGCGGACCAGTCCGGGACCAGGCCGCGTACCTGCGCCTCGGCGAGGGAGCGCAGCGCCGTGTGCAGCCCGCCCTGGTCGCGCCGGAGCGTGCCGACCGTGGTGGCGTCGATCCCGGCCGCGTCGGCGGTCTGGGACACGCCGACGGTCAGCACCGGGTGGGTGCTCGGTTCGATGAAGACCGTGTAGCCCTCGTCGAGCAGGCTCCGGGTGGCGTCGGCGAACTGCACCGGCTGGCGCAGGTTGCGGTACCAGTAGTCGGCGTCGAGCGTGCTGGTGTCGCGCCAGGCGGCGTCGACCGTGGAGAAGAACGGGACCTGCGCGCCGGTCGGCTTGAGGTCGGCCAGGTCCGCCAGGATCCGCTCGCGGACCTCTTCGACCTGCGGGGAGTGCGAGGCGTAGTCGACCGGGATCAGCCGGGCCCGGATGTCGTCCGCGACCAGTTGTTCTACCAGCTGCTGGACGGCGTCGGCGGCTCCGGCCAGCACGGTCGAGGACGGTCCGTTGACCGCGGCGACGCTGATCCGGTCGGTCCAGGCCTTCAGCCGGTCGGTCAGGTCAGCGGCCGGCAGCGGGACCGACGCCATGGCGCCGCGGCCGCCCAGCGCGGTCAGGGCCCGGCTGCGCAGCGCGACCACCTTCGCGCCGTCTTCCAGCGACAGGCCGCCGGCGACCACCGCGGCCGCGATCTCGCCCTGCGAGTGGCCGACCACCGCGGCCGGCTCGACGCCGAACGAGCGCCACACCGCCGCCAGCGACACCATCACCGCGAACAGCACCGGCTGCACGACGTCGACCCGGTCCCAGGGGTCGTTCCCGAACACCCGCTCGCGCAGCGACCAGTCCACGTGCGGCGCCAAAGCCGCCTCGCACTCGGCCATCCGCTCCGCGAAGACCGCAGACTCCTGCCACAGGTCCCGCGCCATGCCGACCCACTGCGATCCCTGGCCGGGGAACACGAAGACCGTCCGCCCGCCGGGGCTCTCGGCGCCGCGGACCAGCGCGGGCACGTCCTCGCCGGTCTCCAGCGCGCGCAGTCCGGCGAGCAGGTCGTCGCGGCCGCCGGCGATCACGACCGCGCGGTGTTCGAAGGCGCTGCGGGTGGTGGCCAACGCCCCGGCCAGACCGGCCATGTCAGTGGCCTGATCAATATTCAGTGCGGCGAGCAGAGCTCGGGCCTGCGCGCCGAGTGCCTCTTCGGTGCGGGCGGACACGACGAACGGCAGCAGCCGGGCCGCGCCGCGCGAGCGCGTCTCGGGCGAGGCGGCCGGGTCGGCCGGTTCGAGATCGGGCGCCTGTTCCAGCAGCACGTGCGCGTTGGTGCCGCTCACGCCGAACGCCGACACCGCGGCCCGGCGCGGGCGGCCCAGCTGCGGCCAGTCCTGAGCCTGCGACAGCAGTCGTACCGCGTCCGAGGACCAGTCCACCTGCGAGGACGGCTTGTCAGCGTGCAGAGTCTGCGGCAGGACGCCGTGCTGCAACGCCTGCACCATCTTGATCACGCCGCCGACGCCCGCGGCCGCGGAGGTGTGGCCGATGTTCGACTTCAGCGATCCGAGCCACAGCGGGCGACCGGGCTGCCGGTCCTTGCCGTAGGTCGCCAGCAGGGCCTGCGCCTCGATCGGGTCGCCCAGACGGGTGCCGGTTCCGTGCCCTTCCACGGCGTCGACGTCCGCTGTGGACAGGCGTGCGTCGGCCAGTGCGGCCCGGATCACCCGCTGCTGCGCGGGACCGCTCGGTGCGGTCAGGCCGTTCGACGCGCCGTCCTGGTTCACCGCCGAACCGGCCACGACCGCCAGTACCCGATGGCCTCGGGCCACCGCGTCCGACAGGCGCTCCAGCAGCAGCACGCCGACGCCCTCGGACCAGGTGGTGCCGTCGGCCGAGTCGGCGAACGCCTTGCAGCGCCCGTCCGGGGCCAGGGCCCGCTGGCGGCTGAAGGCCACGAAGGCGTCCAGGTCCGCGCCGACGGTCACTCCCCCGGCCAGCGCCATCGAGCACTCCCCGGCCCGCAGCGAGCGCACGGCCAGGTGCAGCGCGACCAGCGAGGAGGAACAGGCCGTGTCCACGGTGAACGACGGCCCGGTCAGGTTCAGCACATACGACAGCCGGCCGGAGATCACGCTGCCGGCCGTCCCGGTGTGCAGCAGGCCCTCGATCTCCGGGACCCGGCCGCTGCCGGTGCCGTAGCCGTTGACCAGGGCGCCGATGAACACGCCGGTCGGGCTCTCGCGCAGCGCGGCCGGGACGATGCCGGCCCGTTCCAGGGTTTCCCAGCCGACCTCCAGCAGCAGCCGCTGCTGCGGGTCCATGGCCAGCGCCTCGCGCGGGGAGATGCCGAAGAAGCCCGGGTCGAACTCGCCCGCCTCGGTCAGGAACCCGCCGTCCCGGCAGTAGGAGGTGCCGGGGTTGTCCGGGTCCGGGTGGTAGAGGCCGTCCACGTCCCAGCCGCGGTTGGCCGGCCACCGGTCGATCGCGTCGGTGCCGGTCGCGACCAGGTCCCAGAGCTGTTCCGGCGAGTTCGCGCCGCCCGGGTACCGGCAGCCCATGCCGACGATCGCGATCGGCTGGTGCCGGGCGTCCTGTTCCTCCCGCAGCCGGCGGCGCGCGTCGCCGAGGTCGGCGGTCGCGCGGCGCAGGTACTCGAGTAGCTTCTCGTCCTCGGGCATGTGTGGTCCGTCCTCAGGCCTGGCCGTATTCGTTGTCAAGGAGGTCGAACAGTTCGTCCGCGGTGGCGGAGCCGAGGTGGTCCGGGGCCGCGCCGGGCGCGGCCGGGCCGGACCACCGGCGGACGAGGTTCTGCAGGCGTTCGCCGATGTCCCGGCCGCTCGGCACGTCCACGGCCAGGTCGGCCAGGGCCGCTTCCAGCCGGCCGAGTTCGGCCAGCGCCCGGGCGCCGGCCGCGGTCTCGGAGCACAGGTCGGCGTAGAGCACGTCGACCAGGGCGTTGGGCGTCGGGTGGTCGAAGACCGTGGTGGCCGGGAGCTGGACCCCGGTGGCGGTGCGCAGCCGGTTGCGGAACTGCACGGCCAGCATGGAGTCGAAGCCGCTGTCCGCGAACGCCCGCTCCGGCCGCACGGCCGAGCGTTCGCCGTGCCCGAGCACGGCCGCGGCGTGCCCGGTGACCAGGTCCAGCAGCATCCGGCGGCGGGCCGGGGGGTCCAGCGGTTCGAGCCGGGCGGCCAGCGCGGCCGGGGCGCCGTCCGCCTCGGGGCGGGCCCGCAGGGCGCGGACGACCTGCGGCAGGTCCCGGATCAGGCCGAGCGCGCGGGGTCCGGGCACCGAGCCGACGATCCGGTCGATGTCGAGGTCGGCGAGGAAGCCGGAGGCCTCGTCGTGGTCGAGCAGCCGTTGCAGGGCGGCGCTGACCGTGCCGGGCGGCAGCGGCCGGTCGCCGGCCACGGACGGGTCGTCCTGCCCGCCGAGGGCGAGCACCAGCGCGTGCTCGCCGCGGTCCCGGCGCTGGCGGGCCCGGGCCGCGGCCGCGGTGGCGGCAGCGGTGGCCGCGCCGTGCCGGGCCGCGCCCCAGGTGCCGCTGAGGGAGGTCAGGACGATGAACGTCGGGTCGTTGGAACCGGTCAGCGACTCCAGGTTCCGCATCGCCGCGACCATCGCCTGTGCGGTGTCGCCGATCTCCGCGGCGGCGAGCGCGCTGAGGGTCGCGCCGGGGCTCTGCGGCACGGCCGAATACACAACGGTGCGTACGGGCTTGGCGCCTTCCAGCTCGGCCAGCAGGTCCGGGTCGGCCGGGGCGCGGTCGGTGACGGTCAGTCCGGCGCCGAGGTCGGCCAGTTCCTTGCGCAGGGAGTCCGCGGCGCCCTCGTCCGGGCCGTTTCCGCCGGTGATCAGGATGTGGGTGGCGCCGCGGGTGGCGAGCCACCGGGACAGTTCGGCCGTCAGGTCGCTCAGGCCCGCGGTGATCAGGGCCGTGCCGTCGGCGGCGGACCATTCGCGGCGCCCGGGGCGGCCGAGGATCGTCGTGGTCTGCAGGCGGCGGGCGTAGGCGCCGTCGGGTCGCAGCGCGATCTGGTCCTCGCCGTGGCCGCCGGTCAGGGCCTCGGCCACGCAGGCGGCGAGGTCGGCCCCGGGCACGGCGGGCAGGTCGAGCAGGCCGCCGAACCGCGATTCCTGTTCCAGCAGCAGGACTTGGCCCAGGCCCCACACGTACGCCTGGTCGGCGTGCACGAGCGGTTCGTCGCCGACTGCGACCGCGCCGGTGGTCACGCACCACAGCGGCGCGATGATACCGCGCACGTCCAGGGCCCGCAGCAGGTCCACGGTCGCGGTCAGTCCGGCGGGCGCGGCGCCGTTGCCGGGCGCCGGCTGCTCGTCGAGACCGAGCAGGGAGATAATCCCGGCCGGGAGTTCCGCCGAGTCCAGACCGGCCATCGCGTCATCCGCCGAAGCGCCGGTCGCGACCGGGACGATGACCGGCAGCGCGCCGCCCTGCCGCAGTGCCTCGGCGCAGATCTCGGCCGCCGGGTGCTGTTCCCGGCCGGCCGGGACGATCAGCAGCCAGTCGCCGGAGAGCCGGGCGGCGGGGAACGCGGCGAGCGGCTTCCAGTCGATCTGGTAGGCCGGGGACTGGTCCGGGCCGGTCGTCGGGGCGCTGTCGGCCGCGGACGCGTGCCGTCCCGGCGACGGCAGCCAGTACCGCTCGGGTTGGAACGCGTAGGTGGGCAGCGGCACGGCGCGGCTGTTCGGGGCCAGGCCCGGCATCCGGTCCCACGCGACGTTCGCGCCCTCGCACCAGGCTTCGCCGAGCGAGGTCAGCAGCCGCGGCCAGCCGCCCTCGCCGCGGCGCAGCGAGCCGACCGCGCTGATCTGGCGGCCGCCGCCCTCGGCGGCGTCCTGGACCGCGGCGGTCAGCACGGGATGCGGGCTCAGTTCGACGAACCGGGTCACCCCGGAGTCGAGCAGGCTGCTCACGCCGCGCTGGAACTCGACCGTCTCGCGCAGGTTGCGGTACCAGTAGTCGGCGTCGAGCAACTCTCCGTCGACGCGTTCGCCGGTGACCGTCGAGTACAGCGGGACCTGGCTGTTCTGTGGCTTCACGTCCGCGAGGGCGTCGAGAAGTTCCGCGCGGATGTGTTCGACCTGCGCGGAGTGCGCGGCGTAGTCGACCGGGATCTGACGGGCCCGCACTCCGCGGCTCTCGCAGTCGGCCAGCAGCGCGGCCAGGGCCTCGGGCGCTCCGGCGACGACCACCGCGGCCGGGCCGTTGACCGCGGCGACACAGGCGCCGTCGCCGTAGGGGGCGATCAGCTCCTCGGCGCGCGGCCGGCCGACCGCGAGCGACACCATGCCGCCCCCGCCGGACAGGCGTCGCAGTGCCTTGCTGCGCAGTGCCACGGTCTTGGCGGCGTCGGCGAGCGAGAGCGCACCGGCCACGCAGGCGGCCGCGATCTCGCCCTGGCTGTGGCCGATCACCGCATCCGGCTGCACGCCCGCGGCCCGCCACTGCGCGGCTAGGGCCACCATCACGGCGAACAGCGCGGGCTGCACCACGTCGACCCGGTCGAGCGAGGCCGCGCCGGGCCGGTCGCGCAGCACCTCGGTCAGCGACCAGTCCACGTGCGGGGCGAGCGCCGCCTCGCACTCGGCGATCCGGGCGGCGAAGACCGGGTTGGTGGCGAGCAGTTCGGCGGCCATGCCCGGCCACTGCGCGCCCTGCCCGGGGAAGACGAAGGCGGTGCGGCCCGGCCGGGCCTCGCCGCGGACCAGGTCGGCGGCGTCCGGGTTTTCGGCCAGGTCGGTCAGCGAACGCAGCAGTGTTTCGCGGTCGGTGCCGGTGAGCACGGCCCGAACCGGGAAGGCGGTGCGGGCGGCCAGGGATCCGGCCACGGCGGCCGGGTCGAAGCCGGGGTCCGCGGCCAGGTGGTCGCGCAGCCGGGCGGCTTGGGCGCGCAGGGCCAACTCGGTGCGGGCCGAGAGAAGCCAGGGCACCGGCTCGGCAGCGGCGGCATCGGATTCGGTGTAGGAGCCGGACAGCTGCGTGGGCGCCGAACCGGCGGCGGCGGCATTCGCGCCGCTTGGCTGCCAGGGCGTCGCGGTGGGCGCGGGCTCTTCGGCCGGGGCCTCTTCGAGCAGGACGTGCGCGTTGGTGCCGCTCATGCCGAACGCCGAGACCCCGGCCCGGCGCGGGCGGCCGTCGCGTTCCCAGGGCAGCGCCTCGGTGAGCAGTTCGACCTCGCCGACGGACCAGTCCACCCGGGAGGTCGGCTCGTCGACGTGCAGGGTGCGCGGCAGCACGCCGTGCCGCAGCGCCTGGACCGTCTTGATCACGCCCGCGACTCCGGCGGCGGCCTGGGTGTGGCCGATGTTGGATTTGAGCGAGCCGAGCCGCAGCGGTCCGCGGCCCTGCCGGTCTGAGCCGTAGGTGGCCAGCAACGCCTGGGCTTCGACCACGTCGCCCAGGACCGTGCCGGTGCCGTGTGCTTCGACCAGGTCCACGTCCGCGGCGTCGAGCCGGGCGTTGGCCAGCGCCTGCCGGATCACCCGCTGCTGGGCCAGGCCGTTCGGCGCGGTCAGGCCGTTGGAGGTGCCGTCCTGGTTGACCGCGCTGCCGCGGACCACCGCGAGCACCGGGTGGCCGTTGCGGCGGGCGTCGGACAGGCGCTCGACCAGGAGCATCCCGGCGCCCTCGCCCCAGCCGGTGCCGTCGGCGGTCTCGGCGAAGGAGCGGCACCGGCCGTCCGCGGACAGGCCGCGCTGCCGGCTGAACTCGACGAACACGTCCGGCACGGCCATCACCGCGGCGCCGCCGACCAGGGCGAAGGAGCACTCCCCGGCCCGCAGGGCCTGCCCGGCCAGGTGCAGGGCGACCAGGCCGGAGGAGCAGGCGGTGTCCAGGGTGACGGCCGGGCCCTGCAGACCGAACTGGTAGGCGATCCGGCCGGACGCGACGCTGGTCACGTTGCCCGCGAGCAGGTGTCCTTCGACCTCGGCGCTGGTGGAGCCGGAGCCGTAGCCCTGCGCGGCGACCCCGACGAACACGCCGCCGGAGCTGTCGGCCAGCCGCCGCGGGTCCATCCCGGCCCGTTCCAGCACCTCCCAGGCGGTCTCCAGCAGCAGTCGCTGCTGCGGGTCCATCGCCAGGGCCTCGCGCGGGGAGATGCCGAAGAACTCGGCGTCGAAGTCGCCCGGGTCGGCCAGGAAGCCGCCGCCGGAGGTGTAGAAGGTGCCGGTGGCGTCCGGGTCGGGGTCGTAGAGCGCGGCCAGGTCCCAGCCGCGGTCGGCCGGCATCGGCGAGACCGCGTCGACCCCGGCGGCGACCAGGTTCCACAAGTCCTCCGGAGTGCGCACGCCCCCGGCGAAGCGGCAGGCCATGGCGACCACGGCGAGCGGGTCGGCGGGGTCGGCGGGCGCGGTCGACGGTCCGGCCGCGGGGGTCTGGGTCTCGCTGTCGCTGCCGGTTTCGGTGAGCAGTTCGTACAGGTGGGCGCCGAGGGCGGCGATGGTCGGGTGGTCGAACAGGAGCGAGGCGGGCAGGGTCAGGCCGGTGGCCTCGGCCAGCCGGTTGCGGACCTCGACCGTGGTCAGGGAGTCGAACCCGAGGTCGCGCAGCGGCCGTTCGGGGTCGAGCAGGTGGCCCGCGGCGTGGCCCAGGGCGCGGGCCGCGTGGCTGCCGACCAGGTCCAGGAGCAGGTCGCGGCGTTCGGCGGCGGGCAGGGCGGCGATCCGGTGGCGGCGGTCGGCGGCGTCGTCGGGGGCGTCCGCAGTGTCGGCTTGGACGGCTTCGGGGATGCCGCGCAGCAGCGGGCTGGGCCGGGAGGTGGTGAAGGTCGGGGTGAACCGGGCCCAGTCCACGTCGGCCACGACCACGTGGGTGTCGCCGTTCGCGATCGCCTGCCGCAGGGCGGCGACTGCGACGGCCGGGTGCAGGCCGGTCAGGCCGTACCGGTGCAGGGTGGCGCCGGCGTCGCCCAGGGCCATGCCGGTCTCGGCCCACGGTCCCCAGGCCACCGAGGTGGCGGCGAGCCCGCGGGCGCGGCGGCCGGCGGCCAGGGCGTCCAGGTGCGCGTTGGCGGCCGCGTAGCCGCTCTGGCCGCCGCTGCCCCAGGATCCGGCGATCGAGGAGAACAGGACGAACGCGTCCAGCGGCTCATCGCCGAACAGCTCGTCCAGATACGAGGCGCCGTCGGCTTTGGCGCCGAGTTCGGCGGCCAGGTCGTCCGCGGTGCGGTCCGCGATCGGGGTGAGGCTGACCGACCCGGCGGCGTGCAAGACCGCGCGCGGTGTGTCGCCGGTCTCGCGCAGTCGATCCAGCAGGTCCGCGACGGCGGTCCGGTCGGCGAAGTCGCAGGCGGCGAAGGTGACTCGCGCGCCGGAGCGTTCGAGGTCGGCCGCGAGGTCGGCGGCGCCGGGCGCGTCGGCGCCGCGCCGGCCGGCCAGGACGAGGTGTTCGGCGCCGTCGGCGGCCAGGTCGCGGGCGACCGCGGCGCCGATTCCGCCGGTGCCTCCGGTGATCAGCACGGTGCCGGTCGGCTTCCAGCGGGGCCGGTCGGCCGGGGCGGCCGGGGCGGCCCGGACCAGGCGGCGGGCGAACAGTCCGGCCGGGCGGATCGCCAGCTGGTCCTCGTCGCCGGGTCCGCCGCGCAGCGCTGCGGCGAGCAGGCGCCCGGCGGCGGCGTCCAGGGTGGCGGGCAGGTCGACCAGTCCGCCCCAGCGGCCGGGGTGTTCCAGGGCGGCGACCCGGCCGAAGCCCCAGATCTGGGCCTGGTCCGGGCGCGGCGGGGAGTCCTGGGCGGCTTCGGTGGTGGCGCACCACAGTCGCAGGTCCGCGGCGGTGTCGGCGACGGCCTGCATGAGCCGCAGGGTTGCGGCCAGCGGGTCCGGGCCCAGGGCGAGCAGGGAGAGCACTGAGGTCGAGGCCTGGCCGTTGAGTCGGCCGGTCAGCAGAGCGGTGAGGTCGGCGCGGGTGGTTTCGGCGCTCAGTTCGAGGGCGGTCACTTCGGCGCCGTGTTCGGCGAGCGCCAGCTCGACCGCTGTAGCCACGTCCGGCGCGGCGTCGGCCGGGAGCACCAGCAGCCACGGCCCGGTCAGCCGGGGCTGTTCCGGTGTGGTCAGCGGCTCCCAGGAGACCTGGTAGCGCAGCGTGGCGGCCCGCGCGTCCCGTTCGGTCCGGGTGCGCCACGCGGACAGGGCCGGGAGGGCTTCGGCGAACGGCGTGTCGGCGTCGATGTCCAGCAGCGCGGCCAGGGCCGGGGCGTCGGTGTCGCGCAGCAGGTCCCAGTCGGGGCCGTCCGCGGGCGCGGCGGGGGCGGGGTCGATCCAGAACCGGCGGTGCTCGAACGGGTAGGTGGGCAGGTCGACCTGCCGCCCGGCCGAGGGCCAGGTGACCGGGATGCCGCGCACGTACAGCCCGGCCAGGGCCGCGGTCAGCGACCGGGGTTCGGGGCGGCCCTTGCCGAGCAGGGTCAGCGCCGCGCCGGCCGGGTCGGCCGGCAGGCAGCCGGCCAGCATCGCGGTCAGGGCGCCGCCGGGGCCGACTTCGAGGAACGTGGTGGCCCCGGCCTGGTGCAGGCTCGCCACGCCGTCGCGGAAGCGGACCGTGCCGCGCACGTGCCGGACCCAGTAGTCGGCGTCGCACAGGTCGTCCGCGGAGGCCGGGGCGCCGGTGAGGTTGGAGATCACCGTCAGCTGCGGCGCGCTGTAGGTGATCGTTTCGGCGATCTGCCGGAACGCGTCGAGCATGGGATCCATCCGGGCGGAGTGGAACGCGTGGCTGACTGCGAGCTGCCGGGTTCGGCGGCCGCGGGCGCGCAGCTGCTCGGCGACGGCCAGGACGGCGTCCCGGTCGCCGCTGAGCACGACGGAGTCGGGGGCGTTGACGGCCGCGATCGCCACCTCGTCGCCGGTGAGCAGGTCGCGGGCCTCGTCTTCGGCCGCTTCGACGGCGACCATCGCGCCGCCGTCGGGCAGTTCGTCCATCAGCCGGCCGCGGGCGGCGACCAGGGCGCACGCGTCGGGCAGGGTCAGCACGCCCGCGACGTGCGCGGCCGCTATCTCACCGGCGGAGTGGCCGATCAGCAGGTCCGGGCGTACTCCGCGCCGTTCCAGCAGCCGGTAGAGCGCTACCGACAGGGCGAACAGCGCGGGCTGGGTGTACCGGGTGCGGTCCAGCAGCCGGGCTTCGTCGGTGCCCTCGGCGGCGAACATGATCTCGCGCAGCGGGCGGTCCAGGTGCGGCGTGAACTGGTCGAAGACTTCGTCGAGCGCCTCGGCGAACGCCGGGTCGGCCCGGTACAGCTCCTGCCCGGCCCCGGCGAACTGGCTGCCCTGGCCGGGGAAGAGGAAGGCCAGCCGGCCGGTGCCGGCCGCGATGCCGGTGACCAGGTCGTCGGCCGAGTCCCCGGCGGCGAGGGCGGTCAGGGCTTGGCGCACCACGGCGGTGTCGTCGCGGGCTATCGCGGCCCGGTGGCGCAGGCCGGAGCGGGCCGCGGCGAGGGTGTGGGCGACGTCTGCCGGGTCGGTGTCCGGGTGGGTGTCGAAGTGTTCGCCGATGCGGGATGCCAGGGTGCGCAGGCCTTCGGTCGACGCCGCGGACAGCAGCAGGGGGGTCGGCAGCGGTTCGGCGGGCACCGGGTCCGCGCCTTCGGCCTCTGTTTCGGCTGCCGGGGCTTCCTGGAGGATCACGTGCGCGTTGGTGCCGCTGATGCCGAACGCCGACACTCCTGCCCGCAGCGGCTCCCGGGTGCGCGGCCACGCGGTCGATTCGGTCAGCAGCCGCAGCCCGGAGGCGTCCCAGTCGACGTGCGGGCTCGGGTGCTGAGCGTGCAGGGTGGCCGGGAGCTCGGCGTGGCCCAGCGCCAGCACCATCTTGATCACTCCGGCGATCCCGGCGGCGGCCTGGGTGTGCCCGATGTTGGACTTGACCGCACCGAGCCACAGCGGCCCGGCCCCGGCGCGCTCGCCGTAGACGGCCTCCAACGCCTGGGCTTCGACCGGGTCGCCCAAGTTGGTGCCGGTGCCGTGCGCCTCGACCGCGCCGACCTGTCCGGCGCCCACCCCGGCGGCGGCCAGAGCGGCCCGGATCACCCGCTGCTGGGCCAGGCCGCTGGGGGCGGTCAGGCCGTTGCTGGCGCCGTCCTGGTTGACCGCGGTGCCGGTGACCAGGGCGAGCACGCGGTGGCCGCGACGTTGGGCATCGGACAGGCGTTCGAGCACGACGACTCCGGCGCCTTCGGACCAGGCGGTGCCGTCCGCGCCGGCCGCGAACGCCTTGCACCGGCCGTCCCGGGCCAGGGCGCCCTGGCGGCTGAACTCGAGGAACAGGGTCGGCATGCTCATCACCGTGACGCCGCCGGTCAGCGCCCGGTCGCACTCGCCGCGGCGCAGGGCCTGCACGGCCAGGTGCAGCGCGACCAGCGACGCGGAGCACGCGGTGTCCACGGTCAGCGCCGGGCCCTGCAGGCCGAGCGTGTAGGAGACCCGGCCGGACAGGACGCTGGCGGTGTTGCCGGTCAGGAAGTGGCCTTCGGTGTCCTGCTCGGATCCGGCGATCCGGGCCGAGTAGTCCTGGCCGTTGGTGCCGACGAAGACGCCTACGGATTCCCCGTGCAGCGACCCGGGGTCGAATCCGGCGTGTTCGAGGGCCTCCCAGCAGGTCTCCAGCAGGATGCGCTGCTGCGGGTCCATGGCCAGCGCCTCGCGCGGGGAGATGCCGAAGAAGGCCGCGTCGAACCCGGCCGCGTCGGCCAGGAACCCGCCGCGCCGGCTGTAGGTGGTGCCGGGGCGTTCGCGGGCCGGGTCGTAGAGCCGGGAGGTGTCCCAGCCGCGGTCCTCCGGCCAGTCGGCCATGACGTCGCGGCCTTCGGCCAGCAGCTGCCAGAACGCGTCCGGGCCGTGCGCGCCGCCGGGGAAGCGGCAGCCGATGCCGACGATGGCGATCGGCTCGTCGTCGGTGACGGCCGCCGCGCCGGCCGGGCGCGCCGGGGCCTGGCCGTCGGCGGGGTCTGCCGCGCCGAAGCGGTCGGCCAGGTGCGCGGCCAGGGCCTGCGGGGTGGCGTGGTCGAACAGGATCGTGGTGGGCAGCCGCAGCCCGGTGGCCTGGGCCAGCCGGTTGCGCAGGTCGACCGCGTTGAGCGAGTCGAAGCCCTGGGCCGCGAAGGCCTTGCGCGGGTCCACGGCGTCCGCGGAGTCGCGGCCCAGCACCCGGGCGGCGAGTTCGGCGACCATGGCGGTGAGCGCGCGGGTCCGTTCGGCGGCGGGCAGTGCGGCGAGCCGGTCCCGGGAGGCGTGGTCGGTAGCGGGCGCGGCCGGGGTGACGCCCGGCAGTTGCGAGAACAGGGCGAGGCCGCGGGTGCGGCCGGTCGCGGCGAACCGGGACCAGTCCACGTCGGCGACCACCGCGTCCTCGCCGTCGCCGGCCAGGATCCGGCCGAGCACGCGCAGCGCGCCGGCCGGGTCCATGGCGCGCGCGCCGAGGCTGTCGAGCCGGCCGGCGTCGCGCTCCTCGACCATGCCGTCCCCGGCCCACAGGCCCCAGGCCACGCTGGTGGTCGGGAGACCGGCCGCCCGGCGCGCGGCGGCGAACGCGTCCACGGCCGCGTTGGCGGCGGCGTAGTTGGCCTGGCCGAGGCCGCCGATCGTGCCGATCATCGAGGAGAACAGGACGAACGCCGACAGGTCGTGGCCAGCGGTGAGCTCGTGCAGATGGGTGGCAGCCGTCAGCTTGACCCGCAGCTGACGGTCGAGCCGGGCCGGGGTCATCGCCTCGACCATGCCGTCATCGAGGATTCCGGCGGAGTGGAACACCGCGGTCAGCGGCCACTGCGCGGGGATCGCGGCCAGGGCGGCCTGGAGCTGCGCGCGGTCGGTGACGTCGCACGCGGCGATGGTCACGGCGGCGCCGGACCGGATCAGCTCGGCTTCGAGGTCGGCCGCGCCGGGCGCGTCCGGGCCGCGGCGGCTGAGCAGCAGCAGGTGCTCGACCCCGGCCGCGGCGAGTTGCCGGGCCAGTTGCGCCCCGAGGCCGCCGGTGCCGCCGGTGATCAGGGCCGTGCCCGCGCTCGGCCAGCCGTCCCGGGCCCGCGGGGCCTGGGCGGCCGGATGCAGGCGGCGGCCGTAGACGCCGGTGGCGCGGACCGCGACCTGGTCCTCGTCGCGCACGACGGCCAGCACGGTGCGCAGCCGGTCGGCGGCGCGCTGGTCGAGCACCGGCGGCAGGTCGACCAGGCCGCCCCAGCGGTCCGGGTGTTCGAGCGCGATAACCCGGCCGAGCCCGGCGACGGCGCCGTGCGCGGGGGCCGCGGGCTGCTCGCCGGAGCCGACCGCGGCCGTTCCGCGGGTCGCACACCACAGCGGGGCGGTGAACGCGGCATCGCCCAAGGCCTGGGCCAGAGCGAGGGTCAAGGCGAGGCCGCCGGGCAGGTCGGGGTGTTCGGGGTGGGCGCGCGGCTCGTCGGCGAGCAGGGACAGCACGGCGCTGAGCGTCCGGTCTCCGATCGCGTCGCGCAGGAGCGCGGCCAGGGACTCCCGGTCGCGGCCGGGTCCGGGGACGGTCAGGCGGATCAGGTCCGTGCCGGTGGCGGCCAGGGCGTCGGCCACGTCGCCGGGGCCTGCTTCGGGTTCGACGAGCAGCAGCGGGCCGGTCGGCGAGCCGGCCGGCGGCAGCGAGAGCGGCTGCCATCCGATCCGGTAGCGCCAGGCCGCGGCGCGGTCGGCCCGCCACGAGGACAGGGCGGGGATCAGTCGGCCGAGCTCGGCGGCGTCGACGTCCAGCGCCTCGGCCAGGTCTGCCACGGAGCTGCTTTCCAGCTCGTGCCAGAAGTCGTCGGTCTGTTCGGCGGCGGTCTTGGTTTCCGGCTCCGGCCAGTACCGGCGGTGCTGGAACGGGTACGTGGGCAGGTCCACGCGCCGGGCGGCGGTGCCGTCCAAGGCCACGGTCCAGTCCACGGGCAGTCCGCACACCCAGGCTTCGCCGAGGGCGCACAGCATCCGCTGCATGCCGCCTTCGTCGCGGCGCAGGCTGTGCAGCGCGGCGACGGGGGCGTCCGTCTCGGCCACGGTGTCCTCGATGCTCGCGGCGAGCACGGGATGCGAGCTGATCTCCAGGAACGCAGTGTGCCCGAGCTCCGCCAGGGCCCGGACTGCGGGCGCGAAGGAGACGGTCCGGCGCAGGTTGCGGTACCAGTAGGCGGCGTCGAGTTCGACGGTGTCGAGCCAGCCCTCGTCGACCGTGGAGTAGAACGGGATGTCGCTGGCGAGCGGGCGGATTCCGGCCAGGGCGGTGAGGATGTCCTCGCGGATCTCTTCGACCTGCGCGGAGTGCGAGGCGTAGTCGACGTCGATGCGCCGGGCCCGGATGCCTTCGGTGGCGCAGTGCATGAGAAGTTCGGCGACTGCGTCCGCGTCGCCGGACACCACGGTCGCCGCAGGTCCGTTGACCGCGGCCACCGAGATCCGGCCGGGCCAGGGCTTGAGCAGGTCGGTGGTCTGGTCGGCTGGGCGCAGGATCGAGGCCATGGCGCCGCGACCGGCGAGCACCCCGATGGCCTGGCTGCGCAGGGCGACGACCTTCGCGCCGTCTTCCAGGGACAGGCCACCGGCGACCACTGCGGCCGCGATCTCGCCCTGCGAGTGGCCGACCACGGCCGCGGGTTCGACGCCGAACGCGCGCCATACCGCGGCCAGCGACACCATCACCGCGAAGAGGGCCGGTTGGACGATGTCGACCCTGTTCCAGGGATCGTTCCCGAACACGCGCTCGCGCAGCGACCAGTCCACGAACGGCGCCAAGGCGGTTTCGCACTCGGCCATCCGCGCGGCGAAGACCTCTGATTCCTCCCACAGCGCCCGCGCCATCCCGGCCCACTGGGTGCCCTGGCCGGGGAAGACGAAGACGACCGGTCCGGCGTCGGCCGCGGATCCCTGCGCGATGCCGGGGCCGGTCTCTCCGGCGGCGAGGTCGGTGAGCAGGCCGGGGAGCGTCGCCCGGTCGCCGACCACGACGGCGCGGTGTTCGAAGGCGGCCCGGGTGGTGGCCAGGGCGTATCCGAGGTCGTACGGGAGCGCGGCGTCGTCGTCGGCCAACGGCAGGACGCCACGGACCTGCTCGCGCAGTGCCTGCGGGGTGCGGGCCGACAGGACGAGCGGTACCGGCCCGGTCGGCGGGTCGGTCCGGTCCGCGGGCCGCTGCGCGGCGGCCGGTTCTTCGATGACGACGTGCGCGTTGGTGCCGCTGATGCCGAACGCCGACACCGCGGCCCGGCGCGGCCGCTCGCCGCGCGGCCACTGCACCGGCTCGGTCAGGAGTGAGACAGCACCCGAATCCCAATCCACGAAGGCGGAGGGTTCGTCAGCGTACAGAGTCGGTGGCAGGACGCCGTTCTCCATGGCCTGCACCATTTTGATCACGCCGGCCACACCGGCCGCGGCCTGGGCGTGGCCGATGTTCGACTTCAGCGATCCCAACCACAAGGGCTGATCCGCCGGCCGGCCCTGGCCGTAGGTGGCCAGCAGTGCCCGCGCCTCGATCGGGTCGCCGAGCTTGGTTCCGGTCCCGTGCGCCTCCACGGCGTCGACCTCGGTCGCGGTCAGTCCGGCGTCGGCCAGGGCGGCGCGGATCACGCGCTGCTGGGCCGGGCCGCTCGGCGCGGTCAGACCGTTCGACGCACCATCCTGATTCACCGCGGAACCACGCAGCACAGCAAGAATCCGCCGACCGTTGGCCACCG
>DASZBX010000071.1:0-193320 GCA_035943635.1 Actinocrinis sp. | reverse complement strand
AGGCTGGGGCTGTGTCGGATCGGGATCCTCGGTGGCCCAGGCGGTTCGTAGACTGCCGCGCCGGGCAGGTCCTGTCAACTCCCGTACTCGAGCTCAGCCGAGGCGAGCGGACTACCCGAAGCAACAAGCCCGGGAGTTGATAGGGCCTGTCCGGTGTGGCAGGCTCCGGGCCGACTGGGGCGCCGAGGATCCCGATCCGACACACCCAAAAGGTAACCCACCACCCAAATGAACTGATCCATGAGGATCCTTGGGGGTTCCTGGCCCGCCGGAGGCATAGCAGTAAACGTGAGCTGACACGGGGGCGCAACCCATCACCACCAAAGCACCCAGAGTGCACAAAGCCCCCAAAGACCCTAAAGCCCCACCGAATCCGACCCCACCACCGCACCCCAAGCCGCATTAAGCCGACCTGATCAACGCCTTATCGCCACCACCCACCCGTCAGATCCCACCACCCTCCCCACCCCAATCCGGAAACGTTTTCACCCAGCTCCTGGCAGCTCACCCCACAGATCGCACCCATTAAATACAACAACATATATAAGAACCAACACTTGACACCACTATGGTCTAGTCCAATCATGAGGTGCGGCGGTCCAGACCAATTCCGGTCCCGATCGCCGGATACCTGTACGGCACGGCGACGCCGCACTGGTGAGAGTTCCGAGGTACCACGCGCGGGAGCGTAGGCCGAACCCGCAGAGCACTCATCCGTCGATCCGCCCTTCAGGACCCTCAGGGAGTATTCCGCATGCAGTTATCGAACCCCGTCCGTATGCCGCTGCGAGTGGCCGCGACCGCTTTCGCGACCCTCGCCGCGAGCTGCGGCCTGGCTGCGCTCGCCGTCGCCCCGGCGCACGCGGCCACCGCCAGCCCGGCCACCCCGGCCCACGTGTTCGCCCCCTACTGGGAGGCGTACTCCGGGGATGACCCGCTGACCGTCTGGCAGAACTCCGGCGCCAAGTTCATGACCGCCGCGTTCATCCAGACCCCCAGTTCCGGATCCTGCACCATCGACTGGAACGGCAGCACCTCGCAGCCGATCTCCCAGTCCACCTGGGGCAGCGACATCTCCACGATCCAGGCCGACGGCGGCAACATCATCCCGTCCTTCGGCGGCTACACGGCCGACACGACGAACACCGACATCGCCGACAGCTGCACCAACGTCAGCTCGATCGCCGCCGCATACGAGAGTGTCATCACCACCTACAACATCAGCCGGATCGACCTCGACGTCGAGGCGGACTCCGATACCAACACCGCCGGCATCACCCGGCGCAACCAGGCCATCGCGCAGGTCGAGAGCTGGGCGGCGGCCAACGGCCGGACGATCCAGTTCTCCTACACCCTGCCGGTGACCCCGACCGGTCTGACCTCGGACGAGACCGCGATCCTGAAGAACGCGGTGACCGAGGGCGCCACCATCGCGACGGTCAACATCATGACCTTCGACTACTACATCGGCACCACCCAGGAGATGGCCACCGACACCGAGTCGGCTGCCGCGGGCCTGGAAGGCCAGCTCAAGACCATCTACCCGTCGCTCACCACCGCCCAGCTGTGGGAGATGATCGGCGTCACCGAGATGGAAGGCATCGACGACTACGGTGCGGCCGAAACCTTCACCGAGGCCGACGCGGCGACCGTGCTGAACTGGGCCAAGACCCAAGGCATCGGCGAGCTGTCGTTCTGGGCGCTGGAGCGGGACAACGGCGGTTGCGTGGGCACGGGCGGATCTGACTCGTGTTCCGGGATCTCGCAGACCGCCTGGTACTTCTCGAACACGTTCGAGCCGTTCACCAGTGGGACCGTGGCCACCAACGGCTTCTCGGTAGCGCTCTCGCCGAGCTCCGGGTCGGTGAAGGCGGGCTCCTCGGCCACAGCGACCGTGAGCACGGCTGTCACGTCGGGTTCGGCGCAGTCGGTGGCGTTGTCGGCCAGTGGTGCTCCGGCGGGTGTGTCGGTCTCGTTCAGTCCGGTTTCGGTGACGGCTGGTTTGTCGTCGACGGTGACCTTCGCCACGACCTCGGCCGCGGCCGCGGGCACGTACCCGATCACGGTCACCGGTACCGCCGCCTCCGGCACCCAGACGGCGACCTACGGCTTGACCGTCACGAGCAGCGGCACCACCAACCCCGGCGCTCTGGTGAACGCCGGTTTCGAGACCGGCAGCCTGGGCCCCTGGGTCTGCCAGTCCACTGACTCGGTGACCACCGCCACGGTGCACTCCGGCAAGGACGCCGCCCTGATCGTCCCGACCGCCAGCGCGACCGGAGCATGCGACCAGACGGTCACCCTGGCGCCGAACACCGCCTACACCCTGACCGGCTGGGTCGAGGGCAACTACGCCTTCATCGGCGTCAGCGGCGGCGCGAGCGCCAGCAGCTGGACCTCGTCGAGCACCTGGAAGCAGCTGTCGGTGTCCTTCACCACCGGTTCCTCCGGCACCGTGACCGTGTACGTGAACGGCTGGTACGGCCAGGGCAACGTCTACGCGGACCATTTCGCGCTGTCATAGACAAAGAGCTGAGAAAGGCCGGTCGGAGTCGACCCTGACCTGACCTGATCTGACCTGACCTGACCTGATTTGCCGTCACACAACGCCGTCCCCGTTCGCTGATGCACTCGGCAGCGAACGGGGACGGCTTCTCTTTCCCGCCTATCCCGCCCGCCCGATCACGCCGGAATCCCGACCCGCAAAGGCAGGAACAGGTACCGGTAAGCCCAATCCGGCTCGGCATCCGGAGCATCCAAGCCGGTCAGGACCACCGGCTTCGCCGGGCCCGTGTAATCCAAGCGCGCGTACTTGGTCCCCAGCGCCGACAGACCGTCGAGCACGAACACCGGACTCGGCGCGATCACGATATCGGGCCCTGACACGTGCGCCTCGACCATCACGGCCGCCTGGTCGTCCAGGTCCGAATCGGCCTCCACCGAGATCCGACCCTCCGTCAACGACAACCGGACCGGCCGGTGCCGCTCGGCGATCACCGCCGTGCGCCGGACCGCGTCCACCAGATTCGCCGTCTCCACCACCGCGAACCCGGCGAACTCGGTCGGGAAGACCCGCTCGTACTCCATGAACCCGCCCTCCAGCAGCCGCACCGTCGCGACCCGCTCGGGCGTGCGCAACCCCAGCATTCCCCCACCCGGCTTGGCATCCCGCGGCAACGCGAGCCCGACCTGGCCGGACGAACCGAGCGACTTGGCCAGAGCGGCCAGCGTCCGGGCCGGGACCAGAGCGCTGGTGCGCAGGTCCGCGACGACCGGCTGCCACGGCAGTTCGCGCGACGCCAGCCGGTACCGGTCCGTCGCGACCAGGCGCAGCGTCGCGCCGTCGGCCTCGATCCGGATCCCGGTCAGGAACCGCCGCGACTCGTCCCGCCCGGCCGCCACCAGGGTCTGCGCCGCCGCCTCGGCGAACAACGCGGCCGAGACCAGGCCGCTGATCTCCGGGGACTCCGGCGCGTCCGGGTGGTCCTCCAGCGGCAGGGCGTGCAGCGCGTAACGGTACGGCCCGCACACCAGTGTCAGCCGCGACTCCTCCGCGGCGAGCTCGACCGGCAGACTCGGCAGCAGGTGCACCAGCTCGGTCAATAATCGGCCCGAGACCAGGACCGTGCCCGGTGTCTCGGTCCGCCCGGCGCCCAACCCGCTGGCCGAGACCTCGTCGTCGAACCCGGACACCCGCAGCCCGGTGTCGCCCGCGGCCAGCCGCAGGCCGCCGAGGGACGGCGAAACCGGCCGCGGGGACAGCGAATGCGCCGCCCAGGAGACCGCGGCCGCCAGCTCGCCGCGCTCGATCGTCACTCTCATGTCGCCTCTGTTCGTCAGTCGCAGAAATGGCCTGTGCCATGGTGCCTGAGAGTACTGACAAGTCGGGCCGGCGGTGGACGGGCGGGTGAACAGTGTGTTCGACCCCTTGGTCTGCGCACTTATGGTGGTGTATACCGAAATAGCGCACACAGTGACTGATCGGTGGCGGGCCGAGGTCCGCGGACGGTGAGGGGTGGCGATGACAGCAGGGCTGACGGCGGACCGCGTACAGCGCGCCCGGGACGAATTGTCGATGATGGTCCGCAGGTCCCGCGAGGCGCGGAACCTGGCCGGACGCTACGCCGCCGCCATGCCGGGGGAGCGGCTGGCGGCCGAGGCGCTGATCACGCTGACCGCGGCCGGGTGGCGCCTGCTGGTGGCGGCCGGCTGGCCCGGCCCGCGCCCCGGCGGCCCGGACATGATGCTGGTCGGCCCGGGCGGCGTGTTCGTGCTCGACGTGAAGAACTGGCGCGAGGAACCCACCCTGGCCGGCGGCCGGCTGGCCGCCGGGGTCGAGGACCGGCACGCCGAGGTCGGCCGGCTGCTCTCGCACACCCGGGCGGTGCAGGAGGCGCTCGGCGCGCTCGGCCTGTCCCCGGTCGCGGTCCAGCCGGTGCTGGTGTTCACCGACCGCCGCTACGACCGCCGGCTCGGCGAGGTGATGCTGCTCGGCACCCGCGACACCGGGCCGGTCCTGCTCGCCCTGCCGCGGCGGCTGAGCCCGGCCCAGATCGGCGCGATCACCACCCATCTGACCGGGCGTTTCCCCGGGTACGAGGCGCCGAGCCTGGCCGACCGGGGCGAGCAGCCCAGGGCCGGATACCGGTCGATAGCCCTGCCCGGGCCGAACCCGGGCCCGGGCGACGGATCCGGAGCGGGACCGGCCCCGGCCTCGGGAGCGAAACCGACCCCGGGCGCGATGCCAGGACCCGGACAGGGCTCTGAGAGGGAACTCAACCGTCGATCAGAATCCGGATACGGCCCGCGATACCCTTCCGCGGCAAAGCATCCGGCCCCGTCCCACCCCGGCCCGCCGCCCACGGCCTCAGGCCCGCCATCGAGCTTGTTCGACCTCGAAGAACTGCGCAAGGCCACCCTGGACTCCGCGCTGGCCGAGCCGATCGAGAACTGGATGACCTTCCTCGACCCGCACCAGGCCGCCCTGGTCCGGCGCACCTTCACCGGCCCGGCCCGGATCAGCGGCCCGGCGGGCACCGGCAAGACCGTGGTCGGCCTGCACCGCGCCGTGCACCTGGCCCAGCGCACCACCCGGCCGATCCTGTTCGTCACCTACGCCAACAACCTGCCCCGGGTCCAGCACCTGCTCGCCCGAAGGCTGGCCCCGGCGGTCGCGGACCGGATCGAGTTCAGCAGCCTGCACAACTTCGCCACCGGGCTGCTCACCGCGCGCGGGATCCCGGCGCGGCTGAACGGGGACCGGGCCGAGACCCTGCTCAGCCGGGCCTGGCAGAACGTCGGCCGCAACTCCTCCCTGGTGCGCACCGAGGCCAACCCGACCTACTGGTTCGACGAGATCAACTACGTGGTCAAGGGCCGCCAGATCGGCACGGTGTACCAGTACCTCGCCGCCGAACGCCGCGGCCGGCGCACCCCGGTCCGGGTCGAGGACCGCCGGTCCGTGTGGGCGCTGTACGAGGAATACGAGCGCCTGCGCGCCGAAGCGGGCATCCACGACTTCAACGACGTCCTCGCCCTCGCCCTGGCCGAACTGCGCCGCCAACCCCTCGCCCGCCCCTACGCCGCCGTCATCGCGGACGAGGTGCAGGACCTGAGCCTCGTCGGCATCCGGCTGCTGTACGCGCTGGTGGGCGACACGACCAACGGGCTGCTCCTGATCGGCGACGGCCAGCAGGCCGTCTACCCGGGCGGCTACCGGCTCTCCGACGCCGGGATCGCCATCGCCGGGGCCCGCGGCGTGGTGCTGGGCACCAACTACCGCAACGCCCGGGAGATCCTGGACTGCGCGCTGCAGGTCGTCGACGGCGACAGCTTCGACGACCTGGACGAGAGCACGAACAGCGGCGAGCGGCGGGTCGAGACGGTGTACCGCGGCGGACAGGTCACCCGGGTCGTCGCGCCGACCGTCGCAGACCACGATCAGGCATTGATCAATGCGTTGCGAGAGCTGTTGCCGCCCGAGCCGCCCACGAACGAAGCGCAACCCCCGGCGTCGCCCGGAACTGTCGCGCCCGATCCCCAATCCGGCCAAGCCGATCCCGCCCAGAATGTGCCCCCTGCGACCGGCCGCCTCGGCGACGCCGCAGTACTCTGCCCCACCCTGCGCGAAGTCGACCGCTACCACCGGTTGCTGACCAAGGCCGGGCTTCCGGTCCAGCGGCTGGAGTCCTACGACGGCGCCGCCACCTCCGCCTGCAAACTCGGCACCTACCACCGGGTCAAGGGACTGGAGTTCAAGCAGGTCTTCCTGCCCTGCCACGACCTGGCCCTGCGCGACCCCGGCGATTCCGGCGCGGCCGCGCAGGAACGCGGCCAACTGGGCCGGCGAAGACTGTTCGTCGCCATGACCCGGGCCCGGGACCGAGTGTGGCTCGGCTCGGTCGCGGCCGGCCCGGGCGGCGGGGAGTCCGGCGGGGCGGTCGTGCCGATCGAGCGACCCTGATAACGTGCCCCACGACGGCGGCGAGACTCGGGGGCGCGCGGACCGACGGTCCGGCGCCGGCGCCCGCCATCGGGGATCTTCGACCAGAAGAGGGGGCGCCGCGTGTTCGAACGGTTCACCAGCCACGCGAGGCTCGCCATCGTGCGCGCCGAGCAGGGGGCGCGCAATCTCGGCCAGCCCGTGCTCAAGACCGAACACTTCATGCTTCCCTTGGTCAGTGACGACAGGTTCGTCTCGGTGCACCTGCTCGGCGCCGTGGGCGTGTCCGCGCAGTCCGTCGCCGAAGCCACCCGCCGGATCCTGGACCCGGGGACGCAGCTCACCGCCGCGGGGCACGTCCCCTTCTCCGTCAGCATGAAAAACGTGCTCACGCAGTCCCTGCGGGAGGCACCCGGACTGGGCCACAAGTACGTCGGCACCGAACACCTCCTGCTCGCCCTGATGAGCCGGCCCGAGAGCGCAGCCGCCCGGGTCCTGCACTCCTGCGGCGTCGACCTCGGCCAACTCCGGCAGCAGGTCCCCGGCCTGCTCTGGCGTCTGGCCGAGGCCGGCATCGGCATACCGGGGTCTCAGAAGGCGGTGCCACCGCCGGTCGACGGGATATCCACCCTGGGGTCGACCCCGGCCCGGGTACCGACCTACACCGACCTGCTCATCCAGGTCGGCTCCGAGCCGGCGATCCCCATGGTCGGCCGCGAGGCGGAACTCGGCCGCCTGGCCGAGATCCTGTGCGCCTCCCCGCGGAACAACGCGCTGCTGGTCGGCGCATCCGGTGCAGGCAAGACCGCCATGATCGACGCCCTGGCCCGCCGGGTCCTGGCCAGAGCGGTACCCGACCGGCTGCGCGGAGCCGCGATGCTGCTTATCGACGCCGACACCGTGGCGTCCACCCCGGCCGCGAGCCTGCTCGGCCGGGTCGAGACCCTCCGGCTCGGCCGCGGCCCCGGCGGCGGCGCGGTGGTGTCCGTGATCGACACGCCCAGCGTCCTGGACCCCGGATTCGAACGCTCGGACCTCGTCGCCGAGAGCGTCACGGACCTGTGCGCGGCGCCCGGGCCCGTGCTCGTGACCACGACGCCCGAGATCCTGGCCCGGCTCAACGCCGCGCACCCCGATCTCGTCAGCCGATTCGACCCGGTGCAGATCGCCGTTCCCACGCCCGCGCAGGTGATGCCGATGATGGCCTCGGCCCGCGAGTTCCTGGAAGCGCGATACCTCGTGCAGATATCCGACGAGGTGCTGTGGGCCGCAGTCTCCCTGGCCGCCGACCAGCAGACGGCCGCCGCGCTCCCGGGCGCCGCGATCGCCCTGCTCGACCGGGCCGGCGCGCACCTGCGGAGCGTGACGGGCCCGGCGGCACAACAGAACCGGCTCATCCTCGACACCCGATTCGTCGACTACGCAGCCGCCGACCACCGCGGCGGCCGCACGTGATCAGCCGACCGCAACCGGCCGCACCTGAGCGACGCGGACATTCACCCAGGCCCCAACCACACAGGCGCCCGCGACAGTGAGTAAGCATTCTCAATCCCAGCGTCACCGACCCGGAAAATCCTCCGCCCGGACCCGCAATCCGCAGGCCGGAGCGTACGCGAGAACCCGCTCCTACCGTTAAGCTGGCCCAATGTTCGAAGGCGATGGCGGCACCAGCTCCGTCTCCCCGGTCGCGCCCGAGCTGCTCCAGGAGGCGGCCGGGCTGTTCGGCCTGCTCGCGTCCTCGGCCCGGCTGCAGATCGTGTGGCTGCTGGCCCACGGGGAACAAGACGTCGGCACCCTGGCCGACGCGGTCGGCCTCGCGCTGCCCGCGGTCAGCCAGCACCTGACCAAGCTCCGGCTGGCCGGCGTGGTCGCCTCCCGGCGGGAGGGCCGGCGCCAGGTCTACGCGCTGGAGGACACCCGGGTCGGCGAGGCGGTGCGCGAGGTGGTCGGCGGGCTGGCCCAGCCCCGCCCGGCCCGGCGCCGCCGGCTGGCCCGGTAACACCGGGCGTACCCAGCATGGGAACCCGGGGTTCCGCGTTCGAGTTGCTCACCGGCGAGGGCGCGGACCCGAACCGGCCCGGGCCGGACCCGGCCGGGCCGGCCGACCAGCGCAGCCGGGCCCGCAGCCTGGCCGGCCTGCCCCGGCTGCGCCTGCTGCGCGAGCTGCAGACCGGCGCCCGCGGCCTGGCCGAGGCCGACGCCGACGCCCGGCTGCTGAGCTACGGCGAGAACCGGCTCTCGCAGACCGCGCCGCCCGGCCGCTGGCGCCGCGGCCGCACCGCGCTGACCGACCCGTTCGTGCTGCTGCTGGCCGTGATCGCCGCCGTGGCCGCGCTCACCGGCAGCCCGGTCGGCGCCCTGGTCGTCTTCGCCGGCGCGATGATCAGCTGCGCCCTGCGGATCCAGCAGGAACGCCGCGGCGAACGCGCCGCCGCCGCCCTGCGCGCCATGGTCAGCTCCACCGCGACGGTCGTGCGCCGGGCCGGCCCGGACGCCGGCCCGGTGGACCGCGAGATCCCGGTGTCCGGCCTGGTCCCCGGCGACGTGGTCCGCCTGGTCCCCGGCGACCTGGTGCCCGCCGACCTCTACCTGCTCGCCGCCGCGGACCTGGAGATCGGCGAGTGGGTGCTGACCGGCGAGTCCCGGCCCGCGGCCAAGACCGCCGCCCCCGCGCTGCTGCGGCCCGACGCCCCCCGGCCAGGCGATCCGGCCCCCGGGCACGGCAAGCCCGCCACCGCGGCCGCCGCCCGGACCGACTCGCGCACCGGCCTGGTCTCCGCCCAACTCCCGGCGCCGACCGTCCCGCAGCCCAGAACGCCCGAGTCCGCGCCGCCCGAAACCGCCGCCCCGCCCGGCTCCGTTCCCTGGCTGTGCCTGGCCGGCGGCACCGTCGCGCACGGCACCGGCACCGGCGTCGTGGTCGCCACCGGCGCCGCGACCGTGTTCGGCGCCGCCCACGCGGCGACCGCGGCCAAACGCGCGGCCAACGGCTTCGACCGCGCCGCCCGCCGGGTGACCTGGCTGCTGCTCGCGTTCACGGCCGGTACCGTCCCGCTCGTGCTGACCATCGCCGCCAACCGCGACCTGCCCGCCCCCGCGCTGGCCTTCGCCCTGGCCGTCGCGGTCGGCCTGACCCCCGAGATGCTCCCGGTGGTCATCACCACCGTGCTCGCCCGCGCGGCCCGGCTGATGGCGGCCGAGGGCACGGTCGTACGCCGGCTGCCCGCGGTGCACGACCTGGCCGCGATGGACACCCTCTGCGTGGACAAGACCGGCACCCTGACCGAGGGCCGGCTCGCCGTGTCCAGTTCGGTCGACGCGGCCGGGCTGCCGTCCGCGGCGGCGCTGGACTGGGCCGCCACGATCAGCCGGGCCGTCACCGCTCGCGCCCCGGGCCTGGTCGACGCCTTCGACGAGGCCCTGACCGAGGCCGAGGGCGACGACCGGCTCTACGCCGACCTGGCCGCCGCCGACACCCCGGACCTGCTCACCGGCGTTTTCCCGGCCGCCGCGACCAGCGCCCGGGCGGTGGCGCCGGCCGGGTTCGCCGGACCGGCCGCGGTGCAGGCCGGACCCGCGCTGGCCTCCGTCATCCCGCTGAGCAGCGCCGCCGGGTACACCGGCGGCTCGGTCACCAGCGCCGTCTTCGACTTCGACCGCGACCTGGATCTCGACGCAGACACCGGGTCCGACACCGACCACGAGTCCGGCGACGAGCCGCCCGCCGCCCGGCTGGCCTCCGTCCTGCCCTTCGCCGTCCCGGACCACGCGGGCGCCCCGTCCCGGTCCGCCGCCGCGTCCGCGGAGCCGGACGCCGACTTCCAGATCCTGGACGTGCTGCCGTTCGACCCGGTCCGCCGCCGGGTCAGCGCGCTGCTGCGCAACCCCGGCCGGCTCGGCTCCGTGGTCCTGGTCACCCGGGGCGCGGTCGCCGAAGTGCTCGACGCCTGCGCCTACGCCCAGGCCGGCGCCCTGGCCGACCCGGACGACGGCCCGCCCCCGGGCCTCGGCGCCGGGCCCGGCCCGGTCCCGGCCGGGCCCCGGGTCACGCTCACCCCGGCCGGCCGGGCCCGGCTGCTCGGCTACGCCGAGGCCCGGGCCGCGCTCGGCGACCGGCTGATCGCGGTCGCCACCGGCGAGCTCGCGCCGCGCCGCGCGCACACGCCGCTCAGCGCCCAGGACGAGCGTGGGCTGACCCTGGTCGGCTTCGTCGCCGTGCGCGACCGGGCCGCGGCCGGGGCCGCCGACGCGGTGGCCGACCTGGCCGCGCTCGGCATCCGGGTGGCCGTGCTGACCGGGGACTCGCCCGAGGCGGCCGAGCGGGTGTGCCGGGAGATCGGCCTGGATCCCGGCCGGATCGTCACCGGCGCCCGGGTGGACGGCTGCGACGACGCCGCGCTGGCCGCGCTGGCCGCCCGCACCACGGTGTTCGCCCGGGTCGACCCGGCGCACAAGGCCCGGCTGGTCGCGGCCATGCGTGCGGGCGGCGGCGTGGTCGGCTACCTCGGCGACGGGGTGAACGACGCCCCGGCGCTGCGGGCGGCCGACGTCGGGATCGCGGTCCGCGGCGGGGCCGAACTGGCCCGGGAGTGCGCGGACGTGGTGCTCGGGGACAAGGACCTGGCCTGCCTGGGCCGGGCCGTCGCCGACAGCCGGCGCGCGGTGTCCAACGCGGTCAAGTACCTGCGGATCACCATCAGCTCCAACCTGGGCAACGCGCTGTCGGTGTCCCTGGCGGTGCTGATCCTGCCGTTCCTGCCGATGCTCCCGCTCCAGGTCCTGGTGCAGAACCTGTGCTTCGACCTGTGCCAGCTGGCTTTGGCCCGGGACCGGGTGGACCCGGGTTCGGCCCGGCGGCCGAGCCGGCTGACCGCCCGCGACCCGGCCCGGTTCGCGTTGGTCTTCGGCCTGCTCAACACGGTCGCCGACCTGGCCACGTTCGTCGTCCTGCACCGGTTGTCCGGCGGTTCGGCCGGCCCGGCCGGGCGCACTGCGCACGCCGCGTTCTACGCCGGCTGGTTCGCCGAGAACCTGCTCACCCAGGCGCTGGCGATCTTCCTGCTGCGCACCCGCCGGCAGTCCTGGACCAGCCGCCCGGCCCGGGCGGTGGCCGCGGCCGGACTGCTGCTGGCCGTGCTCGGCCCGGTGCTGCCGGCCAGCGGGGCCGGATCTTTGTTGGCGTTCGCCTCGCCCCCGCCCGCGTTCTACCCGTATCTTGGTGTCATCGCCGCCGGATACGTGGCCGCGGTGGCGGCCGCCAAGGCCGGCTGCCGCGGGCTGTGGCCGGCTTAGACAAGCAGTGCCGCGCCACCCGGTCAAGGGGAGTCGACCGGTCGGCGCGGGCAGGGGGTTGGTGGAGCATGGGCGCCGATCAGCGATGACGTGATGCCGTAGGGGTTCGCCCGCGCGATCTAGGTGCCCGGACTGTGGGTGAATAGCTCGCTAAGGGCGGCTAAAATATGGTAAAACGGTCATCGAACACTGAAGCTAAAATGTCTCAGTAGGCTTCTTATTGGACCCATATTATCGAGATTCCACCACTGCCCCGCCGCCGCTTGCGATATACATGAAGTCAGTGCACCTCTTGCCGAGACCTACCCCGATGGAGTGATTCACCCATGATCACCAAGGCAGTGATCCCGGTCGCCGGCATCGGCACCCGCCTCATGCCACTCACCAAGGCCATTCCCAAGGAGATGCTGCCCCTCCTGGACAAGCCGGTGATCCAGTGGACCGTCGAGGAACTCGTGGACTCCGGGATCGACGACATCACCATCGTCGTGTCCCTGCGCAAGGCCCTGGTACAGCAGCACTTCGCCCCGGACGACGACCTCAACGCGCAGCTGCACGCGGTGGGCAAGCCGGCCCTGGCCGAGGCGCTGGTCGCCGTGTCCTCCAAGGCGAAGATCAAGTACGTCTACCAGGACGGCCCCTACGGCAACGGCACCGCGGTGCTCAACGCCGCCCGGACCATCGGCCGCGAGCCCTTCCTGGTGCTGTGGTCGGACGAGCTGTTCACCTCGGTGGTGCCCCGGGCGCGCCAGCTGCTGGACGCCTACGAGCGGATGAACGCGCCGGTCATCGGCCTGATCCCGGTCGAGCGGGCCTCGGTCAGCCGGTACGGCATCCCGGTCCTGGAGGAGGACCTCGGCGGCGGGCTGTACCGCCTGTCCGAGGTGGTGGAGAAGCCGGCGCTCGAGGACGCGCCGAGCGACTTCGCCTCGATCGGCGGCTACGTGGTCACCCCCGAGATCGTCGACGAGCTCGAGGGCGCGGTCCGGCGCTGGGTCTCGGACCCGAGCGTGGAGATCTACCTGTCCGCCGCGATCACCGCCTACGCCAAGGCCAACCCGACCTACGGCCAGGTGATCGAGGGGATCTGGTGGGACACCGGCGACATGCTCGGCTACCTGCGGACCCAGTTCTCGCTCGCCCTGCGGCACGAGTCCTACGGCCCGGACCTGCTCAAGCTGATGACCGAGTACGCCGAGAGCCAGAACCTCGGCAACCGCTGACGCGGCGGCCGTGCACAGACGTCTGCCGGTCCGCCTCCCTCGGGAGGCGGACCGGCAGACGTGTCAGACAGGGCCCTGTTCCGGGTCGGCTCAGGGCAGGTTCCACTTCTGGTTGGGGTTGCCGGTGCAGTCCCAGATCTGCAGCTGGGTGCCCGATCCGCCGTATCCGGTGTCGTCCAGGCACTTGCTGGACTGCGGGTTGAACAGCGCGCCGTCCGCCTGCGGCTCCCAGACCTGGGCGCCGGTGCCGTTGCAGGTGTAGAGGTCCACCTGCGTCGAGTCCCCGGTGCCGCCTCCGGCCACGTCCAGGCACAACCCGAACGCCTGCAGGGTGTTGCCCGAGGCGACCGACCACTGCTGGTCGACGCTGTTGTCGCAGGACGCGATCATCACCGGGTTCCCGGGCGTGGTCAGGCCCGAACGGTCGTCGACGCACATGCCCTGGTAGCCGGTGAGGGCGCCGGTCGGCGCGTTCGGCGTGGGCGCGGCCGTGGTCGCCGGGGCGGTCGTCGGCGGGGGCGGCGGCAGTTGCAGCTGTGTGCTCGAGGTCTGCGTCGGGGTCGCGGACGCCGCGGCCTGCTGCGTGGTCGAGGACGCGGTCGGCGTGGTGGCCGGCCCGCTGGGCGTGCCGAAGTACAGCAGCCCGCCGATGATCGCGACCGCGATGGCGACCGCGCCGAGCACGCCGTAGACCACGGCCCTGGGCTGGCCCTCGGACTCCTCGGCCCACTCCCCGGTGTACTCCTCCGGCGGCGCGGGCGGCTGGGCCGCGGCGGCCGGGCCGTACGATCCGGTCGGGACGACCTGGGTGGGCGGCCCGCCCGGCATCATCGGGACGGCCGCCTGCGGGTACGGTCCCGGTCCGCCCGGCCGGCCCATCCCCGGGCCCGGCTGCGGCTGCGCGGGCCCGGCCTGGACCGGCGACCCGGCGGACGGCCACGCCTGCTGCGGCGGGTACTGCTGGAACGCGGGCGGCGCAGCCGGCCCGGCCTGCTGCGGCGCAGGAGCGGACATCGGCGCGGGCGCGGGGCCGGGAGCGCTCGTCGGCGCACCGACGGGTCCGGCGGCCCAGTACCCGGCCTGCGCGGGCGGCGCGCCCGCGGCGCCCGGCCCGGCTACGGTCGGAGGGAGCAGCTGCGTCTGCTGCGCAATCAGCGGCTGCGGCTGATACCTCGGGGTCCCGCCGTACAACTGGGGGTCGTTCTGCGGGGTCGGCGGCAGCAACTGGGTCGAGTCGGCCGCAGCCGGTGCCGCGCTCGCACCGCCGTACAACAGGGGATTGCCCGCCGCAGGCGGCAGCAGTTGAGTCGAGTCCGCGACCGGTGCTGCGCTGGCGCCCCCGTACAGCAGGGGATTGCCCGCCGCCGCGGCCGCGGGCGGCAGCAGCTGGGTCGAGTCCGCGGCGCCCGGCATGACGTTCGGCGCGCCGTATGTCACGGGACTGGTTCCCGCGCCGTAACCCAGCGGACTGCCGCTCCCGGGCGGCGGAATCAGCGCCGTCGAGTCGGCCGCGCCCGGCAGTGCGCTCGCCCCGCCGTAGAACTTGGACCGGTCCGCGGCGGGCGGCAGCAGCTGTGTCGCCTCCGTGGTCACCGGAACCTGGTTCGCCGCGCCGCCCGCGGCCCCGGCCGCGCCCGGACCGCCGTACGCCGCCGCCGGATTCACCGGAACGGCCGGGCCGGCCGCACCGCCCGGACTCACCGGAATGGCCGAACCGGGCGAACCCGTCGGCCCCGCCGGGCTCGTCGGCCCGGCCACCGGTCCGACGCCGCGTACCCCGAACGGCAGGAGCGCCGTCGGCTCGGCCTGCGCCGCCGGTGCGGCCGCGTGCCGGCTCGGCCGGGCGCTGCCGTACAGGGAGGGATCCGGGCCCGCCTGCACGGGCGGTTCGGCCGGTGCGGACCCCTGGAGCCGTCGCCTGCCGCCGCCGTAGAGCAGGGGGTCTACTGCCTCCGCCGGCGGCGGAGCCTGGTCCGGTGCCTGGTCGGGGACGGCGATGAGCGAGCCGCCGCATATCCGGCAGAACCGGCCGTCGCCGGCCTGTCCGCAAGAGCCGCAGTTGTACACCTTGTCCTCGTACCTCTCGCCGGCCGTTCCCGGCTGGTCGGCGGGTGGCGGCACCTGGGATGACATCGATCTGACGGATAGCAAGACTAGTACGTGTGGGCGACCGCCGGTATGCCCCGCGCCCGCGGGCCGCCCGCCGGGAGCACCTCATCTGCGCTGATTGTGACATACCACGATGACAATCCCCCCGACAGCCGGCCCGCACCGCGCCCGCACCACGGTATCGGCTTGGTAACGGCGCCGGTCCGCCGATTGACGCCGCCGCCGGGCGCACAGAACATGAACGTGAGATCATGTTTATCGGACCGGGCCGACGCGGCCGGGAAGGAGCCCTTCATGCAGCTCGCCGAGGAGCGCGCGGCCCTGGCCGCCGCCGGACGCCGCCTGGCCGCCCGCGGCCTGGTGATCGGAACCAGCGGGAACCTGTCCGTGCGGGCCGGCGACCTGGTCGCGGTCACCCCGACCGGCGGTGTCATCTCCGACCTGACCGCCGAGCAGATGACGGTGATCGACCTCGACGGCAACGTCGTCGACGGCGACCTCGCCCCCACCAGCGAGGTCCCGATGCACCTGGCCATCTACAAGGCCACCGGCACCGGCGCCATCACGCACACCCACGCCGTCGGCTCCACCGCGATCGGCCTGGTCGCCGACGAGATCCCGCTGATCCACTACGCCATGCTCAACCTCGGCGGCGCCGTCCGCGTCGCCCCCTACGCCTGCTACGGCAGCGACGAACTCGCCGCCCACGTGGTCAAGGCGCTGGAATACAAGTCCGCCGCGCTCATGCGCAACCACGGCTCGATCGCGCACGGCCGGACCCTGGACAAGGCCGTGGACAACCTCGAACTGGCCGAATGGGCCGCCGACACCTACCGCCAGGCCCTGCTGCTGTCCGCGGTCACCGGCACCGCGCCGCGCGAACTGACCCAGCAGGAGCAGGAGGACGTGATCAACTTCGCGCTCAGCTCCAACTACGGCACCACCAGGAAGATCGAGAAGGCCGAGCAGCCCGACAAGCCCGAACAGACCGAGAAGTAAGGACAGGTCGACCGAACATGGCCCGCGACACCTACGCCATCAGCCAGTACCCGGACGTCCCGGCGATCGAGGCCCGGCTGCACACCCTCACCCACAGCCCGCTGCGCACCCTGACCGCCGAGTCCCTCGCCGCCTACGAAGCCTGGTACGAGACCCACGCCAAGACCTCCAAGGCCTCGGCCGCCGAGGCCGAGAAGTACATCCCCGGCGGCGTCCAGCACAACCTGGCCCTGAACGACCCGTGGGCGCTGGAGATCACCAAGGCCGAGGGCGCCTACCTCACCGACGCCGACGGCAACCGCTACATCGACTTCCTCCAGGCCGGCGGCCCGACCGTGCTCGGCTCCAACTACGCCCCGGTCCGGGAGAAGGTGATCGAGCTGCTCGCCGAGTGCGGCCCGGTCACCGGCCTGCTGCACGGCTACGAGATCAAGCTGGCCAAGCTCATCCACGACTTCATGCCGCACGTCGACCGGTTCCGGATGCTCGGCTCCGGCACCGAGGGCGTGCTCGCGGCCGTCCGGGCCGCCCGCGCCTTCACCGGCAAGGCCAACATCGTCAAGATCGGCGGCGCCTACCACGGCTGGAGCGACCAGGTCGTCTACGGCCTGCGGATCCCCGGCACCGGGAGCCTGGAGGCGGCCGGCATCCCCGGCGGCGCCCTGCTGACCACCCAGGAGGCCGCCCCCGGCGACCTGGACGCGCTGCGCGCCATCCTGGCCGGCAACGAGGAGAAGGGCGGCACCGCGGCCGTCCTGCTCGAACCGGTGGGCCCGGAGTCCGGCACCCACCCGGTCGCCCGCGACTACAACCGGCAGGTGCGCGAGGTGTGCGACGAGTTCGGCACCCTGCTCGTGTTCGACGAGGTGGTCACCGGCTTCCGGCTCGGCCTGGCCGGCGCCCAGGGCTACTACGGGGTCACCCCGGACCTGACCGTGTTCGGCAAGTGCGTGGCCGGCGGCTACCCGGCGGCCGGCGGGGTCGGCGGCAAGGCCGAGGTGATGGCCATGTTCGCCGGCGGCCTGACCGCGGCCGGCAAGCGCGCCCTGATCGGCGGCACCCTCGCGGCCAACCCGCTCTCCTGCGCGGCCGGCTACCACAGCCTGCTGGAGATGGACCGCACCGACGCCCCGGCCAGGGCCGGCGCGGCCGGCGACCGGCTCCGGGCCGGCCTGGAGGCGCTGATCGCCCGGTACGACCTGCCGTACGTCACCTACAACTTCGGTTCCATCGTGCACCTGCACACCTCCGGCATGTTGCACCTGTCGTTGCAGGACCCGGAGTTCTTCGACAAGCTCGGCCCGCGGATGGACATGCTCGGCCACATGTCGATGGCCTTCTCCGCCGAAGGCGTGATCACCCTGGCCGGGTCCCGGATCTACACCTCGATGGCCGACACCGACGAGGTCGTGGACGAGGCGCTGGCCGCCTTCGGCCGGGTCTTCGCCCAGGTGCCCCCGGCCGGGGACTGACCGGGCCGGCCGGCGAGATGACCCCGCCCCCGCCCGTCCCGTCCCCGGCGCCCGCCCGCTACGTGCTCGGGGTGGACCTGGGCACCGGCGGCCCCAAGGTGGCCGTGGCCGACACCGCCGGCACCCTGCTGGGCCACGAGGCCGAACGCGTCGCCGTCCGCTTCCTGCCCGGCGGCGGCGCCGAGCAGGACCCGGACGACTGGTGGACCGCCGTCGCGGCCGCCACCGCGCGCCTGCTGGCCCGCCTGGACCTGCCCGCCGAACGGATCGCGGCCCTGTGCTTCTCGGCCCAGTGGGGCGGCACCGTCCCGGTCGACGCCGACGGCGTGGCCACCCACCCGGCGGTCATCTGGATGGACTCGCGCGGCGCCGCGCACAGCCGCCGGATCGCCGGCGGCGGGATCACCGTCCCCGGCACCGGCTACAACGCCCGCAAGCTGCGCCGCTGGCTCTCCCGCACCGGCGGGGCCCCGACCCTGACCGGGAAGGACCCGGTCGGCCAGAGCCACTTCCTGCGCACCGAACGTCCCGAGGCCTACGCCGCGGCGCGCTGGCTGCTGGACGTGCCCGAGTACCTCACCATGCGGGCCACCGGGCGCGCGGTCGCCGCCTACGACACGGCCGTGCTGCGCTGGTGCACCGACAACCGGGACGCCTCCCGGGTCCGCTGGGACGCGCCGCTGATCCGCCGGTGCGGCCTGGACCCGGCGAAACTGCCCGACCTGGTCGCCCCCGGCACGATCGTGGGCACCCTGACCCCGAAGGCCGCCGCCGACCTCGGCCTGCACCCCGGCGTGCAGGTGGTGGCCGGGACCGGCGACACCACGGCCGCGGCCATCGGCGCGGGCGCGGTCCGCGAATACGACGCGCACCTGTACGTCGGCACCTCCGCCTGGCTCTCCTGCCACGTGCCCTACAAGAAGACCGACATCACCCGCAACATCGCCTCGATGCCGTCCGTCGTCCCCGGCCTGTACTGGGTCGCCACCGTGCAGGACGTGGCCGGCAAGGCCGTGGACTGGCTGCTGGACACCGTGCTGCACGAGACCGGCCCGGACCGTCCCCGGCCCGCCGACGCGCTCGACCGGCTCGGCGCCCTGGCCGCGACCGCGCCGCCCGGCTGCCACGGCGTGCTGTTCCTGCCCTGGCTCAACGGCGAGCGCACCCCGGTCGACGACCCGGCCGTGCGCGGCGGCTGGATCAACGTCTCGCTGACCACCGGCCGGGCCGATCTGGCCCGCTCGGTGTTCGAGGGGGTGGCCCTGAACGCACGCTGGATGCTCGAAGCTGTTGACCGATTCGCCGCGAAGGGCCATGGTAGAGGCCCCGCCCGACTCGGCGCGCTGCGCTTCATCGGCGGCGGGGCGAACTCCGCGCTGTGGTGCCAGGCCATGGCCGACATCCTGGACCGGGAGATCCGGCAGGTCGCCGACCCGGTGTCGGCGAACGTGCACGGAGCCGCCCTGCTGGCCGCCGTCGCGCTCGGCGAGCTGGGCTGGGAGCAGATCCCCGGAACCGTGTCCGTCGCGGCGGTCTACCGCCCCGACCCGGCGAACCGGGAGGTCTACGACGAGTCTTACCGGGCCTACCGGGAGGCCTATCGGCGGCTGCGCCCGTTCTACGCGCGTCTCCGCGGACCCGGCCGGTAAGGGACAGGCCGGTTCCCGTGTCGTGGTATGACACGGGAACCGGCCCGGTTCAGTTACCTGCGCTGCGGCTGCGCCGCTCGGGCGTCAGGAGGCGTAGACCTGGACCTCGGACAACTGTCCGGCGGGCCGGGCCGTGTCGGCGGTGAAGTTCAGCCGCACATACCGGGCGGTTTTGGCCGGGAAGGCGACGGTGTTCCCGGTGGCGGGGTTGAAGGTGTGGTTCGCGGATCCGGCGATGGTGGTGAAGGTGGAGCCGTCGCTACCGCCCTGGACCGAGAGGGTCTGGGTCCTCGTACTCCAGGCGGAGGCCGGCGGCAGGTCCAGCGTCAGCGACCCGATCGAGTAGGCCGCGCCCAAGTCCACCTGGAACCACTGCGGGAACGCGTTGTCGGCACTCTCCCAGTACGTGCTGGTGTTCCCGTCGACCGCGTTCGCCGGCCCGTACGTCTGGGTCGACCCGCTGGCCGAGGCCGGCTTGCCCTGAGCCAGGTTCGTGCCCGCGGCGGGCTGGTCGGCGGCGCCGTGGTGGGCGGCGCGGTCGGCGGGTCGGCCGTCGGCGGGGGAGGGTTGCCGCCGCCGGTCGCACTGGCCGTGGCCGTGGGCGCCACCGGGTTCGGGAAGGAGGCCAGCGCCGGCGTGGTGCTCCAGCCGGAGTTCCCGCCGCCCGGATGCCCAGGCCGCTGCCGAGCGCGTTGCTGTCGGCGATCACGCACCCCACCGCACCCGCCTCCACCCCCGCCGCCCGGCCTGGCAGGATGGTCCAATGGACACCCCCGCCGACGCCGACGCCGAGCACCCCTTCACCCCGACCGAGACCTCCCGCGACGACGCCGAGCAATACGTCCTGCCGCTCGTCGTCCGGATCGAACGCGACGCGCCCCCGGCCCGCACCGACGCCCTGCAGACCGCCGCCCGCGCCGTCCTGACCCTGCTCGCCGACCCCCGCTCCCGCGGCGAGGGCGAATGGGCCGCGCTGATCGAGGCCTGGCAGGACGGCCGGATCCGCAAGGTGGTCCGGCGCGCCCGCGGCGCCGAGTGGCGCAAAGCCCAGGACCTGCCCGGTATCACCCTGCAGGGCGAGCACGCCGAGATCCGGGTCTACCCGCCGGTCCCGCTCGACGGCTGGCCGCCCGCCCTGGCCAAACTCCAGGTCTCCGGCACCGAACTCGACGACCCCGAGGCCCCGGCCGCCCCCGAACCCGGCACGGCCGTCCTCTGGCTCAACCCGGGCGTGCAGATGACCGCCGGCAAAGCCATGGCCCAGGTCGGCCACGCCGCCCAACTCGGCTGGTGGACCCTCGCCGACGACGACCAGGCCCGCTGGGCCGAAGCGGGATTCCCGCTCGCCGTACGCACCGCCACCCCCGAGCAGTGGCACAAGCTCGCCGCCGCCGACCTGCCGACCGTCCGCGACGCCGGATTCACCGAGGTCACCCCCGGCTCCACCACCGCCATCGCCCAACTCTGACCCCGGCCCGGACCCCGGGGCCGCCCCGGCCCCCGGCCAAAGCACCCCGGCGACCTGATGCGAGTGTCGGTACGGTCTGCTTGGCTGACAGCATGGAGCTGACCAGACTGCGCACCTGCCTCGAAGACGACTTCCGCCTGCTGCACTCCGCGGTCACCGCCGCGGACCCCGCCGCCAAGGTGCCGTCCTGCCCGGACTGGACCACCACCGACCTGGCCGACCACGTCACCGAGGTCTACCTGCACAAGACCGAGTGCATGCGCCTGGGCGCCGAACCGGACCCGTGGCCGCCGGAGAACCCCGACCCCGCGCCGGACCGGGACCCGGTGGCCGCCCTCGCCGACAGCTACGCCGGCCTGCTCGCCGAGTTCGACGCCCGCGACCCGGCCGACCACGCCGGCAGCTGGTACAAGCCCGGCCAGAACGTCGCCTTCTGGATCCGCCGGATGGCCCAGGAGACGGTCGTGCACCGGGTCGACGCCGAACTCGCCGCCGGCCTGGAGCCCGCCGAGATCCCCGAGGACCTCGCCGTCGACGGCATCGAGGAAATCCTCGTCACCTTCGTCGCCTACAGCAGCGTCACCTGGCTGGAATACTTCGCCGACCTGCTCACCGCCCCCGACGTGCGCCCGCTGCACCTGAGCACCGCCGGCCACACCTGGTCCGTGCGGGCCACCACGGCCGGCGTCCTGGTCGAACAGCTCCCGTCCGCGACCACGCTCACCTCCAGCGCCCAACCCGCCACGCCCGCCGCGACGGTCGCCGGCACCCCGCAGAACCTGTTCCTCTGGCTCTGGAACCGAGCCGACGACACCACGGTCGACCAAGACGGAGACCCCGCCCTGCTGGCCCAGTTCCGCGCGCTGCGGGTGACCTCCACCCAGTAGCCGGGCGCCGAAAACCGAAGGCGCGCGCCGGCGGTGCTGGATAGCATGAAGGTACTGAGAGCGTCGGGAAGAGAGGCCTGGGATTCCATGACAGAGCTGGCGGATACTGCTTCTCCCACCGACCTGGTCGGGATCAGCACGGCGGACGAGCTGCGCGAGGCGCTCGGCGGGTTCCCGGGCGACCGGGCCCGGGACAAGGAACGCACCCGGCTGGTCGAGATCGACCGGATCTGGCTGTCGGTCTCCCCGTTCTGCCTGATCGCCACCGCCGACGCGCAGGGCAACTGCGACATCTCACCCAAGGGCGACCCGCCCGGCTTCGTGCACGTGATCGACGACCGCACCCTGGCGATCCCCGAGCGCCCCGGCAACAAGCGCGGCGACGGCTACCACAACATCCTGACGAACCCGCACGTCGGCCTGCTGTCCGTGGTCCCCGGCCGGAGCGAGACGCTCCGGATCAACGGCCGGGCCCGGCTGGTGCGCGACGCGCCGTTCTTCGACCGGATGACGGTCAAGGGCCACCGGCCGATCCTGGCCTGCATCGTCGACATCGACACGATCTTCTTCCACTGCGCCAAGTCGTTCCTGCGCTCCGACCTGTGGGACCAGGAGACCTGGCATCCCGAGGCGCTGCCCTCGCACGCCCACATCGTCAAGGCCGTGCAGGACACCCCGGAGACCCTCGCCGAACTCCAGGCCTACTACGGGCCCGACTACCAGAAGAAACTCTATGGCTGACCTGATCACCTGGGTCACCGTCCCGACCCCGCTGCCGAGCGGCCCGGTGCACGTCGCGGTCACCGCCGAGGGCGTGGCCGCCGCGACCTTCGCCGATCACCCGGTCGAAGGCGCCCTGGGCGTGCCCAGCCGCGGGCCGAGGGCCGACGCGGCGAAGACCGCGACCGTGACCGCGCGCCTGACCGAGTACTTCGAAGGCCGCCGCAAGTCCTTCGACCTGCCGCTCGACTGGCATCTGACCGCCGGCCCGCAGCGCACCGTGCTCCAGGCCCTGCAACGCTCGGTCGGCTACGGCGAGACCGTCACCTACGGCAACCTGGCCGCCCGCAGCGAGGCCTACCCGTACGACAGCCGCGAGGAGCGCTTCCACGCCGCCCGCGGGGTCGGCACCGTGATGGGTTCCAACCCGCTGTTCCTCTTCGTCCCCTGCCACCGGGTGGTCGCCGCGGACGGCCTCGGCGGCTACGGCGGCGGCGCCGAGGGCATGGAGGTCAAACGCTGGCTGCTGACCCTCGAAGGCGTCCTGGCCCCCACCCTGGACTGGAACGGCCCGAGCTGACCGGCCGACCCCTGCCGCAGCTCGCCGCAGGGCCCGATCCGGCCCGCCCCCGCGCGTCACGCCGCGACCAGGGCCGCCTCCCGCTGCCGCTCGACCAGCGCCGCCGCCGCGATGCTGCGCTCGATCCGGCCGCCGATCCGCACCTGCGCGAATCCCGCGGCCCCGGCCAGCGCCAGGCACCCGATCCACACCGGGGTCCCGCCGAACCCGGTGAACAACGTCCCGCCGACCAGCGGCCCGAGCACCGACGCGCCACTCCAGCCGACCAGCGTGCCCAGCCACACCCACCAGAAAGCCGACGGCAGCCCGCCGAACGTCGATCTCGCGGTCCGTCCCGAGGCGGTCACCCGCACCACTCCTCGTGTTCGAGCTCCGAAAAGCCCCGACAAGATCCATGTAACAGCTGCAAGCCGCTTGTGGAGCCTACAAGGGAGTACCGACAGCGGGATATCGGTTTACCGGGCCGGGCGGCCGGCCCCGGGGGCACTAGGGTGCTGCTATGCACGAGAATCTGCTCGGGGGACCGGCCCCGACCCTGCTGCCGGAAGACGACGCGGCCGAACCCCTGGCCGCCGGACAGGACCCCACCGAGGTCGCCGCCGCCTTCCCGGCCTCCTCGCTCGCCTGGGCCTACCTGGCCGAACTCGCGCTCGGCGCGGGCCAGCCGGTGACCGCCTACGCCTACGCCCGCACCGGCTACCACCGCGGCCTGGACGCGCTGCGCCGCTCCGGCTGGAAGGGCCACGGCCCGATCCCGGCCGCGCACACCCCCAACCAGGGCTTCCTGCGCGCCCTGGCCGCCCTCGGCCAGGCCGCCGCCGCGATCGGCGAACAGGACGAGGCCGACCGCTGCGGCGCCTTCCTGCTCGACGCCGCCTCCACCGACAACGACCCCGACTCCGAGTCCTGACCCGGACCCGCCCCGCCGACCGGCCCCACGCCCGACGCCACCAGATCCCGGCGCCAGCCGCCGATCGCTAGACACCGCACACCACGCGCGAACACAGAAGCGCCGGTCCGGCCACCCTGCACAGGGCGACCGGACCGGCGCTTTCTCGCTGTCCCTGGGCAGTGCACCTCGTCGTACACCGGCATCCATCGGCGGCCGTTCCCGACCCGGAGACCGGCCGCCCACGTCCTCAGTGGAGCCGGCCGGCCCGGCCGCTCACTCGACCGGCCAACCGCTGTCTCCGTCCCCGTTCCCCGCCCCCCGCTGACCGCTCACTCGGTGCCGGGCCGGGGGAAGGCCTCGGCGAGCACGAGGCCCTCGCGGACCGCCTCGCGCTGGACCGCGTGCACCGTGCGCCCGTGCAGATCGGAGATCCGGCGCCAGGCCACCCCGGTGCCCACCTCCTCGGCCAGTTGCTCGCGCTCCCCGTCCGACCACCGGGTGTGCGAGTTCGGGTACTGCTTGCGCCGCGCCTTGAGCCACTCGCCGAACGTGGGCCGGTCGACGAACCAGGTCAATGTCCGGAAGAAGCGGCGGTCCAACCGGAACACCACCTCGTCCGAGCACAGGAAGACGAGCGACTCCTCGTCCACCGAGACCCGGTCCGCGCGCAGCACGAGTTCTCCTTCGGTCAGCGACACCCCGCGCGGCCCGCGCGCGTCGACGGGTGCGGCCAGCCGTACCCGCACCCATCCGGCTGTCGATTTGACCTCTTTGTCAGCGATGGTCCCTGACGTCGTAGACACTGGGCATCCTCCCCGAGCGTTGTTTTCCGTCCTATCGAAGATGTACCCGAAACTGCGTTCGAATAAACCGAATTCCGAGGCGAAAAACGTGCCCTGGTCTGGGAAAACAGTGACCTTGGCGAAGCTGCGAACTATTCGAACACGGCTCCTTCGAAGGGGTCTGACGAGGGGACAATACACTCATAACGACCGCCTGCGGACGGCGCCGAAGCCATCGCCGGCGCCACGACCGACATATCAGTCGAATTCGTACCCGGAGACCAGCCCGAGGTACTCCTCGCGCTCCTGCGGCGAGAGGAAGGCGGCCTTGAACGAGTTGCCCGCCAACGTCCGCACCTGCTCGTCCGACAGCCCGAGCGCCGCCCGCACCCCGGCGAGGTTCTCCTCCACGTATCCGCCGAAATACGCCGGATCATCAGAGTTCACCGTGACCAACAACCCGGCCTCCACCATGCGGCCGAGCGGATGATCGGCCAGGGTGTCCACACACCGCAGCCGCACATTCGAGAACGGACACACAGTCAACGGCACCTGCTCGCGCACCAGCCGCTCGACCAACTCCGGGTCCTCCATCGACCGGATCCCATGATCGATCCGCTCGGCGCCCAACACGTCCAAGGCCTCGCGCACATACTCCGCCGGCCCCTCCTCCCCGGCATGCGCCACAGTCCGCAGCCCCCACTGCCGGGCCAACGCGAAGACCTCCTCGAACTTGCGCGGCGGATGCCCCACCTCGGCCGAGTCCAGCCCGACCCCCAGCAGCGACTCCCGATACGGCTCGGCCGCACGCAACGTGTCCAACGCATCCTGCGCCGACTGGTCGCGCAGGAAACACAGGATCAGACCCGCACTGATCCCGTACCGCTCCCCGGCCGCCGCCAGCGACCGCGACAGACCCCCGATCACCACGCCCAAATCCACCCCCCGCGCGGTGTGCGCCTGCGGATCGAAGAAGATCTCCGCCCGCCGGACCCCGTCCCGGGCCGCCCGGGCCAGGTAGGCGTCGGCCAGATCGGTGAAGTCCTGCGCCGTGATCAGCACCGACATCAGCTGGTAGTAGAGATCGAGGAAAGACTGCAGGTCATCAAACGAATAGGCCTCGCGCAACTCCTGCTCCGAGCCGAACGGGAGCGTGATCCCGTTGCGCGCGGCCAGGGCGAAAGCCAGTTCGGGCTCCAAGGTCCCCTCGATGTGCAGATGCAGTTCGGCCTTGGGAATCGGCCCGGCACCGGAAACCGAAGAGGATGAAGAGGTCACAGATGAAGGCGAGGTCGTGGGCATGGCGAAAAGTTTAGTGTTGTGGCCGGGAATGTTCGCCCTTTCCCGGCTCTGCGCATCCCGCCCGGCGCGACGCACCGGCATACAATCGCGGACGTGACCTCAGACCCCGAAGTCCGGCCCGTCCCGCCCGCGGTTCTGAGCATCGCCGGCTCCGACTCCAGCGGGGGAGCGGGAATCCAGGCCGACCTGAAGACCATGCTCGCCCTCGGCGTGCACGGCATGAGCGTGGTCACGGCGATCACCGCGCAGAACACCCTCGGCGTACAGCAGCTGTGGCAACTGCCCGCCGACGCCGTCCGCGCCCAGTTCCGTGCCCTCACCGGCGACATCGAGATCCGGGCGGTCAAAACCGGCATGCTCGGCTCGGCGGCCACCACCCGCACGGTGGCCGAACTGCTCCGCGACATCACCGCACCCGTGGTGATCGACCCGGTCACCGTGTCCAAACACGGCGACACCCTCCTGAGCGCCGAAGCCCTCGCCGCCCTGCGCGAACAGCTGCTGCCCCTGGCCACCCTGGTCACCCCGAACCTCGACGAGGTCCGCCAACTGACCGGCACCGCCGCGACCACCCCCGAGGAACTGCCCGCCGCCGCCGAGGCCCTGCTCGCCTACGGCCCGCGCTGGGTCCTGATCAAGGGCGGCCACCTCCAGGGCCCGGCCACCGACCTGCTCACCGACGGCGACGCCCGGCACTGGTTCACCGAACCGCGGATCGACAACCGGCACACCCACGGCACCGGCTGCACCCTGGCCAGCGCCATCGCCTCAGGACTGGCCCAGGGCCTGGACCTGCCCGACGCAGTGGCCGCGGCCAAGGCGTACGTCACCGGCGCGATCCGCCAGGGCTTCCCGCTCGGCCGCGGCATCGGCCCGGTCTGGCACGGCTGGCAGACCACGCCCGCGCCCACCGCCGTCTGACCACGAAAAAAGCCGGGGCCGCGAACGCCCGCCGAGCCGGGAGTCTCCTCCCACTCGGCAGACGTCCGCGGCCCCGGCGCCGTCGCCGGCCGTGGAGCGACCGGCGACCGGTCAGAACCCGGCGAGACCGGGTCCGTGAAGCATCAGTGGCCCTGACCGCGGTACGAGGACCGGCTCCGGTCCGTGCGCGGCTCGAAGGTCCGGGCCGGGCGGTCGGCCCGCGGCTCGAACGTACGCGCCGGACGCTCGGTACGCCCCTCGTACGTGCGGGCCGGCCGGTCCGCCCGCGGCTCGAAGGTGCGCGCCGGACGGTCGCCGAACGAGCGCTCGCCGAAGCTGCGCTCGCCCTCGCGCCGGGGCGCGGCGTCCGAGCGCACCGGGCGCTCGAACCGGTTCTGGCCCTGGTAGCCGCCGGGCTTGCGCTCGTCCCGGCCGCCGAAGCCGCCGCGCCGCTCGTCCCGCCCGCCGCGCTCGCCGTAGCCGCCGCTGCGCCGCTCGAACGAGCGCCCGCCGCCGTAGCCGCCGCGGTCGCCGTAGCCGTGCCGCTCGCGCTCCCGGCTGGGCAGGGTGAACACCGCCACCTCGCCCGGCTCCGGCACGCTCTGCGCCCCGGTCAGCTCGGCCAGCGCCACCGCGCCCTGGGCGAACTTGCCCGGGGTGCCCACGGGCGCCGCCTCCAGCTCCTCGGCGGTGACCCCGGCGTCGTGCATCATCCGCTGCGCCTGCTTGCGCTGCTTGGGCAGCACCAGCGAGGCCACCACCCCGGACTGCCCGGCCCGCGCGGTGCGCCCGGCCCGGTGCAGGTAGTCCTTCGAGTCGCGTGGCGGGTCGATGTGCACGACCAGGTCCACGCCGTCCACGTGGATGCCGCGCGCGGCGACGTCCGTGGCGATCAGGACCGGGGTGCGGCCCTCCTTGAAGTCTTCCAGGGTCTTGGTCCGGGCGACCTGGGTCATCCCGCCGTGCAGGGCCGCGGCCGGCAGCCCGCGCTCGCGCAGCTGCTCGGTCACCCGGTCCGCCGCCATCTGGGTCCGGACGAAGAAGATCGACCGGGCCTCGGGGTTCTTCGCCGCGCCGCCGTCCACGCCGCAGTGGCGCGCCGCGATCTGCGCGGCCACCTTGGCCTTGTGCTGCGGGGTGACCATCAGGATGTGGTGGGTCATGGTCGAGACCACGCCGGTCTGCGGGTCGACCTCGTGGGTGACCGGGTCGGACATGAACTTGCGGACGATGTCGTCCACCGCGCCGTCCAGCGTGGCGGAGAACAGCAGCCGCTGCCCGCCCGGGGTGACCTGCTCCATCAGTTCGCACACGTGCGGCAGGAAGCCCATGTCGCACATCTGGTCGGCCTCGTCCAGGATCGCGATGTCGACCTCGTCGAGCTCGCACTCCCCGCGCTCGATCAGGTCCGACAGGCGGCCCGGGGTGGCCACCAGGATCTCCACGCCGTAGCGCAGCCCGTCGATCTGCTTGCGCATCGGCGCGCCGCCGAACACGGCCCGGATCCGCAGCCGCAGGGCCCTGGTGTACGGGCGCAGCGACTCCTCGACCTGCATGGCCAGTTCGCGGGTGGGCACCAGGATCAGCGCCAGCGGCTTGCGCGGCTTGGCCCGCAGGCCCTCGAGCCGGGCGATGGTCGGCAGGCCGAAGGCCAGCGTCTTGCCGGAGCCGGTACGGCCCCGGCCCAGCACGTCCCGGCCGTGCAGGGCGTCCGGGATGGTGGCCACCTGGATCGGGAACGGGGTGGTCAGGCCGGCCTCGGTCAGGGTCCGGACCAGCGGTTCCGGCAGTTCGAGGGAGGCGAAGGTGGGTTGCGCGGGCCCGTCCTGCGGCGCGGCCTCGACGACGGCGTCGACGGCGGTGTCAGTGTCGGTGCTGAGAATCTGCTCGGCCGCATCCTGGGCCGGGTCGGTGGTGTCGAGCGCGAACTCGGTCGCGATAACGTCGACGGACATGCTGGGTAAGACCTCCTGGTCGATGGCACGTGCCAAGGAGGCTCTGGAGAAAGCACGCGAACGCGCACGCACCGAGCCGATCACAAGTACGGGCCCAACAATGGGGCAATGCCGCGCCTGTGTTCAGCAGGTCGTCTGTTACGGCGACCGAGAGGTTCCCTCGTAAGCTTTATGCCGCCCGGACCACCTGCCGACCGTGCGTTCAGTCGAACAGTGGCGAACCGGGCATCAGGGAATATGCGCGGGCATCACATGAGTACGTCCACAAGAATACCCGGGCCACCGCCAAAACAACGAAACGTGCAGCTCAGCGCGGAAATCGCGGGCCTTCGCCGGGTCGTTCCGGCCACGCTGCCGGCCCCGCGCCGACCCGCTGCCGAGCCGCCGTCGACCCGGCCCCGAATCCCGCCGCGCCTCAGCCCGCCTGCTTCCCGCCCGCCCACGTCCACGCATACGCCGGGTCCTCGCACTCGACCGCCGCCGGTCCGAGTTCCAGCGGGCGGAATGTGTCGACCATCACAGCGAGTTCGTCGAAGGCCTCGGCGCCCAGCGAGCGCTCCACGGCGCCCGGCTGCGGCCCGTGGGTCAACCCGGACGGGTGCAGCGAGATCGACCCCTGCGCGATCCCGGACCCGCGCCGGGCCTCGTAGTTGCCGCCGGTGTAGAACAGCACCTCGTCCGAGTCCACGTTGTGGTGGTTGTACGGCACCGGGATCGACAGCGGGTGGTAGTCGACCTTGCGCGGCACGAACGAGCAGATCACGAAGTTCGGCCCCTCGAACGTCTGGTGCACCGGCGGCGGCTGGTGCAGCCGGCCGGTGATCGGCTCGAAGTCGGCGATGTCGAACGCGTAAGGGTACAGACACCCATCCCAGCCCACGACGTCGAACGGGTGCCGGGCACAGGTGATCCGCGACCCGCCCGCGCGGTGGCGCACGAGCACGTCCACCGGCTGCTCGGCCTCCGCGCCCCCGGCCTCCCACGCGACCACCAGCGGCTCGACCGGCCCGCGCAGGTCCCGCTCGCAGTACGGCGAGGACTCCAGGAACTGGCCCTTGGCCGACAGGTACCGGCGCGGCGGCGTGATGTGCCCGGTGGCCTCGATCACCAGCATCCGCAACGGATCCGGGCCGGCCGGCACCCAGCGGTGGATCGTCGATGTGGGAATCACCACATAGTCCCCGGCACCCACCTCGATCGCGCCGAAACTCGACTCGAACCGTCCGGAACCGGACTCGACGTACACGCACTCGTCGCCGACCGCGTCCCGGTAGAGCGGGGAGGCCTCGGTGGCCGCGACGTAGCTGATCCGCACGTCGCCGTTGGCCAGCAGCAGCTGCCGGCCGGTGACCGCGTCGGCCGCCGCCGCGTCGAGCTTGTGGGTGACCAGGTGCCGCGGCAGCAGCGGCCGGTTCGCCGTGGTCGGGCCGTCTCCCGGGTGCTCCCACAGGGCCGAGTCGAGGATCGCCGTGGGCGGATTCACGTGGTAGAGCAGGGCCGACTCGGCGCTGAAGCCCTCGGCGCCCATCAGCTCCTCGGCGTAGAGCGCTCCGTCGGGTCGGCGGAACTGCGTGTGCCGCTTGCGGGGGGTCGCCCCGACTGCGCGGTAGAAAGGCATCGGAGGCCTCCAGGGTAGCTGGCGTCACAACCGGCCGGACTCGGTCCAAGCGTCCGATAATCGAACGCTTACGTCCGTCAATTCGACAATCCGCTATCGTGGCCCCCGTTGTCAAGCACAGCACGCACAAGACTACCCACGGAGCGCACCATGGTATCCAGCTGGCTGGAGATCCCCGAGCAGAGCGATTTCCCCGTCACCAACCTGCCGTACGGGGTCGTCAGCTACGTCGACACCCCCCGCCAGATGGCGACCGCGATCGGCCGGTACGTCTTCCTGCTCGGCGCCGCGGCCAAGGCCGGGCTGTTCGACGGCCTGCCGGACCAGGCCGCCGACCTGCTCACCGCGCCCGTGCTCAACCCCCTGATGGGCGCCGGCCCCCGGGTCTGGCGCGCGGTCCGGGACCGGCTGACCGCGCTGCTGACCGAACAGGCGCACGAGTCCGCGGTCCGCCCGCTGCTGCGCCCGCTGCCCCGGGTCGCCAACCACCTGCCGTTCGACGTGGCCGACTACGTGGACTTCTACTCCTCCCGGCAGCACGCCGAGAACCTCGGCCGCTTCTTGCGCCCCGGCGCCGACCCGCTGCTGCCCAACTGGAGCCACCTGCCGGTCGGCTACCACGGCCGGGCCGGCACCGTCGTGATCTCCGACACACCCATCATCCGCCCGCACGGCCAGCGCCTGCCGTCCCCGGACGCCGACCCGGTCTACGGCCCGACCATCCGGCTGGACATCGAGGCCGAGGTCGGCTTCGTGGTCGGCACGCCCACCGAGCTCGGCCGCACCGTGCCCGTGGAGCGCTTCTCCGACCACGTCTTCGGTGCGGTCCTGGTCAACGACTGGTCCGCCCGCGACATCCAGGCCTGGGAGTACCAGCCGCTCGGCCCGTTCCTCGGCAAGTCCTTCGCCACTTCGGTCTCCCCCTGGGTGGTCCCGCTCGATGCGCTCGACGAGGCCCGGGTGCACCCGCCGCACCAGGACCCCGCGCCGCTGCACCACCTGTTGGGCGACCACTGGGGCTACGACCTGGAACTGCAGATCTCGCTCAACGGCACCGTGGTCAGCCGCCCGCCCTTCGCCGGCCTGTACTGGACCCCGGCCCAGCAGCTGGCCCACCTGACCAGCAACGGCGCCAGCCTGCGGACCGGCGACCTGTACGCCTCGGGCACCGTGTCCGGCGACGAACCGGGCCAGCGCGGCTCCCTGATCGAGCTGACCTGGAACGGAACCGAGCCGCTGAAACTGGACGACGGCACCACCCGCACCTTCCTGGCCGACGGCGACACGGTCGCCGTCGGCGCCACCGCGCCCGGCCCGGACGGCACCCGGATCGGCTTCGGCCGGGTCACCGGCACGATCCAGTAGCCCGCCGATCTTGCCCGAAAGTCCGCGGGCACTGCCGGGTGAAGGTATTCTTAAGCGAAGCGCCGACGCTTGCCCGTAGAACGCACGCGGACCCCGCGGTCCGCACCGGTCCCCGGCCCGTCGGCCGCCGTGGCACGTCGCCGCCGGAGAATCCCGTCCGTCGCCGGACCCGCCGGGCGGCCGGCCGGCGGCGGCCCGCGGCGTCCGACCCCCGGGCAGGCCCAGCGGCTTCGGGCTTTCGGGAAGGCGGGCCACCAGATGGCTGTCACAGGAACCGACGCGGACACCGGCCGGGAGCGCCCGCGCGCCCGGCTGATCCCCGCGATGCGCCGGCGCCGGGAGGCCCCCGACCCGCTCGACGCGTTCGTGGCCCGCGGCTTCGCCGTCGTCCCGGCCGCCGCCCCGCTCGGCCCGGCCTGCTCGTGCAGCCGGGTCGGCTGTCCGTCCCCGGGCCGCCATCCGCTCTCCTACGGCTGGCGCACCGAGGCCAGCGCCGACCCCGCGCAGGTGGAGGTGTGGCGCACCCGCCTGCCCGGCGGCAACTTCGCCAGCCCCACCGGCACGACGCACGACGTCCTGGACATCCCCGCGGCGGCCGGCGAGGTGGCCCTGGCCGCGCTGCTGGCCTCGGCCCAACCGGTCGGCCCGGTCGCCCTGTGCGCCGACGGCGACCGGTACCTGTTCTTCACCCTCCCGCGGGTGAGGGCCCTGGGCCCCGACGGCCTGGACGAGGACGAGTGGTGGCCCTGCGAACTGGACGCCCACCCGGACGCCGACCCCGACAACTCCGGCGTACGCTGGCACACCCGCGGCTCCTACGTCCTGGTCCCCCCGGCCCTGTCCGTCACCGGCGGCCGGGCCCGCTGGATCCACGGCGACCAGGACGCCCTGCCCGACCCGGTCCGCCTGCTCACCGCCCTGGTCGACGCCTGCGACCGCACCGCCTGACCACTACGGCAGGGTCAGGATCTCCACGCCGGTCTCCGTGACCGCGAGCGTGTGCTCGAACTGCGCGGTCCACTTCCCGTCCAGGGTCACCGCGGTCCACTTGTCGTCCCACATCCGGTGCTGGAAGGTGCCGAGCGTCAGCATGGGCTCGATGGTGAAGGTCATCCCCGGCTTGAGGGTCTCCGTCGCCCGCGGGTCGTCGTAGTGCGGCACGATCAGCCCGTCGTGGAACGAGGTCGAGATGCCGTGCCCGGTGAACACCTGCACGACCCCGTACCCGAACCGCTTCGCGTAGGACTCGATCACCCGCCCGATCACGTTGAGCTGCCGGCCCGGCTTGACCGCCTTGATCGCCCGGTCCAGCGACTCCCGGGTCCGCTCGACCAGCAGGTGCGCCTCCTCGGACACTTGCCCGACCTCGAACGTCGCGTTGTTGTCGCCGTGCACGCCGTGGATGAACGCGGTGATGTCCACGTTCACGATGTCGCCGTCGTTGAGCCGGGTCGTGTCCGGGATGCCGTGGCAGATCACCTCGTTCACCGAGGTGCACAGCGACTTCGGGTACCCGCGGTAGCCGAGCGTCGACGGGTACGCGCCGTGGTCGCACATGAACTCGTGCCCGATCCGGTCCAGCTCGTCCGTGGTCACCCCCGGTTTGCACGCCAAACCGACTTCGACCAGCGCCTGCGCCGCGATCCGGCCGGCGATCCGCATCTTCTCGATCGTCTCGGCCGTCTGCACCGCGGGCCCGGTGTACGGTGACGGTCCGGCCTTGCCGACGTACTCCGGCCGGGCGATCCGGGCCGGCACGGAACGGGTGGGGGAGAGGGTTCCAGGGACTAAGGCAGCCATGAAGACGAGTCTAAACTCCCGCGGCCGGGCAATAGGTACCGCGTAAGCCACACCACCGAGCGAACACAGGACGGTAGCGATGATCGACCAGCAGCCCCAGTGGTTCTACTGCATCAAACACCACACGGTCGAGGGACTCGTCGGGTGCAAGGCCAAGGACCGCCTAGGCCCGTACCACACCCAGGAAGAGGCCGCCCACGCCCTGGACAAGGTCCGCGAACGCAACCAGGAGTGGTCCACCCAGGACCCCGACTGACGCCCCCGCACCCCGCGCTCCCCGCTCTCTGAACCCCACTTCCCGCACCTAGCCTCGCCCGGCCGTCCGCCCGCCCGCCCGCCCGTCACCAGCTTTCCACCGTCGGCCCGTTCACCCGCTCCTGCCACCGAGTCAGCCGGGACCGCAGTCCCGCCCGCCGCCCGCGCTGCGCGGCCGTCACCGCCAGGCTCAGCAGATGCTGGGCGGTGTCGAACGTCAGCGGCCCCGGCTCCTCGGCCCGCACCGGCGCCGGCACGACCAGCGTCTCGTGCGCGATCCCGCGCAGCTCCGGGGCCGACCGGGCCAGGGCGAGCACCCGCGCGCCCTGCCGCCTGGCCCCGTCGATCCGCTCGAGGAGCTCCTCCTGCGGATCGAACTCGGCCACCACCAGCAACGCCTCACCGCGCCCGGCCCTAGCCAGCCGTTCCCACCCGACCGCCAGGTGCGCGGGCGCGTCGGCAGCCGGGTCGGACCGCACCAGGGTCGGAGCGAGCTGCGGCAGCCCGGCCCACCGGGCCTCGTCGGTCAGGTGCGCGGTGAAGTGCCACGGCTCGGCCTGCGCCGGCCCGGCCACCAGAAGCCCCCCGGCCGACTGCGGCGCCCCCTGCACCGCCCACCCGAACTCCGCGCTGGCCGCCACCCACTCGGGCACCGCGGACGTGGCCGAGAGCAGTTCCCGCAGAGCGACCGCCTGGTCTCTGTCCATGCTAGACATCGTGCCAGGCGGCCGCAGGGAAATCTAAAAAGCCGCCGGGAACCCCTGGCGGCCCGTCCGGCTCCCTCAGTGGAACATGTGCTCGGGCCCCGGGTAGACACCCTGGACCACGTCCGCCGCATAGGCGCGCGCCGCATCGCTCAGGACGCCGCGCAGATCCGCGTACTGCTTGACGAACCGCGGCGTACTCCCGGCGGTCATCCCGGCCATGTCGGTCCACACCATCACCTGCGCGTCGCACTGCGCGCCCGCGCCGATCCCCACGGTCGGAATCTGCAGCAGGTCGGTCACCTGCGCGGCCAGCTCCGCCGGAACCAGCTCCAGCACCACCGCGAACGCCCCGGCCGACTCCAGCGCCTTGGCGTCGGCCAGCAGCCGCTCGGCCTCCTCCTCGCCGCGGGCCTGCACCCGGTACCCGCCGAGCACGTTCACCGACTGCGGCGTGAGCCCGAGGTGCGCCATGACCGGTATCCCGGCGCCCACCAGCGCCTCGACCTGGTGCAGCACCCGGCGCCCGCCCTCGAGCTTCACCGCGCCGGACCCGGCCTCCTTCATGAACCGGGTCCCGGTCTCCAGCGCCTGCCGGGCCGAGGACTGGTAGGACCCGAACGGCAGGTCCGAGACGACCAGCGCCCGCTTGGTGCCCCGGACCACGGCCGCGCTCAGCATCAGCAGCTCGTCGACGGTCACCGGCACGGTGTTGGAGTACCCCAGGTGGTTGTCCCCGGCCGAGTCCCCGACCAGCAGCACGGGGATCCCGGCCTCGTCGAAGACGCCCGCGGTCAGCGTGTCGTAGGCGGTGAGCATCGGCCAGCGCTCGCCGCGCTGCTTGGCCAACGCGAGGTCGCGCACAGTGACCCGCCGGCCGGTCCCGGAGGAGCCGCCGTACAGGGTGAGTTTGGGTTCCCCACCCGCGCCAGGCGCGGCAGAGGGCATGTCTGAAATGGACATGGATAGACCACTCCTCGAAAAGATCTCGTGGCACCCCGGTGGGTGTCCCCGGACTCTTCGGATGTTCTCACTTATGCGCAGTGAGCGCTAGTGCGACCAGGGTGAGCAGGGGTTCCCGGTACGCACCCGTACCCCGGATCCGCGCAGGTCCGGCCCGGGGGCTGCGCCCGAGGCCGGTTCCGGATCACTGCTGCCAGAACTTCATGTGCTGGGCTCCGACACCGGCGATCCCCGGGGCCATCCCGAAGGCGTTGAGAATCGAGTCGATCGCGTTGGAGAAGCCGTTGCGGATCGGCGGAGCGAAGTAGAGCAGAACGAGCACCAGCAGGATGCCGTACTGGCGGATCGGCTCCAGGCTGCGGCGGGTCTCGTACCGCAGGTACGGCTCGATGATGCCGTACCCGTCGAGCCCGGGCACCGGGATGAGGTTCAGGATCGCGACCGCCACCTGCAGGTAGGCGAAGAAGGCGACCGCCCCCCAGAAGTTCTGGTGGGTGTCGGTGAAGAAGGCGAAGTCGTCGGGCACGGCGGCCGCGACGACGACCATCGCGATCACGGCGAAGACGACGTTGGTCAGCGGCCCGGCTGCCGAGATCAGGCTCGCCCGCCACTTCTGCCGCGCCACGCCCGGGTTCACCAGCACCGAGCCGCCCGGGAGCGGAAGACCGCCGATGGCGACGTAGAAGATCGGCAGGATGATGCTCAGGACCGGGTTCACGTAGCGCAGGGGGTTCAGGTCCAGATACCCGCGCGCCGCCACCTCCGCGTCCCCGGCCCGGTGCGCCGAATACGCGTGCCCGAACTCGTGCAGGCACAGCACCACGAAGTAGGCACCCAGCACGAAGACGAAGGTGGCGACGTACGCGTTGCCGAAGTTCAGCCACAGCGCCACGCCCCCGGCGATCGTCACGGCCAGGATGCCGAGGAAGACCGGGCTGATCTTCATGCTACGGGCCGCGCCCCAACGCTGTGAGGTCTGAAAGGGTGAACGCTGCCCTGGATTTGCCATACCGGCATGGTAGCCCCCAGGTGGGCTACCACGGCGCGGCGCTGCCGTTCAGGCGGCCAGCGGCGCGACGAGCCCGATCGGATTCGGGATCGGCAGCGCCTTGATGAGCGTCGAGGCCAGCGGATGCATCAGCTGCGCCAGCCGGACCAGGTTCTCCCGGCCCAGCGCCTGCCACGGCCCCGCCGCGAGCAGGTCCGTGCTCGCCTCGATCCGGTCCCGGGCGGCCAGCGCCTCGGTGGTGGCGCGCCCGTCCGCGTCCAGCCAGCCGCGCGCGGTCAGCCGGGCCGTGGCCGCCTCCCACTCCTCGTCCGTCCATCCGCGGATCGGCTGCAGGATCTGCCGGTCGCTGTCCACCGCCGACCGCCACACCAGGCTCTCGCAGCCGTCCAGTCCCGCGACCAACAACGCCGCGACGTGACCGTCACCGCGGTGCTCCCGCAGGAGCGTCGCCGCGTGCCACAGCACGTCGAGCGGGTCCTCCGGCCACGGCAGCGCGGCGTTGGCCGCGGCCAACGCCCGGCCCACCACGTCCACCGACTCGGCCGCCGCACGGAGCAACTGAGCCGCCTCGGCCACGTCCACGTCCCCGAGCACCTCCTGCAACGACGCCCGGGATCCGGCCGCCCGCGTGGTCAGCGCCACCTCCGGCGAGGCCATGTCCCACACCGACGGCAGGGCCCGCCGCACCATCTGCGGTGCGAACCCGTAGAACGTCGCCTGCACGATCGCCGGTCCCACCGCTCCGAACGGCGCCGCACGCCCGGCGAAGTACCCGCGCCAGAACCCGCGCACCCCCGCGGCCTCGAACGCCGCCCGCGGCGGAGGCGTGAAATACACGACCGCATGCACCGGCTCGAACAAGGTCCACATCTGCCGCGCCGCGCGCGCCGGGTCTTCTGAGATCTCCACGCGCCGCATCCTACCGCCAAACCTACCAGTCGGTAACTATCGGCCCCGGTCTGCTCATCACACGCTCCGATGACCACACTACTGAGCTGACGGTGGGTCGGATAAGGTGCTCCGTGGCCCGGTTGGCGCCGCCTACCGGCATCGGCCCAGAGAACAGGTGAACCCCCATGCCCGTCACCAGCGAGGCGCTTCTCGCCGTGGTCCGCGCCCAGCTCGACCAGATCGAGGCCACCCAGCTCGAGCCGATCGCCCGGGCCGCCGACCTCGTCGCCGCGTGCGTCGCCGGCGGCAACGTGCTGCAGATCTTCGGCACCGGCCACTCCGAGGCGCTCGCGATGGAACTGAGCGGCCGGGCCGGCGGCCTGATCCCGAGCAGCAAGATCGCCCTGCGCGACCTCATCCTGTTCGGCGGCGAGGACCCCGAGGTGCTCGCCGACCCCAAGGCCGAGCGCGACCCGGCCCTGGCCCGCCGGGTGTGGGAGCTCGCGCCGGTCAGCCCCGGCGACGTCGTGGTCATCGCCTCCCAGTCCGGCGGCAACGGCGCGACTGTCGAGATGGCCACGATCGCCCGGGACGCGGGCCACAGCGTCATCGCGATCACCTCACTGGCCCACTCCACGGCCATCACCTCGCGGCACCCCTCCGGCCTGCGCCTGTTCGAGGTCGCGGACGTCGTGATCGACAACGCGGCCCCCTACGGCGACGGCGTGCTCCCGCTGCCCGACGGCGGAACCGTCTGCGCGATCTCGTCGGTCGGCAACACGGTGATCGCCCAGATGCTGGTCGCCGAGGTCACCCGCCGCCTGCTCGACACCGGCGCCGAGGCCCCCATCTACCTGTCGGCGAACATCGCCGAGGGAGACGCCCACAATGACGTCTGGGAGGCCCGCTACCAGGGCCGGATCAGGCGCAGCGCCTACTAGGCCGCCCACACCGCCCGGGCGGCCCGGGCGGCTCGGTCAGAACTGGGTCGTGCCGTGTTCCGGCAGGCCGCGGTGCCGCGAGCCGCCCCGGCCGAGTTCCAGGCTGCCGGAGCGGCCCACCGCGCTGAAGTTGTAGTGCTGGGAGAACAGGGCACTGAGTAACCGGTCCTCAGTGCCGTGGTCGCCGGGCACCGTGCGCAGCGCGAACCGGAACTCGTCCGCGAGCGCGTCGTAGATCGGTGTGGTGGTGAGGTGCCCCTGTCGGCCTGGGCCGAAGGCGAATCCGCGAGGGCGGGGAATCCCGAGATGTGCAGCTGTCACACCTGTTCAACGAGCAGTATCCCGGAAGGACATTCGACCGGAAGAGTGATCTGCGAGGTCCGCTGGACGGCACACCCGACCACCGGACGACCCACCCTCAGTCCATCAAATTCACACGACTCGCCGCTGCCCCCACAGTCACCGCCGCAACCAGCGGACCACGGCCGACAACCACTACCCCTTATGAGCAGCCGGCCGCAGTCCCGCTGGGTTACCTCAAAGCTGTGTGCTCTGCAGCCTAGATCTCGGGGATCAGGTCCGCGATCGACTTGACGATCCGCGAGGGCCGGTACGGGAAGCGCTCCACGTCGCCCGCCTGGGTGATGCCGGTCATCACGAGGATGGTTTCGAGCCCGGCCTCGATCCCGCACTTGATGTCGGTGTCCATCCGGTCGCCGATCATCGCCGTCGACTCGGAGTGCGCCTTGATCTTGTTCAGGCCCTCGCGCATCATCACCGGGTTCGGCTTGCCGACGAAGTACGGCTCGATCCCGGTGGCCCGGGTGATCAGCGCCGCCACGGAACCGCAGGCCGGCAGGGCGCCTTCCAGGGACGGCCCGGTGGCGTCCGGGTTGGTCGCGATGAACCGCGAGCCGCCGTCGATCAGCCGGATCGCCCGCGTGATCGCCTCGAAGCTGTAGGTCCGGGTCTCGCCCAGCACGACGTAGTCAGGGTCCTTCTCGGAGAGCGTGTACCCGGCCTCGTGCAGCGCCGTGGTCAGTCCGGCCTCGCCGATGACGTAGGCCGACCCGCCGGGCCGCTGCGAGTCCAGGAAGTTCGCGGTCGCCAGCGCCGAGGTCCAGATGTTCTCTTCCGGCAGGTCTATCCCGGTGGACACCAGCCGCGCCCGCAGGTCCCGGGGCGTGTAGATCGAGTTGTTCGTGAGAACCAGAAACGGCGTGCCCGAGTCACGGAGCCGACTGATGAAGTCGTCCGCGCCGGGGATCATGTTCCCCTCGTGGATCAGGACGCCGTCCATGTCGGTCAACCAGGTCGTGACTGGCCTGTGCTTGCTCAAGCTCCGGATTCCTCTCTGGCTGCTGGGCCCGGCCCGGGTGTGGGCTGAGGTCGCCCCGCGCCCCGCAGTTGCCTGAACCCATGGTCGCGTATTTCCTCCGCTCGCGCACGCGGCTTCCACCCGTTGAAACACCTTGGGCCGCGCCACCTGGAGTGGCGCGGCCCAACGATGCAGATTAAAGCCGGTACGCGTGTCACCTCTCGGCGGGTGGCACAGCGCAGCTCCAGCCTGACGGTATTCCACGCTGGCTAATGTTGAGGCCCGGGGACATCGTGCGTACCGGCTCTGTCAATCTAACATACCGACGGTCCGGGATCTACTTCCGCCGATATCGCCCCAGGTCGGCGCGTCTAACGGCCGCCGCGTCCGGCGGATTCGACCACCTGGTCGGCGACTACTTCGTTCATCGCCGTCTGCTCGGCCTGAGCGGTGAGAGCCGGCTCGGCGGCCGTGCTCGCCGCAGCCGCGGCCTGGGCTTTCTCGGCCCTCTCCACGCTTTCCGCCTGGCCGTGCATGATCGCCGCTTCCAGGGTCCGAAGTGAGAAGTGCTTGTGGTCATCGTGGTTGAAGTAGGGCGTCCAGCGACGCGCGTCCAGTATGCGGAAGATCGGGATGTGCCGGATCTCCAGGCTCAGCAGCACGGCCAGGGTCGCCGCGGCGGCCAGGCGCAACTCCCCGATCCCGGCGGCGGCGCCGATCGCGGCCGCGGCGAATATCGACGCCGCGGTGGTCACCCCGTGGAGGACTTCGTGGTCGCTCATGGCCTGTCGGAAGCACAGGCCGCCGCCGATGAACCCTATGCCGGTGACCGCGCCGCCGAGCACGGCCGGCGAGTTCGAGACCAGGGCGAGCGCGCCGATGAGGGCGGTGCCCGCGCCGATGAGCGAGAAGGTCCGGTCGCCCGCGGACGCGCCGCGGACGGCGCGCTCGAAGCCCAGCACGAAAGTCAAACCCCACCCGACCGCGACCCGGATAATCAGATCCATCTCGCTCAAATGCACGACGCCCACCCCTCCGGCTGTTCGGCCCGTGTCGTACGGGACCCCTATTTCGGGCTGTGGGAGAGGAGTATAGGGTCCGGGCTGGGATTCGGCATCAAACGGGGTGCGGCATGCATTGGATAAGCGCGACAGTAGTACTGGTAACTCGGGTTGATCGCATACCGTGGTTGCTGTGTTGAACAAAGCATGGTTGCGGGATCGATGCGATCGGATGCTCCTGCGCGCATGGCAGCGGTTGTCCGAAGCGGGCAAGATCACCAGCTCGGCACCGGCCGCCCGGGCGTTCGCGCAATTCGGCGACGGCAGCGCCATCGCCTTTCCGCAGGGTGCGATCCTCGGCGAGAAGTGGATCAGCATCGGCCATTTCACGATAGTCGGTCCGCATGTGACGATTTCCGCCGGTTTCCTGCCGGAATACGATCTCGGGCCGAAGCCGATTGTCCGGATCGGCAGCGGCGTGGTGCTCGGCCGTGGCAGTCATGTGATCGGACATGAGTCGATCGATATCGGTGACGATGTCTATACGGGGCCGTATGTCTATATCACCGACCAGAATCACGGTTATCTGGATACTCAGACACCCATTGGAAAGCAGTGGCCGGTGAATGCCCCCGTGTCGATCGGGTCAGGGTCTTGGCTGGGTACGGGCGCCGTCATCCTGCCTGGCACGCACATCGGGAAGAACGTGGTGGTCGCGGCCGGGTCGGTCGTCCGCGGCGAGGTGCCCGACTACTGCGTCGTGGCCGGCGTGCCGGCGAAGATCGTGAGGATTTATGACGAGCAGGGGGAATGGAAGTCGTCTGCGGCGAAAGCGCAGGACGTCAAATAAGCTGCGAACGGTGGGCGACGGGTGGCGGACTGTGTCGGTAGGCAGTGATGGCCGCGGCGGCCAAGGCGGAGCGACGTAGGCGGTAGCGGTCACTGGTTGGTGGCGAGTGTGAATGGGTTGTGGCGAGCTCGGGCCTGGTGCCGTGGTTGGTGTGGCTGGGACCAGGGCGAGCCTGGAGTGGCCAGTTCAGCTGTGCCGGGTAGACTGTCTCCACGTGCGCTTTCTTAATGATTTGAACCCCCCTTACGACCTGACCTACGACGATGTGTTCATGGTGCCGGTCAGGTCTTCGGTCGGGTCACGGCTCGGGGTCGACCTGGCTTCCAATGACGGATCCGGGACGACGATTCCGCTGGTGGTCGCCAACATGACGGCCGTCGCGGGGCGTCGGATGGCGGAGACCGTCGCCCGGCGGGGCGGGATCGCGGTCATTCCCCAGGACATCCCGCTCGACGTTGTATCCGAGGTGATCGGGTGGGTAAAGGGTCGCCATGTGGTCTACGACACACCCATTGTCGTCCGCCCGACAGATACTGTCGGCGACCTGTTGAACCTTCTGCCGAAACGCGCGCATGGTGCGGCCGTCGTCGTGGTCGAAGGGCGGCCGGTCGGGGTGGTCACCGAGGCCGACTGTCTCGCGGTCGACCGGTTTACCCAGATCGGGCAGGTCATGGCCCGCGAGCTGCTGACAGTACCGAACGGCATCGACGCCGAAGAGGCATTCAATCGCCTTACCCAGGGACATCACCGGCTTGCTCCCGTCGTGAACGAGGACGGGGCCTTGGCGGGGATGCTGACGCGGCAGGCGGCTTTGCGGGCGACCTTGTATGAGCCGGCGGTTGACGACCGTGGTCGTCTGCGGGTTGCGGCGGCGATCGGGATCAACGGGGATGCGGTGGGCCGGGCCAAGATGTTGTTGGAGGCCGGGGTGGACACGCTCGTGGTGGACACTGCGCACGGGCACCAGGAGAAGATGATCGCCGTGTTGCGGGCGGTGCGTGGGCTTGATCCGCAGGTGCCGGTGGTGGCTGGGAACGTGGTGTCGGCAGATGGGGTGCGGGACCTGGTGGAGGCCGGTGCTGACATCGTCAAGGTCGGGGTCGGGCCGGGTGCGATGTGCACGACTCGGATGATGACCGGGGTGGGGCGGCCGCAGTTTTCTGCGGTGATGGAGTGTGCGGCGCAGGCTCGGCTGTTGGGCAAGCACGTGTGGGCTGACGGGGGTGTGCGGCATCCGCGGGATGTCGCGTTGGCTTTGGCTGCGGGGGCTTCGAATGTCATGGTCGGCTCCTGGTTCGCCGGGACTTATGAGTCGCCGGGTGATATTCAGCGCGATGGCCAGGGGCGGTTGTTCAAGGAGAACTTCGGCATGGCCTCGGCTCGGGCGGTGCGGTTGCGGACTGCTGAGGATTCGGCGTTCGAGCAGGCTCGGAAGGCGATTTTCGAGGAGGGGATCTCGGCTTCGCGGATGTATCTGGATCCGCAGCGGCCTGGTGTGGAGGATCTGATCGACTCGATCATCGCGGGGGTGCGGTCTTCGTGTACGTATGCCGGGGCGCGGTCTCTGGCGGAGTTCCACGAGCGGGTTGTGGTCGGTGTGCAGAGTGCGGCCGGGTTCAGTGAGGGCAAGCCGTTGCACAGTAGTTGGCAATAGTTTTCGGGCATGCCGCAGGAGCACCGATCCCGTCCATGGCCGGGATCGATGCCGCTGCGTTCGCGCATCGACCGGGTTGATCCGGTGTTCGTCGGCGGGCCCCGTGGGCGGTGCCTGTGTGGCTCCGTCCGCCCCGCCGACGCCCCGCTGTGTGGGGTTCCGGGGCCTCTGTCGAGGTCCCGGTTCCCCGGGCTGCCCCCTCCCCGGGGGCGGCGGTCCGATGACCCGGACCGCCGGTACCGGATCTTTCCGGTCGATGCTGTTGCGAACCCCCTGGACGGCATGGTCGGCCGTTACCCGACGTTCAGGGGGGTTCTGTGCGGGCGGGCCGCGGTTGCGCGGCGGTGCCCTGGCTCGGGCCCGGGCCGGCGGGTGGGCCGGCCGGGCTGTGTTGTCTTGGTTGTCTGCTGGTGGTGTGGCCGGGAGTGTTTGCCGCTCACCGGTTCTCCGCGCTCGGCTGGTGGGGAGCAGGTGCCCGTATTCGGGTGCGTTCTGCTCCGCAGCAGGGCGGACTATGGGTGCCCACCGCGTGGAGGGGCGGGAAGGGGTGAACCTTCCCGGCCCCAGCACTAGCTGACGGTGATGGTCAGCGGCGCGGACTTGCTTGCGCTGTAGTTCTGGTCGCCGGAGTAGTTCGCGACGACGGTGTGCTTGCCGGCTTCCAGCTCCAGCTTCTCGGTGGCGCGGCCCCGGGCGAGCTGGATGGAGGGCTGGGCCTTGCCGTCGATGGTGAAGGTCACCTCGCCGGTCTCGGCCGTGTGCCGCTTGGGGTGGGTGCCGTTCTTGGTGCCCTTCCCCTTGCCGCCCTTTCCGTCCTTGCCGCCTTTACCGCTCTTGCCGTCCTTGCCCTTCGTGCCGGTGCCCTTCGTGTCCTTGCCCTTGGTGTTGCCGGTCGGCTTCTTCGTGGGGGCGGTGCTGGGCGGGGGTGTGTCGGTCGTGCCGGACTCCTCGGGGCTGACCCTCGCGGAGAGGGTGAGCATCTCGCCCGCCTGGGGGTCCTTCGAGGTGGTCAGCTGGGTGATCGTGGTCGCGGGCGGCGCGGCGTCCGGGGCGGTGTCGGTCGCGCTGGCGATCGCCGGGGCCAGGGCCATTCCGCCTACGGCGGTGAGCAGCAGTGCGCGGGTCAAGACACGGGACATGGTGGAACCTCCTGGTCGGATGGTCGCGCTGTCACGGATTTTCCGTGTTCTGCAGTGCGACATCGACAGGTTCTCAGGAGGGGTTTGTTTATACATCCCCTGTTTTACGTATATTGGGTACGAAGAAGGGATTAGCCCGAATGGGGTGAAGAGGAATGCGGGGGTGAAGTGAGGTGGGGTGGGCGGAGCGTAGTGAGGCGGAGAGGTGGGGGAAGTCAGTCGTCGTCGGTGGCCAGGCCGTAGCGGCGGCTGAGGACGGGGTCGTTCTCCCACCAGGGGCGCAGGTGGCCTTCGGGGAGGTGGTTTTCTTCGTCCTCGCCCTGGGGGGAGTCGGCGTGCTGGCGGACTTCCAGTTCGTCCAGGACTGCGTCGATGACCTCGGCTTCGGCGCGGTCCTCGCCGAACATGCGGCGCCACAGGGCGGCTAGGAACGGCAGGCCGGCCAGGTCGCCCAGGACCCAGATCGCGCCGCCGCCGATGCGCTGGTCGTCGTGCAGGATCACGTTGAACGGGCGGTTGAGCGAGGCGTAGTAGCTGGCTGCGACGGTGAAGTCGCCCCACATCAGGATGATGCCGAGGGCTCCGTCCGTGATGGCTTCGGCGAAGGTGATCCATACCGACACCATGTGGGGGTACTCGTGCGGCACAGGGTCCACGCGCAGGCGGGCCCAGTAGTAGTAATAGCCGATGATGAGCAGGGTGAAGCGGAGGATCTCGTTCTGCACACTGCTGCGCATCGCGGCTGCGAACCACGGGGACAGGTACAGCACGAACGGCGTGGTTAGGAAGAAGGCCGACACGATGCCGGGGAAGGTCATGATCCTGGCCGGGCGGCTGCGGACGGCTCGCATGATGCGGTCGTTCGTCTGTTCGGACACGTTGTGCAGCAGGAGCGTCAGCGGTGCGCCGAGGGCGAGCATCATCGGGACGAGCATCTGCAGCAGCGTGTTCTGGGCCGCCCGGGGCCAGAACAAGGTGCGCTCGTAGGCGCCGAGGAAGGACATGCTGATCAGGGCGAACACGGCCAGGCCGCTGAAGAAGAAGCCGGTCTGGCTCGCGCGCCACTGGCCGCCGCGGGACTTGTGCCTGCGTACACCGGCCAGGTACAGCCCTCCGGTGATCACGATGAACCCGAGCACCCAGGGATTGAGCACCCACTCGGTCAGGTAGGCGGAGTTCTGCAGCTGGGGAGGGCCCGAATACGCCGGAGCGGCCCAGTGCAGCCCGGTGGCGGTGCTGATGGCGGGCATTGGCTGATCACCTCTTGTTGTGGGCTTCGCTCCGGCCTATCGTAGGCAGACGCCCGGGAGTCGGGTCACACCGGGTCCGGCCGCGGTGGCGGCGGCGAAATCTGACGGTTTTCGGCCCGGTGTGCGGCCGGGGCGTGGCACAGTGGCAGACAGGCGCCCTGCGCCGCCGCGGGGACGTGCTCCGGTCCGGCCTGCGGATCTTGTCGGTAGGGCCGGGTAGCGTCTACCCGGCAAGCCCAACCCACAGCCCAACTGGTGGGCATTGGAACACGGAGGCGATGGAACCATGGCAGAGGCAACCAACCGCGAGAAGGCGATCGACGCCGCGCTCGCCCAGATCGAGCGGCAGTTCGGCAAAGGTTCGCTCATGCGGATGGGGGACAAGACCCGGACGCCGATCGAGGTGATCCCGACCGGGTCGATCGCCCTGGACATCGCCCTGGGGGTCGGCGGGCTGCCGCGCGGCCGGGTGGTGGAGATCTACGGCCCGGAGTCCAGTGGCAAGACGACTGTGGCGCTGCACGCGGTGGCGAACGCGCAGCGGGCCGGCGGGCTGGCCGGGTTCATCGACGCGGAGCACGCGCTGGACCCGGACTACGCGAAGGCGCTGGGGGTGGACACGGACAACCTGTACATCTCGCAGCCGGACAACGGCGAGCAGGCGCTGGAGATCGCGGACACGCTGATCCGCTCCGGCGCGCTGGACATCATCGTGATCGACTCGGTCGCGGCGCTGGTGCCGCGGGCGGAGATCGAGGGCGAGATGGGCGACTCGCACGTGGGTCTGCAGGCCCGGTTGATGAGCCAGGCGCTGCGGAAGATCACCGGTGCGCTCAACCACTCGCGGACCACGGCGATCTTCATCAACCAGCTCCGGGAGAAGGTCGGCGTCATGTTCGGCAGTCCGGAGACGACGACCGGCGGCCGGGCGCTGAAGTTCTACGCCTCGGTGCGGCTGGACGTGCGCCGGATCGAGACGTTGAAGGACGGTGCGGACGCGGTCGGCAACCGGACCCGGGTGAAGGTGGTGAAGAACAAGGTGGCGCCGCCGTTCCGGCAGGCCGAGTTCGACATCGTCTACGGCCAGGGGATCAGCCGCGAGGGCGGTCTGATCGACATGGGTGTGGAGCAGGGGTTCGTGCGCAAGTCGGGTGCCTGGTACACGTATGACAGCGGTCAGCTGGGCCAGGGCAAGGAGAACTCGCGCAACTACCTCAAGGAGAACCCGGACATCGCCAACGAGATCGAGAAGAAGATCAAGGAGAAGCTGGGGGTCGGCCCGCAGCTGGACGCTCCGGTGGTGGACGCGGCGACCGCGACCGTGGAGTCGGTGCCGAAGCCGGCCCGTCCGGCGAAGGGCGCCAAGGCGGCGGCGATCGCCGCGGCGGCTGACCCGGCCGGGCTGTGAGCGGTCCGGCGCTGAGCGGTCCGGACTGGTTCGACGCCGACGGTCCCGAGTCCGCGGCCGAGCCCGGGCCGGGCGTGGCGGCGCCGGGTGATCCGTGGCCGGCGGAGGCGGGCGCCGCGGGCGGCTCCGGCTTCGGTTCCGGCTCCGGCCGGGGTGCGGACCGGGCGCGGGAGGGCCGCCAGGGCGGCGGCGCGGGTGCGGGCTCCGGTCGGCGGCGTGCGTCCGGCTGGTCCGCGCAGCGTTCGGCGGGCCGGGGCGAGGAGCGGGCGCCGGAGTCGCTGGAGGAGCAGGTGTCCCGGGCTCGGCGGCTGGTGGTGGACGCCTTGTCCCGGACCGAGCGGACTCGCGGTCAGCTTGCGCAGATGCTGGTGCGCAAGGGGATCGAGGCGGAGGCTGCGGAGGAGATCCTGGACCGGTTCACCGAGCTCGGGTTGATCGACGATGCGCAGTATGCGCGGGCGTTCGTGGAGTCGAGGCACATTAATCGTGGCCTCGGCTCCCAGGCGTTGGCTTTTCAGCTGCGGCAGCGCGGGGTGGACGGCGAGCTGGTTTCGGCGGCGTTGGAGCAGCTCGATGACGAGCAGCAGTTCGAGACGGCGTGCCGGCTGGTGGAGTCGCGGCTGTCCCGGATGTCGCGTTTGGACGAGCAGGCGCAGCAGCGGCGGTTGGCCGGGTTCCTGGCCCGGAAGGGGTATTCCGGGGACGTGGCCTTGCGCGCGGTGCGCCTGGCGATGGAGAACAACCGGACGGCTCAGGACGAGGACTGAGCTGATCGGAAGCGCAGTAGGCGGGGCGGGGAGTGCCGGGCCGGAGCTGGACGGGTGCAAGGTCGGGCGCGCCGGGCTGGAGCTGGGCCGGCGCAGGTGTGGAGGTCGGGGCAGAGCAGGTTCATGTGCCATCGGGGCCGGGGTGCGCTCGGGCCGGAGCCGGACCGGGACGGAAGCGGGCGCGCAGGCCGGAACGGGGTCGGTCAGGTCCACGTGCCGATCGGGGGCGGGGTGGGTGCGGTCAGGCCGGAGGCGGCGAGGGTGGCGTTGAAGATGGCCAGCCAGGTGCCGTTGGCCTCGGCGGTCTTCAGCACGGTGTCGATCTTGTTCTGCAGGGCGGTGTCGCCGTGCGGCAGGCCGATGCCGTAGAGCTGTTCCGGCTGGTGGTCGTCGACCGGGATCACCCGGTACTGGCCGGGGTACTCGGCGGCGTATCCGGCCAGGATGGGCAGGTCGGTGTAGAGCCCGGTGGCCTGGCTGTCGCCGACCTGGGTGAGGCATTCCGAGTAGCTGTCCGCCTGGGAGATCCTGGCGCTGGTCAGCCGGGGCAGTTCGGCCAGCGGGCTGGAGGCGGTGACCGAGCACACCGTGCTGCCCGCGGTCAGTGAGGTCAGGCCGGTGGTGGTCGTGTCGTTCTTGCGGACCAGCAGGCCTTCGCCGGTCTTGTAGTACGGTCCGGCGAAGCCGACTTCCAGGGCGCGGGTGGCGGTATAGGAGTAGCTGGCCACCACCAGGTCCACGGAGGCGTTCATGAGGGCCGATTCCCGGTTGTGGCTCTCGACGGTGACGAACTGGACCTGGTCCTGGGTGAAGCCGAGGCCGGCCGCGACCAGCCAGGCGATCTCGATGTCGAAGCCGCGGTACTCGTGGGTGGCCGGGTCGAGGTAGCCCAGGCCCGGCTGGTCGTCTTTCACGCCGACGACGACCTGGCCCTTGCCCTGGTTGCGCTGGCGCATCCTGGTGAAGGTGGGCGAGTCGACGGTGACGCCCGGGGCGACCGGGAAGGCGCCGGTCGCGGCGATCGGGGTGATGGTGACGCAGCCTTCTGTCATGGCGGCCGTCCCGGCGGCGGCCAGCAGGCCGAGGAAGCCGCGGCGCCGGAACGCGCCCCTGCCGGAGCCGGTGCCGGAGTCGGCGCGGCGCGGCTCAACACCCGTGGCTGTCCTGGTCCCGTGTGCTTGTGTGCTGTGTGAATCGGCCCTGTGCATCTCCACCCCGCGCATGTCCTTTCGCCCCTCGCGTCGACATCGCTCCAGAGCATATCCGTAGTCATCGAAACCTACCGGTTTCCGATCGGCGGATCAGGGCCGGCGGGTATCACGGTAGGGTAACGGGGCGCTGGATCGAAGACGCTTCCGGGCTGCCGGATAGTTCCACGAGGAACATGCGCGCCGGACCGGCGCGGCCCGAAGCCGGGGGCCGTCCGGGCGCGGGCCGACGGCACCTGGTTTCCCCCTGTGCCGCCACAGATCGAAAACGTGTGGTCTTGCGGTCCGGAAGAGTCTCTATCCTGGATGGCATGAGCATGACCGAGGGCAGGACCACGAAGACCTTCCAGGTGCGCACTTACGGGTGCCAGATGAACGCGCACGACTCCGAGCGGCTGGCCGGGCTGCTGGAGAGCGCCGGTTACGCGAAAGCGGAGCAGGACGCGGTCGCCGACGTCGTGGTGTTCAACACCTGTGCTGTGCGCGAGAACGCCGACAACAAGCTGTACGGCAACCTCGGTCACCTGGCCTCGGTGAAGGCGACGCACCCGGGCATGCAGATCGCGGTGGGCGGCTGCCTGGCGCAGAAGGACCGGGGCGAGGTCCTGCGCCGGGCGCCGTGGGTCGACGTGGTGTTCGGGACCCACAACATCGGCTCTCTGCCGGTGCTGCTGGAGCGGGCCCGGATCCAGCAGGAGGCGCAGGTCGAGATCGCCGAGTCGTTGGAGGCGTTCCCGTCGACGTTGCCGACCCGCCGGGAGTCCGCGTATGCGGCGTGGGTGTCGATCTCGGTCGGCTGCAACAACACCTGCACCTTCTGCATCGTGCCGGCGCTGCGCGGCAAGGAGGAGGACCGGCGGCCGGGGGACATCCTGGCCGAGATCGAGGCGCTGGTCGCGGAGGGCGTGGTCGAGGTCACCCTGCTCGGGCAGAACGTGAACTCCTACGGCGCCCAGTTCGGCGACCGGGCCGCCTTCGCGAAGCTGCTGCGGGCCTGCGGTCAGGTCGAGGGGCTGGAGCGGGTCCGGTTCACCTCTCCGCACCCGAAGGACTTCACCGACGATGTGATCGCCGCGATGGCCGAGACGCCGAACGTGATGCCGTCGCTGCACATGCCGTTGCAGTCCGGGTCGGACACGGTGCTCAAGGCGATGCGCCGGTCCTACCGGCAGGAACGCTACCTGGGCATCATCGACCGGGTCCGGGAGGCGATGCCGCATGCCGCGATCACCACCGACATCATCGTCGGGTTCCCGGGCGAGACCGAGGCCGATTTCGAGCAGACCCTGCAGGTGGTGCGGCAGGCCCGGTTCGCCTCCGCGTTCACGTTCCAGTACTCCAAGCGCCCGGGCACGCCCGCGGCCGAGCTGCCCGACCAGCTGCCCAAGGAAATCGTGCAGGAGCGGTACCTGCGGCTGGCGGCGTTGCAGGAGGAGATCTCCTGGTCGGAGAACAAAAAGCTGCTCGGCACGGAGGTCGAGTTGCTGATCGCCGAGGGCGAGGGGCGCAAGGACGAGGCCACCCACCGGCTGTCCGGCCGGGCCCGGGACCACCGGCTCGTGCACGTGGCCGTCGGCGACCTGCCGGCCGCGCAGCTTCCGCGGCCGGGGGACATGGTGCGGGCGACGATCACCTACGCGGCGCCGTTCCACCTGGTGGCCGACGGGGTCGACGGCGGTCCGGCGTTCTCCGGGCTGCGGCGGCTGCGGTCCGGGGACGCCTGGGCGGCCCGGCGGGCGGCCAAGGAGGCCGGTCTGGGCGACGGCCACGGTCACGGCGCCGCCGGGCCCGGGGTGTCGCTGGGCATGCCGACGATCGGTGTGCCCGCGCCCTTGGCGCCGGCGCCCAGTTGCGGCTGAGCGGCGGCCGACCGTCCGGCCGGCCCGGGCTGATGCCCGAGCACAGGCCAGGGGCCAACAGGCTCAGGCCCGACCGGGATCCGCCGGGCTGAGGCCTGCGAGGGACCGCAAAAAGCGCCCGGATCCGCCCGCGGCCTACTGTGGCCCGCTGTCCCGGGAGATCCGCGGCAGTCGGTGCGTGGGGTCGTCGGCCGAGGCGGCGAAGGCGGCCGGAGCGCTGCTCGCGGCGGCGGCGCCCGTCCGGCTGTAGCGGCGGTCGTTCTTCGCGTCGGCACGGTTCGCCGGGCCGGTGGTCCTGTGTTTGAAGACGGCGAGGATTCCCATGACGGCCTTCCGGTTCGTCGGTCGCCGCGGGCTGGGCGGCGGGCTTGAACCGAGCATAAAAGACAAACCGGGCGGCGGCCTGTCGGTCCGCCACCGGTCGGCGCAGGACCCGGCCCGGCCTGCGCCCGGCCGGGAGGAGGATGGTCGACGTGGACAACACTCTGGTGATCGCCGTGGTCGGCCCGACCGCGGTCGGCAAGTCGGACCTGGGCGTCGCCGTGGCGCGGGAGTACGGCGGCGAGGTGATCAACGCCGACTCCATGCAGCTGTACCGGGGCATGGACATCGGCACGGCGAAGCTGACCCCGGCCGAGCGCGGCGGCGTGCCACACCACCTGCTGGACGTCCTGGACGTGACCGAGCGCGCGGCCGTGGCCGAGTACCAGCGTGCGGCCCGCGCGCAGATCGAGCGGCTGCTCGCGGCCGGCCGGGTGCCGGTGCTGGTGGGCGGTTCCGGGCTCTACCTGCACGCGGTGCTCGACGAGTTCGAGTTCCCGGGCACCGACCTGCAGGTGCGCGGCGCGCTGGAGGCGGAGTTGGCCGAGGCCGGGCCGGCCGGGTTGCACGCCCGGCTGGCCGGGGTCGATCCGGCTGCGGCCGCGGCGATCCTGCCGTCGAACGGGCGGCGGATCGTGCGCGCGCTGGAGGTGATCTCGCTGACCGGGGAGCCGTTCGCCGCGTCCCTGCCGGGGCACGAGTCCCGGTACCCGGGGGCCGTCCGGGTCGGCCTGACCGCCGATCGGGTGGTTCTGGACGAGCGGATCACCCGGCGGGTGGACGTGATGTGGGAGCGCGGACTGGTCGCCGAGGTCGAGGCGTTGGTGCAGGTCGGGCTGCGGGAGGGCGTGACCGCCAGTCGCGCGCTCGGCTACAAGCAGGTGCTGGCGGCGCTCGGTGGGGAGTGCACCGAGCAGGAGGCTCGGGAGCAGACCGTGCGGGAGACGAAACGGTTCGCCCGCCGCCAGGAGTCCTGGTTCCGCCGGGATCCGCACGTGCACTGGCTGGACTCGGGCTCGGCCGACCTGCTGGACCAGGTGCGACGCCGGGTCGACGGCGCGGATTCCCCTACGATGGCAACATGATCCGATTTACCAAGGGCCACGGGACCGAGAACGACTTCCTGATAGTCGCCGACCCGGACGGTACCTTCCGGCCGGACGCGGCGTGGGTCGCCGCGGCCTGCGACCGGCGGGCCGGGGTGGGCGCGGACGGGCTGCTGCGGGTGGTGCGCACCGTGCACGCCGAGGGCTTCGAGGACCAGGCGTCCGGCGCCGAGTGGTTCATGGACTACCGCAACAGCGACGGCTCGCTCGCGGAGATGTGCGGGAACGGCGTGCGCGTGTTCGCCCGGTATCTCGTGGACCAGGGGCTGATGCCGGCCGGCGAGTTCGGGGTGGGCACCCGCGACGGGGTCAAGCACGTCGTCGTTCCGGAGCAGGGGGACATCACGGTCACGATGCGCGTGCCGCGAGTGCTCGACGAGCAAGCGCAGGTGTGGGTCGGCGGGGAGTGGCAGCAGGCGGTGAATGTGGACATGGGCAATCCGCACGCGGTGGTGTTCGTGGGCGACGTCGCCGAGGCCGGTCGGCTGCTGGAGGCGCCGGAGTTCAAGCCTGCTTCCGTGTACCCCCATGGAGTGAATATCGAGTTCGTCGCCCCGGTGGCCGAGCACCATGTCCGGATGCGCGTGTTCGAGCGCGGCTCCGGGGAGACGAGGTCCTGCGGGACCGGCGCGTGCGCGGTGATGATCGCCGCGGCGCGGCGGGAGGGCGCGCCGCGGGAGACGCCGTACGTGGTGGACGTGCCGGGCGGGCGGCTGGTGATCGTCGAGCGCGCGGACGGCCGGGTGGAGATGACCGGCCCGGCGGTCCTGGTCGCCGACGGCGAACTGCGGTGACGCCCGGCTGAGGCGACCGTCGCGTTCCGGACGGTCGTGCCGCAGCTGGTACGGCTCACCGAGGGCGAGCGCTGCTCGCGGAGTGGCTGGACCGGGCCGTCGGCGCCTGGGAGAGCCCTGCGGCCGCATCATCAGCGCCGGACGGGTGAAACGCGCCGGGTGGGTAGCCGAAGCGCGCGCCCAGCCCCGGCCCGGCATTCGGAGCCGGGGTCAGGACCCGAGCACCCGGCGCGAGTACGCGTTGCCGAAGACCCGGTCCGGGTCGGTCTTGTCCCGCACCTTCAGGAAGTCCTCGAACCGCGGGTAGCTCTTGGCCAGGTAGGCGGCGTCCCGGGTGTGCAGCTTGCCCCAGTGCGGGCGGCCGTCGTGGGCGACCATGACGGCTTCGACGATCTCGAAGTACTCGGTCGGGCTGGTGCCCTGGAACATGTGGAAGGCCAGGTAGGCGGTGTCCCGGCCGTGCGCGGTGGACAGCCACAGCTCGTCGGCCGGGGCCACCCGGACCTCGACCGGCATGCTGATCCGCAGGCCGGAGGCGTCGATCGCGCGGCGTACCTCGCGCAGCGCACTGGCGGCCGACTCGCGCGGCAGGGCGTACTCCATCTCCAGGAACTTGAAGGTCCGCGGGGAGGTGAACACCTTGTCCGAGCGGTCGGTGTAGGTCCGCGCGGACAGGGCCCGGGCGGCCAGGTGGTTGATGCCGGGCACGGCCCGCGGCGCGGCCCGGCTGAGCCGGCAGGCGCCGGCGAAGACCGTGTTGGCCAGGAACTCGTCCTCCAGCCAGGCCCGGCGGCGGGTCAGCGGCCGGGCCGGGCCGCCGGCCCGGTTGTTGCGTTTGACCAGGGCGGAGCCGGTGTGCGGGAACCAGAAGAACTCGAAGTGCTCGTTCTCGGCGCACAGCTGGTCGAAGGAGTCCAGCACCCGGTCGAACGGCATCGGCTGTTCCTGCGCGGTGAGCAGGAACGTCGGCTCGGTCCGGAAGGTGACCGCGGTGATCACGCCGATGCAGCCCAGGCCGATCCGGGCCGCCTCGAACAGGTCCGGGTGCTCGGCGGCGTTGCACGCGACCACGGAGCCGTCCGCGAGCACGATCTCCAGCCCGGCCACCTGCGCGGCGATCGAGGCGCTGGCCCGGCCGGTGCCGTGGGTGCCGGTGCCGATGGCGCCGGAGACGGTCTGGGCCTGGATGTCGCCCATGTTGGTCAGCGCCAGGCCCTGCTCGGCCAACAGCTCGTTCAGCCGCCACAGCGGCATCCCGGCCTCGACCGTGACCAGGCCGCTGGCCCGGTCGGCCGAGCGCAGCCGGGTGAGCTGGTCCAGCCGGATCAGCACCCCGTCGGTGGCGGCCGCCGCGGTGAACGAGTGGCCGGCGCCCACGGGTTTGACCCGCAGCCCCTGGCCGACCGCCTCGCGCACGGCCTCGGCCGTCTGGGCCGGGCCGGCCGGGGTGGCGATCCGGCGGACCTGGGCCCGCTGGTTCCCGGCCCAGTTCTGCCAGGTGCGGGTCGGGGTGGTCACCGTGGGTGCGCTCATCGCCGCTGTCGGCCCCTTCTGTGGACGTCGTGGTGTCGGTGCAGGGCCGCGGGCCGGGCCGCCCGCGCAGCCGGTCCGGGCCGGCCGGGCCGCCGCTGCCTGCGGGTGGTAAGCCAACGCGACCCGGGGCCGGGCGTCAAGGCCCGGCCCGGATCCGGCGGGGTCCGCCGCCGCCGGGACGCGCGGTCCGCACGCTGCTTGCGAGCCGTCCGGCGCGACGTGCGAGGATGGATCCATGTCTTCGGCCGCACCTTATGACGCGCTCCTGTTCTTGTCCTTCGGCGGCCCGGAGGGGCCCGACGACGTCCTGCCGTTCCTGCGCAACGTCACGCGCGGGCGCGGGATCCCGGACGAGCGGCTGGCCGAGGTGGGTGCGCACTACGCCGAGTTCGGCGGGGTCAGCCCGATCAACGGGCAGTGCCGCGCGCTGATCGCCGCGCTGGAGGCGCAGTTCGCCGGGCACGGCCTGGACCTGCCGGTCTACTGGGGCAACCGCAACTGCAAGCCCTTCCTCGCCGACACCGTCCGCGAACTCGCGGCGGACGGGCGCCGGCGCGTGCTGGTGTTCGTCACCTCGGCCTACTCCTCGTATTCCGGGTGCCGGCAGTACCGCGAGGACCTGGCGGGGGCCGTGGCCGAGGCCGGCCCGGCGGCGCAGGGGCTGGAGTTCGACCGGATCCGGGCCTACTTCGACCACCCGGGCTTCGTCGGCCCGATGGTGCGCTCGACCGTGCGGGCCCTGGCGGAGTTGGACGAGCCGGTGCGCGACGCCGCGGAGCTGGTCTTCGTCACCCATTCCCTGCCGCTGGTGCTGGCCGAGTCCAGCGACTACGTGGCCCAGCACGAGGCCGTCATGGGCCTGGTCGCCGAGGGCGTGGCCGCCGCGACCGGGACGCGGCACCCGGCCGCCCTGGTCTACTGCAGCCGCAGCGGGCCGCCGTCCCAGCCGTGGCTGGAACCGGACGTCAACGACCACCTCGACGCCCGCCACGCGGCCGGGGCGCGGGCGGCCGTGGTGGTGCCGATCGGGTTCGTCTCCGATCACATGGAGGTTGTTTACGATCTCGACACCCAAGCCGCGGCCACGGCCCGTAAGCTCGGCCTGCCGTTCGCCCGGGCAGCGACGGTGGGCGTGGACGGCGAGTTCGTGGCCGCGATCCTCGACCTGGTGCTGGAGCAGGCGGCCCGGGCGGGCGGCGCGGCGGTCCGGCCGGCCGCGCTGAGCGGACTGGGCGTGCGGCCCGGGCGCTGCGTGGCCGGATGCTGCCCCAACCCGCGCGGGCCCAAGCCGGCCCTGTGCGGCAGCGACTGAGACAGCGCCGCCGGGGCCCGGGGCGCAGCCGCCCGCACGGCCCGGCGATTGCGCAGACCGCCATCGATGAGGGAGTGCGCGTGGAAGAGCCGTCGAAACTGGCCGACCTGGCCCGGGAGATCGCCGAGGAGGCCGGGCGGCTGCTCGTGCACGGCCGGCCCGGCGACCTCGGGGTGCTCAGCACCAAGTCCAGCCCGACCGACGTGGTCACCGAGATGGACACCGCGGCCGAGCGGCTGATCCGGGACCGGATCGCGCTCGCCCGGCCGGGTGACGCGGTGCTCGGCGAGGAGGGCGGCGGGCAGGCCGGCAGCTCCGGCGTGACCTGGGTGGTGGACCCGATCGACGGCACGGTGAACTACCTCTACGACCTGCCCGCCTGGGCGGTGTCGATCGGGGTGGAGGTGGACGGCGTCACCGTGGCCGGGGCGGTGGCCGCGCCGCGGCTGGGCGAGGTCTACACGGGCTGGCTGGGCGGCGGCGCATGGTGCAACGGCCGGCAGATCGCGGTGCGCTCGGACACCGGTCTGGCGGGCGCGCTGGTGGCCACCGGGTTCGGGTACCAGGCGGCTCGGCGGGATCGGCAGGGCGCGGTCGTCGCGGGGCTGCTTCCCCGGGTGCGGGACATCCGGCGCGCCGGGTCGGCGGCCCTGGACCTGTGCTCGGTGGCGTGCGGCCGGGTCGATGCCTACTTCGAGCGGGGCACGCAGGTCTGGGACCGTTCGGCCGGCGGCCTGATCGCGGCGGAGGCGGGCGCGACGGTCGCGGGGTTCCGCGGGGCGCAGGCTTCCGAGGCGATGACCTTGGCGGCGTCGGCCGCCACATTCGGATTGCTTCACGATGTGCTGGTGGAGCTCGGTGCCGACCGGGACGACTACTGAGGCTGGGGCCTTCGGGCTCAGCCGGTCACGCGGCGGCGGAACGTGCGGGTGCGCAGGCGGACTCAGAAGACGAGGTTCGCCGCACCGCGGTCCATCCGGTGCTCCACGCCGTGTTCCCGGGCGATGCGCAGGAGCGAATCCAGTTCGCCCTGCTCGACCTGGGCGCCGTAGACGTCCTTGGTGCTGATGGCGCGCCGCAGCGCGCACTCGGTGTCGGTGATGCGCTGGTGCAGACGAGCGGTGAACTCTCCCATGGCCAAATGACTCCTTGCGGTGGCTTCATCCGTTTGGGCCAAGCTTCCCGGTGCCCGGCACTGCCAAACCGCAACATGGCGAAAACATCTGGGAGACCGGCACTTTTGACGCGGTTCTTACCTTCGTTCCGGCAGGCTTGCCTGCCGGGCCACATGTGTTGGCCGGGCCGTCGCCTGCCGTTGGCCGGCCGGCCGGATCTGGTTGGAGAGGCGCTTACATGCGGGTGTTGGTCGTGGAGGACGAAGAGTTGCTGGCCGACGCCATCGCCAAGGGGCTGCGGCGCGAGACGATGGCCGTGGACGTGGTGTACGACGGCGCCTCGGCGTGGGAGTACACCTCGGTCAACGAGTACGACGTGGTGGTGCTGGACCGGGACCTGCCGATGATGTCCGGGGACGAGGTGTGCCGGCGGATCGTGGAGTCCGGGGCGCCGACCCGGATCCTGATGCTGACCGCTGCGGCCGACGTGCTGGACCGGGTGGCCGGGCTCTCCCTCGGCGCGGACGACTACCTGGGCAAGCCGTTCGTGTTCGCCGAGCTGGTGGCCCGGGTGCGGGCGCTGGGCCGCCGCTCGGCGCCCGCGGTCAAGCCGGTCCTGGAACGCTCCGGGCTGCGGCTGGACCCGGCCCGGCGGGAGGTGACCCGGGACGGGCGGCCGGTGCAGCTCTCGCCCAAGGAGTTCGCCGTGCTGGAGGTGCTGCTGCGGGCCGGGGGCGCGGCGGTGAGCACCGAGCAGCTGCTGGAGAAGGCCTGGGACGAGAACACCGACCCGTTCACCAACGTGGTCCGGGTGACGGTGATGACGCTGCGCCGCCGGCTGGGCGAGCCGGCCGTGGTGGTCACGGTGCCCGGCGCCGGCTACCGGATCGGCTGAGCGCCGTGCCGGACCAGGACGCGGGACAGGGCCACGAGGATCCGCTGGGGCGCACCGTGGTGCCGCTGACGGCCTCCGGGCAGTACACCTCGGACAGTGCCGCCGCGCCGCCGCCCAGGCCCGTGCCCCGGCGCGGCTGGCGGGTGCGCACGAAGCTGACCCTGCTGTACGGCGGGTCGTTCGTCGTGGCCGGGCTGGCCCTGATGGGCGTGGTGTCCCTGGTGCTCAAGTGGCAGGCGAACCATCCGCGGGTCGACGTGCCGGTCTCGTGCAAGGTCACCGCCCGGGAGATCGCGGCCGCCGTGGCCGCGGGCAAGGGGAACCTGGCCGACTACCAGCACGCCTGCGTCCACGCGGTGCGGCTGGACAGCCTGCACGACACGTTGGCCACCTGTTTCCTGTGCCTGCTGGTGTTCGGCGTGGTGGTGTTCGCGGTCGGCTACTGGCTGTCCGGGCGGGTGCTGCGGCCGCTGAGCCGGATCACCGCGGCCGCCCGGCGGATCGCCCAGCGCCCGGCCGGACTGGTCCGCGGCACGGACCTGGCCCCGCGGCTGGCCCTGGCCGGGCCGAGCGACGAGCTGCACGAGCTGGCCGACGTGTTCGACGAGATGCTCGACCGGCTCGACGCCGCGTTCCAGAGCCAGCGCCGGTTCACCGGCAACGCCTCGCACGAGCTGCGCACCCCGCTGGCGATCAACCGCACCCTGCTGGAGGTGGCCCTGGCCGACCCGGACACCCCGCCGGACACGGTCGCCCTGATCGACTCGCTGCTGGTCACGAACGAACGCTCGGAGCGGATGATCGAGGGCCTGCTCGCCCTGGCCCGCGCGGACAACGCGCTCGTGGAGGAGGCCGAGGTGGACCTGGCCGCCGTGGCCGAGCGCACCACCGGGTTGTGCGCGGCCGAGGCGGCCGGCGCCGGGGTGTTCCTGCGCACGGACTTCCAGCCGGTCGCGGTGGCCGGGGACGCGACCCTGCTGGAACGGGTGGCCACCAACCTGGTGCAGAACGCGCTGCGGTACAACGTGCCCGGGGGCTGGGTCGACGTGGTGACCTACGACCAGGAGCGGTACGGGCTGCTGGTCGTGGCCAACTCCGGGCCGCAGGTGCCCGCCGAGCTGGTGGAGAGCCTGTTCGAGCCGTTCCGGCGGCTGACCGGGCCGGGGGCCGGGAAGAACCCGAAGGACCGCGGCGCGGGGCTGGGCCTGTCGATCGTGCGGTCCGTGGTCTCGGCGCACCGGGGCCGGATCGCGGCCGGGCCGCGGGACGGCGGCGGGCTGGTCGTGCGGGTCTGGATCCCGACCCGGCCCCGGCAGGGCTGAGGCCCGGGGCGGGCGGGCGGGCGGCGCGACGGCGGCGTTGGCGGTTCTGCTAGGCAGTGTTTGGGAATGTGTCAAGGCCACGGCATGACCGCCGGTTTGTGCTGGTAGGTGAGGTGAATCTGGTCGGCGCCGAGCATGGGCGCGTCGCACGGGACGGCTCATACTCGGTCGTCTGTGCCGTTGCGTGCGGTGCGGCCAGGCGACGGCGATCACCGGATTCGCGCCTTGGGACATTCCCCAACACTGCCTAGCCGATCCGCTTCAGCTCGCGGCCGTAGCGGGCGGCGTTGGCGACGTAGCGCTGCACGCCGTCCAGGACCATGTCCTCGGGCACGGCGTCCAGCCGGATCTTGGCCGGGACGCCCAGGGCCATCGCGCGGCTGGGCACCTCGGTGCCCGGGGAGACCACGGCGCCCGCGCCGACGAGCGCGCCGCGGCGCACCAGCACCCGCTGCAGCACCACCGAACCGGAACCGATCAGACAGCGGTCCTCGATCACACACCCCTCCAAATGGGCGATGTGACCAATCACACACTCGTTTCCGATCAAGGTCGGCAGGTCCTCCGTGGCGTGGATCACAGATCCGTCCTGGACCGAGGTCTGTTCGCCCACAGCGATTTTCCCGTAGTCTCCGCGCAGCACCGCTCCAGGCCAGACGCTGCTGCCGGCTCCCACAGTGACCTGCCCGATCACCACTGCTTCCGGGTGGATGTAGGCTTCGGGGTCGATCGAGGGTACAAGGTCGCCTAGTGCGTAGATGGCCATGGGAGACACCTTTCCAGGACGGTGCGCGCAAGGTGCGTCGTGCAGTGGCCTTATGCTTTCAGATCACTCTTTCGGAGGAATCAAGGGGTGTCAGTTAGGTAACACCTCTTGAAGTAGGGAAAAATCTGCGCCTCGGATCGGGCACAAAGTCCGGGTCCAAAAACGTTACGTGCCCTGAAGACGTGAACCGCCCACAGGGGGAGAGGGAAGATGGCTACCGATTACGACACCCCACGCAAGACCGACGACGAGCTGAACGAGGACTCGCTGGAGGAACTCAAGGCCCGGCGGGTCGACAAGACCGCCGGCGTGGTCGACCTGGACGAAGGCGACGCGGAATCGCTCGAACTTCCTGGCGCGGACTTGTCCGGCGAGGAACTGAGCGTGCGCGTCCTGCCCCGGCAGGCCGACGAGTTCACCTGCGCCAAGTGCTTCTTGGTGCACCACCAGTCCCAGCTCGCGTTCGAACGGAACGGCCAGACGGTCTGCCGGGACTGTGCATGACCGCCGCAGAGCGGAGGTAAGGACTGGCGGCCGCCGGGCCGGACAGGTGATGGCTGTGGTCAGTGCTGAAGGGCGTTGACCGCAGCCGCCAGCTCTTCGGGCTTGCGGGTCGACAGGTACAGATACGGCGTCGGGTCCGCCGGATCGATGATCTCCACGCGCACCGCAGTGCGCACGTAGCTGCGCAGGAGCATGTACGCTCGTGCGTCCGCCTCGTGCGTCTGTAGTGCGTGGGCCGCCTCGACGTCCAGCGCGCCGGCGTGGCCTAGCGCGCGCACCGGCAGGCTCGCCCTGCCCGCGATCAGGATGTCCGGGTACACCTCGATCCGAGGGCTGCCGTAGGACGCCACCACGGCGCAGCCGACCAGGGCCACCACGACCAGGGCGCCCAGGGCCAGGAGCGGGTTGACCACCAGGAAGATGATCCCGAAACACAGGCCGAAGGTGACCGCGAGCAGGTACCAGGACGGCGGGGCGGAGAGTTTCTCGCGGTAGGCCGCCGGCCCGCCCGCTGAGGCGTCTGAATTCTGCATGGACCAAGACTCACACACCCCGGGTGGGCGGGGGCAACCATGGTTCCCCCAAAATCGCGTACCCAAACCTGCGCGGGGGCCGGGCCCGGCCCGCCCGGCCGAAGCTACCGGCGGGTAGGATCGGGTCCGTGAGCAACGCAGACACCGCCCAGGCCGCCGTCGGCCCGACCGTGCCGCCGCCCGGAGCGCTCGAGCCGGTCCGGCACCCGGACGCCCCGGCCCCCGGCACCGACCTCGGGCCGCACTACGCGCACTGCTTCGGCTGCGGCGACCACCTGCCCAACGGCCTGCACCTGCAGGTCTTCGCCGGGCAGGGGGTGGACGTCTCGGCCCGGTTCGAGGTCACCGAGGCGCACCAGGGCGCGCCCGGGCTGGCCCACGGCGGGCTGCTGGCCTGCGCCTTCGACGAGGCGCTGGGCTCGGTCAACTGGCTGCTGCGGGTCCCGGCGGTGACCGGCCGGCTGGAGACCGACTACCTCAGGCCGGTTCCGGTCGGCAGTGTGGTGCACATCACAGCGCGGTGCGTCGCCGTGGCCGGACGCAAGGTGTATCTGCGCGCCGAGGGCCGGATCAACGGTCCGGACGGCGAGCTCGCCGCCCGCGCGGCGGCGCTGTTCGTGCAGGTCAAGCTCACCCACTTCACCACCCACGGCCGCGCCGCGGAGGTCGAGACCGTGCTGGCCGACACGGAGCGGCACCGCTCGCTGCGCGCCTTCGAGATCAACCCGTGACACGGGGGGCCCGGGATCCGGTAGCGTTCGGCGCTATGGATGCCCTGACTCCCGTCGACCTGCTGGTGGTCCGGCTGGACCCGGATCTGCCGCTGCCCGAGTACGCGCATCCGGGCGACGCGGGCGCGGATCTGCGGACCACCGTGGACGCCCGGATCGAACCGGGGGAGCGCGCGGTGCTGCCGACCGGGCTGGCGATCGCTCTACCGGACGGCTATGCCGCGTTCGTACATCCGAGGTCCGGTTTGGCCGTTCGCTACGGAATCGCCTTGGTCAACTCCCCCGGAACCATCGATGCGGGGTACCGTGGCGAGGTCAAAGTGATCGTGGTCAACCTGGACCGCAACGCCCCGGTGCTTTTCCGCCGCGGTGACCGGATTGCCCAGCTCGTGGTGCAGCGGGTGGAGAAGGCGCGCTTCCACGAGGTGGCCGAACTGCCCGGTTCGGCCCGCGGCGCGGCGGGCCACGGCTGCACCGGCCGGTGAGGCCGCCCGGGCCCGGACGGGCCCGCGAGCGGTGAATCCGGACGGCCGTCCGGGCGACGATAATGGATTTCGACTAGCGGCAATGGATGGATGGGGCGACGAGCGATGTTTCGACGGCGTGGACGCGACACCGACGAGGATCCGGGCGAGGACTACGCGCTGGACTCCGAGGACGGCGAGAGCGAGTCCGACCCGGACGACGGCCGGTCCCCGCGCGCCGCGGCGGCCCGGACCGACGGGCCCTGGGACGCGGCCGAGCTCGACGACCCGGAGAAGGGCCGGATCGACCTCGGCGGCCTGCTCGTCCCGGTCTTCCAGGACATGCAGCTGCGGCTGGAGATGTCCGAGTCCCAGCAGGTGATCTCGGCCACCGTGGTGGTCGGCCAGAGCGCGATCCAGCTGATCCCGTTCGCCGCGCCGCGGACCGAGGGGATCTGGGCGGACGTGCTGGACGAGAACGCCAAGGAGATCACCAAGCAGGGCGGGATAGTGGACCGCGGGGTCGGCCCGTTCGGCCCGGAGATGCGGGCCCGGATCCCGGTCAAGCTGCCCGACGGCAACCAGGGCATGCAGGTGGCCCGGTTCCTCGGCGCGGACGGGCCGCGCTGGTTCCTGCGCGGGATCGTCTCGGGCCAGGCCGCGGTCCAGGCCGAGGCGGCCGCGCTGGTCGAGCAGGTGTTCCAGCAGACCGTGGTGGTGCGCGGGGAGGCGGCGATGGCCCCGCACGACCCGATCCCGCTCAAGATGCCCGCGCAGACCCCGCCCGGCGGCGCGCCGGTGCAGGAGACCGAGCCGGAGCCGGCCCGGTCGCCCTACCGGGGCGATCTGAACCCGTTCGCGCGCGGCCCGGAGATTACCGAGATCCGGTGACCGCGGCCGGGTACGATGTCCGGCATGTCGTCATCCGTTTCGGCCGGGGTGCCCGCCGTGTCTGAGCCACCGAAGCCGGGGGCGCCGGCCGAGCCGGCGCCGCCCGCCGAGTCGGCCGAGCAGCTGGCCGCGCGCACGGCCGCCTACGAGGCCTCCGTGATGGCCGCGTTCGGCGGCAAGCGCGGGCTGGCCGAGGTCGGCCTGCCCAGCGTGCTGTTCGTCCTGGTCTATGCGGTGACCAAGCGCCTTGACGCCTCGCTGGTGGCCGCCCTGGCCGCCGCGCTGGTGCTGACCGTGGTGCGCCTGGCCAAGCGCGACACCCTGCAGCACACCCTCGGCGGCCTCGGCGGCGTGCTGGTGTGCGCGGCGGTGGCGAAGTTCACCGGGCAGGCCAAGGACTTCTACCTGCCCGGGCTGCTGCTCAACATCGGCGAGGCGGTGCTCTTCAGCGTCAGCGCGCTGGTGCGCTGGCCGATCGTGGGCGTGCTGCTCGGGCCGGTGACCGGGGAGATGACCGCGTGGCGGGTGTACCCGGCCCGGCTGCGCGCGTTCACCCTGGCCACCTGGCTGCTGGCCGCGATGTTCCTGCTCCGGGTGCTGATCGAGGTGCCGCTGTACCTGAGCAGCGCGACCACGGCGCTCGGGGTCGCGAAGGTGGTGCTCGGCTGGCCGCTGTACGCCGCGGTGGCCTACACCTGCTGGCAGATCATCCGCAAGGCGCCGCTGCCGGCCGTCGCTCCCGCGGCCGACGGCGAGTCGCAGACCGAGGCCGAAGCAGAGCAGCCGGCCGAGTCGGCGCAGATCCCGAGCACCCGGACCGAATAACCCGATCTTCAGGCAGAGACGACACTGCCCGCCGCCGGGCCGCTGACAGCGGTCCCGCAGCGGGCAGTGTCGTCTCTGCCTGCCTCAATTCGGCCCGGCGACCGGATCGACCGGCCGCCCGGGCCGTTTCAAGATCTTCAGCGGGCTCCTAGGCGGCCGGGGCGGGGGAGAAGAGCTCTTCGAGCTGCTGCTCGCAGTCGGGGGCGGCGACGAACAGCAGTTCGTCCCCGGCCTCCAGCAGGTTCTCCGGGCTCGGCACCAGCACGCTGCCGCCGCGCAGCACCGCGACCAGGGCGGTGTTGGCCGGCCAGGCCACGTCGCTGATCGCGGTGCCCACGTGCGGCGCGTCGGCCGGCAGGGTCAGCTCGACCAGGTTCGCGTCGCCCTGGCTGAAGCGCAGCAGCCGGACCAGGTCGCCGACCGACACCGCCTCCTCCACCAGCGCGGACATCAGGCGCGGGGTGGAGACGGCCACGTCCACGCCCCAGGCGTCGTTGTACAGCCACTCGTTCTTCGGGTGGTTGACCCGGGCCACCACCCGCGGCACGCCGTACTCGGTCTTGGCCAGCAGCGACACCACCAGGTTGACCTTGTCGTCGCCGGTGGCCGCGATCACCACGTTGCAGCGCTGCAGGCCGGCCTCGTCCAGGGCCGAGATCTCGCAGGCGTCGGCCAGCAGCCACTCGGCCCGGGGCAGTTCCTCGATCCCGATCCGGTGCGCCTCCTTGTCGATCAGCAGGACTTCGTGGCCGCTCTGCAGCAGTTCCACGGCGATGGAGCGGCCGACGTTCCCGGCTCCGGCGATGGCGACGCGCATCAGTTCTCAGGTCCCTTCGCGAAGATCTCTTCGACCGCGCCGGCATCGGCCACGGTCATGGCCACGTGGATCAGGTCGCCCTCCTGGAGCACCGTGTCCGCCGCGGGCATGATGCCGTTGCCCAGCCGGGTGATGAACGGGATCCGCACCTTGGCCGCGGCCTCCGCGCGGGAGACCCGGTGCCCGACCCAGGCCGAGCTCAGGCTCACCTCGGCCAGCATCACCGCGCCGGACGGGTCGCGCCAGTGCTCCTCGGCGCCGCTGGGCAGCAGCCGGCGCAGCATCTGGTCCGCGGTCCACCGCACGGTGGCCACGGTCGGGATGCCCAGGCGCTGGTAGATCTCCGCGCGGCGCGGGTCGTAGATCCGGGCCACCACGTTCTCCACCCCGAAGGTCTCCCGGGCCACCCGGGCCGCGATGATGTTGGAGTTGTCGCCGCTGGAGACCGCGGCGAAGGCGTCCGCCTCGGCGATCCCGGCCGCGATCAGCGTGTCGCGGTCGAATCCGGTGCCGGTGATCTGGCGGCCCCGGAAGCCCGGGCCGAGCCGCCGGAAGGCATGGGCGTCCTGGTCGACCACGGCCACCGTGTGGCCCAGCTCTTCCATGCTGGAGGCGAGCGCGGACCCCACTCGTCCGCAACCCATGATCACAATATGCAAGGTGCCTGGTCTCCTAGATTCGGCGGGGGCCGCGTCCGGCGCGCGTGTCGACGGTGGTAGTTGGTAACCCTCTATCTATCATCCGGGATGGACGGCGGACAGTGGCGGGCCGCAGACGATCCTAGACGAGCTACGCAGGTCTGGCTCCGGGCCGTCTGAGGAGCCGGGGCTCGGTAGACTCCTCGGATACTCCCAGGACCTTCGACGACAAGGATCACCGTGCCCGGCAAACCCAGCGTCCGCCCGTCCCGCCCCGCGCCCGAGCCGGAGCACCGGCCCTCGTCGGCGGGGGAGCGGTTCACCGTCACGGTGGGGCCGGTGGCCAACGGCGGCTTCTGCGTGGCCCGGCACGAGGGCCGGGCGGTGTTCGTCCGGCACGCGCTGCCCGGGGAGCGGGTTGTGGTGGAAGTCACCCAGGGCGGGCCGCAGGACCGGTTCCTGCGGGCGGACGCGGTCGAGGTGCTGGAGGCGTCCGCGGACCGGGTCCAGGCGCCGTGTGAGTACGCAGGGCCGGGCCGGTGCGGCGGCTGCGACTGGCAGCACGCCTCGCTGGACGCGCAGCGCCGGCTCAAGGGCGAGGTGGTGGCCGAGCAGCTGCGCCACCTGGCCAAGATCGACGTGGATGTGGTGGTGGAGTCGGCTCCGGCCGGGCCGGGCGACCCGTGGGCGGACGGGTTGGGCTGGCGTTCCCGGGTGCAGTTCGCGGTGGATCCGAAGGGCCGGCTGGGGTTGCGCCGCAGCCGCTCGCACGAGGTCGAGCCGGTGGACCACTGCCTGATCGCCTCGGCCGGGGTGGAGGAGGTCGGTGCGGAGAAGCGGCGTTGGCCGCAGATGGCGTCGGTGGAGGTGATCGCCCCGGCCGGTTCCTCGGACCGGGCCGTGGTGGTCACCCCCGAGGCCGGCACCCGGGTTCCGCTGGTGGAGGGCGACGTGCCGGTCTCGGTGCTGCGCGGTGACGGCAAGGGCGGGATCCAGCGGATCCACGGCCGGGCGCACGTGCGCGAGGTGGCCGCCGACCGGACGTGGCGGGTGTCCGGCTCCGGGTTCTGGCAGGTGCACCCGGCCGCGGCCGGGGTGCTCAGCGAGCTCGTGCTGGCCTGGCTGGACCCGCAGGCCGGGGAGACCGCGCTGGACCTGTACTGCGGGGTCGGGCTGTTCGCGGCCGGGCTGGCCGAGGCGGTCGGCGCCGAGGGCGAGGTGGTCGCGGTCGAGTCCGACGGCGGCGCGGTGGTTGACGCCACCGCCAACCTGGCCGGGTTCGAGCAGGTCGAGCTGGTCGAGGGCCGGGTGGACAAGGTCCTGGCCGAGGCCCCGGACGGGTTCCTGGCCGACGTGGCCGTGCTGGACCCACCGCGGTCCGGAGCGGGCCGGACGGTGGTGGGGCAGTTGGCCGCGCTCCGACCGCGCGCCATCGTGTACGTCGCCTGCGATCCGGCGTCGCTCGGCCGTGACCTGGCGTATTTCGCCGAGGCGGGCTACCGGCTGGACCGTCTGCGCGCTTTCGACTTCTTCCCGATGACCCAGCACGTGGAGTGTGTGGCTCTGCTGAGCCCGGACTCCTAGACGAGTAATTCCGAATTTCGCCGTGCCCACTCGCCGCCGCACTCCGACGCACCAACCAGCAACTCGCCTCAGGCACCAGAGTTCGGAATTACTCGTCTAGAATCGACACCGCACAGCTGTGACTGGCGCGCAAAGGCGTCCGCAGACAGGGCCGCCAGGTGGAATCGACTACCGGGGAGCAGCTGGGCCAGCGGAAGTGGGCACCGTGCGCCTGGGTGTTCGCCACCATCCACCCGCCACGATGGAGGCCGACTTATGCATGAGCCCGTCATCAACCATCTCGCCCAGGCCGATCCGGAGATCGCCGGCCTGGTCGAGGCCGAGGCCGAGCGCCAGTACGACAAGATCCGGCTGATCGCCTCGGAGAACTACGTGTCCACGGCCGTGTTGGAGGCCACCGGCACGGTGTTCACCAACAAGTACTCCGAGGGCTACGCCGGCAAGCGGTACTACGAGGGCCAGCAGGTCGTCGACCAGCTCGAGAGCCTGACCGTCGAGCGGGCCAAGGCCCTGTTCGGCGCGGACCACGCGAACGTGCAGACGTACTCCGGTTCCCCGGCCAACCTCGCCGTGTACCTGGCCTTCATGCAGCCCGGGGACAAGGTGCTGTCCATGTCCCTGGCCCACGGCGGCCACCTGACCCACGGCTCCCCGGTCTCGGCGACCGGCAAGTGGTTCACCCCGGTGCACTACGGGGTCGAGCCGGAGACCGGCCGGGTGGACATGGACAAGGTGCGCGAGATCGCGCTGCGGGAGCGGCCGCGGCTGATCATCGCCGGCGGCACGGCGATCCCGCGCACGATCGAGTTCGCGGCCTTCGCCGCGATCGCCGAGGAGGTCGGCGCGATCCTGCTGGCCGACATGGCGCACATCGCGGGCCTGGTGGCCGGCGGCGCGCACCCCTCGCCGGTGGGTTACGCCGACGTGGTGTCCACCACCACGCACAAGACCCTGCGCGGGCCGCGCGGCGCGATGCTGCTGTGCAAGGAGGAGCACGCCAAGGCGATCGACAAGGCGGTCTTCCCGGGCCTGCAGGGCGGTCCGCACAACCACACCACCGCGGCGATCGCGGTGGCCCTGCACGAGGCGGCCCAGCCGTCGTTCAAGGACTACGCCGCGAACGTGGTGGCCAACGCCGCCGCCCTCGGCGAGGCGCTGCTCGGCCGCGGGTTCGACCTGGTCTCCGGCGGCACGGACAACCACCTGCTGCTGACCGACCTGACCGGCAAGGGCGTGACCGGCAAGGTCGCGGCCAAGGCGCTGGACGCGGCCGGGATCGAGCTGAACTTCAACGCCGTGCCGTTCGACCCGCGCAAGCCGTTCGACCCGTCCGGGCTGCGGCTGGGTTCGGCCGCGGTGACCACCCGGGGCCTGGGGGTGGAGCAGATGCCGCAGGTGGCCGAGTGGATCGACGGGGCGGTGACCGCGGCCGGCCGGGCCCCGGTGGGCGACGAGGCCACCGACCGGGAGCTGGCCCGGATCGCGGCCGAGGTGCGCGAGCTGCTGGCCGGCTATCCGATGCCCGGCTGGCGGTAGCCGGTCGGGTCTCGGCGGCCGGATGAGCCGGCCGCCGGGCAGTCACACCGGTCACAGGGGTCGTATGTCTCCCTCCCGGCCGGGCCTTCGGTCCGGCCGGGTCTGTGACCAGGGCCGGACCGGTCCGGCCCGGCCGCAAAACGCCTGTTCGCCCCGTAGCCGGGCGGTACTGTGGAAAAAGCGGGCAAAAAAAGTCGCCCCGGGCCCGGTAGGGGCTTGGCAGTTATGCCCTTGTGACCCTATCGTGACAGTGTCGCTCCTCGCGGCGGCAACCGCCGGCACTGGTGTGCCTGGTGCGCACGTTCCCAACCCTGAGCGGGGAACACAGCGGCCGAGGTCCTCGAACAGGGAGAACCGGAATCGGCGGGCGATGTCGGATTGAGCCCCCGGCAGTGCGGACATGTGGAAAGGGTCGTGATGACGTTCATCACGGCCCTTTCAACGTCTGGCGGCAACCCGCGGCAACGTCCGTTCGAGAAAGTGCCCGCCGGATCCGGCGAAGTGTCGGTGCACTGGGCGACCATGGGACCGTGACCACGTCCATACTGCACGTCGACATGGACGCCTTCTACGCATCGGTCGAGCAGGCGCACAAGCCCAGCCTGCGCGGGAAACCGGTCGTGGTCGGCGGTGTGGGACTGCGCGGGGTCGTCTCGACGTGCAGCTACGAGGCCCGGGTGTTCGGGGTCCGCTCGGCCATGCCCACGGCCCAGGCCCGCCGGTTGTGCCCGAACGCCGCCTACCTCTACCCCCGGTTCGGCGCGTACCACAAGGTCAGCATCGTGGTGATGGAACTGCTGCACGAACTGTCGCCGCTGGTCGAGCCGGTCAGCCTGGACGAGGCGTTCGTGGACCTGGCGGCCGGGCCGGACGGGGCCCCGGCCACGCCCGAGCAGGCGCAGGAGGTCGGCCGCCGGCTGTGCCGCCGGATCCTGGAGGCCACCGGACTGACCGGCTCGGTCGGCATCGGCACCTCCAAACTGATCGCCAAGGTCGCCTCGGACGCGCGCAAACCGGCCGGGGTGGTGGTCGTGCCGGAGGGCAGCGAGCAGGAGTGGCTCGACCCGCTGCCGGTGCGCGCGCTGTGGGGCGTGGGCCCGGCCACGGCCGACCGGTTGCGCCGGGTCGGGGTCGGCACGGTGGCCGACCTGCGGGTGCTGACCCGGACCGACCTGACCGGGCTGCTGGGCGTGTCCTGGGGCGGCTCGCTCTACCAGCTGGCCCGCGGGATCGACTCCCGCCGGGTCGAGGTCGAGCGCCCGGCCAAGTCGGTCAGCGCGGAGGACACCTATCCGCACGACCTGATAGACCAGGCCGAGACCAGGGCCGCGGTCGGCCGCCTGGTCGAGCGGGTCGTGGTCCGGCTGCGTTCGGCCGACCTGACCGGGCGCACGGTCAGCGTCAAGGCCCGCGGGCACGACTTCACCACGGTGACCCGGGCCGAGACCTTCGCCGCGCCGACCGACGACGTGCGGCTGATCCGGGCCGCCGCGCTGCGCCTGCTCGGCGGGGCGATCGAGGCGGCGACCGCGACCTCCAGCGGGATCCGGCTGCTCGGGGTGGCGGTGACCGGGCTGGCCGACTTCTCCCAGGGCGACCTGATGGCGGAGCTGGACCCGGACGGGCTCGCCGGGGACTCGGACGGTGACGGCGCGGACGGCGAGGGCGGGCCGGGCCCAGATCAGCTGGACCTGCTCGCCGATGAGCAGACCCTGCTGTCCTCAGCCTCGCCCGGGGACGCGCCGAGTGAGGATCCGGCATACGCGCAGGCGCTGGCCGACGCGGGCGGCCCCGCGTCCGTGCTCGGCGAGGTGCCCGCGATGACCCTCTACGGCCCGGTCCCGGTGGACCTGGCCGCGCGCCGCTGGCCGCCGGGCCTGGACGTGCGGCACGCGGAGTACGGTCCCGGCTGGGTGCAGGGCGCCGGGGTGGGCCGGGTCACCGTGCGGTTCGAGGGTCCGAACACCGCGGTGGGCCGGGTGCGTACGTTCTCCGTGTCGGACCCCGACCTCGCGCAGGTCGACTCGGCCGAGATCGCGGCCGAGGCGCTCGCGGGGCGCGGCGGGCCGTAAAATGGCCCTGTGGCGCACCGTGAAGAAGGCAGCAATGGGACAGTCGACCGCGCGCACCCCGGCAGATCGGTGCGTACCGCCGTGGTGTGGGGCGTGTTGAGCTCGGCCCTGGACGACTACCGCAGGGCGGGCGGGCGGCCGGCCGACGAGGGTCTGGACGTGGTGGACCTGGGCGGGGGCACCGGCGGTTTCGCCGTGCCGCTGGCCCGGCTCGGGCACCGGGTCACCGTGGTCGACCCGAGCCCGGACGCCCTGGCCGCGCTGGCCCGGCGCGCGGCCGAGGCCGGGGTGTCCGACCTGGTCCGCGCCGCGCAGGGCGACCTGGGCACGGTGCTCGACGAGGTCGAGCCGGGCGGCGCGGACGTGGTGCTGTGCCACGGCGCGCTGGAGTTCGCCGACGACCCGGTGCTCGGCTGCCGCAACGTGGTCGGCGCGCTCAAGCCGGGCGGGCTGGCCAGCGTGCTGGCCGCCAACCGCAGCGCGCTGGTGCTGGCCCGGGTGCTGGCCGGGCAGGTCTCCGGGGCGCTGGCCGCGCTGCGGGCGAAGGACGCCGGGCCCGGGGAGTACGGGCCCGCGCCGCGCCGGTTCACCGAGGCGCAGCTGCGCGAGCTGCTGACCCGCACCGGCCTGGCGATCCGGTCGGTGCACGGCGTGCGGACCTTCTCGGACGTGGTGCCGCCGAACGGGGAGACCGGGTACAACCAGGCCTACGGCTCGGTCCCGGCCGGGGCCGAGGACCTGCTCGCGCTCGAAAGCCTGGCGGCCGACCTGCCCGAGTTCCGGGCGATCGCCACCCAGTTGCACATCCTGGCCGGGCTGGACTGACCGGTGCGCCCGCGTGTGGCGCGGGTCTCATCTGCCTGGCCCGGCCGGCGCGCCCGGTCCGGCGGTGGTCCGGGCCGCTGCCTGCGGTGGTCGCGATCGTGACCGCGGCGGGCGACACACCGGCGGCCGGGTCGGTGCAGGCGGCGAACCTGCCGTCGAAGCCGGGCAGATGGGGTGTAAAGCAGACCGATCGCGGTCGCCGGGCCGAGTGGGATGATCAGTTTCGGCGGTCGGTGGTGATCATGCGGGCGTTGCGGTGCGGCGGCCGGGCGGGCTGGACGGACGCCCCGGCCGCCCTGGAACGGGCGTTCGGCCGGGCCGGACCGGGCCGCGGACCGGCCGGCCGGCCAGGTTTGTCGGTGGTTTCTTTGCCGGCGGCGTATCGCGCAATCGCTTGCCTGCCTATTCTTGTTCCAAGGGGCCGGTCCGGCTGGTCGGGACCGGAGCCCGGTCACGTTCGTCCATGTTGTCAAGGAGGACCCTGGTGCCGCTGTCCGAGCATGAGCAACGACTGCTCGAGCAGATGGAGCGGGCGTTGCACGCCGAAGATCCGAAACTCGCCTCGACCCTGCAGGGCAACCGCCTGCGCAGGCACCTGCGGCAGCGGCTGATCGCCGCCGCGGTGGGCGTCGTCGTCGGGGCGGGCGTGCTCGGCTACGGGGTGTACGCGCGCCGAATCACCCTGGACGTCGCCGGGGCGGCCGTCCTGGTCGCCTGCGGCGTGCTGGCCTGGACGACCTGGCGGCGGGTGCCCGCGCCGGGCCAGATCGTGCCGGCCATCCGGCTGCGCAGCCGGCCGCTGCCCGGTCCGGGCGGCGCCGTGCGCAAGTCCGGCGGCGGCGGGACGTTCATGCAGCGGATGGAGCTGCGCTGGAGCAACCGGCGCGACCGGGAGGGTTTCTGACCTCCGCCCGTCCCGGACCGCCGGCGGGCCGCCGACCACGGTCGGCGGCTGCCGGAGCCGTGAGGCCGTTGCCGTGTGCCGAAGCCGGCCTGGCCGCCTGGTGCGGCGGGCGCCGGGGCCGGCTTCGCCGGTTCGGGGCAGGATGACGCGGGTGCTCCAGTGCGCCGGGTCCGGGCCGAGGGACGTGATGTGGTCCAGGATCTGGGACGCGGGCACGCACTCCTTAGATGCGCTCGGAAGAGACCGGGGTTGTATCCGACTTTTGCGACGTGCACGGCGAAAGCCAGGGCAGTCGCGGCCGATGACACATCACCGGGCTTGCGACCGCCCTGGCCTTCGTGAGCCGGGGTTTTCCGACGAGTCCGCCGCCGGTCCTACTTCCGGCCGATCGACTGGAACATCTCGCCCGGGTCCCGGTCGGAGTCGAGCCGGCCGTCGTCGGACGTCTGCGCCGACGCCTCCTCGGCCGCCCGGCGCGGGTGCAGGAACAGGTAGGCGGAGGTGGAGAACCGCTCCCGGCGCTGGCGCATCCGCTGGAGCGAGGAGGCCGGCAGCAGGGCCGCGCGCAGCCGGACCGAGCGGGTGGAGTTCGCGGCCAGGCCACCGCGGACCGTGTCCAGGTCCCGGGACAGCTGCCGGATCTGGTCCTCCGCGGCCGTGTCGGCCGGCCCGGCCGGGGAGTCGGCCGGGGCGTACCAGGCCCGTTCGGCCAGCCCGGTGATCCGCAGCACCGCGGCGTAGCCGGCCTCGTCCAGGTCCGCCTCGCGGCTCAGGCGCTCGGCGGCCTGCCGCGGGGTGTCGCTGTCGTCCCAGGGGTAGCCCAGGTCCGCGGCGTTCTCCCGCAGCTCCGCCCACGCGGCCTGGACCGTCTGGGCGAACAGGGAGCGGTTGGTCGACCTGGCCGAGGCGAGCCCGTCCGCCGGCCCGGCCTGGCCCGGCTCGCCGGCCGCGAACGGCTGCCCGGCCGAACTGCCGTCGCGCGACCGGGAGATCTCCCGGTTCAGCTTGCGCACCAGCTGCCGGCGCTTGCGCCGCCGGGTCAGCCGGGTGTACGCCGGGAAGCCGCAGACCAGCACGAACAGCAGCAGCAGGAGTTTGAGCGTGATCAGCGGGTAGCCGCCGGTCAAAAAGAGCCGTTTGAACTCGCGCGGGACCACGCCGAACGGACCCCAGGAGGAGAACGGCTTGCTCGCGGCCGGACCGTCGGACGGGGTGTCGCACAGGCCGCGCAGCCGACTGTTGGGCGAGGGCACGCAGGCGCTGCCGGTCGGCCGGGGCGCGGCCGACGCGGTGGCGCCCACGCTCGGCACGCTGCTCGCGCTGGAGCCGACCCCGCCGATCGGGGCCCAGGCCGGCTGGCTGCCCTCGGCGGTGGACGCGTCCGGGGTCGGCTCGAACCGGACCCAGCCGACGCCGGTGAAGTACAGCATCGGCCAGGAGTGCGCGTCGTGCGAGGTCACCTGGTACGCGCCGCTGGCGCCCTTGTCGCCGGGGGTGTAGCCGACGTCCACGACCGCCGGGATGCCCAGCGCCCGGGCCATCACCGCCATGGTGGCGGCGAACTGCTGGCAGAAGCCGACCTTCTGGCTCAGGAAGTCGTCGATCGCGGAGTTGCTCTCCCCGTAGGGGACCTGGAGGCTGTAGGTGAAGTTCTGCAGGAAGTAGTTCTGCAGGGCCAGCGCCTTGGTGTACGGGGTGCTGTCCCCGGCGGTGATCGACTCGGCCATGGCCGTGACGTCGGCGGGCAGGGTGCTGGGCAGCTGGAGGTACTGGGCGAAGGTGGTCTTGTCGGCCGGCCCGACGCCCTCCAGCTGGGCGACCGTCGGGACCACGTCGATGCTGTTGGACGTGTAGGTCAGGCTCTGCCGGGTGGCCGGGGGGCCGCTGGTGTCGTACCCGAGGGTGGCCGGCTGGGCCAGCTGGTAGCCGACCCCGCTGATGCTCTCGGTGGCGTAGGGGGTCGGGATCGGGCCGAAGGAGTACTCGCCGACCACGGTGATCTTGGTGGTGACCGGGGTCTGCGCCACCCCGGTCAGGTTCAGGCCGGGGATCTGCGCGGAGGCGTTCTCGGTGACCTGCCTGGAGACCTGGCCGCTGGCCTTCCAGGTGTTGCCGTCGAACTGGTCCAGCACGGAGGTGCCGAGGTACTCCTCGTTCACGTCCGGGGCGGTGCTGGTGTACTGGAACAGCGGGACCGGGGTGCTGCTGTTCAGGGAGCTGCGCAGGTCCACGTCGGTGCTCAGGGAGTAGGCCGAGCCGCTCGGGCCGGTGCCGCCGGAGCCGGAGCCGATCTGCTTGAGCACGTTCGGGAAGGTCGGCACGAAGACCGGCAGGATGAGTGCGACCAGCAGCGAGGTGACCGTGATCCGGGCCGCCAGCGGCTGGTGCGTGCCGGCCCGGGCCGCCCGGTCCGCGCGGGCGCCGGGGGCCTGGGTGCGGCCGGGCACCGGCGCCGGATGGCCCCAGCGCATCAGCCGGCCCTGGCCCTCCACCCCGATCAGGACCAGGTAGCCGGTGCTAGTGGCGGCGAAGTCCAGCCAGCTCAGCCCGCCGGGCAGCCGGGTGGCCGGGACCAGGAAGATGGCCAGCAGCGGCAGTCCGGCCAGCACGGCGCGGTGGAACGTGGCGGCCAGCGCGTCGATCAGCAGCGCCAGGCCGAGGCAGACCAGGCACAGGATCGCGCTGATCCCCTGGGTGGCCGGGGCCGGCGGGACCGAGGTGCGGATGTCGTGCCCGCCGGCGTTGAGCACCTGGTTGACCGCGGCCAGGGTGCCGGGCCAGGGGATGAAGCCCAGCTTGGCGGCCGAGTGCGCGAACAGGGCGACGAACACCAGGGCGCCGGCCACGGCCTGGCCGGCCAGGACCGACAGGCGCAGGGCGCCGCCGCGGCCGCGCAGCCCGGTCCGCAGCAGGTAGCCGCTGGCCGCGACGGCCAGGGACAGCAGCAGGCACTCGGCGATCCACACGCCCGGGTGCACCAGGCGGGCCAGGCCGAAGGTGCCGGCGAACGCGGCGAACGCGGCGGCCAGGGACAGTTGGGCCGAGGGCCGGATCGGCTCGCTCATGCGGCGTTCCCGGGGGTCGGGCGGACGTCCGGCGCGGCGGCGGGCACGGAGCCGGCCGGCGCGGGACGGGTGGGCAGGGGACCGGAGGTCGTGGGCTCGGCGGGGGAGGCGGCCGGCGGCGCGAAGGCGGAGCCGTTGGCCGCGGTATCAGCGGCCGAGGGGCTGAGCTGCGTAGATACGGCGGGGGCGGAGCCGTTGGCCGTGGCGCCGACTGCCGCCGCGTACTCCGCGGCCGGCGCGGCGGCGGGCTTGAACGCCGAGTACTCGGTCTCGGTGCGCCGGGAGGCGGCCTGCCACAGCTGGCCGAACCGGTCCCCGGCCCGGGCCTGGAGCACCCGCCAGCCGCTGTTGGCCAGCTGGTCCCGGGCCAGGTCCACGTCGCCCCAGCCCCGGCGCGGGCCCGGGCCGGCCCCAGTCCCGGCGCCGGTGCGCAGCGCGGAGGCGGACCAGGTGGGCGTGTCCAGCACGAAGGCCAGCGCCCCGGCCCCGGCCGGCTTGGTCCGGGACAGGAACGCGGTGTCCACGTCGCCCAGGGTGCCGAGGAACGCGACCACCAGGGACTCGCCGATCTCCTCGCCCGCGCCCGGTTCGATCCGCAGCGCGCTCACGTGCACCGGCTGGATCAGGGCGAGCGACTCCAGCGCGGCGTCCTCGCTGTCCAGCGGGATCGACGGGGAGCCGACCCCGGTCGCCAGCTGCACGGTGTACCCGCTGCGCAGCAGGTAGCAGGCGGTGGAGGCGGCGGCCGACACGGCCCATTCGAAGGAGGAGTTCGGCCCGTCCCCGTTGTGCGCCCCGCTGCGGCAGTCCAGCAGCACGGTGGCCCGGCTGTGCCAGGTCTGCTCCTCGCGCCGGACCATGATCTCCCCGTGGTGCGCGGTGGCCGGCCAGTGGATCCGGCGCAGTTCGTCGCCGTGCCGGTACTCGCGCACGCCCACGTCGTCCTCGCCGGCCGCCGCGGTGTGCGCGGCGTGGCCGTCGCCCCGGCCGGACCAGACCGTGCCCAGGGTGATCGGGGACAGCTGCTCGGTCCGCGGCGCCACGGTCAGCAGCTGCCGGGTGGTGAACGAGCGGGTCATCTCGAACAGGCCCAGCGGGTCGGCGCTGTGCAGGGACAGCGGGCCGATCGGGAACCGGCCCCGGCTGTCCGAGCGGACCCGGTAGACCAGGGTGCGCGCGGCCCCCGGCTGGATCCGGCGCAGCACGAACCGCGGGCGGGTGCCGAACGCGTACGGCACCTGGTCCTCCACCAGCAGCGGCGCGCTCGGCAGCCGGGCGGTGTTCTCCAGCCGCAGCTCGATCTTGGCCTGGCTGCCCATGGTCACCCGGGCCGGTTCCAGCGAGCGGCGGCAGGCGATCCGGTAGCGCGAGCCGGCGATCACCGTCATCGCGACCAGCGGCAGCGCGATCAGCAGGACCGAGACCCGGATCAGGGCCTGGTAGCCGAGCAGGATCCCGCAGACCGCGCTGGCGATGCCGGAGGACAGGAACGCCCGGCCGCGCACGGTCAGCCCGGCCGACAGGATCCGGGCGGTGCTCCGCAGGCGCAGCGGGTTGGGACCGCTCACCGGTGCGCGCCGCTTTGCCGGCCCACCACCGGGACCTGGCCGAGCAGGTCGGCCACGATCTGCTCGGCCCCGCGCCGGGCCACCCGGGCCTCGGAGCTGACCAGCAGGCGGTGGGCCAGCACGGGCACGGCGAGCACCTTGACGTCGTCCGGCAGCACGAACGCCCGGCCCTCCAGGGCGGCCTTGGCCCGGGCCGCCCGGACCAGGTGCAGCGCGGCCCGGGGCGAGGCGCCCAGCCGCAGCTCGGAAGTGTTGCGGGTCGCGTTGACCAGGTCGATCACGTAGCGCTTGATCTCCTCGGAGACGAACACGGCCCGGACCGTCTCGATCAGCTTGAGCAGGTCCTCGACCCCGGCGACCGGCTTGAGCGCGTCCAGCGGGTTGGCCGAGCTGTGTCCGTCCAGCATCCGCAGCTCCGCGGTCGGGGCCGGGTAGCCGATGGCCAGGCGTGCCATGAACCGGTCCCGCTGGGCCTCGGGCAGCGGGTAGGTGCCCTCCATCTCGACCGGGTTCTGGGTGGCCAGCACCATGAACGGGGTCTCCAGCTGGTAGCTGGTGCCGTCGACCGTGACCTGGTGCTCGCCCATGCACTCGAGCAGGGCGGACTGGGTCTTGGGGGAGGCCCGGTTGATCTCGTCGCCGAGCACGAAGTGGGCGAACACCGCGCCGGGCTTGAACTCGAAGGAGCGCGACTGCGGGTCGAAGATGGTGACCCCGGTGACGTCCGAGGGCAAAAGGTCCGGGGTGAACTGGATCCGCCGGACCGAACAGTCGATCGACTTGGCCAGCGCCTTGGCCAGCATGGTCTTGCCCACCCCGGGCACGTCCTCGATCAGCAGGTGGCCCTCGGCCAGCAGCACGGTCAGGGCCAGGCGGACCGCCTCGGCCTTGCCCTCGATCACCGACTCGACCGCCCGGCGGATCCGGTCCGTGGTCTCGGCGACCCAGTCCGGCCGGGTCGGCTCGGCCGGACCGCCCCCGGTGTTCGCACCGGATATCTGTGCGTCGGACTTCCCGGTCAGCTGCATCGGCCCCTCGCCATCACTGTGTCGCAGCCGGTGGTTCGCGTGCTTCTCCCCCGGACTGCCGATTTGCACGTCCAAGCACATCTTGCCTGAGGTTCGGGTGCTGTGCGCAAGTAGTTGGCGAACTGTATTTCCGGCAGCTCGCACCGCGTGTCGCGATGGGAAGACGGATTGGCAACGAAACCCGGCCCGAACGGCCCAACCGGGGGTTCGCGGGGTACAGTGTGGGAAGGTCGGCCTCAGACTACGCGGTGCTCGCGGCCGCGTGATCGAGTCGGCTCCAGGAGCTCCGCCCACGAGATACCTGCTGGTCACGGACTAGTCGCCGTGCTGTTACAGAATCGTCGCAGTCGTTACACGACCGGCGCAACCCGGCGGCCCGGCCGGGGGCGCCGGAGGGTACCGCGCCGGACCCGGCTGCCGCGGCCGTCGGCCTCCGCCCGCTCATCCATGTTCTGACGCACCTTCCCCGGTGTCGGAGCGGTGGGGAGCCGAGCGAGCGGGTGGGGACCGATGGCCGCGGCGGCCGGGTCCGGCGATGTCCCGAGTCGTCATTCTGTTACGGCTCGCGCATGCCGTTTCGCCCGGTCATAGCCTGTGCGGCGCCGGCCCGGCGGCCCGGCCCGGCCGGCTCCCGCGGCCGCGGCAGGAACCCTGCGGAAGTCTTCCGGCGCCCGCCCGGTGCGCCGGGTGCGCCCCCGGCGGGCGGCGTGCGGGATACTGACGGGCATGTCAGTAGCGCGAACGGGCCACCAGACGGACGCGGGCGGACCCGCGGCGGGACACGTCCCGGTGATGCTGGAGCGGTGCGTGGAGATCCTCGGCCCGGCCGCCGGGCCGGGCGCGGTGTTCGTCGACGCGACCCTCGGCCTCGGCGGGCACAGCGAAGCCCTGCTGGCCAGGTACCCGCAGATCCGGCTGATCGGCCTGGACCGGGACCCGCAGGCGCTGGCCCGCTCGGCCGAGCGGCTGGCCCCGTACGCCGACCGGACCGACCTGGTGCACGCGATCTACGACGAACTGCCGGACGTGCTGCGCCGCCTCGGGGTGCGCCGGATCCACGGCATCCTGTTCGACCTCGGCGTCTCCTCGCTGCAACTGGACCTGCGCGAGCGCGGCTTCGCCTACGCCTACGACGCGCCGCTGGACATGCGGATGGACCAGACCGCCGAACTGACCGCCGAGCAGGTGGTCAACACCTACCCGGCCGCCGACCTGGCCCGGATCCTGCGCGACTACGGTGAGGAGCGCTTCGCCCGGCGGGTGGCCGACGCGATCGTGGCCCAGCGGGCCCGGGCCCCGTTCACCTCCACCGCGCCGCTGGCCGAGCTGGTGCGCGACTCCATCCCGGCCGCCACCCGGCGCACCGGCGGACACCCGGCCAAGCGGACCTTCCAGGCCCTGCGGATCGAGGTCAACGCCGAGCTCGCCGTGCTCGGCCGGGCGGTCCCGGCCGCCGTCGACGCGCTGGCGGTGGGCGGACGGATCGCCGTGCTCTCCTACCATTCGCTGGAAGACCGCCTGGTCAAACGGGTGCTGGTGGCCGGAGCCGAGTCCACCGCCCCGCCCCGGATGCCGATCGCCCCGCCGGGCACCGAGCCGCTGCTGACCCTGCTCACCCGGGGCGCGCAGGAGCCGACCGAGCAGGAGGTGGCCGACAACCCGCGGGCCGCCTCGGCCAAGTTCCGCGCGGCCGAACGCACCAGGGCCGGCCTGGTCGCCGACCGGATGGCGCCGGTCCCGGCGCCCGGGGCCGGCCGCCGGGCGGGGGCGGGGGCCAGGCGGCGATGAGTCGGACGGGCGAGGGGAACGGGGCGGGCGGCGGGGACGAGGGCCGGGACGGCGGCGCGGGAGCCGGCCGGGCCAAGAACCAGGGCGGGAACGCGGGCGCGGGACCGGGCCGGGGGAGCGGCCCGGGGCGCGGGCGCGGCCGGGCGGGCAGTGGGGGAGCCGGAGGCTCAGCCGGAGAGCCGGGCGCGGGACGAGCCGGACGGAAAGGCGTGCCCGAGGACGTGAGCTCGGGAAGCGCCGCTGACGGCCCTGCAGATTCCGGATCGGCGGACCGCCCGAACCGGCGGAGCTCAGGGCGCGCCGACGGCCCCGCGGACTCCGGTCCGGCGGACCGCCTGACGCCGCGCCCGGTTCGCCGCCCGGGGTCCCGGCCGGGACTGACCGTGCTGGAGGGCTTCGCCGGGCGCCGCTCGACGCTGCCGTTCGCGCTGGTGGTGATGACCGTCCTGGGCGCGGGCCTGGTGTCGGTGCTGGTGCTCAACACCGTGATAGACCACGGCGCCTTCCGGCTCCAGCAGTCCCAGCAGCGGCAGACCGACCTGACCAACCAGGAGCAGCAGCTCCAGCAGCAGGTCGCGGGCCTGTCCGCGCCCGGCCCGCTGGCCTCGCAGGCCGCGCGGCTGGGCATGGTGCCCAACCAGCAGCCGGTCTTCCTCGACCCCTCGGCCGGGACGGTCCTGGGCACGCCGATCGTGGCGACCAGCCCGCCCCCGCCGCCGGCCACCCCGCCGCCGACGGCGGCCCCGCCGGCCACCGCCGCGCCCACCGGGGCCCCGGGCGCGACCGGAGCCATCGGCGCCGTCCCGGGAGCGAACGCGGTCCCCGGCGCGACGGTCGCCCCGGTCCTCCCCGGCGCCGCCACGACCGCCCCGGCCGCCGCCGCCGTCCCGACCACCCCGCCCGCCCCGCCGTCCGCGTCCCCGCCCGCGGCGGCGCCCGACCCCGCCGGGAGTCCCCGATGACCGCCGAACCCCCGCCGGGCGGCCGGCTGCCGGGCCAGCGCCGGCCGCTGTCGGTCGTGCCGCCCCCGCCGCCCGGCCGGGCTCTGGTGCTCGGCCGCCCGCGTCGGCGGCTGCGCACCGGACTGCTCGCCGTCGCGTTCGTGTTCTCGCTCTTCGCCGGGCGGCTGATCCAGCTGCAGGCGGTGAACACCACCGACTACGGCGCGGCCGCCAGCTCCAGCCGGCTGACCGACTACACCCTGACCGCGACCCGGGGATCGATACTGGACTCGGCGGGCAACCCGCTGGCCGAGTCGGTCAACGCGGTCGACGTGGTCGCCGACCCGGCCCAGATCAAGACCCTCAAACAGGACCCGGCGGTCTACGCCTCGAAACTGGCCGCGCTGCTGGGCGACCCGCCCGGCACCGCGGACGTGGCCACCCTGCGCAGGGAACTGTCCGCGGTGCCGAGCCAGTACCAGCTGATCGCCAAGCAGATCACCCCGCAGACCTGGAACAAGGTCAAACAGCTGGGACTGTCGGGCGTGTACGGGATCTCCGACGCCGCGACCGTCTACCCGCAGGGCGCGATGGCCACGAACGTGATCGGCTACGTCAACGCCTCCGGCGCCGGCGGCTCCGGCCTGGAGCTGGCGAACGACAAGCTGCTGGCCGGGAAGAACGGCAGCATCTCCTACCAGGCCGCGTCCGGGGTGGAGATCCCGACCGCCGGGATCAACGAGCAGGTCCCCGAGTCCGGCGGCTCCGTGGTCACCACGATCAACAGCCAGATCCAGTACGAGGCGCAGCAGGCGATCGCCTCGGCGGTGCAGTCCACCGGGGCCGACTCGGGCACCGTGGTCGTGATGGACCCGCGCACCGGCGCGGTCCTGGCCCTGGCCACGGCGCCGAGCTACGACCCGGCCGATTATCAGAACACCGACCCGTCGCTGCTCGGCGACCGCGCGATCTCCGAGGTCTACGAACCCGGGTCCGTCGCCAAGGTGGTCACCATGTCGGCGGTGATCCAGCAGGGCGAGGCCACGCCGCTGACGCACGTGGTCGTGCCCGCGTTCCTCCCGCTGGACGGCACGGTGTTCCACGACGACACCACCCACGGCACCGAGGACCTGACCCTCAACGGCGTCCTGGCCGAGTCCAGCAACATCGGGACCGTGCTGGCCAGCAACACCCTGGGGCCCAACCGGAACCAGATACTGTACGACTACCTGACCAAGTTCGGCATCGGCCAGCCGAGCGGGCTGGGCCTGCCCGGCGAGTCCCCGGGCATCCTGGCGCCGTGGAGCCAGTGGAACGCGTCGCAGCAGTACACCATCGCCTACGGGCAGGGCGTGTCGGTCAACGCGGTCCAGGCCACCAGTGTCTTCGCCACCATCGCGGACTCCGGGGTGCGGGTCACCCCGAACATCGTGCGCGGATACCTCAGCCCGGCCGGGGTCTTCACCCCGGCGCCGGCCGCCGCCCGCACGGTCGTAATCTCGCCGCAGACCGCGGCGCAGGTCGGGCAGATGATGGAGTCGGTGGTCTCCGGCGAGGGCACCGCGGCCGCGGCCGAGATCCCGGGCTACCGGGTCGCGGGCAAGACCGGCACGGCCAACCGCTACGACAACGCCTGCGACGGCGGCAAGGGAGGGTACTGCGGGCACACCGCGTCCTTCATCGGTTTCGCCCCGGCCGACGATCCCCAGCTGGTTGTCTCGGTCGTGTTACAGGATCCCCGGGACGCGGCCGACTACGCCGGCGGGGCGATCTCGGCCCCGGTTTTCAAGCAGGTGATGTCCTTCGGTTTACAGGACCTGGGCATCGCCCCGACCGGGACGAAAAGCCCCGACTTGCCGGTGACCTGGTAGGACGGACCGTCAGAAGCCCGGCCGGAGTCCGGCCGGCCGGCATTGCGGCAGGCCGCGCCGGTCGGCCCGGCGGCCTGCGGCCGGAGCGCGGCGGCGCGCGCGGCGGCGGGAGTGATCCATGGCGCTCCCGGCCGCCGACCCGGCCCGCCGGTGCCGCGGACCGTGCCCCAGCAGCGCGTTCGCCGCAGCCGAGCAGGGCTGACGGCCCGTCAGCCCGCCCGCCGTCCGGGATCAACCGCCCGGCGGGTTTGAACCAGGATTAACGCTCGAAGCCGCCAGGCGTGGGAGCGCGGGCGTGCCGGAACGCGGTAGCCTGCCCATCGTGCCCAACCCGCAAACATCCCCTCCTGAAGAGTCCGAGCACCCTCGGCCGCGCGCCGCGGCGCAGGCCACGCTCGGTGAACTGGCCGCCGCGGCGGGAGCCGAACTGCGCGGCGCCGACGGCGCCGGCCGGATCCGGATCACCGGGTTCACCCATGATTCCCGCCAGGTGCGCCCCGGCGACCTGTACGCCGCCATGCCCGGGGCCAGCGTGCACGGCGCCGAGTTCGCCGCCGCGGCCGCCGCGGCCGGCGCCGCCGCCGTGCTGACCGACCCGGCCGGCGCCGCCCTGATCGGCCCGGACGGCCCGCTGCCGGTGCTGGTGGCCCAGGCCGTGCGCCCGGCCCTGGGCCCGGCCGCCGCGCTGGTCTACGGCGCGCCCGGCGAACGGCTGCTGATGCTGGGGGTGACCGGCACCAACGGCAAGACCACCACCTGCTACCTGATGGAGGGGGGACTGCGCGAGGCGGGCCGGGCCACCGGGCTGATCGGCACCGTGGAGACCCGGATCGGCGAACGCTCGATCAAGTCCACCCGGACCACCCCCGAGGCGCCGGACCTGCAGGCCCTGCTCGGCGTGATGGTCGAGTCCGGCGTGGACGCGCTCGCGATGGAGGTCTCCAGCCACGCCCTGGCGTACGGCCGGACCTCCGGCATCCACTACGCCGTGGCCGCCTTCACCAACCTGACCCAGGACCACCTGGACTTCCACGCCGACCTGGAGGACTACTTCACCGCGAAGGCGAAGCTGTTCACCCCGGACTACGCCGGCATCGCGGTGGTCAACGTGGACGACGCGTACGGCCGCCGGATCGCGGTGCAGGCGCACGGGCTCGGCGTCCCGGTGTGGACCTACTCGGCCACCGGCGAGGCCGCGGCGAACTGGCGCGCGGAGAAGGTCGACCTCGGCCCGGACGGCTCCACCTTCGACCTGGTCGGCCCGGACGACCAGCGCTACCCGGCCGCGGTCCGCCTGCCCGGCGCGTTCAACGTGGCCAACGCGATGGCCGCGATCGTCACCCTGATCGCCGCCGACCTCGAGCCCGAGCGCGCGGTGGCCGGGGTGGCCGCCGTGCCCGGGGTGCCCGGGCGGATGCAGAAGGTCGAGGCCGGCCAGGACTTCCTGGCCGTGGTCGACTACGCGCACACCCCCGACGCGATCAGCACCCTGCTGGCCGCCGTGCGCCCGGTCACCCGGGGCCGGCTGGCCGTGGTGATCGGCTGCGGCGGGGACCGGGACAAGGCCAAGCGCCCGCTGATGGGCGCGGCCGCCGCGCACGGCGCCGACGTCGTGTACCTGACCAACGACAACCCCCGCTCGGAGGACCCCCTGGCGATCCTGCGGGCCGCCGAGGACGGGGCCCGTCAGGCCGTGGCCGAGGGCGCGGGCGCCGAGATCGTGGTGATCCCGGACCGGGCCGCCGCGATCGGCGCCGCGATCGGCGCGGCCCGCACCGGCGACACCGTCGTGGTGGCCGGCAAGGGCCACGAGCGCGGCCAGGAGATCGCCGGCGTGGTGCACCCCTTCGACGACGTCGAGGTGGTCCGCGCGGCCGTGGCCGACCCGGCCCGGCAGGCGGGCGGCTCATGATCGCGCTGACCCTGGCCGAGATCGCCGCCGCGGTCGGCGGCACGCTGGCCGGCGGCGCCGACCCGGCCGCCGTGGTCACCGGCCCGGTGACCTTCGACTCGCGCACCGTGGCCCCCGGCGCCCTGTTCGCCGCGTTCGACGGCGCCAAGGTGGACGGGCACGACTTCGCCCCGGCCGCCCTGGCCCAGGGCGCGGTCGCGGTCCTGGCCGGCCGGGACGTCGGCGTCCCGGCGATCCTGGTCGACGACGTGCGCGCCGCGCTCGGCGGACTGGCCCGCTCGGTGCTCTCCCGGCTGCCGCAGCTGACCGTGGTCGGCATCACCGGCTCTTCGGGCAAGACCTCCACGAAGGACCTGCTCGGCCAGGTGCTGGGCGCGGCCGGCCCGACCATCGCGCCGCGCGGCTCGATGAACAACGAGCTCGGCCTGCCGGTGACCGTGCTGACCGCGGACGAGGACACCCGCTTCCTGGTCCTGGAGATGGGCGCCCGCGGCGTCGGGCACATCGCCTACCTGTGCCGGATCGCCCCGCCGCGGATCGGCCTGGTGCTCAACGTCGGCTCCGCGCACGTCGGCGAGTTCGGCGGCAAGGAGGTCACCGCGCAGGCCAAGGGCGAGCTGGTCGAGTCGCTGCCCGAGCACGGCCTGGCCGTGCTCAACGCGGACGATCCGCTGGTCGCCCCGATGAACAACCGCACCAAGGCGAAGGTCAGCTACTTCGGCGAGAGCCCCGGGGCCCGGGTGCGGGCCGAGTCGGTCAGCCTGGACGAGGACGGCCGGCCCACCTTCACCCTGGTCCTCGACGGCGCCGCGGTCGGCAAGCCGGTCACCCTCCAGTTCGCCGGCGAGCACCAGGTCGCGAACGCGCTGGCAGCGGCCGCCGCGGCCCTGGGCGCGGGGATGGCCCCGGAGCAGGTCGGCGCCGCGTTGTCCCAGGCCGTCCCGGTCAGCGGCGGCCGGATGGCGATCAGCCGCCGGGCCGACGGGCTGACCATCGTGGACGACGCCTACAACGCCAATCCGGAGTCGGTGCGGGCCGCGCTCAAGGCGCTGGCTACGATGGCCCGGGCACGGCCCGGGGCCCGGGCGTGGGCCGTGCTCGGCGCGATGCTGGAGCTCGGCGACCGGGCCGACGAGGAGCACGACGCGATCGGGCGCCTGGCCGTGCGGCTGGGGATCGACCGCCTGGTGGCGGTCGGCGACGGCGCCGCGCGGATCCACGCCGGGGCCGGCCAGGAAGGTTCGTGGGGAGAGGAATCGGTGATGGTGGCTGATCCGCCGCAGGCTCTCGCGCTGCTGCGCGCCGAGGTCCGGCCGGGCGACGTGGTCCTGGTCAAGGCGTCCAACTCGGTCGGGCTCGGGTGGGTCGCCCGGGAGCTGGCCCAGGCGCCCGGAGCGGAGGCCGGGGCCCGGTGAGAGCCGTACTGTACGCGAGCGTGATCGCCCTGATCTGCTCGCTGGTGGGCACCCCCGTCATCATCCGGATGCTGGTCAAGCGCGGTTACGGCCAGCTGATCCGGGACGACGGGCCGTCGAGCCACCAGACCAAGCGCGGCACGCCCACCATGGGCGGGATCGTGATCGTGCTCTCCACCCTGATCGCCTACGCGGTCACCAAGGCGGTCACCCTCAGCTGGCCCAGTGCCTCCGCGCTGCTGGTGCTGTTCCTGATGACCGGCCTGGGCGCGGTGGGCTTCGTGGACGACTTCATCAAGATCTACAAGCAGCGTTCGCTCGGCCTGCGGGCCAAGGCCAAGCTGATCGGCCAGGCCGTGGTCGCGATCGTGTTCGCGGTGCTGGCGCTGCAGTTCCCGGACAGCCGCGGGCTGACCCCGGCGGACAGCTCGATCTCGTTCCTGCAGGACACCGCGCTGGTGCTCGGCCCGGTGCTGTTCGTGCTCTGGGCCTACGTGATGATCTCGGCCACCTCCAACGCGGTGAACCTGACCGACGGCCTGGACGGCCTGGCCACCGGCGCCTCGGCGATGGTGTTCGCCGCCTACGTGCTGATCGGGGTCTGGCAGTACGGGCAGAGCTGTTCCAGTTCGCCCAGCGCCGGCTGCTACTCGGTGCGCGATCCGCTGGACCTGGCCATCGTGGCCGCGGCCCTGATGGGCGCCTGCTTCGGCTTCCTGTGGTGGAACGCCTCGCCGGCCAAGATCTTCATGGGCGACACCGGGTCGCTGGCCCTGGGCGGCGCGCTGGCCGGGCTGGCCATCTGCTCGCACACCGAGATCCTGGTGGCGCTGCTCGGCGGCCTGTTCATGATCATCACCCTGTCGGTGATCATCCAGGTCGGGTCGTACAAACTGCGGCACGGCAAACGGGTGTTCAAGATGGCACCCCTGCAACACCACTTCGAACTGATGGGCTGGGCCGAGGTCACCATCGTCATCCGGTTCTGGATCATCGCCGGACTGTGCGTGGCCCTCGGGCTCGGCGTCTTCTACGCAGGCTGGCTGGCGAACAAATGACGATCAACGGTACCCGTCTCCCGGCGGGCAACCCGGACTGGCCCGGCCTCGAGGTCTGCGTGGTCGGCGCGCGGGTGGTCGGCCTGTCCGCCGCCGCCGCGCTGCTCGACCTCGGCGCCCGGGTGACCCTGGCGGACCGCGGCGACGACGAGGCGACCGCCGCCCGGGCCGAGCCCGCCGCCGCGGCCGGCGCGGTGCTCCGGCTCGGCGACGACGCCACCCTGCCGGACGGCTGCCAGGTGCTCGTGGTCTCCCCGGGCCTGCCCCCCACCGCCCCGATCGTCCGGGCCGCGCAGGCCGCCGGGATCCCGGTCTGGGGCGACGTGGAACTGGCCTGGCGGCTGCGCAGGCCGCTGCCGGACGGCACGTACGCCCCCTGGCTCGCGGTCACCGGCACCAACGGCAAGACCACCACGGTCCGGATGCTCGCCGCGATCCTCGAGGCCGACGGGCGCCGGGCCGTGGCCTGCGGCAACATCGGCCTGCCGATCCTGGACGCGGTCCTGGCCGAGGAACCCTACGACGTGCTCGCGGTCGAGCTCTCCAGCTTCCAGCTGCACTGGACCGCCAGCATGAGCCCGCTGGCCGCCGCCGTGCTCAACCTCGCCCCGGACCACCTCGAATGGCACGGCACGATGGAGGCGTACGTCGCCGCCAAGGGCCGGATCTACCAGAACTGCCAGGTCGCCTGCGTCTACAACGTCGCCGACCCGGCCACCGAGAAGCTGGTCGAGGAGGCGGACGTGATCGAGGGCTGCCGCGCCGTCGGCTTCACCCTCGGCGCCCCGGGCCTGTCCATGGTCGGCGTGGTCCAGGACATCCTGGCCGACCGCGCGTTCATCCCGGACCGCAACCAGAACGCCGCCGAACTCGGCACCATCTACGACGTCGAACCGCTGGCCCCGCACAACATCGCCGACGCGCTGGCCGCCGCCGCCCTGGCCCGGGCCGCCGGGGTGCGCCCGGAGTCGGTCCGGGACGGGCTGCGCGCGTTCCGGCCGGACCCGCACCGGATCGCGTTCGTCGCGGCGATCGACGGGATCGACTTCGTGGACGACTCCAAGGCCACCAACGCGCACGCCGCCGCCGCCTCGCTGGCCGCCTACCCGGACGTGATCTGGATCGCCGGCGGCCAGGCCAAGGGCGCGCAGTTCGACGACCTGGTCTCCCGGGCGGCCGGCCGGCTGCGCGGGGCGGTGCTGTTCGGGGTCGACCGGGGCGAGATCGCGCAAGCTTTGGCGCGACACGCCCCCGCGGTCCCGGTGGTCGACCTCGGCGGGGCGCAGGATGGTCTCGACGCGGCCTACGCCATGATCGCGGCGGTCGCGGCGGCGCACGAACTCGCGCTGGACCGGCTGCCGCAGCCGGACGGCAAGGGGCTGCGCGGCACGGTGCTGCTGGCCCCCGCGTGCGCCTCGCTGGACCTGTTCGCCGGTTATGGCGAGCGCGGCGACCTGTTCGCCGAGGCGGTGCGCGCCCGCAAGGCGGCGCGCTGAGCGCCGCGGCGGCCGGGGCGCGTGCGGCGAGCGTGACCACAAGGCTGTTGCAGAGCGGTCCGCGGCCCGGCCGCCGCCCGCCCCCCGACCGGGGCGGGCGGCGGCCGGGCCGGGCCCACCGGTTGAGGAGCCCACGACGAGCGTGAACACCCAGTCCGAGGCGTGGGTCCGGCTGAGCCGTCTGCGGGCCCTGTTCCGCACCCACCCGCTGGTGCCCTACTACCTGCTGGTCGGCTCCGCCTTCCTGCTGGTCGGGATCGGCCTGCTGGAGGTCTACTCGGTCTCCACGGTCAACAACCTGCTGACCGGCCGGCCCGAGTACGGCACGGTCGAGCGCCAGGCGGTGTCCGCCGCGATCGGCGTGCCGCTGCTGGTGATCGCCGCCCGCCTGCCGGTCCGGTTCTACCGCGCCCTGTCCTACCCGCTGCTGCTGGCCACCCTGGTGATGCTGGTCCTGGTGCTCGGGTTCGGCACCGTGGCGGCCGGCGGCAACCAGAACTGGCTCCAGTTCGGCCCGCTGACCGTCCAGCCCAGCGAGTTCGCCAAGTTCGCCCTGGTGCTCTGGGGCTCGGACCTGCTGGCCCGCAAGGAGCACCGGCTGGCCGCCTGGGACCACCTGATCGTCCCGCTGCTCCCGGTCGCCGGGCTGATCATCGGACTGGTCATGCTCGGCGGGGACATGGGCACCTCGCTGGTGATCGCGGTGATCGCCTTCGCCCTGCTCTGGGTGATCGGCGCCCCCGGCCGGCTGTTCACCACCCTGACCGGGTCGGCGATCGGCCTGTCCGCGATCGCGGTGCTGCTGCGGCCCAGCCGGGTGCGCCGGTTCACCGCCTTCCTGGACCCGGCCGCCGATCCGCAGGGCACCGGCTTCCAGGCCCTGCACAGCTTCAGCGCCCTGTCCACCGGCGGCTGGTTCGGCGTCGGGCTCGGGGCCAGCCGGGAGAAGTGGGGCTCGCTGCCCGAGGCGCAGACCGACTTCATCTTCGCCATCGTCGGCGAGGAGATGGGCCTGATCGGCGCCCTGACCGTGCTGCTGCTGTTCCTCGCGATCGGCTACGCCGGGATCCGGATAGCGCTGCGGGCCACGGACGTGTACGTGCGCCTGGCGGCCGGCTCGGTCACCGCCTGGCTGATGGCGCAGAGCATGATCAACATGGGCGCGGTGCTCGGCGTGCTGCCGATCGCCGGGGTGCCGCTGCCGTTCGTCTCCTACGGCGGCTCCTCCCTGCTGCCGTCGATGGCGGCGGTCGGCATGCTGCTGTCCTTCGCCAGGGCCCAGCGCCGCGAGGAACAGCCCGATATGCTCAGGCCTCGGCCCGTGTCCGCGCCGGCGGCCGCCGGCCGGGCCGGCTCGGGCCCATCCGCCGCGAAGCGTCCGCCGCGGCCCGGACTTACGGAAAGAGGCAGTTCGTGACCCAGGAGACCTCCGCCGAGCCCCAGACCCGCCCGCCGGCCCCGGCCCGGCCGCTGCGCGTGCTGCTGGCCGGCGGCGGCACCGCCGGCCACATCGAGCCCGCGCTGGCCCTGGCCGACGCGCTGCGCCGGCGCGACCCGCGGACCGGGATCACGATGCTGGGCACCGTCAAGGGCCTGGAGACCACGCTCGTGCCCGAACGCGGCTACGAACTCGCCCTGATCCCGGCCGTGCCGCTGCCGCGCAAACCCACCCCGGACCTGTTCACCGTGCCCGGCCGGCTGGCCGGCACCGTGCGCAAGGCCGCCGAGGTGCTCGACCAGGCCGAGGCGGACGTGGTGATCGGCTTCGGCGGCTACGTCTCGCTGCCGGCCTACTTCGCCGCCCGCCGCCGCGGCGTGCCGATAGTCGTGCACGAGGCCAACGTCCGTCCCGGCCTGGCCAACCGGATCGGGGCCCGGATGACCGGCCAGGTCGCCACCGGCTCGCCGGACTGCCGCCTGGGCGGCGGCCGCTACATCGGGATGCCGCTGCGCCGCTCGATCGCGGTGCTCGACCGCCCGGCCGGCCGGGCCGAGGCCCGGGAGTTCTTCGGCCTGGACCAAGACCGCCCGGTGGTGCTCGTCTACGGCGGCTCCCAGGGCGCCCGCCGGCTGAACGAGGCGGTCGCCGGCGCCGCCGACCGGTTCGCCGACGCCGGGATCCAGATCCTGCACGCGGTCGGCCGGGGCAACTTCGACTCCTTCACCGTGCCGGACCGGGCCGGGCGCGCCGACGCCCCCGCGTACGTCGCCCTGCCGTACCTGGACCGGATGGACCTGGCCTACTGCGCCGCCGACCTGGTGCTGTGCCGCGGCGGCGCGATGACCTGCGCCGAGGTCGCCGCGGTGGGCCTGCCCGCGGTCTACGTCCCGCTGCCGATCGGCAACGGCGAGCAGCGCCTGAACGCCCAGCCGACCGTCCGGGCCGGCGGCGGCCTGCTGGTCGACGACGCCGACCTGACCCCGCAGTGGCTGGCCGAGCACGTCCTGCCGCTGCTGGCCGACCCGGCCGCACTGGCCGGGATGGGCCGGGCCGCGGCCGAGTTCGGCCGCCGGGACGCCGACGAGGCCCTGGTCGCGATGGTGTACGCCGCCCTGGACCGGACCGGCGCCGACCCGCGGCCCGAGGCCGAACCCGAACCGGAACAGGCGGGCTGTCGATGAGCACCCCGATCTACCAGCTGCTGGATCCGAAGATCCCGGCCGAGGAGCTCGGCCGGATCCACTTCGTCGGGGTCGGCGGGGTCGGCATGGCCCCGGTCGCCCGGATCGCCGCCCAGCGCGGCCTGCCGGTCTCCGGCAGCGAACACAAGTCCACCCCGGCACTGGCGGACCTGGCCCGGGCCGGGGTCCGGGTCTTCGCCGGCCACGACCCGGCCCAGCTCGACGGCGTGGACACCGTGGTCACCTCCAGCGGCGTGCCCCCGGGCAACGTCGAACTGGTCGAGGCCCGCCGCCGCGGCCTGCGCCTGGTGCACCGGGCCACCGCCCTGGCCGCCCTGATGGTCGGGCACACCGCGGTGCTGGTGGCCGGGACGCACGGCAAGACCACCACCACCTCGCTGCTCGCCGTCGCCCTGGAGGAGCTCGGCGCGGACCCGTCCTACGCGATCGGCGGGGAGATCGGCCGGTCCGGGGTCAGCGGCCAGTCCGGCAAGGGCCCGGTGTTCGTGGCCGAGGCCGACGAGTCCGACGGCTCCTTCACTCACTACAGCCCCGACCTCGCCGTGATCACCAACGTCGAGCTCGACCACACCGACTACTTCGCCTCGATCGAGGCCGTGCACGAGGCCTTCCTGCGTTTCGCCGACCGGATCAAACCCGGCGGCACCCTGCTGGTGTGCGCCGACGAACCCGGCGCGGCCCTGGTCGCCGAGCGTTTCCGCGAGCGCGAGCAGGCGGCCGGCGGGGACCGCCGGGTGGTCGGCTACGGCCGGTCCGAACAGGCCGACTACCGCTTCGGCGAGCTGACCCTGGCCGACGGCTGCGCCCGGTTCCAGGTCACCGGCCGCGACGGCGCCGGGCACCGGGTCGAGCTGGCCGTGCCCGGGGTGCACAACGCCGAGAACGCCACCGCCGCGTTCGCCGTGCTCGCCGAGCTCGGCTTCGACCCGGCCCTGATCCCGGCCTCGTTCGCCCAGTTCACCGGTACCCGGCGCCGGATGGAGCTCAAGGGCCAGGCCGCCGGGGTGCGGGTCTACGACGACTACATGCACCACCCGACCGAGATCGCGGTCACCCTGGCCGCCTACCGGGGCCTGCTCGCCCCCGGGGGCCCGGCCGGACCGGACGGCCCCGGCCGCGCCGGCCGGCTGCTGGTGGCCTTCCAGCCGCAGCGCTACTCCCGGGCGCAGACCTTCCTGCGCCAGTACGGCCCGCCGCTGGGCGCCGCCGACGCGGTGGTGGTGCTGGAGGTGTACCCGGGCTCCGGGGAGGACCCGATCCCGGGGGTGACCGGCGCGGTGGTGGCCCGGGACGTGCCGCTGCCGCCGGAGCTGGCCGTGTTCGAGCCGGTGGCCGCGGCCGCCGCGGCCCGGCTGGCCGGCTGGGCCCGGCCCGGGGACGTGATCGTGACCGCCGGCGCGGGCGACGTGACCACGCTCGGCCCGGCGGTGCTGGACCTGCTGCGGGCGCGCGAGGAGACTGTCGACTCGTGACCGACCGGACCACCGGGCCGCGCCCGCACGGCGCCGCCGTCTCCCAGCTGCCGGCCCGGCTGTACGCGGCCCGGCTGCGGGCCAGGTCCCGGTGGCGCCGGCTGGCCGTGACCCTGACCGTGTTCGCCGCGCTGGTGGCGCTCGGGGTGTACGGGCTGCTCTGGCACACCTCGGTGTTCGGCGTGAGCACGGTGAAGGTGGCCGGGGCGCACGCGGTGCCGGCCGGGCAGATCCTGGCCGCGGCCGCCGTGCGCGAGGGCTCCCCGCTGGAGGGGGTGGACACCGGCGCCGCGGTCCGGCGGGTGGAGGCCATCCCGGCGGTCGCCTCGGCCACGGTCTCCCTGCACTGGCCGCACACCGTGGTGGTGTCCGTGGTCGAACGGGTCCCGGCGGCGCTGCTGCCGGTGGCCCCGCCGGGGGCCGGCTACCAGGTGGTCGACGCCGGCGGGGTGGTGTTCGCCGCGGTGGCCGCGCCGACTCCCGGGCTGCCGGTGATCTCGGTCACCGGGGGCGCGTCGGTGCGCACCCCGGCGGTGGCCGGCGCGCTGGCCGCCCTGCGCGCGCTGCCGCCGGCGCTGGAATCCCGGGTGACCGGGATCTCGGCCGCCGACCCCTTCGCCCTGGTGCTGAAACTGTCCGGAAAAGCGAGCGTCGACTGGGGCGACGGGACCGATCCGGCGGGGAAAGCCGCTGATTTGGCCGCCCTGGTCAAGCTTTACCCGAAGGCGTCCGGCTATGACGTCAGTGCCCCCAATGCCCCCGCGTTATCCCCATAGTCGGATTAAGTGATGCTGAATCAGCTGAACTGTCCTACCCTAACTATCGGCGTGTTCATTGAACGCGAGCACGATGAGTCCTACTGTCGAGTTGTCGATCGAATCGTCTTCGATGATGGTGGCGATGCCCGGGGGCGATAAGGTCGCTTGCGAGACAATGATCGTGAGTACGAAGATTCGCAGGACGCACCACCGCACCATTCGTGCACAACTACCCGTCGTTCCCGTTTCCTCGTATTAAAGCCCGTTTTTCCCCGTATCACAGCGAGAGGCCTCGAACCGTGGGTGCACCGCAGAACTACCTCGCCGTCATCAAAGTCGTCGGGATCGGCGGCGGCGGTGTCAACGCGATCAACCGCATGATCGAGTCCGGACTCAAGGGCGTGGAGTTCATCGCGATCAACACCGACGCCCAGGCGCTGCTGATGAGCGATGCCGACGTCAAGCTGGACGTGGGCCGGGAACTGACCCGGGGCCTGGGCGCCGGGGCGGACCCGGAGGTCGGCCGCAAGGCCGCCGAGGACCACGCCGAGGAGATCGAAGAGGTGATCAAGGGCGCGGACATGGTGTTCGTGACCGCCGGGGAGGGCGGCGGCACCGGCACCGGCGGCGCGCCCGTGGTGGCCCGGATCGCCCGCGCGCTCGGCGCCCTGACCATCGGCGTGGTCACCCGCCCGTTCACCTTCGAGGGCCGGCGCCGGGCCGGGCAGGCCGAGGACGGCATCGCCGCGCTGCGGGCCGAGGTGGACACCCTGATCGTGATCCCGAACGACCGGCTGCTGTCGATCTCCGCCCCCGGCGCCACCGTGCTCGACGCCTTCCGTTCGGCCGACCAGGTGCTGCTCTCCGGTGTGCAGGGCATCACGGACCTGATCACCACCCCCGGCCTGATCAACCTGGACTTCGCCGACGTGAAGTCGGTGATGAGCGAGGCCGGCAGCGCCCTGATGGGGATCGGCTCCGGCCGCGGGGACGACCGCGCGGTGACCGCGGCCGAGTCGGCCATCTCCTCCCCGCTGCTCGAGGCCTCGATCGACGGCGCGCACGGGGTGCTCCTGTCCATCTCCGGCGGCAGCGACCTGGGCCTGTTCGAGATCAACGAGGCCGCCCAGCTGGTCTCCGAGGCCGCGCACCAGGACGCGAACATCATCTTCGGCGCGGTGATCGACGACGCCCTCGGCGACGAGGTCCGGGTCACCGTGATCGCGGCCGGCTTCGACGGCGGGGCCCCGACCAAGCGCAGCGAGCGGGCCGCCGCGGCGCCCGCCGGCCGGCGCGAGGAGGTCGGCAACACCGTGGCCCAGGACGTGATGCTCAACGCCGCGGCCACCGCGGAGACCGGGCTGATCCCGGTCACCCGCTCGCCCGAGCCGGTCGAGGAGGACCTGGACATCCCGCCGTTCCTGCGCGAGGAGAGCACGAACACCGCCTACAACCGGCTGATCCAGCCCTGACGCCGGCGCGGCGGCCGGCCGGACCGGCCGCGCGCGGGCCCGGGATCGCTTTTGCCCCGGACCCCTGGCAGGCTGGTGGGGTGGACATCGTGACGCACGGCCCGGTCCGCTACGGCTTCTCCGACCGCTGGGGCGGGGCCGGCACCGGGCGCTACGGGGAACTGAACCTCGGCGACCACGTCGGCGACGACCCGGACCTGGTCGCCCGCAACCGGCGGATCGCGGCCGGATCCCTCGGCGCCGCACCCGATCGGGTGCACTACATGACCCAGGTGCACGGCACCGGTGTCGAAGTGGTCGACGGACCCTGGCCCGACCTGCGCCAGCCCGAGGCCGACGCCCTGGTCACCGACCGGCCCGGCGAGGTGCTGGCCGTGATGGTGGCCGACTGTGTTCCGGTGCTGCTGGCCGATCCCGAGGCCCGGGTGGTCGGCGCCGCGCACGCCGGACGCCAGGGCATGGCCCGGGGCGTGGTCCCGGCCGCGATCGAGGCGATGGTCCGGCTCGGCGCCGACCCGGCCCGGATGATCGCCTTCACCGGCCCGGCGGCCTGCGGATCCTGCTACGAAGTGCCCGAGGACATGCGCGCCGAGGTGGCCGCGCTGGTACCCGAGGCCTGGGCCGTGACCGCCGCGGGCACCGCGGGGGTGGACGTCCCCGCCGCGGTCTGGGCCCAGTTGCGCGCGGCCGGGATCACCCGGGGAGTACGCTCGCCGGTCTGCACGATCGAGTCGCCCGAGCACTACTCCTACCGCCGGGAGGGCGTGACCGGAAGGTTCGCGGGCTTCGTGAGTATCGAACCGGGGAGATAGGCCATGGCAGCGCACGGCGACACCGCATCGAATCAGGGCATAGACCATCAGGGGTCTTCGGATCAGGATGTTCCGGACAATTCCGGCCCTGATTCGGCCGGACCGGCAGACTTGTCCGAACCGGCGGACGTGGAACGTTTCGGCGCGCCCGCCCGCCAGGCCGCGCTGACCGCGAACCTGGCCCGGGTGCGCGAACGGATCGCCGCCGCCTGCCGGGCCGCCGGCCGGGCGCCGGACTCGGTCGACCTGGTCGCGGTCACCAAGACCTACCCGGCCTCCGACGTGCGGATCCTCTACCACCTCGGCCAGCGCGAGTTCGGCGAGAACCGGGACCAGGACGCGGCGGTCAAGGCGGCCGACCTCGCCGGACAGCCGCCGACCCCCGGCCTGCGCTGGCACTTCATCGGCCAGCTGCAGACGAACAAGGCGAAGTCGGTCGCCTCCTACGCCGACGTGGTCGAGTCCGTGGACCGGATCCGGCTGGTCGGCCCGCTGGACCAGGCCGCGCAGCGGGCCGGCCGGGTGCTCGACTGCCTGCTCCAGGTGAATCTGGACCCTGATGCCGAACCCGGGGCCGACCGCGGCGGCGCGCTGCCGGGCGACCTGGACCGGCTGGCCGACGAGGTGGCGGGCTGCTCCGCACTGAGGTTGGCGGGCCTGATGGCGGTGGCCCCGCTGGGATCCGAGCCCGGGCCCGCCTTCGAGCGGCTGGCCGCGCTGGCCGGGAAACTGCGTGGCGCGCATCCGCAGGCTGTGACACTCTCGGCGGGGATGAGCGGGGACCTGGAGGCGGCCGTGGCGGCCGGCGCGACACACGTCCGAATCGGCTCCGCATTACTCGGAAGCCGCGTTCGGCTGCGGTAACGTCTGTTCCGGTAACTACCTGATCGGGTAACCGCAGAACTTCGCTTATCTGTTCAGCATAAAAACGACATCGGCCCCGCTGACCGCCGGTCAGCCGGTCCGGCGACCGCGAGGAGAGGGACGGCATGCCCGGTTTCATCAAGAAGACGGCGGTCTACCTCGGGCTGAGCGAGGGCGAGGACCCGTACGCGTACGAGGAGTACGAAGAGGAGTTCGACCAGGAGTCCGCCCGCCCGGCCCCGGCCGAGCCGGAACCCTACGAGGAGTCCGGCCGCTTCCCGGCCGAGCCCGAGGCCCGGCCGCTGTTCCTCGGCGAGCCGCGCCGGGCCGCCGAGCCCGAGCGCGCCGTACCGGAGCGCGCCGCGCACCAGACCGCCACGTCCACCGGCCACGACCGGGTGGATCGCTCCGCCCCGGTCCGCGAGCCGGTCCCCGCGCGCGAGCCGGTCTCCCGCCGGGACGAGGACTACGCCCGGCTGGCCCCGATCGCCCTGGTCTCCGAGCGCACCGACCGCCCCGACCGGTACGAGCGCACCCCCGAGCGCCCGCTCGCGGTCGCCACGGTCGCGGCCCGGCCGATGGCCTTCGACGGCGGCGGTTCCGGCACCGGCTCGGGCTCCGGCGGCGCCGGCTCCTCGGCCGAGGCGTACCGGATCACCACCCTGCACCCGCGCACCTACAACGAGGCCCGCACGATCGGCGAGCACTTCCGCGACGGCACCCCGGTGATCATGAACCTGACCGAGATGAGCGACGGGGACGCCAAGCGGCTGGTCGACTTCGCCGCCGGCCTGGTCTTCGGCCTGCGCGGCTCGATCGAGCGGGTGACCCAGCGGGTCTTCTTGCTCTCACCTGCTAACGTCGATGTGACAGCCGAGGACAAGGCCCGGATCGCCGAGGGCGGGTTCTTCAACCAGAGCTGACAGGCGGTAGCCAATCGGATACCGCCGGTGTGGGCGGTTTTCCGGAAGGGCGACGTTCGAAGTGGTTCACATTCTGGTCGAACTGCTGGTGGTGGCACTGTGGTCGTATTGGGTCGTGCTGATGTTCCGGCTCATCATGCAGATGGTTTTCCAATTCGCCCGCTCTTACGACCCGCGAGGTGTCATGCTGGTTGCGGTGGAATCCGCCTATACGGTTACCGACCCTCCGTTGAAATTCCTCCGAAGGCACATCCCGCCGCTGCGGATCGGCGGGATCGCGCTGGACCTGGGGTTTCTTCTGCTCATAATCATCATGTCCCTTTTGCTGCGGGTAGTGGGCAACCTGTGACAGGGCATAACAGCCAGGACACGAGATATTCTCTGTCTGGTACGCCGACGACCACGCTGAGGTGAAGAGATGCCGTTGACCCCCGAGGATGTGCACAACAAGCAGTTCACGACCGTCCGTCTGCGAGAGGGCTATGACGAGGAGGAGGTCGACGCCTTCCTGGACGAGGTCGAGGCCGAGCTGACCCGTCTGCTGCGCGAGAACGAGGAGCTGCGCGCGAAACTCGCCGCCGCCAGCCGGGCCGCCGCGCAGTCCGCGCAGCTCGCGCCGATGGACCGGCCGCCGATGGAACGCATGCCGCAGCGCCGGGACCCGGTCCCGATAGCCCCGCAGCTTCCCGCCCCCGTGCCGGTACCGGTGCCCCAGCCGCAGGTGCCGCAGTTCCAGCCCGGCGGCGACTCGGCGGCCCGGGTGCTCGCGCTGGCCCAGCAGACCGCCGACCAGGCGATCGCCGAGGCCCGCAACGAGGCCAACAAGATCGTCGGCGAGGCCCGGACCCGGGCCGACGGCCTGGAGCGGGACGCCCGCGGCAAGGCCGACGCGCTGGAGCGGGACGCGCAGGAGAAGCACCGCGTCGCGATGGGCACGCTGGAGCAGGCCCGCGCCTCGCTCGAGCGCAAGGTCGAGGACCTGCGCGCCTTCGAGCGCGAGTACCGCCAGCGGCTGAAGTCGTACCTGGAGAGCCAGATGCGCCAGCTGGAGTCCAACAGCAGCAACGAGGACCCGGCCGCCTCGCGGGTGTCCGCGGGCTCCTCGATGCCGCAGCTGGGCCCGGGCCCGTCCGCCGCCCCGCCGATGTCGAACATGTCCGGGATGATGCCGGGCCTGTCCAGCAGCGGGATGCAGCAGATGCCGGCCCCGATGCAGAACGCGATGGCCGGGTCGATGGCGGGCTCGATGGCCGGAGGGGTCCCGGGACCGGGGCAGAACTCCATGCCGAGCCCGGCCATGTCCGGGTCGGCGATGAGCCAGATGACCCAGACCATGGCCCCGATCCGCCCGGGCGTGCCGCCGCAGCCGGTGACCCCGGCGTACCCGCAGGTGCCGAGCCCGATGCGCGGCTTCCTGATCGACGAGGACCCCGACTCCTGAGGCCGGCGGGTCCCGCACGGGCCCGCACCCTCTGACTCGACGGTCCCCGGTCGGGCCGGCGCCCGCACCCGCGGCGCCGTCCGGACCGAGGTCGGTCTGCCAGGTTTGATCCGCTCCACGGTCGTCACGTACACGTACCAACCGGCGCGGGCCGGGCGAGGACAGGTGGGTTCTGTCCCGCCCGGCCCGCGCCGTTGTGCGTTCCACGGTCCGGTCCGGGTCCGCCGATGGTCCGCTCGGGGAGGTTTGGACCCGCTATGGGGCGAGTGCCCGATCCACCCGGATGTGCTACATCTCATATTCTGAGACGACTTGGGGGGTTCAGGAGGCTGCTGTGACTCAAGTCACAGCCGATCGCGGTCCCGGGCCAGGACCGCAGCCTGAAACCGGATGGCCACGCCGAGTCGATCGAACGGCTCCTGCACCCGCCGCCGGGTGATCCGCGGCGACCGGTCCGGCTCCCGGGGGATCGCGGTACCGGCCAGCCCGGCCGCTCGACGACACGGGTCTGGGTGCGGATGGTCTCGAGCAACCACCGGAACCGGGCGTCGACCGCCTCCGCGCCGGAGGCCGGCCCGCGTGATCCGGCCGATCGCCGCGTTCCCGGTCTCTTATGGTGATGCGACCGGTCCGCTAGCATGAAAAGCATGGCGGGTACAGCGGTGAGGTCGCGCGGGCAGATGCAGCAGACCGGGCGGGGAATCTGGCTGGCGATCCAACAGGCCGGACTGATGTCGATCGCCCTGATCGTCGTGATCTGGGTCGTGCAGGGGATCAACGCGGCGGACGGCTACCGCCTCGACGGGCAGTTCGGCCTGGTCTCGCGCAACACCGGCAGCCTCTGGCACATCTTCACGATGCCGTTCCTGCACCTGAACATGGAGCACATCGAGAGCAACACGATGCCGCTGCTGATCCTGTCCTTCGTGGCCGCGCTCGGCGGGCTGCGCTACTTCTGGATGGCCACCGGCTTCATCGTGGTCGTCGACGGACTCGGCACCTGGCTCATCTCCCCGGCGAACGTCAACACCGTCGGTGCCAGCGGCCTGATCTTCGGCTACCTCGGCTTCGTGGTCGCCCGGGGCCTGTTCACCCGGCGGATCTGGCAGGTCGCCATCGGCGCCCTGATGGCCGTCTACTATTTCTGGACCCTGCCGCTGCTGTTCCCGGACGCGGTCACCACCCAGAACAACATCTCCTGGCAGGGCCACCTGTGCGGCCTGATCGCCGGGATCGGCGCCGCGCTGCTCGTCGGCAGCCTCAGCCGCGAGGCCGACCGGGTCGCCGAGGCCCCCTCGCCGCACGCGCTGCCGCCGAACTTCCCCTCCTTCTGACCCCGCCCGCCCGGCCGCCGCGGACCCGGCGGACGGGGCGGACGGGGCGGCCGGGCTTCGCAATACCCTGTCCTCGCCGGTGCAGGTCCGGGGCGTGCGCCGGACCGGCGGTCAGAGGCGGACCAGGGGCGCTCGCCGGGGCGCGCGGGAAAAAGATCTTGTCGGCCGGGTGGTTATTCCCCGTCCTCACCGGGCACGAATCGGGCGCGTAACCCGTTGTAAGCAACGGGTCGTGAAAAGCCAGACCGTTTGGTCGCCAGGAACCTGAGAGCGAGGGACGCACCCGTGAGCACTACCGCCCGCACTGCTGCTTCCACCACTGCCGAACCAGCCGCCGCACCGGCCGCGAAGAAGGGCCCGGGCCCGGTCAAGCCGGCCCAACGCCCCGCCGCCCGGCCGTCCGGCTCGGCCCCGGTCACCAAGGTGCCGGCCGGCAAGGCGCCCGCGAGCAAGGTCCCGGCGTCCCGCAGCACCCGGGCGACGGTCGGCGCGGTGCCGGTGCGCACCGGCGAGGAGGCCTGGACCGCCCGCGAGATCGCCGAGGTCGAGGCGGACCTGCGCTCGGAGACCGAGCGGCTGCGGGCCGACGTGGCCAGCGCCGACAGCGCCCTGGCCCAGCTGCTGCACAGTTCCAGCGACGGCGCGGGCGACGACCAGGCCGACGCCGGGTCCAAGAACCTCGAGCGCGAGCACGAGATGGCGATCGTGAACAACGCCAAGGACATGCTGCTGCAGTCCGAGCGGGCCCTGGCCCGCCTCGCCGCCGGCACCTACGGCGTGTGCGAGACCTGCGGCGACGCGATCGGCAAGGCCCGGCTGCAGGTCTTCCCCCGGGCCACCCAGTGCATGCCCTGCAAGCAGAAGGCCGAGCGCCGCTAGCCCGCGGCGCCCGCCCGCGCGGCGCCGGCCCGGGTGCGGCCGGCCGCCGACGGACGACGGGCCTAGCCGGCCACGGGCCGCGGCCGTTCTGCAGCGTCCCGCAGAACGCCCGGCCCCGGCCGCCCGCACTCCCGCAGGCCCACCGCGCGAGCCTCGGACCGCCAGGGCGGAAGGCTGCCGGATTCCGGGAGCCGGCGGCCCGGCCGCGCGAGCCCCGGACCGCGGCACGGCCCCCGCCGCCCGGGACCGAACGCCGCCGCGCCTCGATTATCACCGGCCCGACCAGGTAAGGTCGCGGCGTGGATAATGCAGCCGCGGCGCCCAGCCCAGACCAGACCCCGGACCGAACCTCGACGCCCGCCCCGGACGCGCAGCCCGCCCGCCCGGCCAGGCCGGCCGGCCGGCGCCGGCGGATCGGCGTGCTGCTCGCGGTCGCCGCCGCCGCCTACGTGCTCGACCTGGCCAGCAAGCTGCTCGTGGTGGCCAGACTGGCCGGCCACGCCCCGATCCACCTGATCGGCTCAGCCGTCCAGCTCACCTACACCCGCAACTCCGGCGCGGCCTTCTCCCTCGGGCTCGGCTACACCGTCGCGTTCTCCCTGATCGCGATCGTCGTCGTGGTCGCGATCCTGCGGGTCTCCCGCCGGCTGTACTCGATGCCCTGGGCGATCGCGCTGGGCCTGCTGCTCGGCGGGGCGCTGGGCAACCTGACCGACCGGATCGCCCGCTCGCCCGGATTCTTCCGCGGCTGGGTGGTCGACTTCGTCGACGTGCCGCACTTCGCGGTGTTCAACCTGGCCGACTCGGCGATCAGCGTCGGCGGCGTGCTGATGGTGCTGCTCGCCTTCCTCGGCCTGCACCCGGACGGCACCGACGAGCGCGCGGCCAAGGCCGCGGCCGCCTCCGCCGGCGGCCCGGACCCGGCCGGCCCGGACGACCCGGCCCGGCCCGCGGCCGGCGCCGACGGCCCGCACGCGCCGGAACCGGAGCCGGCGCCGGATAAAGTGGAGCAGTGACACTCACCGATCTGCGTTCCCTGCCCGTTCCCGACGGCCTCGAAGGAGAGCGGGTGGACGCCGCCCTGGCCCGGATGTTCGGCCTGTCCCGGACCAAGGCGGCCGAGCTCGCGGCGGCGGACCAGGTCACCATCGACGGCGCCGTGGTCGGCAAGTCCGACCGGGTCCGGGCCGGGGCCTGGCTGGAGGTGTCCCTGCCGGTGGCCGCGCCCGCGGTGACCACGGTGGACGAGCCGGTCCCGGGCCTGCGGATCGTGCACGACGACGAGCACATCGTGGTGGTCGACAAGCCGGTCGGGGTGGCCGCGCACCCGAGCCCGGGCTGGACCGGGCCGACCGTGGTCGGCGGGCTGGCCGCGGTCGGCTACCGGATCTCCACCTCCGGCGCGGACGAGCGCCGGGGCGTGGTGCACCGGCTGGACGTGGGCACCTCGGGCCTGATGGTCGTGGCCAAGTCGGAGCACGCCTACACCCTGCTCAAGCAGGCCTTCCGCGAACGGACCGTGGACAAGCACTACAACGCCCTGGTCCAGGGCCACCCGGACCCGATGACCGGGACCGTGGACGCGCCGATCGACCGGCACCCGAAGCACGACTACAAGTGGGCCGTGCGCACCGGCGGACGCGACTCGATCACCCACTACGACACGATCGAGGCCTTCCGGCACGCCACCCTGCTGGACATCAAGCTGGAGACCGGCCGCACCCACCAGATCCGGGTGCACATGTCCGCGCTCAAGCACCCGTGCGTGGGCGACCTGACCTACGGCGCGGACCCGACCGTGGCGGCCCGGCTCGGGCTGACCCGGCAGTGGCTGCACGCGGTCACCCTCGGCTTCGAACACCCCGGCTCCGGCGAATGGGTCGAGTTCTCCTCGCCCTACCCGGACGACCTGTCCCACGCCTTGGAGATCGTCTCCGCGGAGAGCTGAGGCCGCGAGCCGGGCTCCGCGCCGCGTCTGTCCCCGTTTCCGGGGACCGTCCGCGGCGGCCCGGCGACCGTCCGGCGACCGCGCCCCCGCGCCCCGCCGATCCACCCGGCGGTTGTCCGGACTGGCGGGCGCGGCGGGGTGGAACCGGCGTAGGATCTGGCGGCATGGCCGACTCTTTCGTGCATCTGCACGTCCACACCGAATTCTCGATGCTCGACGGGGCAGCCAGGCTCAAGGACATGTTCAAGGCCGCCTCGGCCGCCGGGATGCCCGCCCTGGCGATGACCGACCACGGCAACATGCACGGCGCGAACGAGTTCTACCGGCAGGCCACGGCAGCCGGGGTCAAGCCGATCGTCGGGATCGAGGCCTACGTCGCCCCGGAGGCCCGGCAGACCACCAAGCAGATCCTGTGGGGCCAGCCGAACCAGAAGTCCGACGACGTGTCCGGCTCCGGCTCCTACACCCACATGACCATCTGGGCGCAGAACGCCAGGGGCCTGAAGAACCTGACCAAGCTCACCTCCCGGGCCTTCACCGAGGGCTACCACCGCAAGTGGCCCCGGATGGACCGGGAGATCCTGGCCGAGCACTCCGAGGGCCTGATGGGCACGACCGGCTGCCCGTCCGGCGAGGTGCAGACCCGGCTGCGGCTGGGCCAGTACGCCGAGGCCGTGCAGGCCGCCTCGGACTACCGGGACATCATCGGCAAGGACAACTACTACCTCGAACTCATGAGCCACGGCCTGGACATCGAGACCCGGGTCCGGGAGGACCTGCTCCGGCTCGGCCGCGAACTGAACATCCCGCCGGTCGTCACCAACGACTCGCACTACACCTACCAGCACGAGTCCGTCTCGCACGACGTGCTGCTGTGCATCCAGACCGCGGCCAACATCGACGACCCGAACCGGTTCCGGTTCGGCGGGGACGGCTACTACCTGAAGTCCCCGGCCGAGATGTACGCGGTGGAGTCGGGCACGGCCTGGCAGGAGGGCTGCCGCAACACCCTGGTGATCGCCGAGAAGGTCGACCCGACCGGGATGTTCGAGTTCAAGAACCTGATGCCGCACCTGCCGCCGCCGGACGGGCTGACCGAGGACGACTGGTTCCGCAAGCTGTGCTACGAGGGCCTGGACCGGCGCTTCCCCGAGGGCTACCCGGACGACAAGATCTACCGGGACCGGCTGGAGTACGAGCTCGGCATCATCCTGCAGATGGGCTTCCCGTCCTACTTCATCGTGGTGGCCGACTTCATCAACTGGGCCAAGAACGAGGGGATCCCGGTGGGCCCGGGCCGCGGCTCGGCGGCCGGCTCGCTGGTCGCCTACGTGCTCGGCATCACCGACCTGGACCCGATCCCGTACAACCTGCTGTTCGAGCGGTTCCTGAACCCCGACCGCGTCTCCATGCCCGACATCGACGTCGACTTCGACGACCGCCGGCGGGCCGACGTGATCCGGTACGTGACGGACAAGTACGGCTCGGACAAGGTCGCCCAGATCGCCACCTTCGGCACGATCAAGGCCAAGGCCGCGGTCAAGGACTCCTCCCGGGTCCTGGGCTACCCGTTCGCGATGGGCGACCGGATCACCAAGGCGATGCCGCCGGCCGTGATGGGCAAGGACGTCCCGCTCTACGGGATCTTCGACTCCAACCACCCGAGGTACGGCGAGGCCGGGGAGTTCCGGCAGCTGTACGACGGCGACGCGGACGTGCGCAAGGTGGTGGACACCGCCAAGGGGATCGAGGGCCTGATCCGCCAGCCCGGCGTGCACGCGGCCGGCGTGATCATCTCGGCCGAGCCGATCACCGACTACGTCCCGGTGATGATGCGCCCGGCCGACGGTGTGATCATCACGCAGTTCGACTACCCGACCTGCGAGTCGCTCGGCCTGATCAAGATGGACTTCCTCGGGCTGCGCAACCTGACCATCGTCGACGACGCGGTGCGCAACATCGAGAAGACCACCGGCACGAAGATCGACCTGCTCAAGATCCCGCTGGACGACCAGCCCACCTACGACCTGATGAGCCGCGGCGACACCCTGGGCGTGTTCCAGCTCGACGGCGGCCCGCTGCGGTCCCTGCTGCGCCAGATGCGCCCGGACAACTTCGAGGACGTCTCCGCCGTCATCGCCCTGTACCGGCCCGGCCCGATGGGCGCGAACTCGCACATCAACTACGCCGAGCGCAAGAACAAGCGGCAGCCGATCTCCCCGATCCACCCGGAACTCGAGGAGCCGCTGCGCGAGGTCCTGGACGTCAGCTACGGCCTGATCATCTACCAGGAGCAGGTCATGGCCGCCGCCCAGGTGCTGGCCGGGTACTCGCTCGGCCAGGCCGACCTGCTGCGCCGGGCGATGGGCAAGAAGAAGAAGGAGGTGCTGGACAAGGAGTTCGTCCCGTTCTCCGAGGGGATGAAGGCCAACGGCTACTCCCCGGCCGCGATCAAGACGATCTGGGACGTGCTGGTCCCGTTCGCCGACTACGCCTTCAACAAGGCCCACTCGGCCGGATACGGCCTGGTCGCGTACTGGACCGCCTACCTGAAGGCGAACCACCCGGTCGAGTACATGTCCGCGCTGCTCAGCTCGGTCAAGGACGACAAGGACAAGTCCGCGGTCTACCTCGGCGAGTGCCGCCGGATGGGGATCAAGGTGCTGCCGCCGGACGTGAACGAGTCCGACGCCGACTTCACCCCGCTGGCCCGCGAGATCCGGTTCGGCCTGACCGCGGTGCGCAACGTCGGGGCGAACGTGGTCGAGTCGATCCGCAACGCCCGCAAGTCCAAGGGCCGCTACGGCTCGTTCACCGACTTCCTGAACAAGGTCGACATCAACGTCTGCAACAAGCGGACCATCGAGTCGCTGATCAAGTCCGGGGCCTTCGACTCGCTCGGCCACGCCCGGCGCGGCCTGCTCGAACAGCACGAGCGCGCGGTGGACTCGGTGGTGGACGTCAAGAAGCAGGAGGCGATCGGCCAGGACTCGCTGTTCGGCGCCCTGCTCGGCGAGGAGGAGGCGGTCAGCGCGACCGGGATCGAGCTGGTCTTCTCGGACACCGAGTGGGACAAGGGGATCCTGCTCGGCTACGAACGCGAGATGCTCGGCCTGTACGTCTCGGACCACCCGCTGTCCGGGGTCGAACACGTCCTGGCCTCCAAGTCCGACTGCACCATCGCCACGCTCAACTCCGAGGCGCAGATGTACCCGGACGGCGCGGTCGCCACGGTCGGCGGGATCATCTCCGGACTCCAGCGCAAGATGACCAAGCAGGGCAACCAGTGGGCGATCGCGACCGTGGAGGACCTCGAAGGCTCGGTCGACGTGATGTTCTTCCCGAACAGCTACCAGCTGTACGCCACCGCGCTGTCCGAGGACTCGGTGGTGCTGATCAAGGGCAGGGTGGACCGGCGCGAGGAGGTCCCGCGGATCATGGCGCTGGAGCTGACCGTCCCGGACCTGGCCGCCGCGGCGGCGAACGCGCCGTTCGTGATCCACCTGTCCGACGCGCGGGTCACCGCCCAGTCCCTGCCCCGGCTGCGCGAGGTGCTGGCCAGCCACCCGGGGATGAGCGAGGTCCGGGTCCAGATGCGCGGGCGCAGCAGAACCACCGTGTTCAAGGTCGGCGACCACCTGCGGGTCACCCCCTCCCCGGCCCTGATGGGCGACCTCAAAGCCCTGCTCGGCCCGTCCTGCCTCGGCCAGGCCGCCTAGCGCGCGCGCAGGTCGGCGCCCGGTTCCGGCCCCGGACCCGGCGGTCACCCGCGGGAGGGGTTGTGCACGACAGGGACAGTGGGTTGTGAAAGAGTGGCGAGGATGAGTACCGAGATACCCGAGCCGGCGCCGCAGGCTCCCGCCGAGGAGCAGTCCGGCCCCCGGGCGGCCGACCCGGACGGCCGGGCCGCCGCCGACCAGACCGGCGAAGCAGACCCGGCCGAACCGGGCGGGGCGCCTGGCGGGGGCCCGGACCAGGCCGAGGCCTGGCAGGTGCGCGCCGCGGCCGAACCCGCCTCGGCCGGACTGCCCGGACTGCTGGTCGGCGCGGCCATGGACGTGGTCGCGCTGCTGTCCACCGCGGCGATCAGCGTGCTGCTGAGCGTGCCGGTGGCCTGGATCTGGGTGCAGCTGGCCCCGGCGGTCCAGGGCGTGGTCATCCCGGGCAACCTCGACTACGCCGCGCCGGAGAGCGAGGGCCCGATCGGGCAGGACGTCACGCTCGGGATCATCTGCCTGGTCGTCGGCCTGCTGGCCGCGGCCGCCGCCTTCCTGGTGTTCCGCCGCAAGGGCACCGTCGGCGCCGTGCTCGGCCTGGCCGGCGGCGGCCTGGGCGGGGGCTACCTGGCCGCGGAACTGGCCGGCTGGTTCGGCCCGGGCCACGGCAGGTCCCTGCAACAGATGATCGTCGGACTGCCGGCCGACAAGGTGATCGACCTGCCGTTGCACCTGCGCGCGACCGGGGTGCTCTGGTTCTGGCCGGTCGCCGCGATCGCGCTGTACCTGCTGCTGGTCGTCTTGTTCGGGCCGGTGGAGCCGCAGCCGGCCGACCCGCAGGCCTGGCCGGACCCCGCAGGCCAGGAGTGGCCGCGGCCGGGCCGGTACGCCGGGCCGCCGGTCGCCTACCACCCGCCGGGCACGGCGCCCGAAGCCGGACCGCAGCCGCCGCAGGCCCCGGAGCCCGGCCAGGGCGCGGACGACCGGCCGCAACCGCCCGGAGCCTCGGCCCCCGCCTCGGCGAGCTGATCAGGGCCGGGAGCGACCCCGGCCCCGCGGCTCAGCCTTCCTGCCGGATCAGGTCGATCGCCGGCAGCGACCGCAGCTCGCCGATCAGGAACGTCTCGCGTTGCAGCAGCATCTGCTCGCGGCGCAGCCGGGCCGAGGCGTCCGGGGCGGCCAGCAGCCGCTGCTTGTCCGCCAGGTCCAGCACCATCGACGCGGCGATCAGATAGGACAGGATGGTCGGCTCGTCCGGCAGCTCCGGGGTCGGGCCCACCTTGACCCCGCGCAGCGCGCCCAGGGCCCGCTGGTAGGCCAGGAACAGTGCGGCGCTGGCCGTCTTGAGCCCCTGCGCCTGGGCGCCGACCGGCTCGTCCAGCAGGTCGACCAGGGCGTGCAGGTACGGCCCGCTGGTGTCGATCTCCAGGATCCGGAACCGCTGGGTCCCGGTCACCACGATCGAGTAGCGGCCGTCCTCGTGCTCCACCGCGCGGGTCAGCTCGGCCAGGCAGCCGATCTCGTGGATCTGGTCCAGGCTGTCGGCCGCGGACTCCCGGCCGGACTTGACCGCCGCGATGCCGAAGTGCCGCTCCGAGCCGGGCGGCTCGGCCTGCAGGTCGGCCACCAGGCGCCGGTAGCGCGGCTCGAAGATCTGCAGCGGCAGGACCACGCCGGGGTAGTGCACGGTACTGAGCGGGAACAGGGGCACCGTGGTTGGCATGCCTCCCAGGGTACGCCGCCAGACCCCTGTTTTGTCTCGGTCCGCGCCGCGGGCCCGGCCCGGGCGCCCGGCCGCCCGCGCTGCGGCCCGATGGTGTCCACCATCCGATAAAAACGCTCGTCGCCCCCGGCCCGGCAACTACACTGGCCTGGTGATCAATCGTATCGATTTGCGCGGAACGGACCTCGCCGACGGCTCCGTCGACCTGCGCGGGCTGGTGCCCCGGGCCGAACTGGACGTGACCGCGGCGGTCGAACTGGTCCGCCCGATCTGCCGGGACGTGCAGGAGCGCGGCGAGGCGGCCCTGATCGAATACGGCGAGCGCTTCGACGGGGTCCGGCTGGAGCAGGTCCGGGTGCCGGCCGGCGCCCCGGCCCGGGCCCTGGCCGAGCTCGACCCCGCGGTCCGCGCCGCCCTGGAGGAGTCGATCCGCCGGGCCCGGAAGGTGCACACCGACCAGAAGCGCCGGGACGTGCAGACCCAGGTGGTCCCCGGCGGCACGGTGACCGAGCGCTGGATCCCGGTGGACCGGGTCGGCCTGTACGTGCCCGGCGGCCTGGCCGTCTACCCCTCGTCCGTGGTGATGAACGTGGTGCCGGCCCAGATCGCCGGGGTGGCCGGGATCGCGATCGCCTCCCCGCCGCAGCGCGAGTTCGGCGGCCTGCCGCATCCGACCGTGCTGGCCGCCTGCGCCCTGCTCGGGGTGGACGAGGTCTACGCGGCCGGCGGCGCCCAGGCGATCGCGATGTTCGCGTACGGCTACACCTCGCCGGCCGGCCGCTGCGCGCCGGTGGACGTGGTGACCGGGCCGGGCAACGTGTACGTCGCGGCGGCCAAGCGGCTGCTGCGCGGCCGGATCGGGATCGACGCGGAGGCCGGGCCGACCGAGATCGCGGTGCTGGCCGACCTGTCCGCCAGCCCCCGGCACGTGGCCGCCGACCTGATCAGCCAGGCCGAGCACGACACCCTGGCCGCCGCGGTCCTGGTCACCGACTCCCCGGCGCTGGCCGAGGCGGTCGAGCTGGAGCTGGCCGAGCAGGTCGCGCAGACCAAGCACAGCGAGCGGATCGCCACCGCGCTGGCCGGCCGGCAGTCCGCGATCGTCCTGGTCGACTCGATCGAGGACGGGCTGACCGTGGTCAACGCGTACGCCGCCGAGCACCTGGAGATCCAGACCTCCAACGCCCGGGTGGTGGCCGGCCGGGTGCGCAACGCCGGGGCGGTGTTCGTCGGCCCCTTCTCGCCGGTCTCGCTCGGCGACTACTGCGCCGGGTCCAACCACGTGCTGCCGACCGGCGGCTGCGCCTGCCATTCCGGCGGCCTGTCGGTGCAGACCTTCCTGCGCGGGGTGCACTTCGTCGAGTACACCGAGGCCGCCCTGGCCGAGGTCGCGCACCACGTGCAGACCCTGGCCGTGGCCGAGGACCTGCCCGCGCACGGCGAGGCCGTCGCGGTCCGCCAGACCGGGCGCCCGGTCGCCGGGACCGACCCGCAGTACGGCTCCGCCGAGCCGACCGAACCAGCCGTGGATGAGGGGTAATGGCCACCGAGACGAGGACCGCCGGCCCGAGTGTCGGGGCCGCCGTGACCTGGCAGGACCTGCCGGTCCGGGACGACCTGCGCGACCTGTCGCCGTACGGCGCGCCGCAGCTGGACGTGCCGGTCCTGCTGAACACGAACGAGAACCCGTACCCGCCGAGCCCGGAGCTGGTCGCCCAGCTGGCCCGGGACATCGCGACCGCCGCCGCGGAGCTCAACCGCTACCCGGACCGGGACGCGGTCAAGCTGCGCGGGGACCTGGCCGCCTACCTCGGCCACGGCCTGACCGAGGCCGAGGTGTGGGCCGCCAACGGCTCCAACGAGGTGATCCAGCAGATCCTGCAGTGCTTCGGCGGCGCCGGGCGCAGCGCCCTCGGCTTCGAGCCCTCGTACACCATGCACCACCTGATCGCCCGGGTCACCGGGACCGACTGGATCGCGGTGCAGCGGGACGAGGACTACGGCCTGACCCCGGAGCGGGCCGCCGCGGAGATCCGCCGGCACGCACCGGACGTGGTCTTCCTCACCTCCCCGAACAACCCGACCGGCACCAGCGCGACCATGGACCTGATCGAGGCCGTGGCGGACGCGGCCCCCGGGATGGTGGTGATCGACGAGGCCTACGCCGAGTTCGCCCGGCCCGGCACCCGCTCCGCGCTGACCCTGCTGCCCGGTCGGCCCCGGCTGATCGTGACCCGGACCATGTCCAAGGCCTTCGCCCTGGCCGGGGCCCGGGTCGGCTACCTGGCCGCGGACCCGGCCGTGCTCGACGCGCTGCTGCTGGTGCGCCTGCCCTACCACCTGTCCAGCCTGACCCAGGCGGTCGCCCGGACCGCGCTGGCGAACGCCGAATCCCTCCTCGGTACGGTGGAGGCGGTCAAGCAGCAGCGGGACCGGATCGTGCACGAGCTGACCGCGCTGGGCCTGCGGGTCGTGCCCTCGGACGCGAACTTCGTCGCCTTCGACGGGTTCGCCGACGGGGCCGCGCTCTGGCGGGCACTGCTCGACCGGGGTGTCCTGGTCCGCGAGTTCGGCTCGCTCGGACTGCTGCGGGTGACCGCCGGGACGCCCGAGGAGACCAGTGCGTTCCTGACCGCGATGAAGGAGATCGGTGACATGAGCGGGTTGACGCGATGAGCGGGGACGTCCCCGGACGGCGGTGGGGCCGGATCGAGCGGACCACCAAGGAGTCCAGCGTGATGGTCGAGGTCGACCTCGACGGCACCGGCGAGGTGGACGTGGAGACCGGGATCGGCTTCTACGACCACATGCTCGGCCAGCTCGGCAAGCACGGGCTGTTCGACCTGAAGGTGCGCACCGTGGGCGACCTGCACGTCGACGCGCACCACACGGTCGAGGACACCGCCCTGGCCCTGGGCGCGGCCTTCCGCGAGGCCCTGGGCGACAAGGCCGGCCTGCGCCGCTTCGCCGACGCCCGGGTGCCGCTGGACGAGGTGCTGGCCGAGGCGGTCGTGGACCTGTCCGGCCGGCCCTACCTGGTGCACCGCGAGCCCGAGCAGATGGCCCCGATGATCGGCGCCTACGACACCACGCTGACCCGGCACATCTTCGAGTCCTTCATCGCGCAGGCGCAGATCTGCCTGCACGTGAACGTGCCGTACGGCCGCAACGCCCACCACATCGTCGAAGCGCAGTTCAAGGCGGTCGCCCGGGCGCTGCGGTCCGCGTGCGAACGCGACCCGCGGGTCGTCGGCGTGCCGAGCACGAAGGGCGTCCTGTGACCGACAGCTACGGCGCGGCGTTCCTGATCCTGCTCGGGCTCTTCTTCCTCGGCGGGGTGATCTCGTTCGTCAAGCAGGGCATCTCCAAGGCGGTGGTCGGGATGCTGGCCGCGTTCTCGGCGATCTCCATCGCCGCCGGCGTGCTGCGCTGGAAGTGACGGAAGATGACCCGGGTGGTGATCCTGGACTACGGGTTCGGCAACATCCGCTCCGCGCAGCGGGCGGTGGCGCACCACGGCGTCGAGACGGAGGTCAGCTCCGACTTCGAGGCCGCGCTGAACGCCGACGGCCTGCTGGTGCCGGGGGTCGGCGCGTTCGCCGCGTGCATGGCCGGCCTGCGCGCGGTCGGCGGGGACCGGCTGATCGGCCGGAGGCTGGCCGGCGGGCGCCCGGTGCTCGGGATCTGCGTGGGTATGCAGATCCTGTTCGAGCGCGGGGTCGAGCACGGGCAGGCCGCCGACGGCTGCGCCGAGTGGCCCGGCTCGGTCGAGCCGATCGACGCCCCGGTGGTGCCGCACATGGGCTGGAACACGGTGTCGGTGCCCGAGGACAGCGCGATGTTCGCGGACCTGGACGAGACCGACCGGTTCTACTTCGTGCACTCCTACGCCGCGCAGGACTGGCACCTGAACGACGACGGCCCGCTGGCCCGGCCTAAGGTGGCCTGGTGCGACTACGGCACCCGGCCGTTCGTGGCCGCGGTGCAGAACGGCCCGCTGTGGGCCACCCAGTTCCATCCGGAGAAGTCCGGCGCGGCCGGCGCCCGGCTGCTCGGCAACTGGATCAAGACCCTGTGACCGGCCGGACCGCGGCGGCCGCGGTCCGGCGGTGGCCGCCGTCGGCGGCACACGCAATCGAGACACATCATCTGTGCTGGACACATCACGAGAGGCTGGACATGACCGGGCTGGAACTCCTTCCCGCGGTGGACGTCGAGGGCGGGCAGGCGGTGCGGCTGGTCCGCGGCGAGGCCGGCACGGCCACCTCCTACGGCGAGCCGCTGGCCGCCGCCCTGGCCTGGCAGTCGGCCGGCGCCGAGTGGGTGCACCTGGTGGATTTGGACGCCGCCTTCGGCCGCGGAGGCAACCGCGACCTGCTGGCCGGGGTGGTCGGCCGGCTGGACGTGAAGGTCGAGCTGTCCGGCGGCATCCGCGACGACGAGTCGCTGGCCGCCGCGCTGGCCACCGGCTGCACCCGGGTCAACCTGGGCACGGCCGCGCTGGAGCAGCCCGAGTGGGTGGCCAGGATCATCGCCGAGCACGGCGACCGGATCGCGGTGGGCCTGGACGCCAAGCCGGTGGACGGTCAGTGGCGGGTGCACGGCCGCGGCTGGACCCGGGACGGCGGCGAGCTGTTCGAGCACCTGGCCCGCCTGGACGCCGAGGGCTGCGCGCGCTACGTGGTGACCGACGTGAGCAAGGACGGGATGTTGCAGGGCCCGAACATCCAGCTGTACCGGGAGCTGTGCGCGGTCACCGACCGGCCGATCGTCGCCTCCGGCGGGGTGTCCAGCCTGGACGACCTGGTCGCGCTGCGCGGCCTCGTGTCCGCCGGAGTCGAAGGGGCTATTGTGGGCAAGGCGCTGTACGCTGGCGCGTTCACGCTTGAAGCGGCCTTGGAGGCAGTGTCCTAACATGTCCACCGTGCAGCGGTACAACTCGGGTCTGGCCTGGGAGGAGGCGGTCGGCTACTCGCGCGCCGTGGCGGTCGGGCCGCACTGCTTCGTCTCCGGGACGACGTCCATCATCGACGGGGTCGTCCACCACGAGGGCGATCCGTACAAGCAGGCTGTGACCGCGTTCACGGTGGCGCTGGAGGCGTTGACCCACCTCGGTTTCGCCCGCGATGACGTGGTGCGGACCCGGATGTACGTGCTGCACACCAGGGACATGGACGACATCGGCCGGGCGCACAAGGACTTCTTCGACGCGGTCCGCCCGGCCGCGACGATGCTGGGCATCGCCCGGCTGATCGACCCGCGGATGCTGGTCGAGGTCGAGGTGGACGCGTACCGGGAGGGGCCGCGATGACCCTCGCGATCAGGGTGATCCCGTGCCTGGACGTCGACGCCGGGCGGGTGGTCAAGGGCGTGAACTTCACCGAGCTGCGCGACGCGGGCGACCCGGTCGAGCTGGCCCGCGCGTACGACGCGGCCGGGGCGGACGAGCTGACCTTCCTGGACATCACCGCGTCCTCCGACGACCGCAGCACCACCTACGAGATCGTCCGGCGCACCGCCGAGGAGGTCTTCATCCCGCTGACCGTCGGCGGCGGGGTGCGCAGCGCCGAGGACGTGGACCGGCTGCTGCGGGCCGGCGCGGACAAGGTCGGGGTGAACACGGCCGCGCTGGCCGACCCGAACCTGATCGCCGCGATCGCGGACCGTTTCGGCAGCCAGGTGCTGGTGCTCTCGGTCGACGCCCGCCGCTGCCCGCCCGGGATCGAGACCGACTCCGGTTTCGAGGTGACCACGCACGGCGGCCGCCGGTCCACCGGGATCGACGCGGTCGGCTGGGCGGCGCGGGCGGCCGAACTGGGCGCGGGCGAGATCCTGCTGAACTCGATGGACGCGGACGGCACCAGGGACGGCTTCGACCTCGAGCTGATCCGCGCGGTCCGGGGCGAGGTGAAGGTCCCGGTGATCGCCTCCGGCGGGGCCGGCCGGGCGGCCGACTTCCCCGAGGCGGTCGCGGCCGGCGCGGACGCGGTGCTGGCCGCCTCGGTCTTCCACTTCGGCGACCTGGCCATCGGCGAGGTCAAGACCGCCCTGGCCGAGGCCGGGCATCCGGTCCGGACCGAGTACCGGGACTGATCCGGTCTTCTGCGACATGCGGCGGGGCCCTGTCCGAGTCATTGCGGACCGGGCCCCACCGCGTATTTCCGGCGCTTGCCGGGTGCGGGCTCAGCGCACCCCGGCCCCGCCCTGCAGGCTGCGGGCCAGGTGCAGGAACAGCGGCAGGTTCGGGATCTGCGCGGCCCGGGTCCGGGTCAGCGGGAGGAACTTCCCGGTCTGTACGAAGGAGATCTGGCCGTTGCGCACCTGCAGGTCGCTGACCGCCGACCACGGCACGGTCTTGCGCGAGGTGCCGACCGAGGCCGAGTCGACGAAGACGTCGCCGAACCACAGCTTCTGCCCCTCGGCCAGCGCCGCCTTGGTCGCCGGCAGCTGCGCCTCGGCGACCTTGACGCTGATCGACCGGCCGAGGTGCCCGATCCCCTCGAAGGCCTGGGTGAGCTTCACCGTCCGGCCGTCGGCGCGGGTTATCGTGTACATGTACTTAGTTCCGGTGCTGACACCGTTGTACCGCGTGTTGACTATCGACTGGTAGACCGTGGTGATCTGGTCCCAGCGGAAGGCCTCCATCGAATCCGCCTTGCGCGCGTGGATGAATCCGTTGTCGTGCACGTACACCCGGCTCTGCGCCAGCCCGCGGTTGATCAGCGGGCTGCGAAGCAGCACCAGCACGCCCAGCGGCCAGAGCAGCGCGGCCAACACCAGGCCGACGGCCGCGGCCGCGGTGAACAGGAACGGGATCGGAACCAGGATGTTGACGATGCCGAGGACCAGCAGGTTGATCTGCCGCGCGGGCCGGTACACGGTGCGCGGTATGCCGAGGCCGGTGCTCATCACGAGCGCGGCCAGCTGCGCCGAGGACTGCTCGGTCGGCGCGGTCGGGTGGAGCTTGTTCTCAATGGACATGGAGGAGTCTGTTCCCGAGTGGATGCCGAGGCTTTGCGATCGCTGAATGCTAGCCGGAAAACGCACCACATGGGACCGATACCGCGCAGCTCGTCGGCCCCGGACCCGCACCGGATCCGGCATACCCGGTGACGGGCCGGGGAACAGGGTATTGACGACGGACTGCGACCGGATCGATATCGGGTGAGTGCGGTACCGTTCGGGCCGCCGGCTCGCGGCGGGCGGTGACAACTCGACCGCCGATCCTCCACTTGTGCGCCACGACCAGCAAGAATGGGCGGCGTGAGCGGAATGGCGGGAGTACGGCGGGTCAGTGCGCCGGCCGGATCGCCGCACACCGCCGGACGCAATCAGGGGTCGCATACGCCCGCCGCCGCACCGCCGCAGCCCGGCTCGATCGCGGCGTTGATCGCCGCCGCCGAGCCCGGCGCCACGGTCGCCGTCCCGCCGGGCGTGTACCGCGAACGGCTCGCCCCGCGCCGCGCCATCACCCCCGAAGCGTCGCAGGGCCCGGGCACGGTCGTGCTGGAACTGGTGGCCGGGCTGCTGATCCGGGCCGACACCACCCGGCGCGGGCTGACCCTGGCCGGCTCGGCCGTGCTGGTCGGCGGCGCCGCGACGCCGCGGATGACGGACTGCGTGATCCGGTCCGGCCGCGAGGACGGGATCCGGGTCGCCGAGCAGGCCGCCCTGCGGGGGGAGGGCGGCCGGATCGACGGCTACCAGGTGCGGTCCCCGTCCGGCAGGTGGCCGTCGTTGTTGTGCACCCGCAGGATCCACTGCCCGTCCGGGTGGGATCCCGGCAGTTCGGAGTACGTGCGCTGCCAGACCGTGACCCCGGTGTGGTTGACGAACGAGTACGTCCAGCGCGACCACCCGGGTGTGAGCCGCATGAAGACCTGGCAGGCGGATTCGGAGGTCTCCGAGTGCCCGAAGACCACCACCCGCTGCCCGGCGTGCTTGTCGGCTATCTCCAGCAGTGCCTGCCCGCTGCGGTCGAGGTACTGCTGCCAGGACTCGCCGCCGGTGTTCACCGGGCGGTCCGGCACCAGCGGCGGGATCGTGCCGAGCGCATTGGACGCCGGGTCCCAGACGTTCACGCCCGGCTCGCCGTGGTCCATCGTGCGCAGCCCGTCGTGCGCGACCAGCGGTATCCCGAGCGCGGGCTGCACGATCCGCGCGGTCTCGGCGCTGCGGGCCCGGGTCGAGTGGTACGCCGCGTCGAAGGCCCGCCCGGCCGCGGCGTCGGCCGCCAGCCGGTCCCGCAGCAGCCCGGCCTGCCGCCGGCCGCGCTCGGTCAGGCCCTGGCAGACCCCGTCCAGCGAGGGTGTCAGGTTGATCACCGCCTCGCCGTGGCGGACGAGGACGAGTTCGGTGAGGACTGACATGCAGACAACCCCTTCGGTGAGCTGCGGCCGGATGGTCGCGACCGGTTCGCCGCCAGCATGCTGAGCGCCGCCCTGGCCTGTCAACGGGATTCGGCCCGCGGACGGTGGCCCGCACCCGCGGCCCGCATCGCTTCAAGGTGCTGTCGGCGCAGGTCGCGCCCAGGCGCCCGGGTGCGTACGCCGGGCGCCCGGCGGGTACGGTCAGACCTGGCTGCCAAGCAGTCTTTGTTCAGAAGTGTGGACATTCACCCAGACTTGTGAACGGTATCGGCGGCTGACAGGATGGGTGGGCAAGACTCCGGGCCCCGCCGGGCCCGGGCCGGCCGGCCCGTCCGCCCGGACCCGCCCCGACCGGCCGTGCGCGCGACCCCCGAGGAGTGCTCTGAAATGTCCACTGTCCTGATCACCGGCGCGGCCGGCGTGGTCGGCGGGATCCTCCGCCGGCGCCTGGCCCGCCCCGGCCGCACCCTGCGCCTGCTGGACCTGGCCGCGTTGGAAGCCGGGCCCGGCGAGGAGACGATCGTCGGGTCCGTCACCGACCTGGCCGCGGTCGAGCAGGCCTGCGCGGGCGTGGACGCGGTGATCCACCTGGGCGGCATCTCGAGCGAGGCGCCGTGGGCGAAGATCCTGGACGTCAACATCAACGGCACCTACAACGTCTTCGAAGGCGCCCGCCGGGCCGGGGTGCCGCGGGTCGTGTTCGCCTCCTCCAACCATGCGGTCGGCTTCCACACCCCCGCCGACTACCCGCTGCCCGAAGACGCGCAGATCGCCCCGGACACGTACTACGGCGTGGCCAAGGCGGCCGGCGAAGCCCTCGGCTCGCTCTACCACGACCGCTACGGCCTGGACGTGATCTCGGTGCGCATCCTGACCTGCTTCCCCGAACTGCCCAGCCCGCGCGCCCTGTCCACCTGGCTCTCCCCGGACGACGCCGGCCGCCTGTTCGAGGCCTGCCTGACCGCGCCGAGCCCCGGGTACCGGATCGTCTACGGCGTGTCGGCCAACACCCGCGGCGGCGAGGCCTGGGTCTCCCTGGCCGCGGCCCGCGAACTCGGCTACCTGCCGCAGGACGACGCCGAGGTGCACGCCGAGGACGTGCTCGCCCGGTTCGGCCCGACCCCGCCGGACGACCCGCAGTTCGCCCACCTGGGCGGACAGTTCTGTTTCAGTGATTTCGACGCCGACAAGCTGGGAGGACAGTGATGGCCGACTCCACGCCCGCCACGATCCAGGGATACGACCCGCGCACCGGTGAGCCGGCCGGCGAGCCCGTGCCCGCCGCCGACGAGGCCGAGGTCGGCCGCAAGGTCGCCGCCGCCCGCCGGGCCGGACCGGCCTGGGAGGCGCTCGGACCGTCCGGCCGCGCCGCCGCCCTGGACGCGGTGGCCGACGCGCTCGACGCGCACGCCGCCGACCTGGTCGACCTGGCCGACCGGGAGACCGCCCTCGGCCGGGCCCGGCTGACCGGCGAGGTGGCCCGCACGACCGGCCAGCTGCGCCTGTTCGCCGGCCTGCTGCGCGAGGGCGGATACCTCGGCCTGGTCCGCGAGGCGGCCCCCGCGCCGATCGGCGCCGAACTGGTGCGCCTGAACCGCCCGATCGGCCCGGTCGCCGTGTTCGCCGCCTCCAACTTCCCGTTCGCCTTCTCGGTGGCCGGCGGCGACACCGCCTCCGCGCTGGCGGCCGGCTGCCCGGTCGTGGTCAAGGCGCACGAGGCGCACCCGCACACCGCGCTGCGCACGGCCGAACTGGTCACCGCGGCGCTGGCCGCGGCCGGGGCCCCGGCCGGCACGTTCGACCTGGTCTTCGGCTTCCCGGCCGGCGGCGCGCTGCTGCGCCACCCGGACCTGGCCGCGGCCGGGTTCACCGGCTCCACCCGCGGCGGCCTGGCCCTGGCCGCGATCTGCGCCGCCCGCCCGGTGCCGATCCCGTTCTTCGGCGAACTCGGCTCGGTCAACCCGGTGTTCGTGCTGCCCGGCGCGGCCCGCAGCCGCCGGGACGAGGTCGCGGCCGGCTACGCGGCCTCGCTGACCCAGGGCGTCGGCCAGTTCTGCACCAACCCGGGCCTGATGTTCGTCCCGGACGACCAGGCTCTGCTGGACGCGGTCGGCAGCGCGGTGGCCGAGACGGTCGGCGGCCCGATGCTGGCCGAACGCATCCACGCCGGCTACTTGGCCGCGACCGCCTCGCTGACCGCCCGCGACCGGGTCGCCGTGCTCGCCGAGGGCAAGCCCGGCGAGGGCCCGTGGTCCGCGACTCCGCAGGTGTTCACGACTGATGTGGCGGCGTACGGCGCCGATCGGGAATTCCTGGCCGAGGAGCGGTTCGGGCCGGCCGGGCTGGTCGTGCGCTATCGTGCTGGTGCTGGTGCTGGTGCTGGTGCTGGTGTCGGGGCCGATGCGGCTGCCGGCGCCAACGCTGACGCCTCGGCCAATTCTGACGCCGCCGCCAACGCGGCCGTCGAAGCCCTGCTCGCCACCCTGGAACCCGCCCTGACCGGCGACGGCCAACTCACCGCCACCATCCAGCTGGACCCGTCCGACCCGCAGGACCTGCTCCTGGCCCGCGCACTGGTCGCCCGCCTGCGCACCCTCGTCGGCCGGATCATCTACAACGGCTGGCCCACCGGCGTGGCCGTCAACCACGCCCAACACCACGGCGGCCCGTACCCCGCGACCACCGCCCCCGCCCACACCTCGGTCGGCGCCGCGGCGATCTTCCGCTGGCTCATCCCCGTGGTCCACCAGGGCTGCCCGCCGGAGCTCGCGGAGTTCTAGCCGGACGCCGATAACCTCTCGCCGAAGACGCCGGGCCGCCGGAAAACCACCGCGCGGCCCAATCCGGCCGAGAATTGAGGGCTCGCCATGCCGCAGAACCACGACCAACCACCCCCGCCGCTGGCGCCGCCGTTCCCCGACGACGACACCTGGTTCTGGTCGCCGCAGTGGCAGGCCCGGCTGGCCGAAGCGGAAGCCGACCGTCTCACGGGCAACAGCACGACATACGCGTCGGAGGAGCAGTTCCTGGCGTCCTTCGGCGATCAGCGCTCGCGCTCAAAGCCCGGCTCTAGGCAGAGACCATCTCTTCCTTGCGCTGCTTGGTGCGGCGCACACGACGTTCCTCGGATTTGCGCACGGGGGTTTGCCTGGGCGGGGAAGTCAACTGGACAGTGAGTTTCAGCCCCAACGCGTCGGCAAGGCGTTCGAGCAGCGGGATCGTCGGCACAGTGCCGCCCGCTTCAAAGCGCGCCACCGCGGGCTGCCGCATCCCGGCCCGGCGGGCGAGTTCCGTCTGGGTCCACTGCAGCTCTTCGCGCCGCTCACGGACGACTTTGCCCAGCTCGTATCGAAGGAGAGCCGCCGTGTACGCTTCCGTCACCTCTGGCGTAGCTTCGCGAGAACGCCTCAGGTCGGCGAGTGTCTTCGTCACAGTTCCTCCTCAGCGATGTGGCCCTCGTCCTGGCAGGCGATCATGGCCTTCCTGGCGCGGGCCACCTCAGCCGTCTCGCGACTCTTCGTCTTGTGGAACACCGTCAGCATAATGATCCGGCGCCCTGGCGCAATCCAGTAGCTGATGCGTTGCTGAGCACGACCGCAGTAGAAGCGCAGTTCGTAAAGCTTGCCGTCAAGTTGGCGGACGTAGGGGTAAGCAAGTGTGACTCCTAGCTCTTCCAGCAGGTCAAGATGCATGAGTGCTTGACCGTATTGCTGGTCGTCAAGGTCCACAAGCCACTTCTCAACCTCTGGTTCAAGCTCAATGGTACCCCAGTTCATAACATCGATGGTATACCTGGCGGCCGAGAAAAACTCCGGTTCACCAGATCTGCCCAACAGCCGAGGATCTACCGGCTGGCGGTGAAGCCCGGGCTTCGGTCAGCCCGTCCCGACCCGCCCCACCTCACAACCCCAACTTCGCCCCGCGCAGCTGCGCCACGGCCGAGTCCTGCCCGGTCAGTTCCACCTGGGCGGCGGTGCGGCGGCCGAAGGCGAACAGCACCAGTTCGCCGGCCGTCCCGGCCACCGTGACCATCTGCGGGTTGGCCGACTTGGCGACCGCGGTGGCGCGCGGGGCGGACTTGTCGTGGCTGGTGCGCACCAGCGTCACGCCCACCGGAGAGCGGCGGAACATCAGCTTGGCGCTGCTGCGCAGGCGCTGCCACAGCTGCGCCTCGAGCTCCGGGTCCAGCTCGCGCACCGGCGGCGGCTCGGCGCCCTCGGGACGGGCCAGGTCCGGGCCGCGCAGCAGGTCCTCGTGGTGCACGAAGTACTCGACCAGGTTCATCGCCGCGTCCACCCGGGCCGCGCGGGCCGGGGACCAGGCCGGCGGGCCGGTCCGGATCCGGTCGACCAGCTCGGGGTACGGGCGCCGGTCCCGGTAGCCGTCCTGCACCCGGGCGGTCCAGCGGGCCGCGAACGGCACCACGATCCCGACCGCCGCGTCCGGCCGGTTCTCCCGGATCACCAGATGCGCGGCCAGGTCGGCGGAGGTCCAGCCTTCGCAGAGGGTCGGGGCGTCCGGTCCGGCGTCCAGCAGGGCGTCGGCCAGAGCTCGGCGTTCCGTCTGTGCGTAGCTCGTCATCGTGCCACCTTCGGTCGGCAGGACAGATCCGGACGGGACTTATCCGGTCGGTTCCTCACTACAGTGTGTCAATCACCGGGATTCCATGTCACCGGCACAATATCGCGCCGCCGACACTGAGCGCGAGCAATCCGTCGCTGACCGATGTAGTAAGTGCCGCCAGGCGTAATCCGGCTATACACAGGATGGGTCGGTCAGTACGCTCAGGGAACGGGACGCCGCGCCGGACGAACACGCGCCGGACGAGTAGAGGGCGGGACATGAGTAGTGCTGCTGTGGGCCCCGCGCCCAGGCAACGTTCGACCACCATCCGGGGCGCCAAGGTCCTCGCGCACTCCATCCGCACCGAACCGCGGATATTCGCCGGGGCCCTGGTCGGCAGCGCGCTCTACGGCACGATGACCGTCGCCGCCGCCTGGGCGGTCGGCTGGGCCACCGGCCACGTGGTCCTGCCCGACTTCGCCGACGGGCACGTTGACTCCGGCACGCTGGCCACCGCCGGACTGCTGATCGTCGGGGTCGCGGTGGCCAAGGTGGTCGGCATCTTCGGCCGGCGGCTGCTGGCCGGGGTCATGCAGTTCCGCATGCAGGCCCGCTACCGGCACCGGGTCACCGAGGCCTACCTGCGCCTGCCGCTGAGCTGGCACCAGCGCTTCCCGACCGGCCAGCTGCTGTCGAACGCCAACTCGGACATCGAGATGTCGTTCATGACCATCGCGCCGATGCCCATGTCGCTCGGCGTCGTGATCATGCTGCTGATGGCCATCGTGGACATGTTCCTGACCGACACCACCCTCGCGTGGGTCGGCGTCGCCCTGTTCCCGCTCGTCATCGCGGTCAACACGATCTACGTCCGGCACTCCGGCCCCCGGTTCGCCCGCGCCCAGCAGTTGCGGGCCACGGTCGCCGAGGTCGCGCACGAGTCCTTCGACGGCGCGCTGGTGGTCAAGACCCTGGGCCGGGCCGACGCCGAGGCCGACCGGTTCGCCGCCCGCGCCTACGCCCTGCGCGACGCCAACATCGCGGCCGGCCGGGTCCGCTCCCTGTTCGACCCGGTGCTCGAAGCCCTGCCCAACCTCGGCGTGCTCGCCGTGCTGCTGCTCGGCGCGATCCAGGCCGCGCAGGACCACACCCAGGCCGGGAACGTGGTCAACATCGCCTACCTGATCACCCTGCTGGCCTTCCCGATCCGCGCGATCGGCTGGGTGCTCGGCGACATGCCGCGCTCGGTGGTCGGGTTCGAGCGGGTGATGAACGTGCTGACCGCGCAGGACCGCACCGACTACGGCGCGCAGCGGCTCACCCGGGACGGCCCGGCCCGGCTCGACCTGGCCGACGTGCACTTCGCCTACCCGGCTCCGGCGTACCCGGCCGCCGCGGACCAGGACCCCGCCCCGGCCGCCGGTTCCGGCCGGGTCGACCTCGCCGCCGGGTTCGCGGCCGGCCCGGGCACCGCCACCGCGGCGAACGGCGCGAACGCCGCCGCCGACACCGCCCCCGAAGTCCTGCGCGGCGTCTCGGCCGCGATCACCCCCGGCTCGACCGTGGCCCTGGTCGGGGTCACCGGCTCGGGCAAGTCCACCCTGGCCGCGCTGCTGGCCCGGCTCGGCGACCCCGGCTCCGGCCGGATCACCCTGGACGGCGCCGACCTGCGCGACCTGGCCAAGGGCGAGGTGTCCCGGACGGTGGCCCTGGTCCCGCAGCAGACCTTCATCTTCGGCGACACGGTCCGGGCCAACGTCGACCTGGCCGGCCGGCGCGGGGCCGAGGAGATCTGGGCCGCGCTGCGGGTGGCCCAGGCCGAGACCTTCGTCAAGGCCCTGCCGGACGGCCTGGACACCGTGATCGGCGAACGCGGCGCCACCCTGTCCGGCGGCCAGCGCCAGCGCCTGGCCCTGGCCCGGGCCCTGGTCAACCGGCCCCGGCTGCTGGTGCTCGACGACTGCACCTCCGCGGTCGACCCGAGCGTGGAGGCCGCGATCCTGGCCGGGCTCAAGGAGACCGACCTGGCCGCGACCGTGCTGGTGATCGCCTACCGCCGGGCCACCGTGGCGCTGGCCGACGAGGTGCTGTTCCTGGCCGGCGGCCGGATCGAGGACCGCGGCCGGCACGAGGACCTGGTCGGGCGCAGCGACGGCTACCGAGACCTGATCACCGCCTACGCGCGGGCGGCCGAAACCGGGGGAGACGCACGATGAGCACCACCAGCGCGGTCACGGCGGACCAACCGCAGCCGCCGGACGACCGGCCGCCGTCGACCGCCCCGGCCCCGGTCCTCGACCCGGACGACCTCGCGATCACCGCCGCCGCGGCTGCCGCGAAAGCCGCCGCCGACGAAGCCTCAGCCGCAGAGGCCGCAGAGGCCGCCCCCGCCGACCCCACGATCGGCCGCACCGCCGGCGAGGTCGGCGAGGCCTCCGGCGGCCCGCTGGCCATCGTGCGCAAGGGCCTGCGCCTGTCGCCCGAGTTCACCCGCGGGATCGGCGCGACCATGGCCCTGGCCTTCGTCGCCACCGTCGGCCGGATCGTGATCCCGGTCGCGGTGCAGCAGGCCCTGGACCACGGCTTCGACGCCACCCGCGGCGTCGACGTGCCCGAAGTGCGCTGGATGGCCCTGCTCGCCGGGGTCGCGGTGCTGATCACCGCCTGCGCCGCGGTCACCATGAACCGCCGGCTGTACCGGTCCAGCGAGTCCGGGCTGGCCGCACTGCGGGTCAAGGCGTTCCGGCACGTGCACGAACTGTCCGTCCTGCACCAGCAGGCCGAGCAGCGCGGCTCCCTGGTCTCCCGGGTCACCTCCGACGTGGACACGATCACCAACTTCATCCAGGAGGGCGGCCTGACCCTCTTCGTCAGCATCGCCCAGATGTTCCTGGCCACGGTCGTGATGGCGGTCTACTCCTGGCAGCTGACCGTCCTGGTCTGGATCTGCTTCCTGCCGCTGTTCCTGACCATGCGGATGATCCAGAAACGGACCGGGGAACGCTACGGCGTGGTGCGCAAGTCGATCGGCACCATGCTCGGCGCGATCAGCGAGTCCCTGGTCGGCGCGCCGGTGGTGCGCGCCTACGGGATCGAGGAGCAGACCCAGCAGCGGATCGACCGGGCGATCGAGCACACCCGCGGCGCCCAGATCCGCACCCAGCGGGTGATCGTGGCCACCTTCAGCGCCGGCGAGATCGCGGCCGGGCTGGCCAACGCCGGGGTGGTCGTGGTCGGCGTGCTGCTCGGCGTCGGCGGCCACCTGACCTCCGGGCGCCTGGTCGCGATGCTGTTCCTGGTCTCCCTCTTCATCACCCCGGTGCAGTGGGGGGTGGAGGTGATCAACGAGGCGCAGAACGCGATCTCCGGCTGGCGCCGGGTGATCGGCCTGCTGGAGGCGGTGCCGGACGTGCCCGACCCCGGCCCGGCCGGCGCCGACCTGCCGCCCGGACCGGTCGGCGTGGCGTTCCGCCGGGTCGGCTTCGCCTACCCGGGCACCGGCCTGGTGCTGCGCGAGGTCAGCGTGCACGTCGCGCCGCGCAGCCGGGTCGCCGTGGTCGGCGAGACCGGCTCGGGCAAGACCACCTTCGCCAAACTGCTCACCCGGCTGATGGACCCGACCGTCGGCGAAGTGCTGGTCAACGGGGTGGACCTGCGCCGGATCCCGTTCGACCAGCTGCGCCGGCGGGTCGTGATGGTCCCGCAGGACGGGTTCCTGTTCGACGGCACCGTCGCCGACAACGTCCGCTACGGCGCGCCCGGCCTGACCGACCAGCAGGCCGCCGCGGCCTTCGCCGACCTGGGCCTGAGCGACTGGCTGGCCGGACTGCAGCGCGGCGTACAGAGCCAGGTCGGCCAGCGCGGGGAGTCCCTGTCCGCGGGCGAACGGCAGCTGGTGGCCCTGGTCCGCGCCTACGTGGCCGACCCGGACCTGCTGCTGCTGGACGAGGCCACCTCCGCGGTCGACCCGGCCACCGAGCTGCGGCTGCAGCGCGCCCTGGACCGGCTGACCCGGGGACGCACGACCGTGTCGATCGCGCACCGCCTCTCCACCGCGCAGGCGGCCGACGTGGTGCTCGTCTTCGACGCCGGAAGCCTGGTCGAGAACGGTCCGCACGCCGAGCTCGTGGCCGCGGACGGCGTCTACGCCCGCCTGCACGCCTCCTGGACCCGCCAGTCCGCCCGGCAGTGACTCGCTCTGCCTACGGGATGTACCAGCCCGAGAACGCCCCATAGGTCAGGTACGCCAGCGCGCACGTCGAACCGGCGATCATCCACGCCCAGGCCCGCCGGTCCTTCGCGATCATCGCCGCCGCGATGACCAGCGGAACCGCCGCGCTGGCGTACCGGGCGTACCCGGCCAGCTGGACCGCGGTCAGCCCGGACAGGACCATCAACGCCGACCACAGCGTCAACGACAGCGGCAGCCTGCGCGCGCACACCCACAGCAGCGCCACCCCGGCGAAGACCAGGATCACCGTGAGCATTTCCAAGCCGGTCATGGTCGAGGCGTCGAGCATGTGCCAGATCGTCTGCAGCGGGTCGGTGGCCAGGCCGCCGTGCAGCCCGGGCGTGCTCTGGATCGAGTAGGGCAGGTCGAACGTGCCGTACACGCGCTGGCACCACAGCAGGTAGAAGGCCGCCCCGAGCAGCGGCGAGAAGGCGACCGCGAACCGCGCGGCCAGCGCCGGAACCGGTTCCTTCCGGCGTCGCAGCAGCTCGACGAAGCCGGGCAGGGCCAGCAGCAGCCCGACCGGCCGGTCCAGCCCGCCGGCCACCCCGGCCACGAAGCCCGCGAGCAGCCAGACCCGGGTCGCCCGGGTGCCGTCCGCCGGGCGCAGCACCGCGATCAGGAACGCGGTCGCGCACAGCTCGGCCAGACCTTCGGAGTAGCCCATGAACAGGGCGAACGCGCCCGGGGCGAGCTGGCTGAGCCAGGCCGCGCGCCGGGCCGTGCCCGCGTCGCCGGTCAGGTCCAGGGCCAGCCGGTAGATCAGCACCGCGAACCCGAGCGCGGCCAGCCAGCAGATCAGCAGGATGCCCGTCTGGGGCGCGATGCCCACCGCGTGCAGGCCGCGGATCAGCAGCGGCAGCAGCGGGAAGAAGCGGGTGCCGGTGGGCCCGTAGGCCGAGTACCCGTGCTCGGCCAGGCCCAGGTACCAGGACGCGTCCCAGGACAGGAACTGGCCCATGCCGCTCTGGACCGGCGTGCCGTCCGGCAGCCTCGGCTGCGGGTGCTGGCCGGTGGACTGCACCAGCGCCTGGATCAACAGCCCGATCACCCGGGCCAGCACCCAGGCCGGCCCGGCCGCGGCCATGGCGGCGGCCCAGCTGAACCCGGCCGGCGGCCGGGGCCGGGCCGGTGCTTCGGCCTCGACGCCGAGCTGAGTACTCATGAGATCCCCTGTGCGATGGGCCCGGATGGTCTACGAAAACATACCGGGTACGGGACAATGGGGATATGAGTCAGGACTCCGCCGCGGGCGCACAGCTCGACCCGCAGATCGCCAAGGCCCTCAAGCGCACCGAAGACGGCCTGGTCCCGGCCGTGGCCCAGCAGTTCGACACCGGCGAAGTGCTCATGCTGGCCTGGATGGACGACGAGGCCCTGCACCGCACGCTGACCACCGGCCGGGCCACCTACTGGTCCCGCAGCCGGCGCGCGTACTGGGTCAAAGGCGAGACCTCCGGCCACACCCAGCGGGTGGTGTCCGTGGCGCTGGACTGCGACGGCGACACCATCCTGGTCCGGGTCGACCAGACCGGCCCGGCCTGCCACACCGGCGCCCGGACCTGCTTCGACGCCGGACTGCTGACCGGTTCCTGAGCCCGGCGGGCCGTTCGGCGGGCGGCTGCGGCCGGTCCGCGGCGCCGCCGGCCGGCCGCGGCGCGGTTTCTGCCAAGATGTCAGCCATGACGACCGGTACGATCACCCCCGATCTGGCCACCTTCCGCGACCTGGCCGCCCGCCAGCGGGTCATCGCCGTCACCCGCCGGTTCCTGGCCGACGGCGAGAGCGCGATCGGCCTGTACCGCAGGCTGGCCGGCGAGCGGGTCGGCACCTTCCTGCTGGAATCCGCCGAGCAGGGCGTCTGGTCCCGCTACTCCTTCGTCGGCGTGCGCAGCGAACTGGCCCTGACCGAGCGCGGCGGCCGGGCGCACTGGCTCGGCGACCTGCCGGCCGGGCTGCCGGCCGAGGGCGACCCGCTGGCCGTGCTCGGCGCGGCCCTGGAAGCCCTGCGGGTCCCGGCCGACGGCCAGGACGCCACCGGCCTGCCCCCGCTGACCGGCGGCTTCGTCGGCTACCTGGGCTACGACACGGTCCGCCGGCTGGAGCGGATCGGCAGCCACGCCCAGGACGACCTGGCCCTGCCCGAACTGACCATGCTGCTGGCCAGCGACCTGGCCGTGCTCGACCACAGCGACGGCACCGTGACCCTGATCGCCAACGCGATCAACCACAACAACACCTCCGACGGCGTCGACGCCGCCTACCGGCGCGCGGTCGACCGGCTGGAGCGGATGACCGCGGACCTGGCCCTGGCCGCCCCCGCCCCGGCCTCCTCCGGAGTGGCCCGGCTCGGCCCGCCCCCGGAGCCCGACGCCCTGGCCGCGCAGCTGACCGGCAACCGCAGCAGCGCCGACTACCGGGCCGCGGTTCGGACCGCGAAGGAGCACATCCGGTCCGGCGACGCGTTCCAGATCGTGCTCTCCCAGCGCTTCGAACTGCGCACCGAGGCCAGCGCGCTGGACGTCTACCGGGTGCTGCGGGCCAGCAACCCGAGCCCGTACATGTACCTGTTCCGCTTCCCCGGCCAGGACGGCACGCCCGGGTTCGACGTGGTCGGCTCCTCGCCCGAGGCCCTGGTGAAGGTGACCGACGGCAGCGCGATGCTGCACCCGATCGCCGGCACCCGGCCGCGCGGGGCCACCCCCGAGCGCGACGCGGCCCTGGCCGCGGAACTGCTCGCCGACCCCAAGGAACGCGCCGAACACCTGATGCTGGTCGACCTCGGCCGCAACGACCTGGGCCGGATCAGCGCGCCGGGCACGGTCGAGGTGGTCGACTTCATGGCGATCGAGCGGTACAGCCACGTGATGCACATCGTCTCGACCGTGGTCGGGCAGCTCGCGCCGGGCCGCAGCGCGCTGGAGGTGCTGCTGGCCACGTTCCCGGCCGGCACCCTGTCCGGCGCGCCCAAGCCGCGCGCGATGGAGATCATCGACGAGCTCGAACCCACCCGCCGCGGCCTGTACGGCGGCTGCGTCGGCTATCTCGACTTCGCCGGGAACGCCGACACGGCGATCGCCATCCGGACTGCGCTACTGCGCGACGGGACGGCGTACGTGCAGGCCGGGGCCGGGATCGTGGCCGACTCGGACCCGGCCGCCGAGGACGCCGAATGCCACCACAAGGCGATGGCCGTGCTGCGCGCGGTGGCGACCGCGGCGGACCTGACCGACCTCGCGCAGGTCGTCGCCCGGACCGAGCTGTCGTCTGCGCAGTCCGGGTAAGGCCCGCTGGCTATCCGGCCCGCGACGGCCCGCCGAACCGGCCTGGCGCGAGTCGTCACCCGGACCGAGCTGTCCTGCGCGCGGTCCGGGTAAGGCCTGCGGACTGACCGCCTGCCAGTCCGCTTCGGCCCGCAGAGCGGCACCGATGCCGCTCCGGGCGGCGCGAGCTCGACCCCTGATCTCAGCCCTCGATTCCGGTCGCGCCGCGCCGTGGACGCGGCGGCCGGATCTGGCAGACTGCGCACCGTGCCGACCTATCCCTGTGCGTGGACGGCGGCTTCTCGGTGCACTGACCGGTCCCGGGCCCACCGGCGGCCCGCCCGGCCGGCAAACGGCACCCGCGTGCACGGGGGCGCGCAGCGGTTTGGGAGGATGGGGCCCGTGGCGCAGAAACAGAGACAACCGGGTTCCCGGTCCACGGCGCGGGGCAAGGCGGTCGCGGCCGTGCTGTCCGCGCTCGGCGCCGCGCTGATCCTCAGCTCCGCGGGCCGCGGCTGGGCCCACGGCACGGTGACCGTACCGTTCAGCATGACGGTCGACGCGACCGGTTCGCAGATGTCCGGGGCGCCCGAGGCGCTCGGCCTGGCCGGGCTGGCCGGGGCGGTGGCCGTCTTCGCGGTCCGCCGGATCGGCCGGTACGCGGTCGGCGCCCTGCTCCTGGCGGCCGGCGCGGGGGTGATCGCGACCGTGGCGAGCAAGCTCGCGCACCTGGACTCGGCGCTCACCGATGCCGACTCGCGGACCATCGTCGGCGCGTCCGCGCAGGTCACCGGGATCGGCCACAGCTTCTGGCCCTACCTGACCATGCTCGGCGGCGCGCTGATCGCGCTGGCCGGGGCCTACACCCTCGCCTTCGGCCGGACCTGGACCGGACTGTCCAGCCGCTACGAGCCGCCCGCCGCCTCGGCCGCGGCGGCCGCCGGCCCGGTCCCCGGCGCCGAGGCGGACCCGGCCGAGCCGACCGTGCGCGACCTGTGGGACGCCCTGAACCGCGGCGCCGACCCGACCGGCTGAACCCGCCGGATCCGGCCGCCCGGCCGGTCCCGCCGCACGCTCGACCGCCGACCCGGTGCGGACCGCGGCCGGGCCGTCGGTGACAATGAACCCGCATCGCCACGTCCTTTCGTTTTCCTGGAGGAGCACCCATGTCCAACACCCCGCAGGCGGACGCCGGCGAGCGGCCGGTGAGCCCGGTCTCGCCCACGGCCGCGCCGGTGCCGTACCACAAGCCGCACTACAACCACGGCCACTCGCGCGCCCGCTGGACCGGGGTGGTCATCTCCTCGGTCGGCGCGCTCGTCGGCGGGATCGCCTTCCCGTTCCACGTCTGGTCGGTGGTCTACATCGGCGGCGCGCTCCAGCTCGTCGCGCTGGTCGTCGTGGTCGCGATGAACGCCGCCGGGTACGGCATCCCGGACGTCTGGGGCGAACTGAAGGCCGAAGCGCGGGCCGCGAAGGCCGGCAACGGCGCCGCCCTCGGCGCCGGTCCGAGCATCTCGCTGCCCGCGCCCACAGCTGAATCCCAGGTGAAGGAGTTGTCCGCTCACTAGCCTGGACGGTTGCCCCGCGGCGTCCGACGGGCGAAGCATGGCGTCGACCATGCGTTCAGTTGGGTAGCATGGGTAGGCAGTGGCATCGCCAGTTGACGGTGCGTGAACATAAGAGGGGATCGCCGCGGTGAATGTGCTCGGAGAGATCATCGAGGGTGTCCGCGCCGATCTGGCCGAACGGCAGGCCCAGGTCTCCCTGGACGAGATCAAGGCCAAGGCGCAGGCGCAGCCCGGGGCCAAGGACGGCGTGCGCGCCCTGCGCGGCGAGGGCGTCGCGGTGATCGCCGAGGTCAAGCGGTCCAGCCCGTCCAAGGGCGCACTGGCCGCGATCGCCGACCCGGCCGCCCTGGCCGGGGACTACGAGCGCGGCGGGGCGAGCGTGATCAGCGTGCTCACCGAGCGGCGCCGGTTCGGCGGCTCGCTGCAGGACCTCAAGGAGGTCCGCGGCCAGGTCGACGTCCCGATCCTGCGCAAGGACTTCATCGTCACCAGCTACCAGCTCTGGGAGGCCCGCGCGTACGGCGCCGACCTGGCCCTGCTGATCGTGGCCGCGCTCGACCAGGAGGCCCTGGTCTCGCTGATCGAGCGGGCCGAGTCGATCGGGCTGACCCCGCTGATCGAGGTGCACGACGAGGAGGAGGTCGCCCGGGCGCTGGACGCCGGGGCGAAGATCATCGGCGTGAACGCGCGCAACCTCAAGACCCTCGAAGTGGACCGGACCACCTTCTCCCGGCTGGCCCCGCTGATCCCGGCCAACATCGTCAAGGTGGCCGAGTCCGGGGTCCGCGGCCCGCACGACCTGATCGCCTACGCCAACTCCGGCGCGGACGCGGTGCTGGTCGGCGAGTCCCTGGTGACGGGTAAGAACCCGCGCGACGCGGTGGCCGACCTGGTCGCGGCCGGCGCGCACCCGGCGATGCGGCGCGGGCGGTAGCAGCAGCCGTGTCAGCCGCCGACCGTTCCCGCGCTCTCACGCCCGCCCTGGCCGCAGTGGTCACGGCGGTCGTCGGCGTGCGCGAGTCGGCCGCGGTCACGGGGACGAGTGCTCCGGCGGCCCCGGCGCGTCGGCGCCCGTGGTGGCGCAGCGGCCCGGCGGGCCGGCGATGGTGCCCCGGGATCTGACCGTTTCCTCTCGGTGATCCCCGCGCAGAGCCGACCGGCCCTGCCAGCCCACAGCTTCGCCAGCCTCGTCTTTCTGGAGTCATTCCTTCATGCCCGACACACCTGTCTTCGACGACGCCTTCTACGCCGCGGCCTTCTCCCAGGCCGCCCCCCAGCCCGACGCCTCCGGCCACTTCGACGACTTCGGCGGCCGGTTCATGCCCGAGGCCCTGATGGCCGCCCTGGCCGAGCTCACCGAGGCCTACCACAAGGCCAAGGGCGACCCGGAGTTCCAGGCCGAGTTCGCCCACCTGCTGCGCAGCTACGCCAACCGCCCCTCCCTGCTGACCGAGGCGACCCGGCTGTCCGAGGTGGCCGGCGCCCGGATCCTGCTCAAGCGCGAGGACCTGAACCACACCGGCTCGCACAAGATCAACAACGTGCTCGGCCAGGCCCTGCTGACCAAGCGGATGGGCAAGAAGCGGGTGATCGCGGAGACCGGCGCCGGCCAGCACGGCGTCGCCGCCGCCACCGCCGCAGCCCTGTTCGACCTGGACTGCGTGGTCTACATGGGCGAGGAGGACACCCAGCGCCAGGCGCTGAACGTCGCCCGGATGCGGATGCTCGGCGCCGAGGTGATCCCGGTCTCGATCGGCTCGCGCACCCTCAAGGACGCCATCAACGAGGCGATCCGGGACTGGGTCACCAACGTCGAGCACACCAACTACCTCTTCGGCACCGCCGCCGGCCCGCACCCCTTCCCGGCCATGGTCCGCGACTTCGCCCGGATCATCGGGGTCGAGGCCCGGGCCCAGATCCTGGCCCTGACCGGGCAGCTGCCGGACGCCGTCGCGGCCTGCGTCGGCGGCGGCTCCAACGCGATCGGCGCCTTCCACGCCTTCGTGCCGGACGAGTCGGTCCGGCTCTACGGCTTCGAGGCCGGCGGCTCCGGGGTGTCCACCGGCCTGCACGCCGCCTCGATCACCGGCGGCTCGGTCGGCGTGCTGCACGGCGCCCGCACCTACCTGCTCCAGGACGAGTACGGCCAGACCCTGCCCAGCCACTCCATCTCGGCCGGCCTGGACTACCCGGGCGTCGGCCCCGAGCACGCGTGGCTCAGCGCCACCGGCCGGGCCGACTACCAGCCGGTCACCGACGACGAGGCGATGGAGGCGTTCCGGCTATTGTGCCGGACCGAGGGGATCATCCCGGCGATCGAGTCCGCGCACGCGGTGGCCGGGGCGATCCGGATCGCGCCCGCACTGCGGGCCGAGCTCGGCCGCGAACCGGTCATCCTGATCAACCTGTCCGGCCGCGGTGACAAGGACATGCACACCGCCGCCGCCTACTTCGGCATGGAGGCCTGACCATGGTTGAGACCACCACCTCGCGGCTGAGCCAGGTCCTGGCCGCGGCCAAGGACGAGAACCGGGCCGCGCTGATCGGCTACCTGCCGGCCGGCTACCCGACCGTGGACGGCGCGATCGAGGCCTGCCGGGCGATGATCGACGGCGGCGTGGACATCGTCGAGATCGGCCTGCCCTACTCCGACCCGCAGATGGACGGCCCGGTGATCCAGCGCGCGGTCCAGGCCGCCCTGGACGCCGGGACCAACACCAAGGACGTGCTGCGCACGGTCGAGGCCGTGGCCGCCACCGGCGCGCCGACCCTGGTGATGTCCTACTGGAACCCGATCGAGCGCTACGGCGTGGACGCCTTCGCCGCGGACTTCGCGGCCGCCGGCGGGGCCGGGCTGATCCTGCCCGACCTGATCCCGGAGGAGGCCGGCGCCTGGCTGGCCGCCTCCGACGCCCAGGGCCTGGACCGGGTGTTCCTGGTCGCCCAGTCCTCCACCGCCGAGCGGATCGAGCTGACCACCGGCGCCTGCCGCGGCTTCGTCTACGCCGCGTCACTCATGGGGGTGACCGGCACCCGGGACGCGGTCAGCTCCTCGGCCGAGGGACTGGTCGCCCGGACCCGGGCGGCCACCGGCCTGCCGGTGTGCGTCGGGCTGGGCGTGTCCAACCCGGCCCAGGCCGCCGAGGTGGCCCGATTCGCCGACGGGGTGATCGTCGGCTCCGCGTTCGTGCGCTGCCTGCTCGACGCCCCGGACCAGGCGGCCGGCCTGGCCGCGCTGCGCTCGCTCGCGGCCGGCCTGGCCGAGGGTGTCAGGGCGGGGCGGTCGTAGGGTAATCTCCGGAAGCATGAGTCGGACAAACCCCGCGACGGCGGCCAAGCCCGTTCCGGCGACCGGGACCCCAGGGTTCTACGGAAGCCGGATCGGGCCGTACGAGTCCTGGATCTCCCTGGTCGCCCGCCTGTACCTCGGCGGGATGTGGCTGTTCTACAGCATCCCCAAGCTGACCTCCCCGGACTCCAACGAGATCTCGGTGCGCGCCTTCCGGCTCCTGCCGAACAGCCTGATCAACCCGTTCGCGTACGGGCAGCCGTACGTCGAGCTGGCCTTCGGCCTGCTGCTGATCGCCGGCCTCGGCACCCGCCTGGTCGCCCTGTTCTCGGCCCTGCTGCTGCTGGTGTACATCGGCGGGATCATCTCGCTCGGCGCCCGCGGCATCCAGGTCCAGTGCGGCTGCGGCGGCACCGGCGGCGCCCTGCCGCCGGGCGTGCACACCCGCTACATCCTGGACACGCTCCGGGACCTCGGCTACATGCTGTTCGCGCTCTGGCTGCTGTGGCGGCCGGACAGCAGGTTCTCCGCCGACGGCGTGCTGCTGCCGCCGATCGAATAGCACGCCGCACTCCCGCCCGCCCACCGGCCGGCGCCCAGGCCCACCCGGCCGCGGCGCCGGCCGTCGCCGTCTGCGGCGCCGGGAGAACGGCGGGCCCCGGCCGACCACCGGGTCGCACCCGGCCGAGATCCTCGCGCCCGCCGCCCGGCCCCGACCGGCGGCCTCCCGCGCGAATATCACGGAAAGGTCACACCTTGCCGAGAAATGCCGAAGATAACCGAGGGTGGTCCTCGCCTTCCGGCGCCGCCCGAATAGGATGCGTCGCGTGGCCGGATCCGGCCGCGGCGTGTGCCCGGTATGTGACGACAAGAGTGGACTTTACGACGATGAGCAAGGCTAACCGAACGGGCAAGGAACTCGCCCGCGAACGTGTCGCCCAGATGCGGGTCGAGCAGGCCCGCAAGGCCCGGCAGAGGCGGCAGTACACCATCATCGGTTCGGTCATCGGCGTCATCGTCGTCGCCCTCGTGGTGAGCCTGGTGGTCAACAACGCGCTCAAGCCGAAGACCCCCACGGTCTTCCCGGCCAACGCGGTCGCCGACGTCTCCGGCGGGGTCGCCCAGGCCGACGCCGAGGCCCTGCCCATCGGCGACGCGAACGCGCCGGTGAAGATGACCGTGTACGAGGACTTCCGCTGCTCCCAGTGCGAGGCCTTCGAGACCACGTTCCAGGCCTCGTACAAGCAGCTGGTCGCCGCCGGCACCCTGCAGCTGCTGATCCACCCGGTGGACCTGATCGACCAGAACTACCCCGGCACCTCCGGCTCGCTGGCCGCGGGCAACGCCGCCGGCTGCGCCCAGGACGCCGGGAAGTTCGAGGACTTCCACGACGTGCTCTACAAGAACCAGCCCGCCGAGACCACCGACAGCTTCGGCAACTCCACCACCCTGATCGGCTTCGCCAAGCAGGTCACCGGCCTGGACACGCCGACCTTCGAGGCCTGCGTGAAGAGCGGCAAGTACGACGACTGGGTCCGGCAGAACTACGCCGACCTCCAGCACATCGACACCAACGGCGCCGCCACCCCGACCGTCCTGCTCAACGGCAAGGCCTACACCCTGCCCGCCGGCAGCACCGCCGCCGCCTCGGCCGCGCAGTTCGTCACGGACGTGAACAAGCTGGCCGGCGTCAGCGCCTCCGCCACCCCGACCGCCGGTTCCAGCGCCGGCGCGAGCTCCTCGGCCGGCCCGAGCGCGACCGCCCCGGCCACGACGGCCACCACGATTCCGGCCGGCGGGGCCACCCCCACCGTGACCGCGTCATGATCGGCGCCGCGGACACCCACCCGCTGGCTTACCTGCCCAGCCCGACCACGGCCGAGCTGCACCTGGGCCCGTTCCCGATCCGCTTCTACGCCCTGTGCATCATCCTGGGCATCGTGGTCGCGGTCTGGCTCGGCGAGCGGCGTTGGCGGGCCCGCGGCGGCGACCCGTACATCATCACCGACATCTCGATCTGGGCCGTCCCGTTCGGCCTGGTCGGCGGCCGGCTGTACCACGTGATCACCGATTACGAGCTCTACTTCGACCAGGGCAAGGACTGGGTCAGGGCGTTCTACATCTGGGACGGCGGCCTGGGCATCTGGGGCGCGATCGCGCTCGGCGGGGTCGGCGCCTGGATCGGCGCGCGCCGGCGCGGGGTGAAACTGCCCCCGCTGGCCGACGCGCTGGCCCCCGGGATCGTGCTGGCCCAGGCCTGCGGGCGCTGGGGCAACTGGTTCAACAACGAGCTGTACGGCGGCCCGACCACCAAGCCGTGGGGTCTGACGATCCACTGCCTGGACGACAGCACCCGTACCGCCGTGCCCTGCTCGGGAGTTCCCGGCACCACCACGGTGCTGGGCACCTTCCAGCCGACGTTCCTGTACGAGTCGGTCTGGTGCGTCCTGGTCGCGCTGTTCGTGATCTGGGCCGACCGCCGGTTCAACCTCGGCCACGGCCGGGCGTTCGCGACGTACGTGCTCGGCTACACGATCGGCCGCGCCTACATCGAGCACCTGCGGATCGACCCGGCGCACCACGTCCTCGGCCTGCGCCTGAATGACTGGACCGCGCTGATCGTGGGCCTGTCGGCGGCGCTGTTCCTGATCGTGTGCGCCAAGCGTCACCCCGGCCGCGAGACGCCGGAGGAGATGTACTGGGACAGCTACGTGCCCTACACGCCGCAGGGCAAGCGGGTGGCCGAACCCGACCCGGCCGAGGACGCGGCCGAGGCCCAGGCCGAGCCGCCGGCCGTGGTGGCCGAACCGGAACCCGAGGCCGAACCGGAGCTCGCCTCCGAACCCGAAACCGCCGAGGCCGATCCGGCCGGAGCGCGCGCGCCCGACGCCTCCGCCGACCCGGATCCGGCCCCGGCCGAGCCCGCCGGCGCGGCCGCGGACGAGACCGCGGACGCGGCCGGACCGGCCCCGGTCGAGCCGACACGGTCGGCCCCGTCCGGGACTGAGCAGGGCGCCGAGACCGACACGCCCTCTTCGGGGCCGAAGGTCTAGCAGCTAACGCGTCAATGCGCTAGCGTCACCTGGTGTTGGGGCGGCGGGAAAGCGCCGTCCCCTGTCGTCAAAGTTGATATGAGGGGGAAGTTGAGTCATGCCAACATTGCGTAACGTAGTCTCGACTCTGGACGCCAACGGACGCGAGGTGATGGGGCCGGGCATCCTGCTGTACCACTACCCGGACCCGAACATCCTCAACGGCTCGCTGGTGACCGTGGAGTCCAACCACTTCTGCGTGATGAAGTCGCGCGGAGCCATCCTGCAGGTCTACGGAACGGGCCAGCACCAGCTGGAGACCCCGGACAAGCCGCTGTTCGGCTCCATCCAGCGGTCCTTCTACGGCGGCCAGTCCCCGTGGCAGTACGAGGCCCTGTACATCAGCCGGGCCAAGAGCGTCATCCGGGCCCGCGGCCAGGCCCTCTCGCGCGAGATGGCCGAGCTGAACTACGAGGTGGACTACTACATCCACGTCGAGACCGCCGAGGACGCCGTCAAGCTGGTCCAGCACATGCCGTACGAGGGCCACGTGCTGACCGCCGACGCGATCAACGCCTACGCGGGCCCGGTGGTGGAGCAGGCGGTCAACCAGATCGTCCAGCTCACCCCGCTCGAGTCGATCAACGAGAAGATCCAGGAGATCGGCGCGCTGGTGCGCGAGCACCTCCAGGAGTTCCTCGCCATCTACGGCATCACCCTGAACGACGTCAAGGTCCTGATCGCCCCCCGGGACGAGCGGATGCGCGAGCTGCTCTCGCTGCGCGCCTTCGGGATGACCGAGGCCGAGGCCATGCGCGCCTACCTGGCCCTGAAGCTGGCCGAGCACGGCAGCCCGGTCGCGGTCAACGCGCTGGTCGGCGAGCCGATCCAGATCGCGCTGCTGCCCGCCGGCATGTTGGGCGACATGGGACGGCTAGGGCTGAGCAACAAGGGTTGACGGCGGCCACGGCACTAGCCAAAGGGGAGTGGTGACATGGTGCACGGTTGGTTCGAACCGATGGTCGGCGTCGACCTCTACAAAGAGGCCGGACGCATGCGCGAGGACGACTTGCGCGTGCGCGAGTGGACCGCCACCCAGCTGGCCACGGCCGGCCAGCGGCTGTCCGCGAGCGCGGCGGAGCACCGCCGGGTGCACATCCCGGCGCCGACCCGGGAGCAGCCGTTCCCGTCCCGGGAGGCGCTCGCGCCGGTCGACGCGGCCCGCCGGTGCGCGGACCGCTTCGTCGCCGCGGCCGACCGGGTGCGCAACGCGCCGTTCCCGCCGGACCCGAAGAAGCGGTGGAAGCAGCTGCAGGGGCCGGGTGTCCAGCAGCTGCTGAGCCTGGACCAGATGCTGGTCCAGCACGCCGAGTACGCGGCCGACGCGGTGGCGCAGGTCAACGCGGACAACCTGGACCTGCCGGACATCGGCCAGGCCTACACGGCCGCGGGCCAGGCGCTCACCTCGATGCTCGCGACTTTGGACGAACGCACCCGCATACTCAACCAGTGATTGAGCTAGTGGGGTTACCAACCCGGTGACGGGTTACTCGCACGACAGAGCCGGTCCGACCGCCCCGCGCCCAACGGGACGGCCGGGCCGGCTCAAGTGTTTTCCGGCGGCCGGCGCGGCGGGTGCGGCAGGCGGCGGGCGGCCGGCGTGGTGGGCGCGGCGGTGCCGGTTCAGCCGCCCAGCAGCCCGCGTTCGAACGCGGCCGCAACGGCGGCGGCCCGGTCCTTGACCCCGAGTTTGGCGTAGGCGTGCAGCAGGTGGGTCTTGACCGTCGCCTCGCTGATGAACAGCCGGACCGCGGCCTCACGGTTGGTCGATCCCTGCGCGATCAGGGCCAGCACCTCCAGCTCACGCTGGCTCAGCCCCTCCTTGGCCGGGGACCGCATCTGGTGGAGCAGCCGGGTCGCGACCGAGGGGGAGAGCACCGACTCGCCGCGGGCCGCGGCCCGGACCGCACGGAACAGCTCGTCCCGCGGCGCGTCCTTGAGCAGATAGCCGGTGGCTCCGGCGTCGATCGCCGGGAGCACGTCGCTGTCGGTGTCGTAGGTCGTCAGCACGAGCACCCGGGCGGTCAGCCCGCGTTCAGCCATCCGGGTGATCGCGGCGACCCCGTTCAGGTTCGGCATCCGCAGGTCCATCAGCACCACGTCCGGCCGCAGCGACTCGGCCAGCGCGAGCGCCTGCAAGCCGTCGGCCGCCTCGCCGAGCACGGTGAACCCGGGCGCGTCGGTGAACATTCCGCGCAGCCCGTCGCGGACGACCGGGTGGTCGTCCACGATCAAGAGACCGATCGTGCCAACGGTCTCGTTCTCCCCGCCCGGCACAGATCCCCGGTAGCCGGAACCGCCGCTCGCCCGGCCGCCTGCGCTGCCGTTCACGACCGCACTCCGGCGCCGACCGAATCGACCGAGCCGACCGACCCGACAGGATCAGCCGCGCCGACAGGATCAGCCGCGCCGACAGGATCAGCCGAGCTGACCAGATCGGCCGGGATGATGGCGCCGACCGAACCCGCCGAGCCTACCGACCCGACAGGATGAGCCGAGCTGACCAGATCGGCCGGGATGATGGCGCCGACCGAACCCGTCACCTCGCCCGAGTCGCCCGAGTCGCCACTCTCGCCTGTGCCCCGCGGCCCGACCGCGGCGACGGCGGGCAGGCTGGCCGAGATCGCGGTCCCGCCGCCCGGCTCGGACTCGATCTCCAGCCGCCCGGCCAGGCGATCCACCCGCTGGCGCATCGCGGTCAGGCCGAACCCGCCGCCAGTCGAGCCACTGCCAGCCGAGCCACCGCCGCCCGACCCGCACTCGCCCAGCCGCCCGAGGTCGAATCCCACACCGTCGTCGCGCACGTCCAAAGTGACCTGGTCCTCCATATAAGACAGCGTCAACCCGACCCGTCCCGCCCGCGCGTGCTTGGCCACGTTGGCCAGCGCCTCCTGCGCGGTTCTCAGCACGGTCGCCTCCACCTCCGGGTGCAGGGCCCGGGCCGTACCGGTCGTGTGCACCTCGGCCGTCACCGCGGCCAGTGCCGACCAGCGGCCGACGACCTCGGCCAGCGCCTCGGGCAGTCCGGCCGTGGACGCCAGCGGCTCCGGCTGCAACGCCCGGACCGATCGGCGCGCCTCGGTCAGGCTCTCCCGGGCCAGCCGCGCGGCCGCGGCCAGATGGCGCGATTCCTCCTCGGCCGCCGGGGCGATCTGCGCCCGCTCGCGCGCCTGATCCGCGGCCTGGAGCTGGGTGATGATCCCGATCAGGCCCTGGGCGAGGGTGTCGTGGATCTCCTGGGCCAGCCGCTGCCGCTCGTCCAGCGCCCCGGCCTCCCGGGCCTGGGCCAGCAGCAGCGCGTGCAGGCCGCGGTTCTCCTCCAGCGTGGCGGCCAGCCGCCGGTTGGCCTCGGCCAGGTCCTCGTTGGCCTGCTTGCGGCGGATGCCCCGTTCCTGGGTGATCCAGCCGAACAACAGGGTCAGCGCGCCGAGCAGCAGGTTGAAACCGACGACCACGACGTAGCCGACCAGCGCGCCCGTCCCGCCCTTCGGCAGGCCGCCGTCCTGGGACGTCGCCGTGATCACCGCGGTGGCCAGCACTCCGGCGACCCGCCACCGGCCCCGCAACACCTGCACCGCGTGCAGGTAGCCGGTGAAGGTGAACAGCCCGAACCACGGCGCCCGGGCCACCAATTCGAACATGAGGATCAGCAGGACGACGTAGTAGAGGCCCATCAGCTTCGGTCGCCGCTCCCAGTCGGGATGGAGCGTGACCATCCACAGCACCCACCCGCCCTCGGCCATGCTGAGCCCGACCGTCTCGTAGGCCGCTATCGGGCTCGCGGCGCCGATCACGAGGGTGAGCAGCAGGGAGAAAGTCAGGGTGACGTACGGCACGGCCCGGTACACCACCGACTCGCGCTGTTCCCACCGGTCGAGCAGTTCGTCATCCAGGGCCCGGGCCATCGTCCGCCTACTCCCACCGGAAGGTCCTGGCCGCGGCCAGGCCGAACACGGCCGCGTACGCGGCCATCACGGCCAAGTCTAGGAGCCCGGGCCACCGGCCGGCCCAGGCGTCCTGGAGCGCGTGCTGCCCGGCGCCGAGCGGGGTGTAGTCGCCGATCCGCCGCAGCAGCGCGGGCATCTGGGCGCGGGGCACCCACAACCCGGCGAAGAACATCGTCGGGAAGGTCAGCACCGCGCCGACCGGCCCGGTCACCTTGCTGCTCGGCGACAACGCGGCCACCGCCAGCCCGATCGCGAACAACTCCAGCGCGGTCAGCACCAGGGCGAGCAGGTATCCGGCCGGGTTCCCGGCGAATCCGACCCCGAACGCGCGGCTGATCCCCGCGATCGCGGCCAGCGAGAGCGCCGAGACCGCCGAGACGACGGTCAGCTGCGAGGCCAGCAGCGCGGCCGGGCTGACCGGGGTGGTCGACATCCGGCGCAGGTAGCCCTTGTCCCGGTACGAGGAGAGCGCCTGCGGCAGCGCGTTGAGCGCCGCCAGCGCCAGGGCCAGCACGATCACGGTCGGTACGTACACATCCAGCGTGGTCAGCCCCCCGAGTGAGGGTTCGTGTTTGTGGAAGGCCGGCAGCAAGCCGAACAGGGTGATCAGTGCGGGGCCGAAGACCAGGGCGAAGAAGAGCGTGGCCGGTTCGCGCCGGACCAGTTTGGCTTCGGTGGTGAGGAGCTTGGAAAATCCGGTCATCATGGCGGGCTCCGTGGGGCGTCGGGTGGTTGGGGACGAGAGAGCCGGTAGCAGTGGCGGCGGCTGGGACGCGCTGGGCGAGCGGCTCGGCCGAGCGGCCCGGTCCTGCCGGTCGCGAGCTGTCATCGGCCTTCGGCGGACGCTGCCGCAGCGTCGTCATGCGGACCGCTCGCGCTCCCGTCGCGCCGGGTCAGCGACACGAACGCGTCCTCCAGGTTCGCCTGGTCGATCCGCAGTTCGAGCGGGATGATCTGGTTGCGGGCCAACACCGAGGCGACCGCCTGCAACAGTTCGCCGGTGCCGTCGACCACCACCTGGTTCCCGTTCCGGCGCACCTCGGCCACCTCGGGCAGCGCGCTCAGCAGCCGGTGGTCGAACGGTCCGGGCACCCGGAAGGTGACCCGTCGGCGCGGATCGGCCCGGGAGACCAGGCCGGCCGGGGAGTCCACCGCCACCACCCGGCCGGCGTCGATCACGGCCACCCGGTCGCACAACCGCTCTGCCTCCTCCATGAAGTGGGTGACCAGCAGGATCGTGACACCGGTGTCCCGGACCTGCTCGACCAGCCGCCAGGTGTCCCGGCGGGCGGCCGGGTCCAGGCCGGTGGTCAGCTCGTCCAGCACCGCGATCTGCGGCCGCCCGACCAGGGCCAGCGCGATCGACAGGCGCTGCTTCTGGCCGCCGGAGAGCTTCTTGAACGCGGTGTCCCGCTTGTCCGCCAGATGCAGCTGCTCCAGCAACAGCCGCCAGTCGGCCGGGTCGCGGTAGAACGAACTGAACAGTTCCAGCGCCTCCCACACCCGCAGCCGGTCCGGCAGCGCGCTCTCCTGCAACTGGATCCCGACCCGGCGGCGCACCTCGGCGCGGTCCCGCTCCGGATCCAGGCCGAGCACGTCGACCGTGCCGCCGTCCCGCCGCCGGAGCCCGACCACGCACTCGACACTGGTCGTCTTGCCCGCGCCGTTGGGCCCGACGATGCCGAAGATCTCCCCGCGCTCGACCGAGAACGACACGTCCCGGACCGCCGCGTAGTCCCCGTACTGCTTGCGCAGCCCGTCGACCGTGATCACTGCCATGCTTCCCGTCCTCCTCGCCCGGTGCCCGCGGATCGGCACACGTCGAGTCTCGGCCCCGACCGGCCCCCGGCGGATCGCCCGGCCGGCCACAGTACGGCCCTCAACCGGTGGATGCGGCGGGTCAACCGATCGGTTGATGCCACGGGCGAAAACGACGGGCGAAGACGACCGGGCCGCCCCCGCCGGAGTACCGGCGCAGGCGGCTCGCGGCCCAGGATCAGGGCGCCGATCACGGCCACCCCGAGCGTGCCGCCGAGCTGGCGCACTGTCTGCACCAGCCCGGACGCCTGCGGCCGGTCCTTGAACCCGACCCGGCTCAGCGCGTCGGTGTTGACCGGCGAGAACGCCAGCCCGGGGCCGAGCCCGGCCAGCGCCCGAGCCCGGCCGACGGCGAGGCGCACCGCGACCTGCGGGTCGTCCTGCGGCAGCCCGGCCGCGTGCTCCAACAGCTCGGCCTCGACCGCCGGGGCGTGCCGCAGCTGCTCGCCGGCCTGCTGTACCGCGTCGAGCACCGCGGTGGCCGGCGCCTGCCCGGCGATCAGGTGCCGGGCCCGGTCCAGGACGCCCGCCCGCTCGGCCACCGCGGCGTGCAGGACGCTGCGCAACGGCGCCGGGACCGCGTCGTAGACCGCCTCGCGGTAGGCCTCGCCCTGTCACCGGCCCGCTTCCAGGGCGAGCCGGGCCGGGCGCCGTGCCGCCGGCAGTGATTCTCCGGAAGCCCGCAAAGGCGGATCAGAGCCCTGCGGCAATTTCTACGAGATCTGATATCTGAGATCTGACGGGCGAATCGGGAGCCCCTGCCTGCTCTTCGGCCCGAGGCCTGCCCAGGTGACTCAGTGGGCTACTACTCCGGTGCTCGCCCGGGTCGCGCCGATGCCGGCCGTCACCACGAAGCCGATCCCGAGCGCGGCCGCCACCCCCGGCACCTGGCCGAGCACCAGCAGCCCCATCAGCAGCGCGATCGCGGGCTCCAGGCCCATCAGGGTGCCGAAGGCCGAACTGGTCAGCCGGCGCAGGGCGAGGAACTCGAGCGAGAAGGGCGCCACGACGCTCAGCACAGCCAGCCCGAGGGTGACCGCGAGCAGCGGCCAGGTGACATGGCCCAACTGCCCGGGCGCGAGCACCAGCGCGACGGCCAGCCCCAGCACGCCGGCCACCGGCATGGACACGGCCAGCCCGCTCAAGCCGGTGACCCGTTCGCCCACGTGCTGGGTGAGCAGAATGTACCCGGCCCAGCAGACGGCCGCGGCCAGCGCGAAGACGAGGCCGGCCGGGTCGACCACGGCCCCGCGCCACGGCTCGGTCAGCAGCAGCACGCCGATCCCGGCCATCGCGGTCCAGCGCCGGCGCCCGCCGCCGGGCCCGAACAGGGACACCGCCAGCGGTCCGAGGAACTCCAAGGCGCTCGCCGTGCCCAGCGGCATCAGCGAGATGGCGAGCATGAAGAACACCATCATGCCCCCGGTCACCACGCCCAGAAGCGCGCAGGCCAGCAGGTCCCGGCGGGCGAACTCGCGCAGCCGCGGCCGGACCAGGGCCAGCAGGAGCAGGCCGCCCCAGGCTATCCGCAGGCCGGCCGTGCCCAGGGCGCCGAGCCGGTCCAGCACGCCGACCGACAGCGCCAGCCCGAGCTGCACGGTGGCCATCGACCCCAGGGCCATCAGCGCCCCGGTCTCGGCGCCGCGCGGGCGCAGCCGGGCCGGGCCGGAACGGACGGGGGCGGGGATGAGTTCGAGCGTGGTCATGGACCTCAGTAGACAAGGCCCGGACTGTTCACGTCCACGTGCTAATCCTGGACATCTTGTTCGGCGATCGTGAACAATCAGGGGATGGAGACCCGGCGGCTGCAATATCTGGTGGAACTGTCGCGGCTCGGCTCCATGCGCGCGGTCGCCGACGTGACCGGCGCCACCACCTCGACCGTCTCCCAGCAGATCGCGATCCTGGCCCGGGAGGCCGGCACCGCCCTGGTCGAGCCGGACGGGCGCCGGGTCCGGCTGACCCCGGCCGGCCGGCGGCTGGCCGAGCACGCGGTCGGGATACTGGCCGCGGTCGAGGCGGCCCGGCTGGACCTCGGGCCCGGGGCGCAGCCGGCCGGCACCGTGCGGGTGGCCGGATTCGCCACCGCGGTCCGCACCTTCCTGCTGCCGGTCGTCGCCGACCTGGCCGCCGAGCACCCGCGGGTACGGGTCCTGATCCGCGAGCACGAACCCGCCGAAGCCCTGGCCCTGCTGGCCGCGGACGAGGCGGACCTGGCCCTGACCTACGACTACAACCTCGCCCCGGCCGCGCAGAACCCGGCCGTGCGGGTCACCGCCCTGTGGAGCACGCCCTGGGGCCTGGGCGTCCCGGCCGGCGCGGACCACGCCGCGGCCGAGACCTCCCTGCAGGTCTTCGCCCGCTTCGCCGCGCACGACTGGATCGGCAACTCCCGCAACTCCGCGGACGAGTCCGTGATCCGGACCCTCGGCTCGATCGCCGGCTTCACGCCGCGGATCACCCACCAGGCCGACGGTCTGGACCTGGTTCAGGAGATGGTCGCGGCCGGCCTCGGGGTGGCGCTGCTGCCGCTGGGCACGGCCACCGTCCCGGGCGTCCGGATCGTGCCGCTGACCTCGCCCGACGTGGTGCTGCGGGCGTTCGCCGCAGTCCGGCACGGCCGACTGGACTGGCCTCCGCTGGCCGTGGTGACCGCGGTACTGGCCCGGCGGGCCGCGGCCGCGAGTCCGGGCGAGGCGGCGAGTGCGAGCGGGACCGCGAATGGTGCGACGGGTATCGGCGGACACCGCGACGCATGACGCGCGGGCGCCGCCGCAATGTCCAGCATATGGACACGTCGGGCATGATCAACCGTGCGTCCCGAGTGTGATCCGCCTCTCCCCGCCCGCCTGCGGCCGCCCCGCCCGCGCTCGCCTCGCCCCCGGCATTGCGCACGTGTTACCGTCTGCCACCGGTTTCTTTCGGACGCGAACGAAAGGAACCGGACGCCGCCCCGAAACCCGCCCGCCCGCCGGGATTTTGCCCGGTCCGGTGTTTAGCCGGAATCCGGCGCGGGCACGCAGCACCCGTCGGACCAGGCGATGCCGCGTCCGACCCGTACCGCGCCGGCCGCACTCCGGTCCGGGCCCGTTCCCCCCGGCCAGCCGCCCGCGCGGCGCCGCCGGGCCCCGCTCCACCCCCGGCCGCGTTTGTGAGATCGGTCATAACCCGGACGAGTGAACAACGGGCAACACGGGGAAAACAAGGTGTAGCGCACGATACCCGCAGGTCAGTGAAATAAAGTCCATCATACGAGACGGAAATTTCTCAACTGACGGTTACCAGATCCATCGTGTAACCTTCAGTTCCACCGCGGCAGGGCCAGAGTCGTCCCTTGTGCGCATTCCAGATGCGATTTCATGACGACTACATGGAGGACCGACGTGTCAGTGGACCCCCATCGCCCGGCCTGGGCGGACCCGACCCGGCTGCGGGCCATGCCGCCCGCCCAGGGCCTGTACGACCCGCGCGCCGAGAAGGACGCCTGCGGCGTCGCCTTCGTCGCCACCCTCACGGGCGACCCCAGCCATGAGATCGTCGACCAGGCCCTGAACGCGCTGCGCAACATGGAGCACCGCGGCGCCTCGGGCGCGGAGCCGGACTCCGGCGACGGCGCGGGCATCCTGACCCAGATCCCGGACGCGTTCCTGCGCGCCGCGGCCGGCGTCCAGCTGCCCGAAGCCGGCGCCTACGCCGCCGGCATCGCCTTCATCCCGGACAACGAGCAGATCCAGGCGCTGGTCTACCAGACCGTCGAGCAGTACGCCGCCGAGGAGGGCCTGACCGTCCTGGGCTGGCGCGAGGTGCCGATCACCCCCGGCCTGCTCGGCCAGACCGCCCGCAGCGTGATGCCCCGGTTCCGCCAGCTGTTCGTGGCCGGCCGGGCCGGGGAGCGCGGGATCGAGCTGGACCGGCTCGCCTTCTCCCTGCGCAAGCGGGCCGAACACGACGCCGAGGTCTACTTCTCCTCGCTCTCCAGCCGCACCATCGTCTACAAGGGCATGCTGACCACCGGGCAGCTCGAACCGTTCTTCCCCGACCTGTCGGACCCGCGGTTCGCCAGCGCCATCGCGCTGATCCACTCCCGGTTCTCCACCAACACCTTCCCGGCCTGGCCGCTGGCCCACCCCTACCGCTTCGTCGCGCACAACGGCGAGATCAACACGGTCCAGGGCAACCGCAACTGGATGCGCGCCCGCGAGTCCCAGCTGTCCACCGACGCCATCCGCGGCCCGCTCGAGCGGCTGTTCCCGATAGTCACCCCGGACGCCAGCGACTCGGCCTCCTTCGACGAGGTGCTCGAACTGCTGCACCTGTCCGGCAAGTCCCTGCCCGAAGCCGTGCTGATGATGATCCCGGAGGCCTGGGAGAACCACACCGAGATGGCCCCGGCCCGGCGCGCCTTCTACCAGTACAACGCCACCCAGATGGAACCCTGGGACGGCCCGGCCTCGATCACCTTCACCGACGGCACCCTGATCGGCGCCGTGCTCGACCGCAACGGCCTGCGCCCGTCCCGCTACTGGGTCACCGAGGACGGCCTGGTCGTGCTGGCCTCCGAGGTCGGCGTGCTCGACCTGGACCCGGCCGGCGTGGTGCGCAAGGGCCGGCTGCAGCCCGGCCGGATGTTCCTGGTGGACACCAAGGCGCACCGGATCGTCGAGGACGAGGAGATCAAGAACGAGCTGGCCGCGGCGCACCCCTACCGCGACTGGCTGCACGCCGGACTGATCCACCTCGAGGACCTGCCCGAGCGCGAGCACACCGTCTACACCCACGCCTCGGTGGTCCGCCGCCAGCAGACCTTCGGCTACACCGAGGAGGAACTGCGGCTGCTGCTGGCCCCCATGGCCAACACCGGGACCGAGCCGATCGGCTCGATGGGTTCGGACAGCCCCATCGCCGTGCTCTCCCAGCGCCCCCGGCTGCTGTTCGACTACTTCACCCAGCTGTTCGCCCAGGTCACCAACCCGCCGCTGGACGCGATCCGGGAGGAGCTGGTCACCTCCCTGGCCACCACCATCGGCCCGGAGGACAACCTGCTGGCCGCCACCCCGGCCGCCTGCCGCCAGGTCGAACTGCCGTTCCCGGTGATCGACAACGACGAGCTGGCCAAGCTCATCCACATCAACGCCGACGGCGACCTGCCGGGCCTCAAAGCAGTCACCGTCTCCGGCCTGTACCGGGTCTCCGGCGGCGGCGCGGGCCTGCGCGCCCGGCTGGCCGAGATCAACGCCGAGACCTCCGCCGCCATCGCCGGCGGCGCCCGGGTGATCGTCCTGTCCGACCGGCACTCCGACGCCGAGCAGGCCCCGATCCCCTCGCTGCTGCTGACCGCCTCCGTGCACCACCACCTGATCCGGCAGAAGACCCGGACCCAGACCTCGCTGCTGGTCGAGGCCGGGGACGTGCGCGAGGTGCACCACGTCGCGCTGCTGATCGGCTTCGGCGCCGCCGCGGTCAACCCCTACCTGGCCATGGAGACCGTCGAGGACCTGGCCACCGCGGACGTGTTCGTGCACGGCGACCCGCAGAAGGCCATCCGCAACCTGATCAAGGCCCTGGGTAAGGGCGTGCTCAAGGTCATGTCCAAGATGGGCATCTCCACGGTCGCCTCCTACCGCGGCGCCCAGGTGTTCGAGGCCATCGGCCTGTCCCAGGACCTGGTGGACGAGTACTTCGCCGGCGTCACCTCCAAGCTCGGCGGGATCGGCCTGGACGAGATCGCCGAGGAGGCCGCCCGCCGGCACGTCAAGGCCTACCCGCGGGCCACCACCCGCCCGGCCCACCGCAAGCTCGAGATCGGCGGCGAGTACCAGTGGCGGCGCGAGGGCGAACCGCACCTGTTCGACCCCGAGACCGTCTTCCGGCTCCAGCACTCCACCCGCGAGGGCCGCTACGACGTGTTCAAGCAGTACACCGCCCGGGTCAACGAGCAGTCCGAGCGGCTGATGACCCTGCGCGGCCTGTTCTCGTTCAAGGACGGCGTGCGCGAACCGGTCCCGCTCGACGAGGTCGAACCGGTCAGCGAGATCGTCAAGCGCTTCTCCACCGGCGCCATGTCCTACGGCTCCATCTCGCTCGAGGCGCACCAGAACCTCGCCATCGCGATGAACCGGATCGGCGGCAAGTCCAACACCGGCGAGGGCGGCGAGGACCCGGAGCGGCTCTACGACCCGGCCCGCCGCTCCGCGGTCAAGCAGGTCGCCTCCGGCCGGTTCGGGGTCACCTCCGAGTACCTGACCAACGCCGACGACCTGCAGATCAAGATGGCCCAGGGCGCCAAGCCCGGCGAGGGCGGACAGCTGCCCGGGTACAAGGTCTACCCCTGGGTGGCCAAGACCCGGCACTCCACCCCCGGCGTCGGCCTGATCTCCCCGCCGCCGCACCACGACATCTACTCGATCGAGGACCTGGCCCAGCTGATCCACGACCTGAAGAACGCCAACCCGGCCGCCCGGGTGCACGTGAAGCTGGTCTCCGAGGTCGGCGTCGGCACCGTGGCCGCGGGCGTGTCCAAGGCGCACGCCGACGTGGTCCTGATCTCCGGCCACGACGGCGGCACCGGCGCGGCCCCGCTCACCTCGCTCAAGCACGCCGGCGCCCCCTGGGAGCTCGGCCTGGCCGAAGCCCAGCAGACCCTGCTGCTCAACGGCCTGCGCGAGCGGATCACGGTCCAGGCCGACGGCCAGCTCAAGACCGGCCGGGACGTGGTCATCGCCGCCCTGCTCGGCGCCGAGGAGTTCGGCTTCGCCACCGCGCCGCTGGTCGTCTCCGGCTGCATCCTGATGCGGGTGTGCCACCTGGACACCTGTCCGGTCGGCATCGCGACCCAGAACCCCAAGCTGCGCGAACGCTTCGCCGGCAAGCCCGAGTTCGTGGTCAACTTCTTCGAGTTCATCGCCGAGGAGGTGCGCGAACTGCTCGCCCAGCTCGGCTACCGCACCCTGGAGGAGGCGGTCGGCCAGGTCGAGCACCTGGACACCCGGGCCGCGCACTCGCACTGGAAGGCCTCCGGGCTGGACCTGAGCCCGATCTTCTACCGCCCGTTCCTGCCCGAGGGCGCCAGCCTGCACCGCACCGTCGCCCAGGACCACGGCCTGGCCAAGGCCCTGGACAACGAGCTGATCGCCCTGGCCAAGGACGCCCTGTCCGACGCCACCCCGGTCCGGATCGCCCTGCCGGTGCGCAACGTCAACCGCACGGTCGGCACCATGCTCGGCCACGAGGTGACCAAGCGCTACGGCGGCGCGGGTCTGCCCGACGACACCATCGACGTGACCCTGACCGGCTCGGCCGGCCAGTCCCTGGGCGCCTTCCTGCCCCGCGGGATCACCCTGCGGCTGGAGGGCGACGCCAACGACTACGTCGGCAAGGGCCTGTCCGGCGGCCGCGTGGTGGTCCGCCCGGACCGCCGGGCGAGCTTCGACCCGGCCCGCAACATCATCGCCGGCAACGTGATCGGCTACGGCGCGACCAGCGGCGAGGTCTTCATCAGCGGCGTGGTCGGCGAACGGTTCGCCGTGCGCAACTCCGGGGCCACCATGGTGGTCGAGGGGGTCGGCGACCACGCGCTGGAGTACATGACCGGCGGCCAGGTCGTCATCCTGGGCGAGCACGGGCGCAACCTGGCCGCGGGCATGTCCGGCGGCGTGGCGTACGTGCTGGACCTGAAGGTGGCCCGGGTCAACCCCGAACTGGTCGCGGTCGAGGCGCTGAGCGCCGAGGACCGGGACTTCCTGCAGCAGGCGGTCAAGCGGCACTTCGAGGAGACCGGCTCGCAGACCGCGGCGCTGCTGCTGGCCGACTGGGCCGGCTCGATCGCCCGCTTCGCCAAGATCATGCCCGTCGACTACAAGCGGGTGCTGGTCGCCCGGGCCGCCGCCGAGCGGGCCGGCCTGTCCGAACCGGAGACCCTGGAGAAGATCATGGAGGCCTCGCATGGCTGACCCGCGCGGATTCCTGACCACCCCCGTCCAGCACCCGGTCCGCCGCCCGGTCGGCGAGCGCCTGGGCGACTGGAAAGAGGTCTACCCCGAGCGCGTGCTGCTGCCGTTCATCCAGCAGCAGGCCGGCCGGTGCATGGACTGCGGCATCCCGTTCTGCCACAACGGCTGCCCGCTGGGCAACCTGATCCCGGAGTGGAACGACCTGGTCTGGCGGGACGACTGGTCCAGCGCCGTGGACCGGCTGCACGCGACCAACAACTTCCCCGAGTTCACCGGCCGGCTGTGCCCGGCCCCGTGCGAGACCGCGTGCGTGCTCGGGATCAACCAGCCGGCCGTGACGATCAAGAACGTCGAGGTCTCGATCATCGACCGGGCCTGGGACGAGGGCCTGGTGCACCCGCAGGAGCCGGAGCGCCACTCCGGCAAGACCGTGGCCGTGGTCGGCTCCGGCCCGGCCGGCCTGGCCGCCGCGCAGCAGCTGACCCGGGCCGGGCACACCGTCGCGGTCTACGAGCGGGCCGACCGGATCGGCGGCCTGCTGCGCTACGGCATCCCCGAGTTCAAGATGGAGAAGCGCCACCTGAACCGGCGGATCGAGCAGATGCGGGCCGAGGGCACCAAGTTCCGCACCGGCGTCGCGATCGGCCAGGACATCCTCGGCTCGGCGCTGCGCGACCGCTACGACGCGGTGGTCCTGGCCGTGGGCGCCACCAAGGCCCGCGACCTGCCGATCCCCGGCCGCGAGCTGTCCGGCGTGCACCAGGCGATGGAGTACCTGCCGCTGTCCAACAAGGTGGTCGAGGGCGACTACGTCACCTCGCCGATCACCGCCAAGGACAAGCACGTGATCGTGATCGGCGGCGGCGACACCGGCGCGGACTGCCTGGGCACCGCCCACCGGCAGGGCGCGGCCTCGGTCACCCAGCTGGAGATCATGCCGCGGCCGGGCGAGGAGCGGCCGGGCAACCAGCCCTGGCCGACATACCCGATGACGTACAAGGTGACCTCCGCGCACGAGGAGGGCGGCGAGCGGGTCTACTCCGTGAACACCACCGCGTTCCTCGGCGACGAGAACGGCGCCGTGCGCGCGCTGCAGCTGACCGAGGTGGAGTTCAGGGACGGCCGGTTCGAGCCGGTCGCCGGCACCGAGCGCGAGCTGCCGGCCGGCCTGGTCCTGCTGGCCATGGGCTTCACCGGCCCGGAGCAGGACAACGGCCTGGTCGCCCAGCTCGGCCTGGCCCTGGACGAGCGCGGCAACATCAAGCGCGACGGCGGCTACCGGACCAACGTGGAGAACGTGTTCGTGGCCGGAGACGCCGGCCGCGGCCAGTCGCTGATCGTCTGGGCCATCGCCGAGGGCCGCTCGGCCGCCGCCGCGGCGGACGTGTTCCTGGCCGGGCTCTCCGCCCTGCCGACCGCGATCGCCCCGACCGTCCGGCCGCTGACGCTGTAACTGCGGTCCGATCGCCGTCCCCCGTCCGGCCCCGCGATACAGGGCCGGACGGGGGACGGCGCCGGTTCCGCGGAAACTCCGGCGGGCGATCCGCCGCCCGGACCCCGGATTGCGCCGTCCGGCCGACGCCGTGTCGGTTCGTCTCCGCAGCGGCCGTGTTCCGGCCCGCCCGCCGACGGCGCCCGCACCGCGCGGCGACCCCTGCCGCCGCCGGGCCGCCCGTCCGCCCGCCGTCCCGACCGACCTGCGCCGAAGCCCGGCCCGGGGATCATTCGGCCCGGCCCGGCCGGCCGCGGGAGCACCTCGCCACCGGGGCGACAAGGGGAGTGCGCACGGCGCGCCGGGCCGGGCTTTTCCGGGGCCGTTCACCGCTTTTTCCGGTGGGTGGCCTCCGCGCGCCACCGGGGGTGGCTAGGATGGTCGTGGCAATAAGGAACGTAAGGCCTGGTGGTGCGCGCATCGGGCACGGTAGGGAACTGGCAGATGTTACTCATTGGTAAGGGATAGGGTCGCTCCCATGCGTCGCGCAAAAATCGTCTGTACTCTCGGTCCGTCGGCACATTCTCTTGAGCAGCTCAAGGAGCTCGTGGCAGCCGGCCTGGACATCGCCCGGCTGAACCTGTCCCACGGGTCCTACGCCGAACACGCCGAGCGGTACTTCAACGTTCGGAAAGCCGCCGACGAGGCCGGCAAGGCGGTCGGCATCATGGTCGACCTGCAGGGGCCCAAGATCCGGCTGGGCACCTTCGCCGACGGCCCGATCCACCTGGCCCGGGGCGACGAGTTCGTCATCACCGCCGAGGACGTCCCCGGCGACCAGCACATCTGCTCCACCACCTACAAGGGCCTGCCCGGCGACTGCCGCCCCGGCGACCCGATCCTGATCGACGACGGCCGGGTCTACCTCGAGGTCGTCAAGGTCGAGGGCCGGCAGGTGGTGTGCCGCACCGTCGAGGGCGGGAAGCTGTCCAACAACAAGGGCATCAACCTCCCGGGCGTCGCCGTGTCCGTCCCGGCGCTGTCCGAGAAGGACGTCGCCGACCTGCGCTGGGCCCTGGGCGAGAACGAGGTGGGCCTGCGCGCCGACATGATCGCGCTCTCGTTCGTCCGCTCCGCCAAGGACATCGACGACGTGCACGAGATCATGGACGAGATCGGGGTCCGCCTGCCGGTCATCGCCAAGGTGGAGAAGCCCCAGGCGGTGGACAACCTGGACGAGATCGTCGACGCCTTCGACGCGATCATGGTCGCCCGCGGCGACCTCGGCGTGGAGATGCCGCTCGAGCAGGTCCCGCTGGTGCAGAAGCGCCTGGTCACCCTGGCCCGGCGCAACGCCAAGCCGGTGATCGTGGCCACCCAGATGCTGGACTCGATGATCAGCGCCTCCCGGCCCACCCGGGCCGAGGCCTCGGACGTGGCCAACGCCATCTTCGACGGCGCGGACGCGGTCATGCTCTCGGCCGAGACCTCGGTCGGCGACTTCGCGGTCGAGACCGTGCAGACCATGGTCCGGATCATCTGCGCGGTGGAGAACGAGGTCATGGCCAAGGGCCTGCCGCAGGCCATCTCCAAGCCGCGGACCAAGGGCGGCGCGGTCGCCCGCGCGGCCGCCGAGATCGGCGACCACCTGTCCGCGTCCTTCCTGGTCGCCTTCACCCAGAGCGGCGACACCGCCCGGCGCCTGTCGCGCTACCGCTCGCCGATCCCGATCCTGGCCTTCACCCCGGTCCCGATCGTCCGCTCCCAGCTGGCCCTGTCCTGGGGCATCGAGACCTTCATCGGCGAAGAGGTGGACAGCACCGACGCGATGGTGCTCCAGGTCGACAAGGCCCTGCTGGAACTCGGCCGCTGCCAGCCCGGCGAACTGATCATCATCACGGCCGGCTCGCCCCCCGGGATCGCCGGCGGCACCAACGCGGTCCGGGTGCACCGGATCGGCGACGCGGTGTCCGGCAAGGCCCCGGCGTACGTCGAGGAGTCGGCCGCGATCGAAGAGCAGGCTGCGAAGTAGGTAGTAGGTAGTAGGAGCCAGTGCGAAGGCGGTCGGAGCGATCCGGCCGCCTTCGGCGTTTTCGTCGTCGTGCGGGGTTGCGGGGGTGTGGGGCGGCTGGTCATCCGGCCTCGCGGCGGCCCCCGCGGTAGGAGGCCAGGGCGAATGCGGCGGCTGTCAGGAGCACGGAGGTGATCAGTGCCCGTTGGTAGTGGTCCGGTGCCGTGTGCCGTAGCAAGGCGTTCGGCGCTGCCACGAGTACCGACGGCAACCATGGACCCAGCGCGGGTACCTCCCCGATCACCGGGCCCAGCAGCAGGATGACGAGCGTGATCCCGACCGTCCCGGACGTCCCGCGCACCCGGACCTCCCACACCGGCTCGGTATGCGAATCGATCAGCGCCCGCATCGGACCCTGATACAGCAGCCGCCCGCGGTCGAGCACCCCGATGTGATCGGCGACCCGCTGCACGTCGGCCAGGCTGTGGCTGGAGAAGATCACCGTCCGTCCGTCCGCAAGCCCGCTGATCAGCGCGAGCAGACTCCGCATCAGCCCGCACATCCGCCCCCGATGCCCTGCTCACTGATCCTCGCTCCGGCCGAACAGCAGATACGCGATCCCGCCGAGCGGATGCAGGGCCAGGGTGAGCACCGCCCAGGCCCACCGCGGCAGCCGCCGGACCCCGCGGTGGCGAATCATGTCGACCAGGCAGTAGACCTCGAAACAGAGGTCGATGACGATCAGCGGGACGAGCGCGGCCCACGGTATGGCCGCGGACGCGCCGGAGTGGGCGCTGACGGACGCTGAAAAGGGCATGGCGGTATCCACTCTCGGTGCGGTGAAGGATCTTGGTCGTGGTGTCGCTGAGGCCTGCGTTACTCCGGACGGGTTACCCCGGACGGCCTACTTCTCGCCCCGGCCGTCAGACCGCCTGGGGCAGCAGGACGAAGAGCCCGGAGATCCTGCCGTCCCGGTCGTAGGAGACCCGGCCGTTCATCTCCCCGGCCTCGAACGCGAGCGGCACGTCGACGACCGTGTACGTGCCGACCACCCGGGCGAACGGCTCGCCGGCCCGCTCGAACCGCCCGATCAGCCCGTCCAGCTGCGCCCGCACCTCGCCGAGTTTCGGCAGCGGCAACTGGGCGCGCATGGTCTCGTCGAAATCGGCCGCGACCTCCTCGTCGCGCCCGTCGAACAGCGCGGCGAACACGGCCAGCGCGCGTTCGGCGGCGCCGGGCAGCAGTACCTCGGTCATGGCGAGTCCCGTCGCGGGATCGATGGCGGTCGCCCCGGCCGGGCGGCCGAAGCGCTGGAAGGCGGCCTGCCGGGTGGTGTTCAGCGTGTCGCCGAGCTCCTGCCAGGTGTGCCCGGACGCCCGGGCCCGGCGCACCGCCGAGGCCAGCGCCTCGTCGGCCACCTGCCGCAGGTCCACGGCCAGGCGCACCGTGGACAGCCCGCTGGGCAGCCCGGAGGCGTGCCGCAACGCGTCGGCCAGCACTCCGGCGGCCTGCTGCACCCGGGCGGCCTGGTCCTGCTCCTCGTTCATGCTGTAAACCTAAACTTGACGGCCGGAAGGTGTCAAGGTTAGCTTTACAGGGGTACGCGGAAGGGACCGCCACCCGAGAGGAGCACCACTCATGGCCATGTACACCCGATTCGCGATCAGATACGACGGCTGGTTCCGCATCCTGGCCACCGCCATGGGCATCGGCCCGGGCGTCTCCCGGGTCCAGGTCGGCCCGGACGGCCTGCGGGTCCGGATGGGCTGGGCCTTCCAGGCCCGGATCGACCGCGCCGCGATCACCGGGGCCGCCCCGTACACCGGCGCCATCGGCGGCATCGGCGTGCACGGCTTGGGCGGCGTCTACCTGGTCAACGGCTCGACCCGCGGCCTGGTCCGGATCGACCTCACCACGACGCAGCGCCACCAGGCCCGGTGCACCGGCATCCCGGTGAAACTGCTCACCCTGATCGTCAGCCTCGAAGACCCGGAAGGCTTCCAAGAGGCGCTGGGGTTCTAGTGCCGTGGCCGGGAACGTTTGCCCCTTCCCGGCTCTATGCGCAGTTGATATTCACAGCGCGCCTGGCTGCGGACCGGGATGCGCCCGAGTACGGCCAAGTACGAGGGCGATCGCCGGATCCTTGCCAGCCGGGCGCCTAGAACCGGGAAGGGGCAAAACGTTCCCGGCCACGGCACTAGCGCCCGGATCGCCGGCGGCGGACAGGGCGGCCGACTCGGTAAAGGGAGTGGCACGATCCTCTCGAATCAAGGCAGTCCTGCCACTTCCGAACCGGGTGCCCGCCTGGCTACGGTCGTGTCATGCCCGCGACTGCCCAAGTTCCCGACATTCCCGACGGTTCCCACGCTCCCGCCCTGCCCGATCCGCCTGCGTTCTCTGCCCTGCCGATCACGCCGCTCGCGATCCATGCGGTCGAGTACGCCCGGGCGTGCGAATCCGAATCGGTGGCCAACCACAGCATCCGCAGCTACCTGTTCGCGGCGCTGGTGGCCGAGCACGAAGGGCTGCGGCCCTCGGCGGACTTCGATCCCGACCTGCTGTTCGTCGCCTGCGTCCTGCACGACCTCGGCACCTCGCCGCAGGCCGGCGGCACCCAGCGGTTCGAGGTGGACGGCGCCGACCTGGCCGCGGCCTTCCTGACCGACCACGGCGCCGGCGCCGCCGACGTGGACCTGGTCTGGGAGGCGATCGCCCTGCACACCTCGCCCGGCATCGCCGAACGCCGCGGAACGCTGGCCTACCTCACCAGGTCCGGTATCGGCGTCGACTTCGGCCGCGGTGCGCAGTTCGTCACCGACGCCCAAGCCCGGGCGATCCACGCCCGCCACCCCCGCCTGCGGATGGCGGCCGCCCTCGTCGACGAGATCCTGCGCCACGCGGCGCGCGGCCCGCAGAACGCGCCCCCGTTCTCCCTCGCCGCCCAACTGCTGCGCGAACAAGGCCAGGACGGCCGCCCGACCAGCCTGGAACGCGCCGCCCAGGCCTCCCGCTGGGGCGAGTGACGCCGATGCTCAGTACTTGGGGCCGACGAACTCGTCCATCGCCGCCACGGCCGCGCGCCGGGAAACCGATATGCAGTTCCGGTTACTTCGCCGCCAATCAATGCCCAGTTTGTCCAGAGTGTCCGTGAACAGTGCGCGGATGTGCGTACTCTCGTTCTTCAGGTGGTACCTGGGATATTCGTATCTTTTCACCACGCCTGCGACGGTCTTCTCAGTCCAGTTGGTGACCCGGCAGCCGTCCGAGTGAAGCAGGCCACGGACGAACTCCCGCGGCGATCCGTCCACGATCGCCTGTTGCCAGTCTTCGAGGACGATCACTCTTTCGTGTTTCCGGCCGGGGCCGTGCTGCGGGAAGAGGCAGGGCCAGTGCTGGGAATACGACAGCACCTCATGCATCCCCGGCCGCTGTACCCGACTGACCTTGTTGCCCGGCATCACGGCCCTGATCGCGGCTTCGCAGGCGTCCATCAGCCCCGGCCACGCGTCGGCGCACGCGACTGCGAGAGTGTAAACGCCCTTGTCACGCATGGCTCGGGCGCTGCGCAACGTGCCGTCGCCGAGATAGAGGCCGAGCAGATAAGAATAGGACTGCGTATCCAGGACGGCATCCGCAGGATGGCAGCGCGGGCACCTCGGCCTGAGCCGCTGCTGCTGTAGTCGCCGCTGCGGACCGTCGAGCCGCCGCATGTCCCGGTGCTTCCATACGCCGACCGTGTTCGCCGAAACGCCGAACCTTCGTGCGACTTCTGCGTTCGGCAGGCCGGACCGCAGCAGCGCCGCAGCCTTGGCGCGGACCTCGGGGGAATGGATTCGACCAGCCATACCGACCAGCATGGCCGGATGTTGATGTCCAGGCGGCAAAAAGGCGGCGATTCACCATTACGGATGAATCGCCACCTGATCAGTGCCCCGGGTCGGATTCGAACCGACACTACATGCTGTTTGAGAGCATCGCCTCTACCGGTTGGGCTACCGGGGCCGGTATACACAATGTGTCACACTTCTGCCGTACGCCGGCCCGGCCCCGCGGGGGCGGTTCGGCACTGGTCAGCATACCGGATCGTGGATCGACTTAGCGATCGCGTTAACGGATCCACTAAACTGGGCGAACGCAGCGTACAGGGCGAATGATGAGGAGCTGGATCGACGTGACGGCCGAGAAGCAGATCAAGCGCGTGGTGATCGCCGAGGACGAGGCGCTGATCCGGATGGATCTCGCGGAGATGCTCGAAGAGGAGGGCTACGCGGTGGTCGGGCAGGCCGGGGACGGGGAGACCGCGGTCAAGCTGGCCGCCGAGCACCGGCCGGACCTGGTCATCCTGGACGTCAAGATGCCGGTGCTGGACGGGATCTCCGCGGCCGAGCGGATCGGCGCGGAGAAGATCGCGCCGGTGCTCATGCTCACCGCCTTCTCCCAGCGCGAGCTGGTCGAGCGGGCCCGGGACGCCGGGGCGATGGCGTACCTGGTCAAGCCGTTCTCCAAGGCCGACCTGGTGCCGGCGATCGAGATGGCCACCAGCCGGTACGAGCAGCTGCGCGCGCTGGAGACCGAGGTGGCGGACCTGACCCAGCGGTTCGAGACCCGCAAGCTGATCGACCGGGCCAAGGGCCTGCTGCAGACCCAGCTGGGCCTGACCGAGCCGGAGGCCTTCCGCTGGGTGCAGAAGACGTCCATGGACCGGCGTCTCACCATGCGGGAAGTCGCGCAGGCCGTGATCGACGGCGCGTCCGGCGGTCCGGCGGCCGCGCCGGCTCCCGCGCCGGGCGCTCCGGCGGCGCCGCCGGAGCGGTGACAGCGGCAGAATGTAGTGTTTTTTGCGTCGGGCGCCCCCTCAGAGGCGCCTTTCTGCGCCTTTGGTCGCCACTGACCGACGTTGGTGGTCGTTTGCCGATTCGAAACACAATCACTCTTCTCATGGATCTCACAGGTCTCTAGCATGAGCGTCACTTCGTGTTCATCCACTGACGCGCTGACGACCTCAGCGAGTTCGAAAAAAGGTGCTCATATATGGCTACTGATACGGCTGGGCTGCCAGCCGCGAACGCCGGGACGCTCAAGAGGCAAGTAGGCATGATCGGCCTGCTCTGGGCCTCGGAAAGCTCCATCATCGGCTCCGGCTGGCTCTTCGGTGCGAAAAAGGCACTCGTCGCCGCCGGGCCGTCGGCCATCCTGGCCTGGGGCATCGGCGCCGTGGCGATCATCATTCTGGCCCTGGTGCACGCCGAGCTCGGCGGCATGTTCCCGGTCGCCGGCGGATCGGCCCGGTTCCCGACCTACGCGTTCGGCGGCGCGGCCGGCGCCTCGTTCGGCTGGTTCGCCTGGCTCCAGGCGGCGTCGGTGGCCCCGATCGAGGTCGAGGCGGCGATGCAGTACGCCGGCCACTACTCGTTCGCGGGCAGCTGGTTCAACTCCTCGGGCAGCATCGCCGGGTTCGGTTTCGTGATCGCCATCCTGCTGATGGCGGTCTTCGTGACCGTGAACTTCCTGGCTGTCAGGCTGCTGACGACCGTCAACTCGGTCATCATGTGGTGGAAGATCGCGATCCCGCTGGCCACGATCTTCATCGTGGCGGCCACCCACTTCCACAGCAAGAACTTCACCGCCGCCGACGGCTTCATGCCCGGCGGCATGCACGGGGTGTTCGCCGCGGTCAGCGGCAGCGGCATCATCTTCTCCCTGCTCGGCTTCGAGCAGGCGATCCAGCTCGGCGGCGAGTCGGCCAACCCGAAGAAGGACCTGCCCCGGGCCACGATCTACTCGATCCTGATCGGCGCCGCCGTCTACATCCTGCTCCAGATCGTGTTCATCGCCGCCATCCCGGCGCTGAACATCCCGAAGGTGTGGGCGAACCTGGACTACCCGGGCATCTCCGGCCCGTGGGCCGGCCTGACCACCCTGATCGGCCTCGGCTGGCTCGGCACCATCCTGTACTTCGACGCGGTGGTCTCCCCGGTCGGCACCGGCCTGATCTACACCACGGCCACCGCCCGCTACTCGATCGGCCTGGCCAAGAACGGCTACTGGCCCAAGCAGTACGCCGACGTCAACGGCCGGGGCATCCCGGTGCTCGGCCTGGTCACCTCGTTCGTGGCCGGATGCGTGTGCTTCCTGCCGTTCCCGAGCTGGGGGCAGTTCGTCGGGTTCATCACCTCGGCGAGCGTGCTGATGTACGCCGGCGCGCCCCTGGCCTTCGGCGTGTTCCGCAGCAAGCTGCCGAACTACGAACGGCCCTGGGTGCTGCCGGGCGGCTCCGTGATGGCCCCGCTGGCCTTCGTGGTGGCCAACCTGGTCATCTTCTGGTCCGGCTGGAGCACCCTGGAGGGCCTGGCCGCGGCGATCCTGCTCGGCTACGTGATCCTCATCGTGACCCGGGTGCTCAACCTCAACCCGACCAAGCCGGTGCTGGACCTCAAGGCCGCCCAGTGGCTGCCGGTCTACCTGCTCGGCATGGGCTTCATCGACTGGATCAGCGACTTCGGCCCGCTGCACAGCTTCCTGTTCAAGAAGCCGATCCTGGACAACTGGTGGATCGACATCATCGTGGTCGCCGCGTTCAGCCTGGTGATCTACTACTGGGCGCAGGCCGTCGCGCTGCCCGCCGAGAAGATCGAAGAGGCGATCGCCACCATCCACGTCGAAGAGGCCGAGCTGGCCTAGTCGGACCGTGACTGCGGGACGACCTCCCGGTGTCCGTGCGTGACCCCCGATCGGGGCCGAGGCTCAGTGCCTCGGCCCCGATCGCGCGTTTCCGGCCCGAACCCGGCGGCAGCCCTCCCACCTGCGACTGTGACCGCTTGGACACTATAAGTAATCAGATATGATCGTCCAAGTTTTCCAGAAACGGCACATATGCGGCCCGGCTGTCAGGGGGGTCCGCAGGACAGATTGGTACCGCCATGTTCGACACACCCGAAGCGTTCCTCTCCAAGCCGGGCTCGACCCTGCACGAACTGATGGCGCGCTTCGGCCGCCGGCTGCCCGAACTGGCCTTCGAACCCGGCCTGGTGGCCGCGGTGGACCAGCACGCGGCCGCGGTGCGCGACGCGGTCGGCGGGACGCACCGGCTGGCCCGGCTGCTGCCCGACTACGTGCTCGGCTTCACGGACGCGCTGCGGGACATGGGCTGGCGCGAGCACGAGGGCTACGACTTCGCCGCGCTGCGGCTGACCGCCGTGTGCTGGCTGGTGCGCGAACACGGGCTGGCCGCGGCCGAGAACTGAGCCGCCGCCGGCCGCGCGTCCGGGCGAGCGGGGCGCGGCCGGCGGCGGGGCGGCCGGGGGTCAGCTGGTCGGCTCCGACCAGCCCGGGTCCGGGTCGGCCGGGGCCACCGGGGGGTTCTGCGGCATGGTGCGGCCGGGCGCCTGCATGCTGGCCGCCATCGCGGACTGCTGCTGCCCCGCGGCCTGGGCGGCCCGGGCGTCGGCGTTGCCCCGCTGGTAGGCGTTGATGCTGGCCGAGGCACTGTGCGCCTCCCGTTCGGCCGCGGTCAGGACCGACTCCCAGCGCCGGCGCATCGGCTGGACCAGCCCGCCGCCGACCCCGACGATCAGGATCCCGGCGATCGTGGCCAGCACCGCGATCAGCACCGGCCCGGTCACGCTGGTGGCGATCCCGGCCTGGCCGAGCGCGGCGAACACGCCCAGGGCCAGCACGAAGCCGGACGCGGTCACCGCGACCTTGGTGCCGTAGGACAGCGAGCTGAGCGCGCTGCCGACGATGTCCCGGACCACCCGGGCGATGGCGGCGGCGACCACGACGATGACCATGGCGACCAGGCCGCGCGGCAGCCAGGCGACCACGCCGTCGATCATCGTGCTGATCGGGTTGGTGCCGAAGATGCCGAAGCCGAGCTGCAGGGTGATCAGCAGCAGGGCGTAGTAGACGATCTTGCACACCAGGCCGGTGGTGTCGTACTTGCTCGCGGCCAGGGTGCGGCTGATCCCGCCGCGCTCGGCCATCCGTTCGAAGCCGATCTTGCGCAGGACCGTGTCCAGGGCCCGGGCCAGCAGCCGGGAGACGAACCAGCCGATCGCCAGGACGACCAGGAAGCCGATGAACTTGGGGACGAAGTCGGCGATGGAGTTCCAGGCCGAATTCAGGCCGCCGGTGTAGTCCACTGCCAGGACTGTCTGCTGCATGGTGGGTGCCGCCTTCGGTGGTCGCAGCGCCGGAGTTCTGTGGCGGCCTGCGGTCATCCTTTTCGCCCAGATTTCTCCGCTTTACCTCTCTTTCCTAACCCGGAGTGCGCGGCCGCTGCCTGAGCGAATAGGCCGTTCGTGGGCGGGTCGGCAAGCCGGTATTCCGGCGAAAAGGGATGAATATCACCCCCTCTCTGCTAAACTGACGGGTAGTCAGGCGGATGGCCGGGTGGGAGCCGGAAGCCGCCGTTCGGATGTAGGGGGAGCGGGGGAATGAGTCTTTTCCAGGGGGCGCACCACGCTCCGGACGCCGGTTTCGGCGGCTGCGACGACCTCGCGGGCGTGCTCGCCGCGCTCGCGGACCAGGTCGGCGAGCTCAGATCCGGGCTGCTCGCGGGCGCCGCCCGGGTGCGCTGGACCGGCCCGGCCGCCGCGGGCTTCCACGACCGGGCCGGCGCCCGCTGTGACGCCCTGGCGCAGCTGGTCCGGGAGCTGACCGCCTCGGCCGCCGTCGCGCAGAGCCTGCAGTGCCTGGTCGCCGGGGGCGCGGGGCGATGACCGGCCCGGGCGGCGGCGGGTTCGAGGTCGACAGCGCGGCGCTGGCCGGGCTGGCCGCGGTCTGGGCCCGCGGCGGCGAGCAGGTCTCCCAGGTCGCGCAGTCCCTGGCCGCGCTGCTCGGGCGGGTGCGGCTGCTGGACGTCGACTCCCCGGCGTTCCCGGCCACGGCGCAGTTCACCGCCTGGAACACGGCCGCCGCGATCGCCCAGGCGGAGCAGGCCGCCACGGCGCTCGCGGTGGCGCTCGGCGCCGACGCCCAGGGCCTGGCCCAGTGCGCGCGGGACTACCAGAGCGCGGACGACAGCGTGAAGGACCACATTGGCACGGTCGCGCCCCCGCCGATCCGGCCCGCGCCCCCGCCGGCTCCGCCTGCCCAGCCGGTTCCGCCGCGTAAGCCGTCCCCACCGCCCGATCAGGTGCACGTGTGGGTCCACCGGGCCTTCGCCGTCCTGGAGGCGCACGGAACCCCCGCCTCGCGGCTCGACCTGGCCGGTGTCCTGCTGATCATCCAGCACGAATCCGGCGGGGACCCGGCCGCGATCAACCGGTGGGATTCGAACTGGCGGGCCGGGCACCCCTCGATAGGGCTGATGCAGTGCATCGACAGCACCTTCGAGGAGTACAAGCTGCCCGGGCACGGCGACATCCTCAACCCGGTCGACAACATCATCGCCGGGGTCCGGTACGCGCTCAGCCGCTACGGCTCGATCGCGAACGTGCCCGGGGTCCGATCCGTGCGGCAGGGCGGTCCGTATGTCGGGTACTGAGCGGGAACCGTCAGCGGATCATGCAGGTGATCCGGGAGGTGCACACCCGGCGTCCGGCCTCGTCGGTCAGCACGATCTCGTACACGGCGCTGCTGCGGCCCAGGTGCAGCGGGGTGGCCGTCCCGGTCACCACGCCCCCGGTCATCGCCCGGTGGTGGGTCGCGTTGATGTCCACCCCGACCACGATCTTGCCCGGCCCGGCGTGCAGGCTCGCGCCGATCGAGCCGAGGGTCTCGGCCAGGGCGACCGAGGCGCCGCCGTGCAGCAGCCCGGCCGGCTGGGTGTTGCCCTCCACCGGCATCGTGGCCACCAGCCGCTGCACGCTCAGCTCGGTGATCACGATCCCGAGCTTGCGGGCCAGTTCCCCGCCGCCCTTGAGCGCGGCCGCCTCCGGGCCGTCCAGGTCGATCTGCCCGTCCATGCCGAACCTCTCCTCGCCTCGCGTCCGAGCCCATTGTGTCGGACGCAGCCCGTAGGATCGTGCCGTGGCTACGAAAGGGACATCGGCTGTGACCGAGATCACGAAGGCGCCGGCACCGGGCAAGCTCCTGCTGCTCGACGGGCACTCGATGGCGTACCGGGCCTTCTACGGACTGCCCGCGGAGAACTTCACCCTGCCCTCCGGCCAGTCCACCAACGCGGTCTACGGCTTCACCTCGATGCTGATCAACGTGGTCCGGGACGAGGCGCCGACCCACCTGGCGGTCTGCTTCGACGTCTCCCGGGCCACCTTGAAGCGGACCGAGCTGTTCCCCGAGTACAAGGCGCAGCGCGCGGCCACCCCGGACGAGTTCAAGGGCCAGGTCGAGCTGATCAGCGAGCTGCTGGCCGCGCTGAAGGTCCCGGTCTTCCGCAAGGAGGGCGCCGAGGCGGACGACCTGATCGCCACCCTGGCCGTCCAGGCGTCCGCGACCGGCTGCCCGGTGTGCATCGTCAGCGGCGACCGGGATGCGTTCCAGCTGGTCGACGAGCTGGTCACCGTGCTCTACCCGCGCAAGGGGGTGGCCGACCTGGTGCGGTACACCCCGGCGGCGGTGCAGGAGAAGTACGCGCTGACCCCGCAGCAGTACCCGGACTTCGCGGCGCTGCGCGGGGACCCGTCGGACAACCTGCCGTCGGTGCCCGGGGTGGGCGAGAAGACCGCGGCCAAGTGGATCCGCGAGTTCGGCTCGCTGGCCGCGCTGCTGGAGCGGGCCGAGGAGGTCAAGGGCAAGGTCGGGGAGAACCTGCGGGCGCACCTGGACCAGATCCGGACCAACCGGCAGCTGACCGAGTTGGACCGTTCGGTGGAGCTGGACTGCGAGCCGGCCGACCTGGTCCGCCAGGACGGCGACGCCGAGGAGGTCGACCGGGTCTTCGCCGAGCTGCACTTCAACCGGCAGCTGCGGGCCCGGGTCGGCGAGGTGTTCGGCCTGGATGCGCCGAGCCGGGAGGCGGGCGCCGCCGCCCCGGCCGCCGCGGCCGTGGAGGTCGACGGCCGCGTGCTGGAGACCGGGCAGGTGGCCGGCTGGCTGGCCGAGCACGCCCGGACCGGCCCGATCGGCCTGGCCGTGACCGGCAGCTGGGGCCGGGGCACCGGCCGGATCGACGCGCTCGCGCTGGCCGCCGGCAGCGGACCGGCCGCGCACCTGGACCTGACCGCGCTGGACCCGGCGGACGAGAGCGCGCTCGGCGCGTGGCTGGCCGACCCGTCCGTGGCCAAGGTGCTGCACGACGCCAAGGGGCCGCTGCTGGCCCTGGCCGCGCAGGGCTTCACCCTGGCGGGCCTCGGCGGGGACACCGCGGTGGCCGCGTACCTGGCCGACCCGGCCCGCCGCGACTACCTGCTGCCGGACCTGGCCCTGCGCTACCTGAACCGCGAGCTCGGGGCGGCCCAGGCCGACGGCCAGCTGACCCTGGACGCATTGATCGACGAGGACGGCGCCGCGGACAAGCTGATGCAGACCGCCCGGACCGTCCTGGACCTGGCCGTGCACCTGGAGGGCGAGCTCGACCAGCAGGGCGGGGCCGGACGGCTGCTGCGCGAGGTGGAGCTGCCGCTGGTGGTGCTGCTGGCCGCGATGGAGCGGTCCGGGATCGCGGCCGACCGGGAGTACCTGACCAAGCTGGAGGTCGGGTTCGCCGCGGACGTGAAGCACGCGGTCGAGTCCGCGCACACCGAGACCGGCACCCAGTTCAACCTCGGCTCGCCCAAGCAGCTGCAGGAGGTCCTGTTCGAGCAGCTGAAGCTGCCCAAGACCAAGAAGATCAAGAGCGGCTACACCACCGACGCGGACGCGCTGACCTGGCTGGCCACCCAGACCAAGCACCCGCTGCCGGTGATCCTGCTGCGCCACCGGGACGTCAACCGGCTGCGCACCACGGTCGAGGGCCTGATCAAGTCGGTCGACGACGACAGCCGGATCCACACCACGTTCAACCAGATGGTCGCCGCCACCGGGCGGCTGTCCTCGACCGACCCGAACCTGCAGAACATCCCGGTGCGCACCGAGGCGGGCCGGCAGATCCGCAAGGCCTTCGTGGTCGGCCCGGGCTACGAGTCGCTGATGACGGCGGACTACAGCCAGATCGAGATGCGGATCATGGCGCACCTGTCCGGGGACGAGGCCCTGATCGAGGCGTTCAACTCCGGCGAGGACCTGCACACCTCGGTCGCCTCCCGGGTGTTCGGGGTCCCGGCCAAGCAGGTGGACTCGGAGCTGCGCCGCCGGGTCAAGGCGGTGTCCTACGGCCTGGCCTACGGGCAGTCGGCCTACGGCCTGGCCCAGGGCCTGGGCATCACGAACGCCGAGGCGACGAGGATGATGGAGGACTACTTCGCCCGCTTCGGCGGCATCCGGGACTACCTGCAGGCCGTGGTGGCCGAGGCGCGCACGACCGGGTACACCGAGACCGTGCTCGGCCGCCGCCGCTACCTGCCGGAGCTGAACTCCAGCAACGGCCAGCACCGGCAGATGGCCGAGCGGATGGCGCTGAACGCCCCGATCCAGGGCTCCGCCGCCGACATCATCAAGATCGCGATGCTGCGGGTGGACAAGGCCCTGGTCGCCGAGGGCTTCCAGTCCCGGATGCTGCTCCAGGTGCACGACGAACTGGTGCTGGAGCTGGTCCCGGGCGAGCGCGCGGCGGTCGAGGCGATGGTGCGCCGGGAGATGGCCGGGGCCTACCAGCTGCGGGTGCCGCTGGACGTGTCGGTCGGCGTCGGCGCGGACTGGCACGCGGCCGGGCACTGAGCGGTGGGGAACCGAGGAGGGCGGCGACCGAGTTCGCCGCGACCGGGCTCGGCTTCCCGGTCGAGGCGCCCGCGTAGCGGCGGCGGTCGGGCGGTGAGGCGATCAGCTGGTCAGGCGGACCGGCATCAGGATGGAGAACGCCTCGTCCGTGTCGGTCCGGCGGATCGCCATCGGCGCGGTGGAGGCGCCGAGTTCGAGGACCAGGTGGTCCTGCGCTCCGGCGTCCAGGGCGTTCAGCAGGTACGAACGGCTGACGGCGATCCGGTCCCGGTCGTCGCCGTCGTCCTCGCAGACACCGACCGTGTCCCCGCGCGCGCCGTCGTGCACGACCTTGAGCAGGGTCAGGTCGCTCGGCGCCTCGCCGGCCTCGCCCGGCTCGTCGACGCGGACCGGACCACTGCGCACAGCCTCGCGGAACACGGACACGTCGACGAGCGCGCGTCGCCCGGTCGGCACCTGGAGGATCCGGCGGTAGTCGGGGAAGTCGTGGTCCAGGCGCAGCCCGGCCGCCTGCCGGTCGCCCGCTTCCAGCGCCACCCGGTCGCCGTCCACGGTGAACTGCACCGGCCCGTCCTCGTCGAGCAGCGCCCGCATCGCGTCGACCAGCGCGGACGGCACGATCGCCTGCGTTCGCGGCCCGACGTGCCCGGTGATGCCGGCCCGGGCCAGCGCCATCCGGTGCCGGTCGGTCGCCACCACTCGCAGCGAGTCGCCGTCCACGTCGAACAGGACCCCGCCGAGCACCGGCAGGTTCGGGTCGGCGGCGGCGAACCGGACCGAGTCCAGCGCCGCGGCCAGGTCGGACGCGCGCAGGGCCACTCGGACGGATGCGGCAAGAGGTGAAGTCATCGGGTTCTCCCTGGAGTCGAGTAGAGCTCGGACTGTGGAGAACTCGCTGCGCGCCTCGGCCAGCCCTCGTTCGAGCCGGCTCAGGTGCGACCGGAGCAACGTGCGCACCAAATCGGTGTCCGCACTGGACCAGCCGGCCAGCACCAGCCGGACGTCCGCCAACGGCATCCCGGTGCGCCGCAGCCGGGCCAGCAGCCGGGCCTCACCGAGCTGCTCGTCGCCGTACCAGCGGTAGCCGCTGGCCGGATCGACCCGCGCCGGAACCAACACGCCGGCGCGGTCGTAGAACCGCAGGGCGCTCACGCCCAGCCCGCTGTCCCGCGCCATCTCGCCGATACTGCGCATCTCGCTCTCCACACCCCGGACTCTGGGCCCTCGACCAGGTCGAGAGTCAACAGGCGACCGAAGCGGCCGGATCCGGGCCGCTTCAAGGGAGGGCGGTCACGACCGGCGCGGGGCCGCCCGGGAGGCCGGAGCCGTGCCTACAACGCCGCCGGAATGTGCAGCTTCGGCCTGGTCGCCGCGGCGACCTGGCCGGCGGTGACACCCGGGGCCAGTTCGCGCAGGTGCAGGCCGTCGTCTTCGATGTCGATGACGGCCAGGTCGGTGATGATCCGGTGCACGACGCGCTTGCCGGTCAGCGGGAGGGTGCACTCGTCCACGATCTTGTGCTCGCCGTCCTTGGCCACGTGCTCCATCAGCACGATGACGCGCTTGGCACCGTGCACCAGGTCCATCGCGCCGCCCATGCCCTTGACCATCTTGCCCGGGATCATCCAGTTGGCCAGGTCGCCGCGGGCGGAGACCTGCATCGCGCCGAGGACCGCGACGTCGATCTTGCCGCCGCGGATCATCGCGAAGGAGGCGGCCGAGTCGAACAGGCTGGCCCCGGGCAGCAGGGTGACGGTCTCCTTGCCCGCGTTGATCATGTCCGGGTCCTCGTCGCCGTCGTACGGGTACGGGCCGGTGCCCAGGATGCCGTTCTCCGACTGGAGCACGACCGTCACGTCCTCGGGCACGAAGTTCGGGATCAGGGTGGGCAGGCCGATGCCGAGGTTCACGTACTGCCCGTCGCGCAGCTCCTGCGCGGCCCGGGCGGCCATCGCGTTGCGGTCCAGTGCCATGGTCAGTTGCCGCCCTTCTCGCCGCGCGGGCGCACGGTGCGCCGCTCGATCCGCTTCTCGGCCACCGTGGCCGGCACGACCCGGTGGATGTGCACGCCGGGCAGCTGGACCGCGGCCGGGTCCAGCTCGCCGGGCTCCACGATCCGCTCGGCCTCGACGATCGCGATCCGCCCGGCCATCGCGGCCAGCGGGTTGAAGTTCATCGCGGAGCCGTTGAACACCAGGTTCCCGTGCCGGTCGGCCACCGCGGCCCGGACCAGGGCGTAGTCGGTCACGATGGCCTGTTCCAGGATGTACTCGCGGCCGCCGAACTCGCGCGCCTCCTTGGCCGGGGAGGCCACCGCGACCGAGCCGTCGGCGGCATAGCGCCAGGGCAGGCCGCCCTCGGCCACCTGGGTGCCGACCCCGGTGGCGGTGTAGAACGCCGGGACCCCGGCCCCGCCGGCCCGCAGCCGCTCGGCCAGGGTGCCCTGCGGGGTGAGTTCGACCTCGAGCTCGCCGGCCAGGTACTGCCGGGCGAACTCCTTGTTCTCGCCCACGTAGGAGCTGGTCATCCGGCTGATCCGGCCCGCCTCCAGGAGCAGGCCCAGGCCCCAGCCGTCCACCCCGCAGTTGTTCGAGACCACCTCCAGGCCGCCGACCCCGTGCCGCAGCAGCGCGTCGATCAGGGTGGAGGGGATGCCGCAGAGGCCGAACCCGCCGACCGCGAGGGTCGCTCCCTCGGGAATGTCGGCTACGGCTTCGACCGCGGTCGTCACCTTGTCCATGTGCAGTGCGTTCCTTGTCTTCGTCGGCGAAGCGAGCCCATCGGTTCCGACTCTACGGCGCCGGGGTCGTCTCGTCATGTGGTCATCGGCCATCGCCCGCGGCGGCGCGGCGGCCGGTCCGGCCGGGCGGCGGGCACCCCGGGCGGCACGGAGAGCGCCGCAGTAGAAGTGTTCGCCACCAGGGCCGTCGACCGGATGTAGGGCGCCGACACCACTGCGGCGGCGAATATGGCGGCCGCTCACATGTGTGCGGCGCCGCGCTGTTCCTAGTGTTCCGGCAACGCGAGCAGGTTCTCACTCCGCAGAACGCCGTCGCGTGATTCCCGCCACAGTGCGCGATCTCTTTCGAGGAGCTGCTTACGATGCGCTCAATGTTCAGCCGCCGCCTGGCCGCGGCCGCCTGTGCTGCCGGTCTGACGATCACGGTGACGGCGGCCGGCTGCGCCGCGCCGAGTACGGCGGCCGGGCCGGCCGCCGCGGCCCCGACCGGCGCCGACGTGAAGGATCGGCATCATCACCGGCAAGATCGGCCCGTACGCGCCCTACGGGGACGAGTACCTGGCCGGGCTCCAGGCCGGCCTGCAGTACGTGACCGGCGGCACCGGCAGCGGCGGGATGCCCGGCGGCCGCAGCGCCGGGGTCGATTCCAGCGCCTCCAGGGCGATCCGCACGCCCGCGGCCAGCTGCGGATCGTGCCCGGCGGCCCAGTCCTGCGGCGGGAAGGGCACCTCGATATCCGGGTCGACGCCGTAGTTCTCCAGCCCCCATTCGGCGCCCTCGGCCCAGAACGCCAGCTTGGGCTGGGAGACCCGGGTGCCGTCCACCAGCTTGCGGAACCCCTCGATCCCGATCACCCCGCCCCAGGTCCGGGTGCCGACCAGCGGCCCGATCCGGTAGACCCGGATCGCGTGCGCGGCGATGTCGCCGTCGGACGCGGCCATCTCGTCGATCAGGGTGACCACCGGGCCGCGCGGCGCGTCCAGCGGGTAGCTCAGGTTCCCGACCCGGTCGCCCACGTCCCAGCCGATGATCTTCCGGGCGAGCTTGCCGATGACCAGCTGCGAGGTGTGGCCGCCGCCGTTCTCGCGCAGGTCGAACAGCAGCCCGTCCCGACTGATCTCGACCGTCAGGTCCCGGTGGAAGTCCGCCCAGCCCGGGGTCGCCATGTCCGGGGCGTGCAGGTAGCCGATCCGCCCGCCGGACAGCTCGTGCACCATGGCCCGCCGGGTCGCGATCAGGTCGTGGTAGCGCAGCACGTACTCGGAGGCGACCGGGACGACCACGACCCGCCGCGACTTGGCCGCCGCGCCCTCGGAGCCGTCCCGGCGCAGGGTCAGCTCCACCGGCTTCCCGGCCTTGCCCGCGAGCAGCGGGTTCGGTCCGCGCGCGGGGTCGACCGGGCGCCCGTCGACCGCGGTGACCGCGTCCCCGGCCGCGGCCGCGACGCCCGGCGCGGTCAGCGGCGAGCGGCCCCCGGCGGCCGAGGTCTCGCCCGGCAGGATCCGGGTGATCCGCCAGACCCCGTCCGGGTCGGGGGCCAGGTCCGCGCCGAGCAGGCCCTGCCGGTCGCCGCTGTGCGCGTGCGCGCCGTGCGAGGACACGTACGCGTGCGAGGAGCCGAGCTCGGCCTGCAACTCCCAGAGCACGTCGGCCAGGTCGCCGGACGTGCCGATTCGCTGGAGCACCGGCCGGTACCGCTCGGCCATCGCGGGCCAGTCCACGCCGCCCATGTCCCGGCGCCAGAAGTTGTCCCGCTGTAGCCGCCAGGCTTCGTCGTACATCTGGGTCCACTCGGCCACCGGGTCCACCCGCACCCGGATCCGGTCCAGGTCCACCGAGATCGCCTGGTCCTCCCCGGCCTCGTCCGATCCCTTGATTTTCAGGGCGCCGTCGTAGTACGCGATCCGCCCGCCGTCGCCGGACACGTCGTAGGAGCTCAACTCCCCGACCAGGACCGTGCGCTTGCGTTTGGCCAGGTCGTAGCGGTAGAGGACCGCGTCCGGCGGATCGTCGTCGGTGCCGCTCCAGTTCTCGCCCAGCTCCCCGCGGACCGTTCGGCCCATCCAGGCGACCCCGCCCTTGACCGCGTGCAGCGACCAGTACTCCCCGGCCTCGACCGGGAAGGGCACGATCCGCTGCTCGATCCCGTCCAGGTCCACCCGGACCGGCTTCGGCGCGTCGGCCGCCGGCTTGTCCTTGGCCTTGTCCTTGCCTTCGGCCTTGTCCTCGCCTTCGCCTGCGCCCGCGTCCGCGCCCTGGCCCTCGCCCTTCGCCTCCTCGTCCTTCTCCGGGGAGTCCTCCTCGTCCTCGTCCTCGTCGTCTTTCTCGTCCTTCTCCTGCGGGCCGACCGGGCGGCCGTCGAGCTCCGGGGCGAACGGCGACGGCGTGTCCGCGGCCAGGGTGACCAGGTACGGTCGGACACCCGGAAGGAACCCCAGGCTGAACTGGTGCGCGTCGTAGACCGGGTCGTAGGACTGGTTCGACAGCAGGACCAGGTACTTGCCGTCGAAGGTGAACGCGGCCGAGCTGCTGTCGAAGCGCCGTGCGGTGACGTCCACGACGACGCCGTCCGCGAGCCGGGCCAGCCGGATGTGCGAGGCGGGCAGGGTGCCGAGCCCGGCCATCCACGGCTGCGCCCAGGCGAGCAGCGCCGAGTCGGGGGAGAAGGAGATGTCGTGCGGCCGGCGCACCTCGCTGCGCGCGAGCTCGGTGACCACGGCCTCCGGCGCCGCGTCCTCGGCCAGGTCGACCACGAACAGGCCGCCGTTCTCCGAGGCGACCGCGGCCTTGGTCCCGTCCGGGGCGACCACCAGGTCGTGTACCCGGCCGAGCAGCCCGTGGCCGATCCGCCGGGCCGGGCCGCCGGCGGCCGGGAGCAGGTCGAGCCCGTCCTCGCCGCCCGCGTCCGAGACGCACAGCACCGCGGACTTGCCCGGCACGTGCCGGGGCAGCTTGGCCCGCACGCCCGGCTCGGCCAGCAGCGTGCGGGCCGGGCCGTGTTCGGCCGGCAGCCAGTGCACGGTTCCGCGCACCTCGGCCGTGGCCACCCGGCCGGTCTGGTCCAGGTGGTAGCCGCTCAGCTCGGACCCGGTCCGGACCGGGAACGGCTCGCGGCCCGGCCGCGCGCCGCCCAGCGTGATCGGGATCCGCTCCGGTTCGGCGTCGAGCGAGGCCAGCAGCCAGATCTCGCCGGCGCACTCGTAGACCACCCGGGTGCCGTCCGTGGCGGCGTGCCGGGCGTAGAAGGGTTCGTGGTCGCCGTGCCGGCGCAGGTCGGCGCCCTCGCGGGTGGTGGAGTAGAGCGCGCCGGTGCCTTCGTGGTCGGACAGGAACGCGATCCGGTCGCCGACGAACATCGGGTTGACCAGGTGGTTGCCGACCTCGCCGAGGATGTGCCCGAACTGCCCGGCGCCGTCCCGGTCCAGCCAGACCTTGCCCCCGGCCCCGCCGAGGTAGTGCTTCCAGTACGCCGGTTCGCTCATGTAGCAGCTGTTGACCAGCACCGCGCCGTCGGGCGCGAGGTCCACGGCCGCCGCCGGGCCGTAGGGCAGGCTGCGGGTGCGCCCGTCCAGGCGGACGCCGTAGGCCCAGGTGCGCCGCTGCGTCGTGTGGTGCGCGTTGGCGCTCAGGACCAGGACCTCGTCGTCGGACAGCCAGCCGCCGGGGTACGCGTGGTTCCCGCCCCAGTAGGTCAGCCGGTCCACGGTCCCGCCGTCCACGAGCAGCGAGAACACCTCCGGCGCGCCGGCCCGCGCGGAGGACCAGGCGACGTGCCGGGCGTCCGGGCTCAGCCGGGGACGGGAGACCTGGACCTGGTCGGCGGTCAGCCGGGAGGCCCGCCCGCCGCCGACCGGGACGAGCCACACGTCGTCCTCGGCGGCGAAGACCAGCAGATCCTGGGCCAGGTGTGGGTAGCGCAGGTATGAGGAAGCTGCCATAGGCCGACAGTAACCCGCCCCGCGCGTCTGCGAGAGGGGGATTCGACCCGGCGGCCGTGCGCCGGGATCCCGCCCGCAGCACGCGAGCCCGCTGTGCGCCGGGCACCTCGGCAGGGCGCGAATACGCAGCCTCGGCCGATCAGCGCAGCCGGTGCAGGCGCAGCGCGAGCTGGAGCTCCAGGGGGCGTTCCCCGGACGCATGTGCCCGGCGGCCACTCACGCCCGGGACTCAGTAGCGCACGTCGCCCGGTAGCCGCCGCGGGTACGCCATGGACGGCCCCGACGCCTCAGGAAGCGGCCGGGCTCAACTCGGAGGCGGGCCCGGCCGAAGCCCCGGTGCCGGTGCCGCCGTCGCCGGACTCGCCGTCCGCCCCGGACGAGGGCTCCGGCATGGTCACGGTCAGCGCCGCCGGGCTTTCGCTGCGCAGCGCGATGGCCAGGCCGACCAGCGCGGCCGTCCCGCTGACCAGCGCGGCCGTGGTGATCAGCTCGACCGGCGAGTGGTGCGCGACCGTCACGATCAGCACGAACTCGACCAGGATGCTGGCGAACACGGCCCAGCCGACGATCGCGCTGCGCCGGGCGATCGCGTCCAGCAGGGCCAGCTGCACCAGCGCCTGGATCGCACCCGACATGGCGAAGATCCACGCAGTCGAGGCCAGGTCGAAATGCACCCCGCTGCTCAGATAGGCCTGTCCGAAAGCGATCTTCACCAACGTCTTGGACAGTACCGCGCTGAAGGCCACGGTGACCGCGCCGACGGTCAGCGCGGCGAGCAGGGCCGCGCGCAGGGCCCGGGTCCGGGTCTCGGCGACGGCCAGCCGGGGGAATGCGAGCACCGCGATGAACTGCGGCCCGAAGTAGCCGGCCCGGGTGAACAGCGCGCCGGCCTGGTACCGGCCGAGTTCGTCGCCGCGGAAGTAGTGCGCCGCGAGCAGGCCGTCGAGCAGCGAGAGCACGAGCACCGCGCCCAAGCCCCAGGACGCCGTGCCCAGCTCGCCCAGGTGACCGTCGTCGCGGACCAGCCGGCGCGGGCCGATCTGGTCGCGCAGCACCCAGTGCCCGGCCGCGATGACCGGGAGCCAGGCCGCGGCCATCACGCCCATGATCACGCCCGGGTCCGCCTTCATCGCGCCCAGGACCACCGCGACGGCGAACTTCGCGCCCGTGAACAGCAGGAACAGCACGGAGAAGGCGGTGAACCGGCCGGCCCCCTGGGCGATGCCGAGGTAGCAGTAGATCAGCGAGTTGCCCAGCAGGGTCAGCGCGGTGAACGCGATCTGCGCCGAGGACAGCGCGGGCAGGCCCATCGACAGCAGCGGCGCGACCACGGCCAGCGCCAGCATGGAGGCCACCCCGATCACCAGGGCCCAGCGCACGAGCGGCCCGGTGATCTCGCGCACCTGCGCCGGGTCCTGGCCCAGCGCCCGGGCCACCCGGCGCGCGGCGACCATCTGGGTGGCCAGGCCCGGCACCGAGGCGACCAGGAAGATCGACAGCAGCGAGCCGATCTGGCCGTAGCCGGTCGGCCCGAGCTTGTGCGAGAGCACGAAGCTGAAGCCGTAGGACAGGCCGTTGCCCGCGAGGGTCCCCGCCGCGACGACGGCGCTGTTGGCTAGAAGTCGTCGGGCCATACCGAGGTTCGTCCTCTTCCGGGGGCTGTGGGGCTGCTGGAGCGGGCGGAACGCTCCGGGCCGCCCGGGAATGCTGCGAGGCGGTGCGGCGCCATCCGATGCGGTACCCGCGCGGCAGCCAACAATACAGCCCGGATCGGCCGGCCACCGGGTTGCACCGGAGCGGGCCGGGGCGCGCGGGCCCGCGGCGGCGCGGGCCCGGCCGGAGCCGCGCCGACCCGCCGCGGACTTCTTCGCTCAGTCCTCGGTCTTCTGCGCCGAGAAGATGGCGGTGCCGGGGACCAGCCGCCCGCGCAGGGACGACCAGCCGCCGCCCCAGCGGTCGCCGAGCTCCTCGGGGTACTCCGGCTCGACCAGCTGCCGCAGGGCGAACCCGGCCGCGGTCAGCTCGCCGATCCGGTCCCCGAGGGTGCGGTGGTGTTCGACGTAGGTCGCGACGCCGTCCTCGTCCTGCTCCACGTACGCCCGCCGGTCGAAGTAGGAGTCGCGCACCACGAGCCCGTACTCGCCCGGGTCGTCCGGCAGGCACCAGCGGAACGGGTGGGTCACGGCGAACACCCAGCGCCCGCCCGGCCGCAGCACCCGGGCCACCTCCCGCATCACCTTCGCCGAGTCCTGCACGAACTGCACCGCGCCGAAGGCCGAGCAGGCGAGGTCGAAGGAGCCCGCGGCGAACGGCAGCGCGGTCGCGTCGGCCTGGACCAGGGCGGGGCCGGGCCGGCCGAGCTCCTGGTCGATCCGCCGGGCGTGCGCCAGCTGCCGCCCGGACAGGTCGAAGGCGGTCACCCGGGCGCCCTGGCCGAGCAGCCAGCGGGCGCACTGGGCGGCGCCGCAGCCGACCTCGAGCACGTCCCGGCCGGAGACGTCCCCGAGCAGGCGCGCGTCCTGCTCGTACAGGCCCTCGGGGCACCACAGGAACCGGGCGTCGCCGAGGAACTCCCGGTGCTCTGCCTGGTAGTCGTCCGCGTTGGCGTCCCACCAGGAGCGGTTCGCGCGCACCGACTGGCCGTTGTCGGCCGGGCGCCTGGTGACCAGGTCGGCGTCGGGGTCGAAGTCGTCTGGCTGCTCGGACGGCTGGGTCATGCTGGACTCTCCTCGTCGGCGCCGGCGGGGCGCCGGAATCGGGAACCGGGTCGTGATGGTGCGGGAAGACGGGCACGCCGGTGATCGGCCGGACCGGCCTCGGCGTTTCAGGGTATGGCGCGGGGCGGGCCGGGCCCGGCGGCCGGATCCGGGCGCCCCCTTCCCGGATCGCCGGTGGTCACGCTATCGTCAGCTGGCATCGGGGCGCGCCGCCCGGCCGGGGGTTGCCGACGCCGCGCCGAACTCGATTGACCTTGTGCGCATCGGCACCGTATCCTGGCTTTTGCGCTGCGGACCCGTGTGGCTTCAGACCTAGGGGGCCGCACCGGCTCCTCCATATATCGGCCGCCCCTGACATAGTGTCAATATCATCGTTATTCGTGATCATGAAACTGTGCCTACTCGACCGGACGTGAGCCAGGTTCCGCACGCGTGTGTCATCCGACTCAACTTATCCGCGTCCGGAGCCCCAACCTAATGACGAGCAGCACCGAGACCCTCCGCACCACTCCCCAGGTCGCCATCAACGACATTGGTTCGGAGGAGGCCTTCCTCGCCGCGATCGACGAGACCATCAAGTACTTCAACGACGGCGATATCGTCGACGGCACCATCGTGAAGGTCGACCGGGACGAGGTCCTGCTCGACATCGGTTACAAGACCGAAGGCGTCATCCCCTCGCGCGAGCTGTCCATCAAGCACGACGTGGACCCGCACGAGGTCGTCTCCGTGGGCGACCACGTCGAGGCCCTGGTCCTCCAGAAGGAGGACAAGGAAGGCCGCCTGATCCTGTCGAAGAAGCGCGCCCAGTACGAGCGCGCCTGGGGCACCATCGAGAAGATCAAGGACGAGGACGGCATCGTCACCGGCTCGGTCATCGAGGTGGTCAAGGGCGGTCTGATCATCGACATCGGCCTGCGCGGCTTCCTGCCCGCGTCCCTGGTCGAGATGCGCCGCGTGCGCGACCTGCAGCCGTACGTCGGCAAGGAGCTCGAGGCCAAGATCATCGAGCTGGACAAGAACCGCAACAACGTGGTCCTGTCCCGCCGCGCCTGGCTCGAGCAGACCCAGTCCGAGGTCCGCCAGACCTTCCTCACCACCCTGCTCAAGGGCCAGGTCCGGTCCGGCGTGGTCTCCTCGATCGTCAACTTCGGCGCCTTCGTCGACCTCGGCGGCGTGGACGGCCTGGTGCACGTGTCCGAGCTGTCCTGGAAGCACATCGACCACCCCTCCGAGGTGGTCGAGGTCGGCCAGGAGGTCACCGTCGAGGTGCTCGACGTGGACATGGACCGCGAGCGCGTCTCCCTGTCGCTCAAGGCGACCCAGGAGGACCCGTGGCAGCAGTTCGCCCGGACCCACCAGATCGGCCAGGTCGTGCCCGGCAAGGTCACCAAGCTGGTGCCGTTCGGCGCGTTCGTCCGGGTCGAGGAGGGCATCGAGGGCCTGGTGCACATCTCCGAGCTGGCCGAGCGCCACGTGGAGATCCCGGAGCAGGTCGTCCAGGTCGGCGACGACATCTTCGTCAAGGTCATCGACATCGACCTGGAGCGCCGCCGGATCTCGCTCTCGCTCAAGCAGGCCAACGAGGGCCTGACCGGCGACGCCGAGGTGGACCAGTTCGACCCGACCCTGTACGGCATGGCCGCGTCCTACGACGAGTCCGGCAACTACCTGTACCCGGACGGCTTCGACCCGGAGACCGGCGAGTGGCTCGACGGCTTCGACACCCAGCGCGAGGAGTGGGAGCGCCAGTACGCCGAGGCGCAGGCCCGCTTCGAGCAGCACCAGAAGCAGATCACCGAGGCCCGCAAGGCCGACGAGGAGGCCGCCGCCAACGGCACCGCGGTCGTCGCCGGCGGCGACTCGGACGGCCCGGCGCCGTCCAGCTACTCCTCCTCGGCCCCGGCTGAGGCGACCGGCGCGCTGGCCTCGGACGAGGCCCTGGCCGCGCTGCGCGAGAAGCTGGCCGGCGGCCAGGTCTGACCTGACCCGAGCGCGGCGCCCGCCTGACCGGCGCCGCGAGAGCTCGACTGCAGCGCCCCCGGACGACCGAGAGGTCGGCCCGGGGGCGCTGTGCTTTCCGGCGTGCTGGCTCTGGTCCGCGCTCTGCTTATAGGCTGGGCGCATGCCGGACTCCGCAGAGCGCAAGACCGTGCACGTCGGCCTGACCGGGGGGATCGGCGCGGGCAAGTCCACCGTGGCCCGGCTGCTGGCCGAGCGCGGCGCCGTGCTGCTGGACGCCGACCTGGCCGCCCGCGAGGTGGTCGCGCCCGGGACCGAGGGCCTGGCCGCGGTGACCGCCGAGTTCGGCCCGGGCGTGCTCGGCCCGGACGGCGCCCTGGACCGGCCGGCGCTGGCCCGGATCGTCTTCGGCGACGAGGCCCGCCGGGCCGCGCTCAACGCGATCGTGCATCCGCGGGTCCGGGAGTGGATGGAGCAGCGGGCCGGGGCGGCCGCGCCCGGCTCGGTCGTCGTCCAGGACATCCCGCTGCTGGTGGAGGGCGGCCTGGCGCCGCGGTTCGACGCCGTGGTGGTGGTCGACGCCCCGGACGCCACCCGGATCGCCCGCCTGGTCGGCGACCGCGGCATGGCCGAGGACGAGGCCCGGGCCCGGATCGCCGCCCAGCTGTCGAGGGAAGAGCGGCTCGCCGCCGCCACCGACGTGGTCGCGAACGACGGCCCGGTCCAGGACCTGACCGCGCAGGTCGACGCGCTCTGGGAGCGGTTGTCCGCACTGCACTGATTCCGCACACGGGCACAGTCGGGCGCCGTGCCGCCCGGTCGGCCCGGCCGGGTAAGGTGAATGACCGTACGACGATCAGCCGAATCGGCGACGGGGGCAGAGGAAGACATGACGAGTCCGGACGAGGGCGCCCAGAACGACGCGGCGGCGGGCGGGAGCGGTTGGGCACTGCCCGATCCGTCTCAGGGACATGCGCCCGGAAACCCTTACGCCGCGCCGCAGACACCGCCCGGCGCGGCCCCGCAGGTACCGCCGCAGGGACAGTTCCCGCAGGCGCAGTATCCCCAAACCCAGTACCCGCAAGGGCAGTATCCCCAAGGCCAGTACCCGCAAGGGCAGTACCCGCAGGGGCCGTACTCTCAGGCCCAGCCTCAGTACCCGGGCATGCCGATGCAGCAGTCGCAGCAGCGCCAGTGGGGCCAACCCCCGACGCCTCCCGGACCGCCGGCCAACGGCAACCGCAAGCGCTCACGGACGATCGCGGCCATCGCCGTCCCGGTGGTGATCGCTCTCGTCGTGGCACTGGTCGTCCTGCTGCCGGGCCACAAGACGCCCACGCCCACCGCCGCGACGACCGTCACCGCAGGCCAGGCGAGCACGGCCGCCAGCCCCGGCTCCGACACCACCTCCGCCCCGGCTGCCGGCTCCTCCGGCGTGTTCGGCGGAACCGCGCTTGCCGCCGACGCCCCGCCGTGCCCGAAGCCGGCCGACGTCGCCGCCGAGACCGCCGGCTACATCGCGTGCGGCCAGGCGGCCCGGAACGTCGGCCTCCCGGTCTACAACGCGGCCCAGGCACAGAAGACGTACACGGTCACGATCCACACCACCCAGGGCCCCATCGTCTTCACCGCCGAGGGCGTCAAAGCGCCCTACACCGTCTACTCCTTCCTCTACCTGGCGCAGAAGGCCTACTTCAACGACTCGCCGTGCCACCGGCTGACCACGTCCGGAATCTTCGTACTCCAGTGCGGCGACCCCACCGGGACCGGCACCGGCACCCCGGGCTACCAGTTCCAGGACGAGAACCTGAACGCCTACGGCTTGCCCGGGGCCGACAGCACGGTCACCTACCCGCCCGGCTCGGTGGCGATGGCGAACTCCGGCCCGGGCACGAACGGCAGCCAGTTCTTCCTGGTCTACCGCGACTCCCCGCTCCCGCCGTCCTACACGCCGTTCGGACAGATCACCCAGGGTCTGGACATCCTGCAGAAGATCGCCGCGGCCGGCACGGACGACGCCAACGGCACCGGCGACGGCAACCCGAACACCGCGGTCCAGATCCAGTCCGTGACCGTCGGCTAGGCTGCTGAAGATCTTGGAATGGCCTGGGCGGCCGGATCCGGCCGCCCAGGCCATTCCAAGATCTTCAGCAGCCTCCTGGCCTTCCGTATCCTGATAGCCGTCGACCGCGCGGTTCGGTCGGCGGCTGGTCCAGATGGACCTGCGCCACGTACCCGAACTGCCACAATCCTGTACTGAAGCCCCCGGCCATGGCATGCCGGGCGCAGCGGGACTGATAGCCTCACCAAGCACACGAATGGGTTAACCACCTGGAGGGTGGACGTGACAACAATGCCCGCATCACAGCGGGGCCTGGAGTCGGACGCGGCGTTGGGCTCGACCGCCGGACCGGACTCGGCGCTCCCCGGCCAGGAGCCGGAGGCCGTGACGGCCCCGGAGCCCGGCGCGGCCCCCGCGACCGGCGGCGGACTGATCGGCGCCATGGTGCGCGAGGCGCGCCCGAAGCAGTGGGTGAAGAACGTCCTGGTGTTCACGGCGCCGCTGGCCGCCGGGAAGATCGGGCACGCGGACACGCTCGGCTACGGCGCGATCGCGTTCGCCGCGTTCTGCCTGGCCGCCTCCGCGGTCTACTACGCCAACGACGCGCTGGACGTGGAGTCCGACCGGCGGCACCCGAAGAAGCGGTTCCGCCCGATCGCGGCCGGCCTGGTCCCGATCCGGCTGGCCTGGGTCGTCGTGGTCCTGCTCTCGGCCGCCGCGATCGCGGTCGCGCTCACCGCCAACCCCGCCACCGCCGTGGTGATCGCGATCTACCTCGCGATGCACCTGGCCTACAGCGCCTGGTTCAAGCACGTGCTGGTCCTGGACCTGGTGATGGTCGCGGCCGGGTTCCTGCTGCGCTCGATGATCGGCGGCATCGCGGCCGGCATCCCGCTGTCCCAGTGGTTCCTGCTGACCACCGGGTTCGGCTCGCTGTTCATGGTGGCCGGCAAGCGCTACTCGGAACTGAAGCTGATGGGCGACGACGCCGGGCTGACCCGCAAGTCCCTGGCCGACTACTCGGCCTCCTACCTCCAGTTCGTCTGGCAGATGGCCGCGGGCCTGACCATCCTGACCTACTCGCTGTGGGCCTTCCAGATGTCGCAGGGCGCCGCGGGGGTGCCCTGGCACGAGATCTCGATCGTGCCGTGGACGTTCGTCTTCCTGCGCTACGCGATGTTCGTGGACCAGGGCAAGGCGGGGGAGCCGGAGGACGTGGTCCTCGGCGACCGGATGATCATGGTGTTGGGAGCCGTCTGGCTCGCCTGTTTCGCGTTCGGAGTCTTCAATGGCCGTTGAGTTCGATCCGGCCGGTCCGGTCGCCTCCGCTTCCGCCGCCGAGGCGGGAGCCGGGGCCGCCCCGGCCGACGCCCTGCCCGCCGCCGCCCCGGCCGAGTCCGCGCCGCCCGCACTCGCGCCGGCCGGCTCCGTCAGCCCGCTGCGCCACGGCGAGACCCGGGTCCTGTCCGGCTGGGGCCGCACCTCGCCCACCCGGGCCGAGGTGCTCGAACCGGCCGGCACCGAGGAGATCGTCCAGGCGGTGGCCTCGGCCGGCCCGCGCGGCCTGATCGCCCGGGGCCTGGGCCGCTCCTACGGCGACCCGGCCCAGAACGCCGGCGGCCTGGTGCTCGACCTGACCGGCCTGAACCGGATCCTCTCGGTCGACCTGGCCGGCGGCGTCGTGGTCTGCCAGCCCGGCGTCAGCCTGCAGCAACTGATGCAGACCATGCTGCCGTTCGGCTTCTTCGTCCCGGTCACCCCGGGCACCCGGTACGTGACCGTCGGCGGCGCGATCGGCAGCGACATCCACGGCAAGAGCCACCACGCGGACGGCTCCTTCGGTCAGCACGTGCTGGCGATGGACCTGGTCCTCGCGGACGGCAGCGTACGCACCCTGACCCCGCAGACCGAGCCGGAACTGTTCTGGGCCACGGTCGGCGGGATGGGCCTGACCGGGGTCGTGGTCAGCGCCACCCTGCAGATGATGCCGGTGCAGACCTCCCGGATCATGGTCGAGACCCAGCAGGTGCCGGACCTGGACGCCGCGATGGAGCGGATGACCGAGACCGACGAGCAGTACCGCTTCTCGGTGGCCTCGCTGGACAACCTGGCCCGGGGCGCGAACCTCGGCCGCGGCTGGGTGGAGGGCGGCAACTTCGCCACCCTGGACCAGCTGCCGCCGAAACTGCGCGCCACCCCGCTCGCGTTCACCCCCAAGCCGCTGGCCGCGGTGCCCGACCTGTTCCCGTCCGGCCTGCTCAACCGGCGCACCATCCGGATCATGAACGAGGCCAACTTCCGCCGCGCGCCCAAGAAGGCGCACCCGCACCTGGCCACCATCGGCGGCTTCTTCCACCCGCTGGACGCGATCCACGACTGGAACCGGGTCTACGGCAAGGCCGGATTCCTGCAGTACCAGTTCGTCGTGCCGTTCAGCGCGGACGAGACGCTGCGCCGGATCGTGGAGCGGGTGGCCGAGGCCGGCGCGCCGTCCTTCGTGACCGTGCTCAAGCGCTTCGGCCCGGCCAGCCCCGGCTACCTGTCCTTCCCGACCGACGGCTGGACCCTGACCTACGACTTCCCGACCGGCACCCCGGACCTGAGCCGGCTGCTGTCCTGGATGGACGACCAGGTGCTGACCGCGGGCGGCCGGCTCTACCTGGCCAAGGACTCGCGGATGGAACCGGCCGACCTGGCCGCGATGTACCCGCGGCTGGAGGCGTTCCGCAAGGTCCGCAGCGAGATCGACCCGCACGGGGTCTTCGTCTCGGACCAGTCCCGGCGGCTCGGCCTCTAGGCGGTGTTTGGGAATGTGTCAAGGCCACGGCATGACCGCCGGTTTGTGCTGGTAGGTGCGGCGAATCTGGTCAGCGCCGAGCATGGGCGCGCCGCACGGGACGGCTCATACTCGGTCGTCTGTGCCGTTGCGTGCGGTGCGGTCAGGCGACGGCGATCACCGGATTCGCGCCTTGAGACATTCCCCAACACTGCCTAGCGCCGCGGCCGGGACGGGGCAGACGTTCCCGGCCACGGCACTAGGCTGCCAGTACACCGGCTGCCGCCGGCCCCCACCCGCTTCCTCCTCTTTTAGCCCGGCAAAGGACACGTTGATGAAAGACTCCCTGGGAGGCGTCCAGTCCCTCCTGATCCTCGGCGGCACCTCGGACATCGCCCTGGCCACCGCCCGCGTGATGGTGGCCGGCAAGACCCGCCGGGTGATCCTGGCCGGCCGCCCGTCCGAGCGCCTGGACGCCGCGGCCGAGCAGCTGCGCGCCCTCGGCGCCCAGGTCGACACCCTGGCCTTCGACGCCGACGACGTGGACTCGCACGACAAGACCCTCAGCGCCGTGTTCGACGGCGGCGACATCGACGTGGTGCTGCTCGCCTTCGGCGTCCTGGGCAACCAGGCCAGCGACGAACAGGACCCGGTCGCCGCCGCCCGGATCGCCCAGACGAACTACGTCGGCGCCGTCTCCTCCAGCCTGGTCTGCACGACCGCGCTCAAGAAGCAGGGCCACGGCTCGCTGGTCGTGATCTCCTCGGTCGCCGGCGAACGCGCCCGCAAGGCCAACTTCATCTACGGCTCCACCAAGGCCGGCCTGGACGCGTTCACCCAGGGCCTCGGCGACTCCCTGCACGGCACCGGCGTCCACGTGATGGTCGTGCGCCCCGGCTTCGTCGAGTCGAAGATGACCGCCCACATGGACAAGGGCCCCATGGCCACCACCCCCGAGGCCGTGGCCGACGCCATCGTGGCCGGCCTGCGCAAGGGCTCCGAAATGATCTGGGTCCCCGCCCAGCTCCGCTTCGTCATGGCCGGCCTGCGCCACCTGCCGCGCCCGGTCTTCCGCAAGGTGGCGGAGCGGCAGTAGCGGGCGGCGAGCTCGCGGAAGACGGGACGCGGCAGGTCAGGCGGCGGCTGCGATCTTCACCGGTCGGCGTTGGGCGTCTCGGGCAGGCCCTGAGCAGGGCGGAGTTTGGCCGACCGGTGCGCTGCGACCTCGGCCAACAGCTCCGCCTTGCCGGCTGCCACCGCCTCCTCGCCTCCGGCCGAGGCGACGTGTTCGGCTCGGATGTCCCGCCAGCGCACGTATCCAGTCATGTTCCTGTTTCTTCCCCGCGAGTCCGGAAAACTGCGCTGGCTTCACCCAGGGGCGCGATCTTGACGAGGCCCGGGCGATGGCGCGCGAGGCTGCTGCCCTTCTGCTCGACGTCCCCGAAGCCGAGATCGCCATCGACCTCCATGGCGAAGCCGCAGTCCGGGCGCTGGAATAACCGCCTCCACGCCGAAAAGAACCGCGCCCGACCTGCTCGATCGCTCCTTTGTCGGTCCCGCGGTCTACCGTGGTGGTATGACTCGACCCACCACTGATCTGGAACGCCGCGTCGCACCGTTCGAGGTGGTCAGCGACTACCGGCCGGCCGGGGACCAGCCGACGGCCATCGAGGACCTGGAGCGGCGGGTGCGGGCCGGGGAGAAGGACGTGGTGCTGCTCGGCGCCACCGGTACCGGCAAGTCGGCCACCACGGCGTGGCTGATCGAGCGGTTGCAGCGGCCGACGCTGGTCATGGCGCCGAACAAGACGCTGGCGGCGCAGCTGGCGAACGAGTTCCGCGAGCTGCTGCCGAACAACGCGGTCGAGTACTTCGTCTCGTACTACGACTACTACCAGCCCGAGGCCTACGTCGCGCAGACGGACACCTTCATCGAGAAGGACTCGTCCGTGAACGCCGAGGTCGAGCGGCTGCGGCACTCGGCGACCAGTTCGCTGCTGACCCGGCGGGACGTGATCGTGGTCGCCTCGGTCTCCTGCATCTACGGCCTGGGCACGCCGCAGGAGTACGTCGACCGGATGGTGCGGCTGAAGGTCGGCGGCGAGTACGACCTGGACAAGCTGCTGCGCAAGTTCGTCGAGATCCAGTACACCCGCAACGACCTGGCCTTCACCCGCGGCACGTTCCGGGTGCGCGGGGACACGGTCGAGATCTTCCCGGTGTACGAGGAGCACCCGGTCCGGATCGAGATGTTCGGCGACGAGATCGAGCGGCTGATGACCATGCACCCGGTCACCGGCGAGATCCTGTCCGAGGACACCGAGGTCTACCTCTTCCCGGCCACCCACTACGTCGCCGGCCCGGAGCGGATGGCGAAGGCGATCAGCGGGATCGAGGCCGAGCTGGCCGAGCGGCTGGAGACCTTCGAGCGGCAGGGCAAGCTGCTGGAGGCGCAGCGGCTGCGGATGCGCACCAGCTACGACCTGGAGATGATGCGCGAGGTCGGCTTCTGCAACGGGATCGAGAACTACTCGCTGCACATCGACGGCCGGGACCGCGGCACGCCGCCGAACACCCTGCTCGACTACTTCCCGGACGACTTCCTGCTGGTCATCGACGAGTCGCACCAGACCGTGCCGCAGATCGGCGCGATGCACGAGGGGGACGCCTCGCGCAAGCAGGTGCTGGTGGACCACGGCTTCCGGCTGCCGTCGGCGCTGGACAACCGGCCGCTGCGCTGGGAGGAGTTCGTCCAGCGGATCGGGCAGACGGTCTACCTGTCCGCGACCCCGGGCAAGTACGAGCTGGCGAAGGTCGGCGGCGAGTTCGTCGAGCAGGTGATCCGGCCGACCGGGCTGATCGACCCGGAGGTGATCGTCAAGCCGACCCGCGGGCAGATCGACGACCTGGTCCGCGAGATCCGGCTGCGCGAGGAGCGGGACGAGCGGGTCCTGGTCACCACCCTGACCAAGAAGATGTCCGAGGACCTGACCGACTACCTGCTGGAGATGGGGATCAAGGTCCGCTACCTGCACTCCGACATCGACACGCTGCGCCGGATCGAGCTGCTGCGGGAGCTGCGGCTGGGCGTGTTCGACGTGCTGGTCGGGATCAACCTGCTGCGCGAGGGCCTGGACCTGCCGGAGGTGTCGCTGGTGGCGATCCTGGACGCGGACAAGGAGGGCTTCCTGCGCAGCACCACCTCGCTGATCCAGACCATCGGCCGCGCGGCGCGCAACGTGTCCGGGCAGGTGCACATGTACGCCGACAAGATCACCCCGGGCATGGCGCAGGCGATCGACGAGACCAACCGGCGCCGGGTCAAGCAGGTCGCCTACAACAAGGAACTGGGCCTGGACCCGCAGCCGCTGCGCAAGCGGATCGCCGACATCACCGACTCGCTGGCCCGCGAGGACGCGGACACCGACGAGCTGCTGGCCAAGTCGAAGGGCAAGGCGGCCCGGCCGGGCGTGGCCGCGCGCGGCGGGGTGTCCAGCCTGGACTTCGTCGGCAAACCGGCCGAGGAGCTCGAGGCGCTGATCGCCGACCTGAGCGGGCAGATGCACGCGGCGGCCGCGGAACTGCGGTTCGAGCTCGCGGCCCGGCTGCGGGACGAGATCGGCGATCTGAAGAAGGAACTGCGCGGGATGCGCGCGGCCGGAGTGTGACCGGCGCGCATCCGGCGAACTGAGGAGGCCGGTCCGGGTGAACCCTGGCCGGGCCGGGACGGGAGCCTGTACTGTGCGGTACGGCTCGCCGCTCTCGGCGGCCGCCACCACCGTTCTTCGGCGTTGAATTCCACAGGGGGATCGCCATGGCCGTGTCGGGCCAAGTTCCGCAGTTCGACCCGCTCTCACCGGCCGGCCGGTTCCCCGCCGGCCGGACGCAGCCGCCCGCCGTGCGCAGGGCGGTCATGGCGATGTACGTCGGCGCGGCCCTGTCGGTCGTGGGCGCGGCGCTGTCCGTGTACGAGGCGCGCGAGACCGGCTCGGGAGTGGTCGGCGTGGGGACGCTCGACGGTCTGGGCATCTTCGGCGGGGCCATCGACCTCGGCCTGTGGGTGTGGATGGCGCTGGCGAACCGGGCCGGCCACAACTGGGCCCGGATCACCGGCACGGTCTTCTTCGGGATCACTTCCCTAGGCACGGTGTTCTCGGTGATCAGCCTGTTCGCGCTCGGGGACTTGAACAGGTCGGCAGGTCTCCACACGGATCATGGGACAGAGGTCGGGTCGGTCATCTTCTCCGTCATCACCTGGCTGGTCGGCCTGTATGCGACCGTGATGATGTGGCACAAGACCGCGTCGGCCTTCTACCAGCCGCAACTGCAGTACGGGCCGGTCGGTTGGGCGCCCCCGGGAGCCGCGCCCTACGGGTACCCGGGCGCGGGCCAGTATCCGTACCCGTACCCGGGCACCCATCCGGCGCAGTACCCGTACCCGTACCCGTATCCGTACCCGAACCCGGCCGACCCGGCCGCCGGCGCCGCGCCGCAGCCGGAAGACCCCTGGCAGACTCCGCAGGACTGGACCATCCGCGGCGACTGCGGTCTGCGGCATATTGCCAGGTGAAATTCCTGGTACGCCCCACTGTGCCGGCTGTACTGTGCGGTGCGGGCTTTCCCCGACCAGGGTCGAACGCTCGCAGTGACACAGTCTCAACTCAAGGGGGATCCCATGTCTGCTTCGGGGCAGTACCCGCAGTTCTCGCAGGACCCGCAGTTTTCGTCGTATGTTCCGGCCGCCGGCCGGATCCCGCCGACCGTCCAGCGCGCCGTGCTGTTGATGCGGATCGGCGCGGGCGTCAAAGGACTGGAGGTCGTGCTCTTCCTCGCCCTGGACCACGGCGGGCTGACCCCGGCGACCATGATCGGCGGCCTGCTCGGCGCCGGCCTGTGGCTGTGGATGGCCGCGTCGAACCAGGACGGGAACAACTGGGCCCGGGTCACCGGGACCGTGTTCTTCGGCCTGGCCTCGCTCGGCCTGATCCTCGACATCGTCATCATCCACACGGCCCTGAACAATCTCAACGAGCTCTCGATCCAGGTGCCCGGCGCGGTGTACGGGCTGGTCGCCTGCGACGTCGGCAGCTGGCTGATCGGGCTGATCACGGTCGCCCTGATCTGGCAGAAGGCGTCGGGCGCGTTCTACAACCCGCCGATGGCGTACGGTGCCGGCTGGGGTCTCCCGGGCGCGCCGGTCGCCTACCCGCCGCAGTACCAGCAGGGCGCCTACTACCCGCAGGCCCCGGGCTACCCGGCGCCCTACCAGCAGGCCCCCCAGCAGTACCCGTATCTGCAGGCGCCCGGCCAGGGCGCCGCGCCGGGCAACCCGGCCGACCCGTGGGCCACGCCGAACCAGTGACGGCGAACGGGCGACCGTAGCAGCGCCACCCGCGATGCCGCACATTGCCCTACCGCTTGGCCAGCGGCAGCTCGAACCAGACGACCTTCCCGTCGGCGGTGGGCCGATAGCCCCACCGGCGGGAGATCTTGCCGACCAGCACCATGCCGCGGCCGTCCTCGGCCGGCTCGTCCGGGTCCTCGGCGCCGTCCGACCGCAGTTCGGGCGGCGCCGCGGCGTTGTCGCAGACCTCGCACAGCAGGAACTTCCCGCGGTGCAGCCGCAGCTGGAAACTGCCGCCGGAGTGCACCAGCGCATTGGTGGCCAGCTCGCTGACCAGCAGCGCGGCGCTCTCCACCAGGTGCCCCAGGCCCCAGCCGGCCAGCGTCTCGCGGACCAGCTGCCGGCAGCGCGGGATCTGGTCGGCCTGCGCGGGCAGGTCCCAGGCCACGCTGCACCCGTGCGAGGGCGGATGCGCGCGGGCTATCAGCAGCGCGATGTCGTCGCGATCCTTGCTCAGGTCGAGCTCGTGCACCACCTGGTTGCAGATGTCCTGCAACGGGCGTTCGGACTGCGCGGTGTTCTCGCACAGCATGTTCAGGCCGGTGTCGATGTCCCGGTTCTTGTTCTCCAACAGGCCGTCAGTGCACAGCACCAGCAGCGAGCCGTCCGGCATGTCGATCTCGACTGTGTCGTACGTGCTGTAGTCCACCCGCAGCCCCAGCGGCAGACCCGGGCCGACCCGGTGCAGGATCTCCGGTTCCTGACCCGGCAGCACCAGCAGCGGCGGGACGTGGCCGGCCCGGGAGAGCACGCACTTCTGCGTCGTCGGATCGTAGATCGCGTAGATACAGGTCGCGAACAAGGACTCGTCGATGCCCGGCATCAGGTCGTCCAGATGGGTGAGCACCTGCGCGGGCGGCAGGTCCACGCTGGCCAGGGTGCGCACGGCCGTGCGCAGCTGGCCCATCGCGCTGGCCGCGGCCGTGCTGTGTCCCATCACGTCGCCGACCACCAGCGCGGTCCGGCCGCCGCTGAGCTCGATCACGTCGAACCAGTCGCCGCCGACCACCTCCAGCTCGCTGGCCGGCAGGTACCGGTGCGCGATCTCCAGCCCGTCCGGCTCGGCCAGGTTCTGCGGCAGCAACGCCTGCTGCATCACCAGGGCGGTGCGCTGCTGCCGGCTGAACTGGCGGGCGTTGTCCATCCAGACGGCCGCGCGGGCGGCCACGTACGCGGCGTAGTCCACCTCGCCCGGGTCGAACGGCTCGGTCTCCGGCCAGCGGGCGAACACCAGCAGCCCGAGCACCCCGGTGCCCACCACGAGCGGCGCGTAGACGCCGTGCCGCCCGCTCAGCAGCCGGGTCAGCTCCACGTCGTGGGCCAGTTCGGGCACCACCTGGTCGGTGCCCGGCCAGGACTGCGGCTCGACCAGCACGGTCCGGCTGGCCATGCACTTGGCGTAGGCCGAGTCGGCCGCGATCACGGCCGGCACGCCCATCGGCAGGGCCGCCCGCAGCCGCGCGGTCAGCGAGGGCGTGCCGGCCGACAGGGCCATCCGGCGCAGCGCGATCGGGCCGGGCCGCAGCTGGAGGCCGGCGTTGTCGTTGAGCACGTCGTCGCGCAGCAGCAGCGAGGCGTAGTCGGCGAAGTCGGGGACCACCAGGTCCACGATCTCCTGCGCGGTCACCGCCGGGTCCAGGGTGCTGCCGACCAGGAAGGCCAGCTCGTCGGCCGGGTCCCGCGGGGCGCCCCGGCGCCGGCCCGGCCCGCGCCGGCCGGCGCCCTCGCCCGGCCGGGCGCCGAAGGCCGGGCCGGTGGTCACGACCGCCGCGCCGGCCTGGCCGGCCCCGGCCAGGGCCCGCTGGTGGGGAGTGGCGAGCAGGGAGATCGCGGAGCTTTCCAACCGGTCCATAGCGCACACCAACCCCTGTTTCGAAGTGCCCGGCCGGGCCTGGCCCGATCGGGGGATGTCGCCGGAAACGCCGTCGGCGGGCGGGCGCCGGTCCGAGCGCGCCACACCCAGGTCGATAGCCAAGCGTAGGCGACCGACTGCGCTCAGTCCGTCGAATGGCGTAATTCATCACTCTTTCGAGCGGAAATCGACGTATCGCCAGTCTTCGCCAGGCTTGGTCGTCTTGCGCAGGTGGCGAAAGAGCCATCGCGCCGGGTCCGGCAACGGATGGCGGCGCGGGAGGCGTCGTTCTGGGCGAAGGCGATGGCCGCGCCCGCCATGGTTTGCGGCCTCGGGCCCGGCGGCCGTCGCCGGGCCCGGCGACGGCCGTACTTAGCCGTACGGCCGACGGGCGGCCGGCCGGCCGGGACTCGTCGGCCGACCGCTAGTCTTGGTCCCGCAGAAGCGCGCATCGCCGACGAGGCCGCGGTATTGACGAGTGGGGTACTGACGAGTGGAAAGCGTTGTGCAGAACCAGGTCCGGGACGATCCGCCGGCCGCGCCGCGCCCGGCCGCCGACCGGATCCGGGCCGCCGCGGTCCGGGCCTGGCCCGCCCTGGCCGTCTACCTGGCCATACGCGTGGTCAGCAGCCTCGGGTACGCCCTGCTCACCGAGGCCTTCGGGGCGAAGGCGCACCGCGGCCGGCCGTTGTTCACCGCGGTCGACGGCGGCTGGTACCACCTGATCGCGACCTACGGCTACAACACCGAGGTCGCCTCGCACTACTTCGGCTCGGTCTTCGGCTTCTTCCCGCTCTACCCGGAGCTGATGCACTACGGCTCCGACGTGACCGGCCTGCCGGTGAACGTGGTCGGCCTGATCGTCACCTGGCTGAGCGCGGCCGCCGCGGCCTGGGGCCTGTTCGAGCTCGGCCGCCTGCTCTACGACGCCCGGACCGGTGTCGTGCTCGCCGCGCTGTGGGCAGTCGCCCCCTCGGCGATCATCGAGTCGATGCTCTACGCGGACACCCTCGCGGTGGCCCTGAGCATCTGGGCGCTGTACGCCCTGCTGCGCCGGTGGTGGCTGACCGCCGGTCTCTGCGCCGCGCTGGCCGGGTTGACCAGGCCCACGGCGTCGGCGGTCGTGGTGGTGGTCTGCGTGGCCGCGCTGCTGGCGGTCGTGCGGCGGCAGGACGGCTGGCGGCCGTGGGCCGGCGGGCTGCTCGCGCCGACCGGGCTGGTGGCCTTCTTCGCGTACGTCGCGGTGCGCACCAAGAGCCTGACCGGCTACTTCAAGGAGCAGCGGCGTGGCTGGGGCTCGTACTTCGACGAGGGCCGCAGCACGTTCTCGCGGCTGGCCCACGGCCTGACCCTCTCGCACGGCTACGGCACCGAGGCCAAGGCCATCACGACGGCCGTCCTGGTCCTGGTCCCGATCATGGTCATCATTCAGATCCGCAGCCGCCAGCCCTGGCCGCTGATCGCGTACACGCTGATCACCTGCGTCGTCGTCTACGGCACCGTGCACATCTACACGACCTCGCCGCGGGAACTGCTCTCCCTGTTCCCGCTGCTGCTGCCCCCGGCGGTCTACCTGGCCAAGCCGGAGCGGCGCGTCCTGGCCTACTCGCTGCTCGGGGTCCTCGCGGTGGCCTCGGGCTGGTACGCGGGCTACGTGACGGTCATGACCGGGCACCCGACCCTGGCCATCCCGTAGCCGTCATGTCGGCTCCCGCTCCCGCTCAGGGCGGGAAGTGCGCGAAGTCCAGGAAGTACGCCCCGATCCACGCGCCGAGCACGGTCAGCCCGGTCATCGCGCTGTAGAGCGTGGTGCGCCGGGCTTTGGCCAACACGGCCGCGGGCGTGGCCAGCAGGGCCACCGCGGGGAGCAGGAACCGCGGTTTGGCTCCGTAGGTGCCCGAGGTGGTCAGGGCGACCACCAGGGTCAGCACCGTCCAGGCGATCAGCTGCCAGGGCAGCCTGCGGTGCAGGACCATCAGGACCGTGAGGAAGACCGCCGGGATCAGGATCGCGGTGGCGATCAGGAACGGCAGCCAGGACGTCGCGTGCAGGCCCTCGAACAGCAGCTGGCTCTTCAGGACATGCAGCGTGTAGTGGCCGTAGTCGAACGAGGACCGCCACCCGGGCGCGGTCTGCGCGAAGAACCAGGCGTCCAACCGGTGGAAGCGCACGGCCAGGAAACCCAGGAACGCGAGCAGCCCCAGCGGCGAGGCCAGCAGGCAGACCCACGCGCGCCACCCGCCGCGCCCCCGGACGATCGCCGGCAGCGCGGCCGCGCAGACCACGGGCAGCAGCATGATCACGGTCGACCGGGTCAACCCGGCCAGGATGGTCAGGGCGCAGACCGTGAGCCACTTCTCCCGCAGCATGGCAACCATCGCCCACACGCACAGCGCGGTGAACAGCGCCTCGGTATAGACCATCGACTCGATGAAGGCGGACGGGACCACACCCCACAGCGCACAGGCGACGATGGCGGCGCGTGGCCCGATATACGGCTTGAGCAGGTAGTAGATGCCCACCACGGCAGCCAGTCCGGCGATGAAGGAGACGAACACGCCCGCGTAGGAGACCGGCAGGCCGGTCACCAGGTGCACCACACGCATCAGATACGGATAGAGCGGGAAGAACGCGATGTTCATCAGGTGCGGTGTGCCGTCGGGACGCACCGACAGCTTGTGCACATAGCCGTGCTGGGCGATGTCGATGTACCAGTCGCCGTCCCAGTGCCGCAGCGCCGCGTTCGGGCTCATCCCGGCATGCGAGAGGATCCCGAGCATCAGCGCGGTCAGCGCCAGATGCGGCCCGGCCCACGCCGCCGTCGGCTGCCAGCCGGTGGTCCTGAACCAGGTGTACGCCGAACGTGCCCGCGCCGCCCGGCCCGCCGGCCTCGCGACCGCGCCGCCGGATGGCGCGGTCAGCTGCTCTACCTCGGCCATCGCCGTCCTTCCGGTCGGCCGGCAGGTGCGGCTCGACGCGGGAAAGTATAGATCCGGGCGATCGGTGCGACGCGACGAATACGTGCCATTAGTGTCGCTGGGTCAGATTCTGGACACTTGGGACAGGCCTGATGCGGGCAGGACGGGTGCCGGGCGCCGCGGATCCCGGCGCCGGTGCCGGAATCCGCGGCGGAACGAAAGCCTGACGGCTAGGCAGTGTTTGCGAATGTGTCAAGGCCACGGCATGACCGCCGGTTTGTGCTGGTAGGTGAGGCGAATCTGGTCAGCGCCGAGCATGGGCGCGCCGCACGGGACGGCTCATACTCGGTCGTCTGTGCCGTTGCGTGCGGTGCGGCCAGGCGACGGCG
>DASZBX010000070.1:0-118768 GCA_035943635.1 Actinocrinis sp. | reverse complement strand
TCCAGACGGCCACCACTTTCCTGGCATGCTGTTTTCCCTCTCGGCTTTCGCCTCCAGGTAGGCCAGGCGACCCAGGAACCTCCTTCCGAGTCCCTCCCGGCTGCGCCGGGGATACAGCAAAGCGCCTCACGGCGCACACCGGACGTGCGACTTTCACCGCATCCGGCTCAAGCAGGCCACTAGGGCGTGACGGGTTGGAAGTGCTGTGTTCCCGGGCTGCCGCGTTTGATGGCGCGGTAGCAGGAAGCGTGTATCAGGCGGTGGATTGTTTTCGGTGTTCCGGTCCGCTGGGTCGCCCCGGGCGCACTGGGTGTGTGCCGCAGGGTTTGGCGTGTGACCGCGAGCCACCAGCGTTCCCACTCCTCGGGGGAAGCGGGCAGGTGGTCGAAGTCCAGCAGTTGGCCCCGGCACAGCGGGCACCGACTGTCCTGCTGTACCAGCAGGCGCAGGGTGGCGCTGTCCATCGCAGGTCCATGCCTGCGCCGCCGGTACTCCCAGTATCCGGCCAGGTCGGGGTCATCGGGTGATGCCCTGCCCTTGACCAGGACGTGCGGTCGGAACTTCGTCCAGGAGTGGCGAAGCAGGTATACGCCGGTCTCCCGGTCGCCAAACACCCACTTGTCCTTCCTGGCCTTGTTGAACTCGCCGAAGTACCGGCCGGTGACCCACCCGGCCGACTTGTTCGAGTGCGAGTACCGCGCCCACTTGTAGGTGAGCGTCCACATGTACTGGCTGAGCCGGGAGAACTCCCGGTAGCTGTACACGCTCCGGTGGTAGGCCGTCCATCCCGTGATGATCGGGTTGAACGTGGCGATGACCGCCCTCGCGTTCGAGCCGCGCATCTTGCGCATCTCGCCCTTGAGCCGTTCCCGGTGCCGCCTGGCGGCCGCCTTGGACGGTGTGATCAGCAGCTTTCCGCCGGGGTAGCGGCGAAAGGTCCAGCCGAGGAAGTCGAACCCCTGGGTCAAGGCGACGATGCGCGTCTTGTCCTGGTTCAGGGACAGACCCCGCTCGGCCAGCCATCCGACCAGCCTCTCCCGTACGCCCTCGGCCTCCTGCCGGGTATGGCAGCAGACCACGAAATCATCGGCGTACCTGATCAACACCGGGGAGTCCTCCCGCGTCCTGGCGGTGTTCACTCCGCCGCGGTAACGGACTCCGGCGGCCTGTTCAAGACCGTGCAACGCGACGTTCAACAGCAGCGGGCTGATGACCCCGCCCTGCGGAGTGCCTTCCTCCGTGGGCGCGAACCCCTTGCCCGCCTCGAACACCCCCGCCCGCAACCACTTCTCGATCATGTCCCTGGCCGGGAACGATCCGAGCTGTGCCAGCAAGAAGGATTGGTCGATCCTGTCGAACGCCGCCGTCAGGTCCGCGTCCAGGACCCACACCCGCGTGCTCCTGCTATCGAGCGCGGTGTGCAGGACCCCGGCCGCGTCCTGGCAGCAGCGACCCGGCCGAAAACCGTAGGAACGCGGTTCGAACCGGGCCTCCCACTCAGGCTCCAGCGCGTTCTTGACCCGTGCCTGATGGCACCGATCGGCGATCACCGGAATGCCCAGCGGGCGCTGCTTGCCGTTGGTCTTGGGTATGTACACCCGTCGTACCGGCAGGGGCTGCCAGGAGGTGATCGACCGGTGCACTCGCACCGCCATCGCCATCCTGGCCTCCGAGTCCAACGCGCGGACCCGGTCCACCCCGGCCGTGTGACGGCCAGCATTGCGCTGCGTCACCTGCCGAACACCAATCAACGTGTTCGACCATGAGCGCAGCATCATCTTCTGCAGGTTCCTGACCTTTGGCCAGTCCCCCTCCCGCGTCGCCGTGAAGATCCGTCGCCGCAACCGCACTACGTTCTGCTCGTGGGCACGCCAGTCCAGCACGTCCCACGCGCTCTCGTCCTTAGGTCCGTTCACCATCAGGTGCCTAACTTGTCCTTCGGTTCGCTTGGTTACCGTCGCCCGTCTTCACAGACCCACCTGACCGCGTCAGCTCCCTTTCGGGCCCGGCACACCACCGGTATCCGACCGGTTATCCACGACCCCGCCCAGGAGGGGGGCGGCGTGCTGGTCGTGGTTTCCCGCTGCCTTTCGGCCGCCGGCCTTCGCTTCTCGGTCATCCATTCCCGCCGGGGAATTACAGCCCCTCTTACGATCGGCCTACCGGCACCGAGTGCCGGACCCCGACGGGGTTTCCGTCTTTCGCACGCGTCAGATGCGACCGGAATGGGCGCCCTCTTGACCCCGGGACCAGCGGTGCTCACACGGGCCATCCAATGTCCTGGTCCGCCGCCTGCCGCCTTCCAACGGCACGGGTCCTGTTCTCCGGCACCACCATCACCTCTCCGGAGCGCATGTTCACGAGGCATCAACGAGGATTCACGCAATTCGCCCGCCCGGTCTTCCCCTCACCCGTAGCCCCCCGGTGACTGGGGGCCCCTTAGGCTTTTCCCTGGGCTTCGCACCCACGCGGACAAGACCCGCGCACGCACGCCAGAGCGGGGACAGGCTTCGAGCACTAGCCTGGAACTACGCCACCGACACACATCACGTCGGCCCTCCCATCTGCGAGTTCACTGAACACGTGCGACAGGGCGTCGCACCATGGGATACATCAGCGGGCCTTTCGCCGGCAGTTGGATCGGGTCGCCGCGGTCCTGGTAGCCGACCCGCAGGTACAGCGCACGCGTGCGGGTGTCGCTGGCCTCCAGATATGCGGGGATCCCGGCGGCGTCGAGCACCCGGTGATGCTCGGCCAGCAGCGCGCTGCCGATGCCGGCGTGCTGGACGTCCGGGTGCACGGCCAGGATCGCCAGGTGGTGGTGCGCCGGGCCGGTCGGGTGGTGGCGGTCGAGAGCCGCGTCGAACTCGCGGAACCGGTACGCCCAGGGGCCGGTCACCGCACCCAGCCGCTCGTCGTACTCGGAGTCCTGGGCGTGCGCGGGGTTGGCGGTCAGCCTCGGCGGCTGCGCGCCGCGTCCGGCGAAGTTCTGCTGCTGCGGCTTCGTGATCCACAGCGCGACCGCGGTTCGGTCGGAGTTCGTATATACGGTCCCGCTCGCGAAGGCCTCGTCCACGTAGAGCCGGAAGTACTCCGGGAAGATCTCGCGGCGGGTCGGTTCGTCCGGGATCAGCCAGGCGGACGGTGCCAGGCTCACGAACGCCGCGGCGACGATCACGCTCAGGTGCGCGGCGTCGGCCGGGTCGGCCAGGACGACGCCTCCGGGCGCGGGGCCTTCGCCGTCGCCGTCTGGTCGCTTCCCCGCGATGATGCTCATCGGTCTTCCTCCTTCGGTGCGGCGGCGGGCGCCGCCGGGTCGTTCGGGCGGGCCGGCGCGGTCGCCGGTCCGGGCTTGCGGTCTCGGAGCAGTTCCTCGGTCATCCGCCGGACCAGCGCGGTCGCCGCGTCGTCCTGGTCTTCGGTGTCCGGGTCGTAGGCGTTGTCGGCCCACGCGCGGGCCCCGCCCGGGTGGACGGTCCCGCGGGTGCCGGTGGTCACGATCGTTCCGGGCATGGCGCGCCGGGTCGCGGCGTGTACGCCGAGGCCGATGACCAGGTACACCTCGGGCCGGCGGCGCTTGAGCAGCAGGGCCCAGATATAACCGATCACGGCCACCACGCCGAAGATCGCCGGCAGCAGCTTGGCCGCCCGGGATCCGGCCGGGACGCCCAGCAGCGTCGAGTAGTTGTCCAGGCACAGCCACACCATCGCCAGCAACGCCACCGCGGCCGCGCTCGGGGCGATGACCCGGATCCAGTACGGCTCGCCGTGCGGGTGCCGCGCGAAGTAGCAGACGACTGATATCGAGGTGACGGCGAGCAGGATCAGGATGCCGGCGCCGCCGGTCGTGCCGAGCCAGAAGAACAGGTTGACCATCGGGTCCCAGTGGGCGAGTGCGTACACGATGATGACGGCGAAGCCGAACGCGCTCTGCACCGCGGACGCCAGTTTGGGCACTCCGGCCCGGCCGGTCCGGCCGAAGGCCTCGGGCAGCACGCGTTCGCGGCCGAGGGCGAAGCTGTATCGCCAGCAGGCGTTGTGGAAGGCCAGTGCGGCGGCGAAGACCGAGGTCAGGAAGAGGGTCCGGCCCAGGTGCGGCAGGATGCCGGAGCCGAGTGAGAAGAGCATCGACGAGCCCTGCTGCCCGGCGACGGCGACCACGTTGCCGTCCCCGTAGGCGACGGCCATCGCGAGCGCGGCCGAGGCGTAGACGACCGCTATCAGTCCCAGCGAGAGGAACGTGGCCATGGGTACCGTGCGCCGCGAGTTGCGGGCCTCCTCCGCGTAGACCGGGGACTGTTCGAAGCCCACGTATCCGGTCACTGCGACGGCCAGCACCGCGCCGACGCCGCCGGTGGTCAGGTGGGTCGGGGACAGGGTGGCCAGGCTCAGCCTGCCGTTCGCCGGGTGGATCAGGCCGTTGATCGTGAGGGCGACGACCGTGAGCAGTTCGGCGGTGAGCAGGACGCCCAGCAGCACGCCGCTCAGGTCCACCCGGACCTGTCCGAGCCCGGTCACCACGACCCACAGCGCGAGCGCCCAGACCCACCAGTCCAGCTGGATGCCGAAGTCGTCCGCGGCGTAGCTCGCGAATCCGGCGCCGAACGCGCCGTACAGGCCGACCTGGAGCAGGTTGTAGGAGGCCAGGGCGACCAGGGCCGCGGCCACCCCGGCCGGGCGGCCCAGGCCGCGGGCGATGAAGGCGTAGAAGGCCCCTGCGTTGCTGATGTGCCGGGCCATGGCCACGTATCCGGCGCTGAAGACGGCCAGGACGACCGCGACGATGAGGAATCCGGCCGGCACCCCGGTCTGCCCGGTGACCTCGAAGGCGGTGGGTATCACGCCGGCCGCCACGGTCAGCGGGGCCACTCCGGCGAGCACGAAGAAGAGCACGGACGGGACGCCCAGCCGGTCTTTGGCGAGCGCGGCGGCGACCGGGCTGATCGGCTCCGGGGGTTTGGATCTGGGCATGCGTATCTCCTTGTCCGGCACTGCGATGGAGGGGAATCAGGGTGCGGATGGCAGCGAACGGCCGGGGCGGAGCCAGGCGCCCGCCCGGCGGTTCAGGCCCGGCGGTTCAGGCCCGGTGGCTGCTGATGGTGGCGCCCACTGCGGCCTCGGTCTGGCTGAGGATCGTGCGGGTGCAGCGGTCGAGCTTGCCGACCGCCGTGTCCAGGTTGTGGCGCGCTGAGGGGGCGACGGTGCGTACTTCCCAGAGCACCTGTTGGTCGAGCCCGGTGGCGGTGGTCAGCCCGGCCAGGACCGCGTCGTGGGCGCCGAGGTGTTCGCCGCGGATCAGTTTCGTGCACAGGGTCGCGGCGGGCAGGGCGGCGCTGTTCGCGTGGATCGGCACCCAGCGCGATTCGCGCCACGGTCGCCTTGATCGGCGGCGGCCCAGGACGCCGAGGTGCGCGAGCCGGGCGGCCACGTCGTCGACCGCAGTCCGGGCGAAGAACTCGAGCCAGTCCCGCAGCAGGTGGTGCTCGCTCTGTACCAGGCCGAGCATCCGGCGGGCCAGGGCGTCCGGCGGCGGGCTGCGGTCGATCACGACCACGACGCCGCCGGCCAGGTCGATCCGGTGGTGTGCGGCCAGTTCGGCCAGCAGCGCGCCGGCCAGGCCCAGGCCCGACACGCGTTCGGTCAGCAGCGGCTCGCCGGTCACGCTGTCGTGGGACAGCAGGTAGAAGTCGTCGGCGAGCAGGCCCGGTCCTCTCAGTGCCGGCATCTGCGCACGCTCCGCCCGCGCAGGTCCGGGCACGGCGAGGGGCGTATGTGGACCGTCAGGGCCCTGCCGCTGCGTTGGTGTGCCCGGCTGGGTGTGCGTAGTGCGCCGAAAGCCCGGCCGGCCGCGTGCGTCCTCACGATTGCGCGCCTTTCCCTGTGCGACGAAACCACTCTCGGTAGTCATCTGTGAACTCAGATGCACCAAGCGCAGCGTAGAGCAACCAGGGCGGCACTGTCAGTCAGACGGGAGAGCCGGGCACCTACTTTTGCCGTGTGTATCAGGGTCATAAATCATGCTTAGTTATACCAATCAGTACCCTCATCTCATCTCGGGCAACTGGCTATTCATGCAGTTCAGACGATTGGCGAGTGCCATTTTCGAGTCTCGAAGGCTGCCCGAAAAAATATTTTCTGCATCGTCTACTGCACTGGATATATCAGCATGCATATCGTTGAGGCGTCGAAGGCGAAGCAGTGGTCGAATAAATTTGAGCACACAAACCGGCGTTGTTACTAATTCGTGAGCACCCAGTGCGCGCCCGCGATGGTCATGATCTGACCGCTGAGCCCGTCGCCGCCGCTCAGCTCCGGCTGCTTGTCCCCGCCGACCACGACCGAGACGGTCCGGCAGCCGGAAGCCCCGATGTCGGCCGTGGCCAGCTGTGCCCCGGACGCCGAGCGGAAGGTCAGCCGGAGCCCGGCGCCGGTGTCCATCGGGCAGTTGACCCGGGCGGCCGACACGACCGGCAGACCGTTGACCAGGCTGGTGATCTCGGCGATCGCCATCGGCGAGGTGACGGTGACCGGAGCCGAGCCAGGGCTCGAACTCGCGGCGTCCTGGCCGGCCGGGAGCACCGGTGCGACGGTGACCGTCGTGGCGATCGGCAGCGTCTCCGCGGCCGGCTTGGCGGGCAGGTACGTGACGATCACGTCTTCACGCATCGCCGCTCCGCCGCCCGGCAGCGCGCTGACCGAGGCTTCGACCAGGCGCTCGCTGATCACCCCGGGCTGCGCCGGAGCGGTGAAGTCCCTGGTCCACAGGGATGTCTGCCCGCCGAGGATGGCTCTGGCCGAGCCGTCCGGGGTCGTTCCGGCCGGCGGGTGCGCCGCGACCCAGGCCATCAGCGCGGTCGGCGACTGGCTCGTGCTCCACCAGGCGGTGCGCTGGACCAGGTCCGGATCGGCCGGCGATTCGGGGGCCGTCGGGCCGCCCAGGACGGGCGCGGCGGTGGGTGCGGCCGACAGTCGAGTGGCGCCGGGAGGCGTCGGTAAGGCGCCGAATAGTGCTTCGGCGTCCTGCGTGGCAACCTCCGCATGGCCGGCGCCGGTCGAACTCGCTGGTGAAGCGGCTGCTCCCGGCGCACCGCCCGGCGTCGGAGAGGCGCAGCCGGCCAGCAAAAAAGCGATCGCGGCTCCGACGCCTGCTGCGGTGTGTCCGTTCTTTCGGTTCGTTCCGAAGATTCCAGTCATTACCCTTCGACGTGACGCCCCGACCTCGGGTTCCACGCCCGTTCGGGGCATCAGCCACTCGGCCGAATCATCCATCCGCCGCAGCTTTTGTACTAGTACATAAATGCTTTGCATCTAGTACACATCTCCTCTAAAATACGGATCATGACTGCCAAGACTCCCGCTCCGGTGACCTTGACCGGGCGCCACGTCCGCCTCGAACCACTCACCCGGGAGCACCTGCCCGACCTGTTCGCCGCGGGCGGCGGGGACGAGGAGGTGTGGCGTTGGCTGCCCGTGCCCCCTCAGCGCACCGAGGCCGAGCTCGCGGGAACGCTGGGCGACTTGCTCGACCGGACGGCCGAGGGCGAGTTCGTGCCGTTCGCCGTGATCCTGCTCGCCACCGGCCGGGCCGTCGGCTGGACCACGTTCACCGACATCGAGCCGGAGCACGAGCGGCTGGAGATCGGCTGGACCTGGTACGCCCGCTCGTGTTGGCGCTCGGCGGTGAACACGGAGTCCAAGCTGCTCCTGCTCACCCACGCGTTCGAGGACCTGGGCATGGGCCGGGTGCAGTGGAAGACGGACATCATGAATGAGCGCTCGCAGAACGCAATCGCCCGTCTCGGCGCCCAGCGCGAGGGTGTCCTGCGCCGCCAGCGCAAGCGCCCGGACGGGAGCTGGCGCGACAGCGTCTACTACTCCATGCTGATCGAGGAGTGGCCCGCGGCCAAAGAGCGACTCAGCGCACGACTTTAGGGGTTTGCCGGTACGGCTGCCTGGCGCAGGCGGTGGCCAGGCAGCCGTCCGGAGTCAGGACAGCGGCAGGGTCAGCGTGGCCGGGGAACCGGCCGGGCTGCTGAACGAGACGGTGCTGCCTGACCGGTCCGCGTCGTAGAACAGCGGGTCCTTGGTGTCGATCACCAGGCCGACGGTGTCCCCGGCCGGGATGTCGTAGGCGGCGGTCAGCAGTTGTGCGTTGACCGTCAACGGTTTCCCGGGCGTGGCGTTCGCGTACGTATACGGCAGGTAGGACACCAGCGTTCCGTCGTCGGACCAGTTCACGTCGTACAGGTAGGCATAGATGGTGCCGGTCGACGCACTCGGGGTGATGGTGATGTTCAGCGTCGGGTTGCCCCGCACGTGGTCCGTCGAGCCGAGCGCGGAGGACTGCCACACGGCTCCGCTGCGCCGGCTGATGGCGGGCAGCCAACAGGTCGGCGGGGAGTCGAAGAACTGGGTCAGAATGCCGGTCACCTCAAGGGTTCCGCCGTCCGCGCAGGTGTCCGATCCGGCCGCGATGCCGGTCGACCAACCCGTGCTCGGCGAGCTGCCGATCGACCCGGTGCCGAGCCAGTTCTCACTGCCCAGGTCGAGCGTCGCAGGGTACGAAGTGATCTCCGCGGGTGACGCATAGCCGGTGTAGCTCGACCCGTCTACCGGCTCGACCTGTACCGGGGCCTTGGCCGTGATGCCGTTGTTCGCGCCGGTCAGGTAGTGGTCGAACCAGGCGTGCACGTTCGTCCAGATCGGGTTGCTCAGGCCGAGCAGCCCGCTCGCCTCGGCCGTGGCGTGGTCGCCGGGTTGCAGCATGAGGAACTTGGGCGTGGTCAGGTCGTCGTAGAACGGCGTGAGCTGATTCGGGGCGAAAATGCTGTCCTGCAAACCGTTCGAGAGGAATACCGCGGTGCCGTTCGCATTGATCTTACTCACGTGGGTCTGCGGCGAACGGACCGATCCCCAGGCCAGGACCTGGGAGATGTCGGTGTTGCCGTCGAAGTCGCTCAGGATCTGCTGGAAGTCAGGGCTCAACCGTCCGGTCGCGGCGCCGAGCGCGGCGAGCAGGTCGGTGGACTCCAGGTGCCGGGTCTGGTCGGGGTAGAGCGAATAGTCCAGGTCCGTCCAGGTGCTCATCGAGGCCACGGCCTTGATCCGCGGATCGTTCGCGGCGGCGAGCAGTCCGAGCCCGGCGCCGTAGGAGATGCCGCCGACGCCGATCTCGGCCGGGCTCGCCGAGGTGTTCGCGAGCAGCCAGTCGATGACCGTGGACACGTCGGCCACGTCCTGCGGGCCGGCCACGTCGATCGACCCGCCCGAGCCGTAGAACCCGCGCGCGTCGTATTCGAGCACGATGTAGCCGTCCTGGGCGAATTGCTGGGCCTGGGAGACGTATTCGAGGTCCGGCGTTCCCCAACTGGCGATGAACACGATCGCCGGGTGCGGGCCGGGCGTGGCGGGCTGGGTCAGCACGCCGGTCAGGCCGACGCCGTCCGACATGGTCAGGGTGACGTCCGCGTTGGCGACGCTCGCGGTGGCGGCTTGGGCGGTGCCGGCGCCGATGCCGGCGCCGATCGCGGTGGTCAGAGCGGTGAGGAGGGCGACCGCGAGCGCGGCCAGGCGTCTGCGCCCGGACAGGCGGGCATAGTCATGCACAGGTAACCTCCAGGTTACTTGCCGGTAATGCAGCAGGGTGACCTGAGATTCCTACGCGTGAGTAACTTCGTCAATGCGAGTTCGTGTGCGCGCGGGTCAAAGTTAGGCAAGGGGTGATCAGCGGTATCGGGGCTAACACAGTCACCGCGGCGGCCGGTTCGTCACTCTGACACGAGGTGCAACACCCGTTCCACGACTTCTTCCGGTGACGCGTCGACCCGGACTCGGATTACGTGCTCGCCGTCCGTCGGCGCTTCGAGGTCGCGGAACTGGCTCGCGAGCAGCTCCGGCGGGAAGAAGTGTTCCTTGCGCTCGGCGAGGCGCGCCGCGACGGTTTCCTGGTCCACGTCGAGGTAGACCAGGCGGACGTTCTCCCGGCCGGCGCGAAGGCGGTCCCGGTAGGCCCGCTTGAGCCCGGAACAGGTGACCACCGCGGGCGTGCCGGCCTCGGTGGCCGCGTCGATCCAGTCGCCGATCGCGTCGAGCCAGGGGCCGCGGTCCGCGTCGTCCAGGGGGATTCGTTGAGCCATCTTCGCCATGTTCGCTTCCGGGTGGAACAGGTCGGCTTCGGCGTAGGTCCAGCCCAGGCGGTCTGCCAGGAGCGTTCCGATCGTGGTTTTTCCGCTGCCGGACACGCCGGTCACCAGCAGGATCATCGGTTTCGCGGTCGTGGTGTCAGCCTCAGTCGCCATAGTCCGCCACTTTACCGATCCGGGCGCCGGGTTGGGCTGGTTGTCCGAGGTCAGCCTATGTCTGCTGGTCGCGGTTCGGCTTCTGAAGCCGGTGCTGGCTCCGGCCTGGCGCTGTCGTCTTGCGGTCGCCTGGCCAGAGCCCGTGGCCGACGCCGGGTGAACAACGCCCGCCGCACGTCACGCCGGGCCGACCGTACGGCCGCCCCGATCGGCCCGGATATCTCCCTTCGGTACCAGGCCGATGGCGCCCTGGTCAGTCTGCGCGTCCAGTTGGTCACCGCCTTCAGCGCTTCCCGGGCTGCTCGCCACACTGGCTCCGTCATCCGTCGACCCGCCGCCCAGACCGGCCGCACTCCCCGCCCGATCCATCCGAAGCCATCCCACAACCCACGCCCGAGCAATCTCAGCGGCGTCCAGATCACGACCGTCCACAGCCGCACCAGCCATAATCCGATCTTGCGCCCGACCCGGAATCCCGTCGCGAGCGCCTGCGCTGCGATGCGCCCAAGCCCGGTCATCGAGCGCCTCAGCACCCGCAGCACGTCCACTACGGCCCGGCACACCAGCACAGTTCCCTTGCCCAGCATCACAAGCAGCCGCCATGCGCCGCGAGCCAGATACGGTCGCACTCGCCGCGTAAGCCGCCACACCAACCGCCCCACGAATATCGGCGGCACGAAGCACAGCGCCAGAGCGAATATCAGTGCTTCATGCACTACTTTCAGCAGCTTGAGGACGGTCGGCCCGCTGGTGCCCCACATCGCTCTCAAGCTCTCGACCAGCGCTCTTCGCAGCGCACTGATCCCCCGCCCCGCCAACCCGATGGCTCGTCCCGCGCCCATGACGAACGCCGCGAAGCCCCTTACGGCCCAACAGAATCCGCGCCACAGGCCCCCGCCGACGAACCGCACCGCAACCACAGTCGCACGACGTACCAATCGCGCCGGACCCGCGAGATACCGCCCCGCCCGGCCGACCCGCCGCAACTGCCGCCGGGTGAACCGGAGCAGCGCACTCAGCACTTCCCCGCCCACCTGCGCCGGCACGATCACGGCCACAACCACCACGCGCACCGGCCATCGCAGAAGCCTGCCCAACCAGCCCACGCTGCCGAGTTCCTCGGTCACGCCCTCGGCCGGAGGAACCGAGTCCTCGATACTTTCCTCCCCACCCCTTACGGTCACGCGCTCAGCATAGGCAAACCCGCTGTCCCGGGCCGGGCACCCAATCAGTTGGAACTTTTATGTCGACATACCGACTTTGACTGCTCGCCTATCCCGCGTGATGTTCCAGCACAGCATGTGGATCCTGGCCGCTGCCCTGGATCGGCGCGTGGTCGGTGTGCACTGTGGCTGCCGTCAGCCTCGGCACGGCATGAATCAACGAATGTTCCGCCTCCACCGCGAGCGCGTGCGCCTCGACCACCGTCAACGCCGGATCCACGACGATGTCCGCCTCGGCCCGCAGACTGTGCCCGATCCACCGCAGCCGCACCTGCCCGACGCCCCGAACCCCGCCCACCTCGCTCAGTGCCGCCTCGGCCTGGTCCACCAACGCTGGGTCCACGGCGTCCAGCAGCCGCCGGTAGACCTCACGCGCCGCGTCCCGGAACGCCGCCAGGATCGCCACCGTGATCAGCAACCCGACCACCGGGTCGGCCTCCCGCCAGCCGAGCGCCACTCCCCCGGCTCCGACCAGGACGGCCAGGGAGGTGATCGCGTCCGTCCGCGCGTGCAACCCGTCCGCGACCAATGCCGCCGAGCCGATCTTGCGGCCGGTCCGCATCCGCAGCCGCGCGACGAACTCGTTCCCGGCGAACCCGACGAGTGCCGCAATCGCCACGGCCCATAGGTGGCCGACTGTCTGAGGATGCAGCAGACGGTCAACCGCCACCCAGGCCGCCAGCGCCGATGATGCGGCGATTGTTAGGACGATGACGATTCCGGCGAGGTCCTCCATCCGTCCGTATCCGTAGGTGTATCGCCGATTCGGGGCTCGGCGGCCGACTACGAACGCCACGCCGAGCGGCACCGCGGTCAGCGCGTCTGCCACGTTGTGGATCGTGTCGCCCAGGAGTGCGACCGATCCGGATAGCGCCACGATGATCGCTTGGACCGCGGCTGTTGTGCCCAGGATGCCGAGCGACAGCCAGAGCGTCCGCATTCCTTCTGCTGATGCTTCCATCGCCGAGTCGGTGCGGTCCGCTGTGTCGTGTGAGTGTGGTTTCACCAGGTGCGATGCCTTGTGCCAGAACTTCGCTAGCCGCGCGCCGTGCGTGTGCTCGGGCTTTTCCTCATGCTCGTGCCTATCCCCATGCTCATGGTTGTGCCCATCTCCGTGGTCATGCCCATGACCATGCCTATCCCCGTCACTATACCTATGCCCGTCCCCATGACTATGCCCATGCCCATGCCCGTGATCATGGTGCACATGCACTACCTCATCCATGATGCCGAGCCGCCTTCCAAAGCCGGGGATACAGACGCTCCGCCCAGCTTCTCACAATATGCGTATGAATACCCGCATAAAGGTCTCTACTGACAGCCATTCGCAGAAGCGATATCTGCGCATCCGCCCAGCTCCACGCGCGAACGGGCGCACCAGCCGCGCCGTCACCGCACGCGACAGGAGCACCCGCTCACAAGCCTCTACCTACAGCCTCAGCCTCAGCCTCAGCCGGTGACGCTCACTGCGCCCGTCTCGATGTGCCCGGTGAACCGCCGCGACCACGCCGAGTCCGTACTCACCATCACCGTGAAGTCATACCAGCCACCGCAGTACGCAACCTGGTTGAAGTAGTCGGAGATGCTCCCGCCCGCCGGAACGTTGTACGTCCACGGGCCGTCCGTCCGGTAGTTCGTCGACGTGATCGTGAACGTCGCCACGCGGGTGCCGGTGTTCTTCATCGTGAACCAGATCGCTTCCTGGCCGGTGTTCGGCGCGGCGGCGTAGTAGCTGGTCACCTCAGCGTACTGACCTGCCGTGGTCGCGTTGCCGGCGAAGTGCCGCAGGAAGCGGTTCGGGCCGACCAGGGTCAGGTCGTACTGTCCGTTGCCGTAGCCGGTCCCGACGTTGAAGTAGTCGCTCGTCGTCCCGTTCGCCTGCGTCGCCGCGCTGTACGGCGCGACAGTGTACTGCCACGGGCCGCCGGTGCGGTATGCGTTCGCGTATATGGAGAACGTCGCCGCGCTGGTCGCCTGCGGGCCTTCGTTCAGCATTTCGATCCACACCAGGATCTGGCCGTTCGCGTTGTGCTGGATCGAGGAGATGTACCCGTCCGGCTGGTACGGCAGCGGCCGGGCGGGCTTGGTGCCGGTCTCCTGCACGGGCAGCGCGTTGTTCGCCGGGCTCGGGTTCGTCAGCAGGTCGCACGACAGCAGGCTGATGGTGTTGCTCGTCGCCGGGAGGGTCGGAAGTCCGTTGACCGGGCTGGCGAAATTGAAGATCGACGTGAAGTCGCCGCACACGCTGCGCCGCCACGCGCTGATGTTCGGGCAGGCCGCCGGGGTGCCCAGCGCCGTCGTCCACTTCTCCAGGAACTGGATCACGGACGTGTGGTCGTACGTCTGCGAGTCGACCTGGCCGCCGCGCGTCCACGGCGACACCACGATCATCGGAACCCGGAAACCCAGGCCGATCGGCGTGCCGTTGAGGATGAACTCGCCCTCGGTCCCGGCCGGCGGGACCGGCGGCGGCACGTGGTCGAAGAAGCCGTCGTTCTCGTCGTAGTTGAGAAACAACACCGTCGAGTTGAAAACCTCGGAGTCGGCCGCCAGCGCCTGCAGCACCTCGTTGATGAACTGCGCGCCGTCCTCCGGCGGGGCGTCCGGGTGCTCAGAGGCCTGCTGGTTGGCCACCACCCACGACACCTGCGGCAGGTTCCCGCTCAGCGCATCCGCCTTCAACTGCGCCGCGATGTCCGCAGGGGTCGAACCGGCCGAAGCCGCCACGGTGCTCATTCCGTTCTTGTACAACGGAGAGCTGGTCGAGGCGTTCGTGAACTGATTGAAATAAGCCAGGGCGTTGTCACCGAAGTTGTCCGACGCCACCTGGTACACCTTCCAGGTCACGCCCGCGTTCTGCAGCGCCTCCGCGTAGGTCTGCCAGCTGAGCCCGGACTCCGAGCCGCCGTCATACGCCGGACCGCCCGCGCTCCCGGCCGGATCGATCATCCCGCTCCAGAGGTACGTACGGTTCGGGCCCGTCGCGCTCAGGATCGAGCAGTGGTATGCGTCGCAGATCGTGTATGCGTCAGCGAGCGCGTAATGGAACGGGATGTCGCCGCGCTTGAGGAACCCCATCGTGCGGTTGGAGCCCTTGGCCGAGATCCAGCTGTCCATCTTGCCGGTGTTCCACGCCTCGTGCTGGGTGTCCCAGCCGTGGTCGAGCGAACCGTCGCACTGCGCGTACGTTTCCGCGCTGGCGAAGATGGTGCCCGGGCCGTTGTTCAGGTCCCACGGGTACTGACGGCCGCTGCCGTTCGGCTGGTTGAACACCGAGTAGCCGCCGGACAACGTGATGCCCGACCGGTCGGCGAACCCGCGCACACCCTTGAGCGTGCCGAAGTAGTGGTCGAAGCTGCGGTTCTCCTGCATCAGGATCACCACGTGCTTGATGTCGGTCAGGGTGCCCGAAGCAGCAGTCTGAGCCTTCGACGCCGTCGCGGTGCCGGTGCTGGACGCAGCGGTGGCGGAACCGGCCGCAAGCGGCAGCGCGCCGAGCGCCGTGCCGGCGGCGGTCGTGCCGAGCAGGGTACGGCGAGAAATCGGGGACATGAGTGGCGGTGGCCTTTCGTCCGAGTTGTACGCGGGCGTAGTGGAGCTGGGGAGTGCCGGGAGGCGCTGGATGGTGCTGGGCAGTGCTGGAACTGCGGGGATTCGGCTGGGAGGTTCAGGCACGGAGCGGAGAAGCGCGCGGATGGAGCCGGAATGAAGCTGCGCCGTTGCACGCTCGCCCACACGAAAAGGTGTCGCGAATTCGCAAACTTGTCCAGACAAGATGTTCTACTTCGCCATGAACCCCGGGTGAAGGCGCACGGAACATCATCATCGGTGGTCTTGGAGTGTTGACGATCGGGTTTGGGTGGAGTGATGTTGGTGGGACGGGCTGGGTGAGACGGGTTGGGAATCGCCGGAGTTGGGGTTGCGGCGCCATATCAGCGTGCGTCTACTGCTATGCCTCCGGCGGGCCAGGAACCCCCAAGGATCCTCATGGATCAGTTCATTTGGGTGGTGGGTTACCTTTTGGGTGTGTCGGATCGGGATCCTCGGTGCCCCAGCCTTGCGCGAGAGTCGCGCAGGCCCCTTCAACTACCGCAGCAGTCGTGCGAACCATACAGCTGATACGGCGAGCAGCCGTTGCGCCGGACAAGTACACGCGCGAGTGCGCGGCTTCGGCAGCCTGGCACATGCGGCAGAGGTAGTCAGCTGAAGCGCTTCGGGCCATTCAACGCCACAACAGTAGCCACGCCGCAGCAGCCGACAGCCATTTGCTACCGCCGCGGCCACTGCGGCGGTTATGGCGATTGGTAGCTACAGCTACAGCTACAGCTACAGCTACAGCTACAGCTACAGCTACAGCTACAGCTACAGCCGGGATACACGCGCATCCGCTCATTGGCCAATCGGCGCCGCGCCGCATAGACCGCAGCCGCTACCTTTGCCACCCATGGGTATGGCCACAGCCGCCGCCGCAGTAGAAGTAGCAGTAGAAGTAGCAGTAGAAGTAGCAGTCCGGCGTATCACATCGCCTTCGGTCCGCTCGCCGCCAGCCGCACGTGTCCGGCCGCCGAAGCAGCACACTCGCGCGGGCACTTGTACAGGGCGGCCGCTGCTCGCCGTATCAGCAGTATGGTTCGCACGACTGCTGCGGTAGTTGAAGGGGTCTGCGCGACTCTCGCGCAAAGCTGGGGCTGTGTCGGATCGGGATCCTCGGTGGCCCAGGCGGATCGAAGACTGCCGCGCCGGGCAGGTCCTGTCAACTCCCGCACCCGAGCTCAGCCGAGGCGAGCAGACCTCCCAAAACACCTGGCCCGGGAGTTGATAGGGCCTGTCCGGTGTGGCAGGCTCCGGGCCGACTGGGGCACCGAGGATCCCGATCCGACACACCCAAAAAGGTAACCCACCACCCAAGTGAACTGATCCATGAGGATCCTTGGGGGTTCCTGGCCCGCCGGAGGCACAGCAGTAGACGCACGCTGACATGGCGGCGCAACCCCCACCCCAGACCAACCTCGCATCAGCAACCCCGCATCACCCCCCACCACCCAAACCACACCCACCCCACCCCCACTCCCCACCGCAAATCCCCTCACGACGCCCCTTCCCCCACGCCTCCCTCCATTCGTTAACTCCCATCTCTTGCGACCCGAGCCCATACCGGACTAAGTGGATCGTGAACAATACTCGCGGGCCGCGCGCCGAAGCCGACCCGCGTCTGATCTCGCGGCCCGGGTCCGGGTGGCGAGAGGGAGGGAAATCCATGCGCACAAGCACATCCCGGCGCAGAGCCGCGGCCGCTTCCGCGGCTGCGTTCGCGCTCGCCGCAGTGGGGTTGGTGGCGGCGAGCCCGGTTCAGGCCGCGACTTCGTCCGTTTCCGGCGCGCAGGCCCTGGTCGGCAGCCAGCCGACCTGGGCCACCCCGCAGGCGGACCGCGGTACCGCCGCGAGCAGCACCGCCGTCACGGCCGACGTGTACCTGGCCAGCAGCAACGCGCAGGGCCTGGCGGCATACGCCCAGGCCGTCTCCGACCCGAAGAGCCCGCAGTACCACCAGTACCTCACTCCCGCGCAGCAGAACGCGCGCTTCGGTGCGACGCCCGCGCAGGTGTCGGCGGTCCGTGCGTGGCTGACCTCCTCGGGGTTGAAGGTGACCGCGAGCACGGAACAGTACCTTGCGATATCCGGTACCGCCGCCGCCGTCCACGCGGCGTTCGACACCACGCTGGACAACTTCTCAGTGTCCGGGCACACCTACTTCGCGCCGAAGAGTTCCGCGGTCGTCCCGGCCGCGGTCTCCTCGTACGTCCTGGGGTCTCCGGCCTGACGAACCAGCCGCACCTGGCGAAGTCCGCCGCGGTTCCGTCTGTCAGCACCGACCCGAAGAAGGCCGCCGCCGTGACCCCGGCCACGGCGGGTCAGCCCCCGTACATCGGCCTCTCGCCCTGTGCGACGTACTACGGCCAGTCCGGTCCGACCAACCTGCCGACCGCCTACGGCAAGGAAGCGCCCAGCCCCGTCTGCGGCTACCTCCCGAATCAGCTGCGCGGCGCGTACGGCTTGAACCAGACCAACCTGACCGGCAAGGGCGTCACGATCGCGATCGTCGACGCGTACGGGTCCCAGACCATCGCGTCGACGTGGCGTCGTTCGACACGTACCACGGCGTCGCGCCGTTCAAGTCCGGCCAATTCACCCAGGTCGTCACGCCCTCGCAGTGGAACAGCCAGGACGTGTGCGGCGACTGGGCGCCTGAGGAGTCCCTCGACGTCGAGTCCGCGCACACCATGGCGCCGGGTGCGAAAGTGGTCTACGTTGGGGCGAACTCCTGCAACGACAGCGACCTGATCGCCGCGCAGGCCGACATCGTGGACAACCACCTGGCCAGCATCGTGTCCGAGTCGGTGGACGAGGACCTGTTCGACACGAACGGCAACGTGCCGGCCGCGACGATCAGCGCGTACAACCAGATCTTCGAGCAGGGCGCGACGGAGGGCATCGGCTTCTACTTCGCCGCCGGCGACTGCAGCACCGACGACCCGGCGATCGTGGGCAGCGGCCTGAACTGCGACCCGTCCTCCTCGGAGCCCCAGGTCACGTTCCCGTCCTCCAGCCCGTGGGTGACCTCGGTCGGCGGCCCGGCGATCGCGATCGGCAAGAGTAACAACTACGAGTGGGAAACCGGGATGGGCGACTCGGAGGCCACGACGCAGAATGGCACCTCCTGGTCCACCCTGCCGGGCACGTTCCTGTTCGGCTCCGGCGGCGGCACCAGTGCCTCCTTCGCCCAGCCGTGGTACCAGAAGGCGGCGGTCCCGTCCTCGCTCTCCAAGCACCTGCTGACCGGGCAGACGTCCGCGACGGCGATGCGCGTGGTGCCGGACGTGGCGATGGAAGGCGACCTGTTCGCCGCGACGATGGTCGGCTTCACCCAGACGCTGCCGGACGGCACGACCGGGTACGCGGAGGCCGGCTACGGTGGCACGAGCGTGGCGACGCCGCTGTTCGCGGGCATCCAGGCCGATGCGCAGCAGGCCCAGGGCGGCTGACCGATCGGCTTCGCCAACCCGGAGATCTACCTGCGCGACCTGCTGCTCGGGTCGTTCGCGTTCCATGACGTGACCGACCACCCGGGCGGCGCCACCGAAGCGAACGCGATCGCGGGCGGGGTGGTGAACGGGCTGCAGACCGGATTGCTGTTCACCCTCGGCTCGGACTACTCGCTGCACGCTACCCGCGGGTATGACGACGTCACCGGCGTCGGATCGCCGAACATCGGGTACCTGCGGTCGTTCTGATCGCTGGTTCACGGTTGAAGTGACGTGAAGTGACGTGTTGAAGTGAAGTGAAGTAACGAGTGGGCGGGACGGACTGCAGGTAGCGATCCGTCCCGGTCGCGTCTGCGGCCAGGGGGTGGCTGCTGAGTTTTCCCCAAGGATCATCGGGGCGGCGTGGCCCGGGGCGGATCCGCGTGGCACGATGAAACGGCCATGACTGAAGGTCTGATCCCGCGCGGAGTCCGCGCCGCGGTGTTCGCCGCGGCGTGTGTGATGCTGTCCGCGGGGACCCGTGCGGTCGCGGCGCCAGGGGCGATCACGCTCTGGTCCGTGCTGATCGGGCTGGCCGCGGTGTACCTCGTCGCGCTGGCCGGAGCCAGGCGTGAGCGGGGTTTGGCCGCGATCTGCGGGCTGGCCGTGGCGGTCCAGTTGGGCTTGGACGTGTGGTTCTCCGCAGCTCAGGTGGACAATTCGATCATCCAGAACTGTGGGCTCGCGCAGGCGTTGCCGCAGATGAACGGTTCGATCAACTGCGGTAGTAGTCAGGCTGTTCTGACCAGCGGCGCGCTGCACATGAGCCCGATGCTTCTGATCATGCAGCTGGTCGTCGCGATCGTCTGCGCCTGGCCGCTGTTCCTGGGCGAGTCCGCGCAGCACTACCTGTGGTTGTGGCTGACCGCGCGTGGGCTGGATCTGCGGACGGCGATCGCTGTTGCGCTGGCCATGCCGCTGCGGACGGCCGACAAGTCGGCCGTCGGCTGGGACGGTCCGGCGGCGGAGCTTCCGGCGTTGCCGAGGCTGATGGTGCGGTTCGAGGTCATCCGGCGTGGGCCGCCGGTGGCGCTTGGCGCTGCTGTGGTTGGTTAGCCCTTTCTCGGTACTCGGTACTCGGTACTCGGTTCTCGGCTCGCTTCTTCTCGCGTATTCGCGTTTCTGCGTGAGGTGTGTTGGGTGCGGGCCGCTGGGCGTACGTAGAGAAGTGGCTGGTTACTTCTAGCGATCACAGCAGTAGGAGTAGGTCCGTGCGTTTTGCCGTGTCCATGTCCGGCTGACGTCGGGCGGAGACCTCGTCTCTCCACGCCCATCTTCATTCTCACTTTCGCCATCAGGAGTACTCCGATGAGTGCAGCACGTCCAACCACGCCCACGAACTCCGCACGATCCCCGAAGTCCACCGCGAGCAGCCGCCGGAAGATCGCCGAGCAGCGTGCCGCCGACCAGCGGCGTCGGCGCCAGATCTGGCTGGCCGGGACCGGGATCGGCGTCGTGGTCGCGATCCTCGCGACGCTGGTCGCGGTGAAGGCCGCCGGGTCCGGTGGCGCGCAGACCACCGCAGCGCCACCGGCGACCGTTAGCACGCAGACGACTCACCAAGTGGTCACCGCGGCGACCGCCGTCCCGGCCGCGGACCTGGCCGCCGTCGGCTCGGGCGCAGTCGCCGACCCGGCCGCCGCGATCTCCCACGGCACGCCGCTGACCAGCGGCGGCAAGCCCGAAATCCTCTACATGGGCGCCGAATACTGCCCCTTCTGCGCGGCCGAACGCTGGCCGTTGGTCGTCGCGCTCAGCCGCTTCGGCACCTTCACCGGACTGCAGCTGACCAAGTCCAGCAGCACCGACGAATTCCCGAGCACGAACACCTTCACCTTCCTGCACGCGACCTACACCAGCAAGTACCTCGCCTTCGACACCGTCGAACTCCAGGACGTGAACCGCAACCCGCTCCAGACCCCGACCGCCGCCCAGCAGCAACTGCTCGACACCTACGACGCGGCGCCGTACACCTCCAGCCCGGGCGCGATCCCGTTCGTCGACTTCGGCAACCAGTTCGTCGTGAGCGGAGCCAGCTACGACCCGCAGGTCTTGCAGGGGCAGAGCTGGTCCACGATCGCCGCCGCGCTGTCGGACCCGTCGAGCGCGATCGGCAAGAGCATCGACGGCGCGGCCAACCGGCTCACGGCCGCCATCTGCTCGATGACCGGCGACCAGCCGTCGAACGTCTGCTCGGCTCCGTCCATCATCAGCTTGAAGGCAGGCCTCTGATGTCACGATCGCTTTCTGCTGCAGTCGCAGCCGCAGCCGCAGCCGCAGCCGCAGCCGAACCGGCGACCGGCGCCGCAGTCCGTCTGCCTCGGTGGATCGTCCCGAGCACGCTGCTCGCGAGCCTGGCCGGGCTGGGCGTCTCGATCTATCTCACCATCGCCCACTACACGACGACCGTGACCCTCGCCTGCCCGGAGAGCAGCACGATCAACTGCGAGAGGGTGACCACGAGCCCTGAGTCGGTGGTCTTCGGCATCCCGGTGGCCGTGTTGGGGTTGGCGTTCTTCGTCGCCATGCTCGGGCTCAACAGCCCGTGGGCCTGGGGTAGCGCCGCGCCGCTGATCCGGCGGACCAGGCTGGGATCGGCGGTCGTCGGCGTGGGTTTCGTCTGCTGGCTGGTCTATGCCGAGTTGTTCAAGGTGGACGCCATCTGCCTGTGGTGCACATCAGTCCACTTCATCGGCCTGGTTCTTTTCTCGCTCATCGTCATCGGCACGGCTGTGACCTCTGCGCATAAACACCCTTCCAGCCATTCCAGTGCGGCAGCATCGTGACGTCGTGCTTTGTCGTGCTCTGGCACGGGTCGGTATAGTCCGGGCACTGTCTCGGCGCCGGCAGTGAACCATGGCATGAACAATTGGGAGGGTATTTATGTTTGGTTTCATCCGCGGGAGACCGCAGGGGCGGCGGACGGTCCGGGCAACCGTGGCGTCGGGCATGGTCGGCGTTCTGCTGGCCAGCGCGGTGATCGCGCCGCAGGCGGCCGACGCCGACGTGTCCGGGTCGGTCGACGGGACCTACCAGTTCAACGCGAACGGTTGGAGCGGCACGCTGACCGTCATCGACGCCGAGGACTACGCCCCGACCGTCATCATGACGTACGACGAGTTGGGCAGCAGCGAGACCATGATCGACACCTCCTGGTCACCGCAGTACGGCGTGCTCACCTTCATCCGGATCCTGAGTAACGGCGTCGCCCAGAGCTATGAGCTCTACGAAGGGAGCCACGTCGCGGGCAGTCCGGTGTTCGGCGGTAACTTCATCGAGTCGGACCTGCAGGGCATGGCCTTCGGCGTGTTTGCCGACGACTTCCTGCCGCTGCTCTCGCGCCCGCACGGCCCGTCGCATAGTGCTGCGACCACGGCCGCGAGCAGCGTGCCGAGCGCGGTCACGGCGGCCTCGGCCAAGGCTCCGGCCTTCAGCTCGCCCTTGGACTGGCCCGACCTCGACGGCATGTACGACTTCAACGGCAACGGCTGGACCGGCAAGATGCTGATCGCGGAGAACCGCTGCGCGGACCAGGGCCTGGAAGCAGTTCATCTCAACTACGACGAAATCGGCACCTGGGAGGCGGTCCCGGGAGCGCTCTTCAACCCGTTCACCAACCAGATCACCTTCACGCGCACGCTCAGCGACGGGATCACCCAGACCTACCAACTCTGGCTGGGAACGCACGTCTCCCCGGCCGTGGAGGCCGACGGCTACTATCCCGCGTCCCCCATGCTCGGCGGGTACTTCACCGAGTCCGACACCGGCACCCAGCGGTACGCGGCGTTCGCGTCCTACGACCCTCCGGGCCTGGGCTGCTGAGGTCGAGCACACTGCACGAGATGCGGCCCCTGGGATGATCCCAGGGGCCGCTTCTTCAGGCTACATACTCACCCTTACGGCAGCGTCCAGCTCTGCGCGCCGGTGCCGTTGCAGGTCCAGATCTGCAGCTGCGTGCCCTGGGTCGTGGTCGAGCCCGGGTCGTCCAGGCACAGGCCGGACTGCGGGTTCACCAGGGAGTTGTTGGACCCGCGGGTCCACTGCTGGGCGCCGGTGCCGTTGCAGGTCCAGTACTGCACCTTCGTCCCGGAGGTGGTGCCGCCGCTGGCCACGTCCAGGCAGCCGCCGAGGACCTGGAGCGTGCCGTTGGACGCCACGGTCCAGCTCTGGGCGCCGGTGCCGTTGCAGGCCCAGATCTGGATGTGGCTGCCGGTGGTCGTGCTCGAGTTGCTGTCGTCCACGCACAGGCCGGACGAGACGCCGGACACGATCGGGCCGGTCGCCGGGCCGGTGCCGCCGCCGCCCGAGGTGCCGTTGAACGCGCCGAGGCCGTTCGGGGTGCCCAGGCCGGTCGGGCCGTCGTAACCGCCCTGTGCGGTGCACAGGTAGGACGGGCTGCACGAACCGTCAGAGCCCGAAGTCACGTCGTTCAGGCCGCTGGCGTGGGCGTACAGCACCGATGCGGCCGAGCCGGCCGGGGCGCCGGCCAGGGCGTAGACCGAGGCGATGATCGGGGACGAGACGCTGGTCCCGCCGACCACGAACCAGCCGCCCTCGCCGTAGGTGTCGTACACGGCGACGCCGGTGTTCGGGTCGGCGACCGCGGAGACGTCGGCCACCGTGCGCCGGCCGCAGCCGGTGTCGGTCTGCCAGGACGGCTTGGACTCCCAGGACGAGCAGCCCGCGCCCGCGCCGGACCAGGCCGTCTCGCTCCAGCCGCGGGCGGTGCCCGAGTTCTGGGTCAGGCTGGTGCCGCCGGCCGCCACCACGTACTGCGAGGAGGCCGGGTAGCTCACGCCGTAGCCGCTGTCGCCGGAGCTGGCCACGTCGACGACGCCCGCGTGGTTGAAGTCGCCGTCGGCGCCGGAGTCGCCGGAGTTGTCGCTCGTGCCCCAGCTGTTGGAGATGAAGTGCGCGCCGAGGGAGACCGCGGTGTTCTGCGCCGCCTCGAGGTCACCGGCTTCGACCGCGATGATGTGGCACTTGGGGCAGATCGCGGAGACCATGTCGATGTCGAGCGAGGCCTCGGTGCCCCAGCCGGTGTTCCCGGCCGGGTAGTTGCCCTGCTGGCCGCTCTGGTTGACCTTCTCGAAGCAGCCGTTCGCGGTCGTACATGCGGGCAGGCCGTACTGGGCGCGGTAGGTGCCCAGGTCCGATTCCAGGTTCGGATCGTCCGCGTTCTCGATCACCGCGACGGTCTGGCCACTGCCGTCACTGGCCGCGGCGGAGGCGAGATTGTACGCGCTGAGCAGGCTCGACGGGCCGTAGCCGGACGGCGTCGCGTTCGGCTTGATCGCGTCGGCGTGCACGGACTTGATGTCGGTGCGGATCATGGCGTAACAGACCGGGCCGCCCGGGTGCAGCGGCTCGGCGCAGGCGTGTTCGGTGGTCGGGTTGCTCACTGCCGTACTGGTCGGCGCCGCGGCTGCTCTCGGCGCCGCCTGGGCGCCGGCCGGCAGCGCGAACGCCAGCCCGGCCGCGGCGGCCAGGGCCACCGCCGCGTAGACGGTTCTCTTCACAGTTCCTCCAACAACATGGCTTCGGGCACAGGTGAGTCGTCAGGCGGCTGCGCCGGCCACCGGAGGATGAGTGGGGGCGAACGGCGTTCGACAACGTTGTCACACCCAGGCATCAGAGGTAAGAAACTGCGGAACGGCAGGGCTGTCAATGGCCCGCGGGGCGCCGCCCGGCCAGGCCGAGGCGTTCGCACAGGCCAGGACTCCGGCCTTTGCTGGACTTAAGCGGGAGATGATGAATCCGGCGAGTAACTACGCCTCGCGGACGCGCTCGTAAGTCAGGTGGGCGAGGCCGTTCCCGACGGTCTTCGTGTGGATCAGGCGCAGGGGCCGCTTGTCGCTGGTCTCGCCGAACAGGCGCTCGCCCGCGCCGAGGACGACCGGGAAGACGGTCAGGCGCAGTTCGTCGACCAGGTCGTGCTCCATCAGTGTGCGCACGAGCAGGCGGCTGGCGTACACGACGATCTCCCCCTGTATCTGTTCCTTGAGCTTCGAGACCTCGCCGACCACCTCGCCCGCGAGGACGGTCACGTTCGTCCACGTGGGCTCTCGGAGCGTTGCGGACACGACGTATTTGGGCAGGCGGTCCAAACTCTCCACCCACTCACCGCGCATCTTCGACGACCGCACGCCGAAGTACTCGTCACTGCGCCGACCGAGCAGCAGCGCGTCGGCGCCTTGCGCCTCGGCCAGTTCGAGGTCCGCCCACGCCTCCCAGTCCTGGCCCATGAACTGGGCGAACCAGCCGCCGTGCCGGAACTCTCCCTCGCCACTCGGGTCTTCGACGACGCCGTCGAGCGTGACGTTCTGGCTGACCACGATCTTTCCCATCTTGATTCTCCTCGGGTCCGGGGCGCGTCCCGGACGGGGACCGCGCCTGCATTCGGGTAGACGGCGGCGGGTCCGCAGATTGGTCGCGCAGACACCGCCCAATTCGCGGGGTCGGCGGCGTCCGTGTCCGCGAACGCTTGACAGGGCACCGGAAATCGGTGACCTTAAGGCTTACGCGGATGTATGACAACGTTGTCACCAGCTGCTGATCAGGACCCGGATTCACTCCGGCGGCCGGGCGGCGGCGGTCCGCCCGACCTCAGAGGATGTGCAGACCATGACGCGACCCAGACACAGCAGTGCCCACCCGCCGGGCCGGCTCTCAACCGGCCTGGCCGCCCTGCTGGCCGGGACCACGGCCGCGGCTCTCGCGGTGGCTCTGCCGGTCCAGGCCTCGGCCGCCGCCCGGCCTGCGGCGGCGGCCTCGCTGTCCGCGCTGTTCACCAACACCGGGATCAGCGACGACGCGAGTCCCGGCGCCGGGAACCTGGACGGCGGCGGGTTCAGCTTCTCCGCCGAGGCGCTGGCCGAGGTCGGCTGGGCGCCGAACCTGAGCGTCTCGCTGGCCGACGGCGCCTCGGTCCAGGTTCCGAATGTGGCCGCCGGCAACGCTGACAACGTTGTCGCGGACGGGCAGAGTTTCACGCTGAGCGGGAGCGGCAAGGCCCTCGACTTCATCGTCACCAGCACCGAGGGCAACACCAGCGGCAGCGGCACGATCACCTACACCGACGGCAGCACCCAGACATACACTCTCGCGGCGTCGGATTGGTGGAGCGGCACGGCCAACATCGCCGCCGGGTCCACGTACCGGCACAATGCCGGTGGGCCTCAGGTGCATCAGGTCAGTCTGTATTCGGATGCTGTGTCGCTGACCGCCGGGAAGACCGTGGCCAGCGTGACGTTGCCGACCATCAGCTCGACGACCGTGAACACTCCGGCGTTGCATGTGTTCGCCACTGCGTTTGCGCCTACCAGCGGCGCTGCGGGCCTGAGTGCGTTCTTCAACAACGTCGGGATCAGCGACAACTCCAACACGGCGGCCGCGAACCTGGACGGGTCGGGGCACAGCTTCTCCGCACAGGACCTCGCGGCCGCGGGCTGGGTGCCCGGCGCCGGCCTCACCTTCGACGCCACCAATCTGACCTGGCCGAACGTGCCGTCTGGGCAGGCTGACAACGTTGTCGCGAACGGACAGAAGATCGCGGTCTCCGGCTCCGGCAATGCCCTGACGTTCCTGCTGGCCGGCACGGTCGGCGGCACCAGCGGAAGTGGCACCGTGACCTACACCGACGGCAGCACGCAGGCCTACAGTTTGTCTGTCGGGGACTGGTATTCCGGGCCGACCGACACGATGGCCGTGCAGGTGCCGCACTGGAACGGGCCGAGCGGGACCGTGGCCTTCCCGGTGAAGCTGTATCCGGACAGCGTGCCGATCAACCCGGCCAAGACCGTCGCGTCGGTGACCCTGCCCGCAATCAGCGCGGCGCCCAGCGGCAGCACGGCCGCGATGCACGTCTTCGCCCTCAACGTGCGCCCGAACCCCGGCAACTGGGCCGGGACCTGGTCCGCAGCCGTCGACGACGGCATCGTGGCCGGGCCGTGGACCGGCCGCACGCTGCGGATGGTCGAGCACTCCAGTATCGGCGGCAGCAGCGCGCGGATCCGGCTGGACAACGCGTTCGGCACCGTGCCGCTGGTGATCGGGCACGCGACCATCGCGCTGGAAAGCTCGGCCGCCGCGGCCACCGCGACGCCGGTCACGCTCACCTTCGACGGCAATCAGTCCACGATCATCCCGGCCGGCGGACAGGTGATGAGCGACCCGGTCGGGTTCAGCGTCCCGTCCGACACGAACCTCCTGGTCAGCCTCTTCCTGCCCGGACCGGTGCAGACGGCGGCGTACCACAGCCTCGGCCAGCAGACCATGTACTCGACCAATGATTCGGCCGGAGATCAGACTGCTGATGTGTCGAACTTCCCGACCGGAAGCACCTTCGGCTACTGGACCGTGCTGTCCGGGATCGACGTCCTGCCGGGTTCGGCGGTCGGCACCATCGTAGCGCTGGGCGCGTCGATCACCGACGGATTCCAATCGACCGTCGGCGGAAACGACCGCTGGCCGAACGACCTGGCCCGGCGCCTGCTCGCGCAGACCCAGTACCCGCAGTCCGGCGTCGTGGACGAAGGGATCAGCGGCAACCGGGTGACGACCGACGACTTCACCGGCATCTCCGGCACCGGGACCGGCGGAATCAGCGCCGTGTCACGCGTGGACCGGGACGTGTTCGCCCAGACCGGCGTCCGGACCGTGGTCATGGTCGAAGGCATCAACGACGTCAAGTCGGGCATCACCTCCGCCCAGATCATCGCCGGCCTGCAACAGGTCGCCGCCGAAGCGCACGCCCACGGGCTGCGGATCATCGTCGGCACGCTCTCGCCGTTCCAGGGCTACACCGCGTACACGGCAGCGTACGAGACGGTCCGCGAGGCCGTGAACAATTTCATCCGCAGCAACGGCGGCGCGTTCGACGGCGTCCTCGACTTCGACGCCCTGCTCCAGAATCCGAGCAATCCCCTGCAACTGAACCCGATCTACGACTCCGGCGACCACCTGCACCCGAACGACGCCGGATACCAGCTGATGGCCAACTCCGTTCCCCTGGCGGAGCTGAGCTAGTGCTGTGACCGCTGAGCCGGCCCGCCGTCCGGGCCGGCTCAGTCAGTTGTCATAGTTCGTACACGGGAGATGGATCGGCAGGTCGGTCTGCGTGCAGGGGCGGGCTGTCCAGTCCTCGGCGGCGTGGGCGGACGCGCAGAGGCGGACGAGCCGGTGGAAGGCGTAGCGGCCTGGCGCCTGCTGCGTGAGCAGATGGTTGTCCACCAAGGATTCCAGCACGAATTCGACCTCTGGGTCGCCGGTGAGGGCGACCGCCGAGGGCACGTCGAAGTCGACGGCCGCGTGCAGGCCCAGCACTCGCAGTGCCCTGCGTCCACGGTCGTCCAGCCGTTGGTAGGACTGCGTGAACGCATTGGCGACTCCGCGATCCGCGGTGGTCAACACGCCGAGCGGGTCCTGTTCCAGCTGCCGCGCGAGGAACGAGACGGTCCACTGCGGGCGGTGTCGCAGTCGGGCAGCGGCGATCCGGAGCGCCAACGGCAGATATCCGCAGGCCTCCAGCACGGCGCGCACGGCGCCCGGGTCGGCCTCGGCGCGCAGGCCGACCATCCGGGTGAACAGTTCGGCCGCTTCGGGCGGGGCGAGCACGTCGAGCGAGACGAGTTCCGCGGCATCGAGGTCCACCAGGCGCCGGCGCGAGGTGACCACCGCCAAGCTGCCCGATCCCGGTGGCATCAGGGGATGGATTTGCTCCGCTCCGGCGACGTCGTCGAGCACGATCAGGACTCGCTGTCCGGCCAGCGAGGAGCGCCACAGTGCAGCGCGTTCGGCCGACGAGGAGGGGATGTGCCAGGCCGCGATCCCCAGGCAGCGCAAGCCGAATTCGAGCGCCGCGCTGGTGGTCACCGGTTCGGCGCCGGCGGTGTGGGTGTGCAGTTCGACGTAGAACTGCCCGTCCGGAAACCGGTCCGCGACGGCGTGGGCGGCTTCGACGGCGAGTGCGGTCTTTCCGGCGCCGGCCATGCCGTCGATGGAGCATACGCTCACGGTCGCGGCCGTGGGATCGGGCTCGGGTGCGGCCCGGGCGACCAGTCTCGCGAGCTCGTCGTCGCGCCCGGTGAAGTCGGGGATCCGGCGCGGCAGCTGGAACCGTGCGACCAGGCTCTCAGGGTTCTGACCGCGTTCGCGCAGGCGCGCCGTGCTCCGGGCCGGGCCGCGCCCGGTGCCGTCGAGATCGGGCGGGTCGCCGTCGGGTTCCGGTCCGGCGTCGTCCTCGGGGGCGAGGTCCAGGCCGAAGTCGAAGACGACATCGAGGCCTGATGCGGCGCTCGCTCTGCGTCCGAAACCGGTGTCGTTGGCCATGTTCCATGCGAGGTACTCGCTCTGGTCCTGGTCCCATTCCTCGCGCGCGCTGCGGTCCGCGCGCAGGATGGCGAGGTGTTCGGCCCGCAGTTCGGCCGACGGGTCCACGCCGAACTCCGCGGCCAGACGTCGGCGCATGGCTTCGTAGCAGGCCAGTGCCTCGGCGGGGCAGCCGGCCTGACACAGAGCCCGCATACGCAGGACGACCAGGCGTTCGCGCAGTGGGTTGTCCTGCGTCGTCGCCGCGAGCGCCGCCATCACCCGCGCGTGGTTCCCGGCGGCGATCTCGGCCGCGTACAGGCGTTCCTCGGCTTGGAGGCGCTCCTCGGCCAGGCCCGCGCGCAGCCCGTCCAGCGCCTCGCTGTCCGGGAGCCCGGTCAGGGGTCGACCATGCCAGAGCGCCAGCGCGCGGCGCAGCGTCTCCGCCTCGCTCTCAGCCGCATCTGCCTGCCCGGCAACGGATCCCGGCGCACCGGCCACCGCGACCAGGCGCCGGAATTCGTGCACGTCCACCTGCGCGCAGGCCGCATCCAGCCGGTAGCCGCCGCCCTCGCGGGTCAGTCCGAACCCGTACGGTTCCAGCACCCGCCGCAGCCGGGAGACGTACCACTGCACCATCCGCCGCGACCCCTGCGGCGCGGCCTCGCCCCACAGGGCGTCGACCAGGTGCTCGACCGGCACCGGGCGGCCGGCCTGGACGACCAGGAGCGCCAGGACGCAGCGCTGCATGGGCGGTCCCAACCCGACCGCGGACCCGTCGCCGGAGATCATCCGGACCGGGCCGAGCAAGCTCACCCACACCACCGTCACGTTAACCCGATCCCCGGTCCCGGTCACCCGCAATCCGCCCACCATTCACCCACACGGGCGATTTAGCTTTCGAATGTCCGAACTGTGAGCCGGCCGTGGCGCCGGCTCGACCTCTAGGGAGCCCGTATGAAGAACAGCACCCGCTCGGCCCTGACCGCGGCGGCGCTCGCCGCGGCGAGTCTCGCGGTCAGCGCCGGGGCGGCCGGCGCCGCCAGCGCGCCGCGGATCACCAGTGCCGACCAGCTGCGGGCCGGCATCGTCGCCGCCGCGGCCGCCGCGAGCGTCACACCGCTGACCCTGCCCGGCCACCCGGCCGGGATCGCCGCGGACGCGACGGTGGTCACCCAGATCGCCCTGCCCGCCAATTCGCCGGTCGGCCGCGCGGACGCCGCCGAGGCGGTCTGACCCGTCCCGGCCCGGTCCGCAGCCCGGACCGCGGCCGGGTCGGCCGGTCCGGCCGGGCGCGGCGCACGCCCGAGCCGGGCCGGACACCGCACCAGCGCACCAGCGCACCCAGGCACTGCCGCATCAGCACCCCTCGTCCCACCGGCGTCTGCCTCCAGATCCGGTCGACCACCCAGGAGTCCGTATGAAGAAGTCCACCCGTTCCGTCCTGGCCACCGCCGCTCTCGCCGCGGCCAGCCTGGCCGTCTCGGCCGGAGCCGCCGGCGCGGCCACCGCCGCGCCGCGGATCACCAGCGGCGACCAGCTGCGCGCGAGCATTGCGGCGGCGGCCTCGGCGCAGAGCCTCGGCCCGGTGATCCTGCCCGGCCAACCGACCGGGATCGCGCCGGTCGATCCGTCTGCGGCCTGACCGTGGCCGCGTCGCACGGCGGCGAGCCGAAGCAGAGCTGGTGTCCCAGCGGGGACCCGAACCTGCCGGAGACGGTCGTCCTGGGCGTCCAGGACTACGAGCGCGGCGAGGTCACCTACCTCGCCGACCCGATCCCGGCGGCCGAGGCCCTGTCCATGGTGCCCGAGGGCGTCCCGCCGACCAGGATCCTGCGATTCGCCTCGCACTGCTCGAGCGCGTGCGGGCACCGCGACGGCCCTGACTGCACCCTGATCCAGCGGATCATGGCCGTCCCGCCCAAGGAATCCACGCCGACCGCGGTCCCGCGGTGCCACCTGCGCGCCCAGTGCAAGTGGTGGGACCAGGTCGGCATGGAGGCGTGCCTGCGCTGCCCGGCGGTGAGCACGATGCACTCCGCCGACGACGAGTTCGGCGAGTTGATAGCGAACCCGGCGACCACCAGGGAGCAGCTGGACACCTGGATCGCCGAGAACCCGTCCGCGGGACTGTCCGTCAAGCACTGACCATGTGCTCTGACAGCGGTCGCCCGGTGCAGTCGCGGTCGGGTGGATTCGGCGGTCCGACTCCACCCGGCCGATCAGGGCCGGTCAGCTGAACACGATCGCGTGCCCGCCGAAGACGCCGGCCCGGCAAGCCAGGTAGAGCTGGTGCCAGGCGGTCTTCTCGGCGGCGTACGGGTCGTCGGGCGCCGTCGCGGCCAGTCTCGCCGTCTCCTCGGCGGACAGGACGAATCCCTGGCCCTGCTTCTCTTCCAGCGTCACGCCGAGCAGCGGCGCCATGAAGACCAGTTCCACCAGCAGGCACATGCTGGAGCCGATGACGGTGCCGACGTCGGCCCTCGCCGTCGCGAGCGTGGCGGCGGACAGGAAGAGCGGGTCGGTCATCTTCACCGGCACGTAGTATCCGCTGTCGTCGGCGTGGCACAGCAGGTGGGAGACGAGCATCGACGCCTCGTCGTCGATCTTGCCGAGTTCGCGCTCGTAGTCCGCGCTGTCCCGGGGCGGCATCGGGGTGACCGGTTCGCGCCGGTACCCGAGTGCGAGTACGCGTCGCAGAGCCGTGAGATAGCTGTAGGGGAAGCCGCCGTAGTACACGTCGGTGCTCGGCGGGTCGGTGCGTTCCGGCTCCTGCCAGCTGATCCCCTGCTCGCCGAGCACGCGGCTGAGTTCGGCGAACTGTGCCTCGTGCCGACGCAGGCCGTGCTCGTCGTTGCGGGCCATGGCGTACAGCATGCCGACGGATATCTCGAGTCCCATGCGCGACAAGATAGCGGGCCGCTGCGACAGCTACAGTTCCGACAGCTCCGCGCCGTTCGCGGGCGCCGAAGCGATCTCCGGTGTCGGCACCTCTGCGGGCAGAGCCGCGGGGGCCGCTCGACCGTACCAGCCTGCCCGGCGTTCGCACCGGCTCTCGTTTTTCCTCAGTTGCTGCCGGTCCGCGCTCAATTCACCACCATCGCGCGCCGTCTTGAGTAAACACAAGACAAAAGCATGACCATCCCCACAGATCGCCAAGTGTCCTCACCCGTGCGGGCACACTATTCTGACCCCATGCCGTCAACGAACCTGGCAGTCTCACCGAACCAGTCCAGCACGCCCACGGCCCCGGCCGACGAGGCCCCGGCCCCCGCCGAAGGCCACCTGACCGATGTGGTCTCCCGCCTGCGCCGCGTCCTGCGGACCGGGCTGCAAGCCGAGTACACCTGGGAATCGCTCCCGATGCCGCACGTCGAGATACTGCACATCCTCGCCGAACAACCCGGGATCCAGGTCGGCGACGTCGCCGTCGAGCTGCGCCTGGCCCAGCCCGCGGTCTGCGCGCTGCTGCGCCAGATGGCCGCGGACGGCCTGGTCGAGCAGACCCCCGAGGCGGCCGGCCGGCCGGCCGTCCTGGTCAGCCTGACCCAGGCCGGCGCCGACCAGCTCGCCGGGTGGCAGACGGCGCACCGCCAACGCATCTCCGCCGCGCTCAACAAGCTCGCGACGGACGACCTGAGCCAGCTGTGAGCCGCCAGCTCCGGCCGTCCCTGCGCGCGGCTCAGTAGCCCTCGTCGCGCGCGGCCTTGTCCAGGAGCGCCTCGGACGGTTCGAAGCGTTCGCCGTACGACTGCGCCAATCGCGTCGCGCGCTCCGCGAACGCCCTGGTCCCGGCCGGGCCCGAAGCCGCCGCGTACGAGTTCACGAACTGCACGGCCCCGCCGGTCCAGGCCGGGTAGCCGAAGCCCATGATCGAACCCAGATTGGCGTCGCGCACCGACGTCAGCACGCCCTCCTCCAGGCAGCGCACGGCTTCCAGCGCCTGGCCGAACAGCAGCCGGTCGCGCACGTCCGCCTCCGGGACCACGATCTCAGGCTTCGTATACCGGGTGACCAGCTCGGGCCACAGCCGTTTCCTGCCGTCGGCCGGGTAGTCGTAGAAGCCCGCTCCCCCGGCCTTGCCCGGGCGGCCGAATTCGTGCACGAACTGCTCGACCACGGCGAACACCGGGTCCGCCTGCATCGCCTGCACCAGATCCGCGTTCGCCGGGTCGGCCGCGAGGTCCGCCAGGGTCTGCGCGCGGACCTTCAGCGACAGGATCAGGGTCACCTCGTCGTGCACGGCCAGCGGCCCGACCGGGAATCCGGCCTTCTTGGCCACGTTCTCGATCAACGCCGGATGTACGCCCTCTGTCAACAGGCGCAGACCCTCGATCACGTACGCGCTGAACGTGCGCGACGTGTAGAAGCCGCGCGAGTCGTTCACCACGATCGGGGTCTTGCCGATCTGCAGGACGAAGTCGTACGCGCGGGCCAGCGTCTCGTCCGAGGTCTGCCCGCCGCGGATGATCTCGACCAGCGGCATCTTGTCCACCGGGGAGAAGAAGTGCAGGCCGACGAACTTTCCCGGGTCGGGCACGGCCCCGGCCAGCCCGGTGATCGGCAGGGTGGAGGTGTTGGACGCGAGCACCGCGTCCGGGCCGACCGCCGCCGCGGCCGCGGCGTTGACCTCGTTCTTCACCGCGCGGTCCTCGAACACGGCCTCGATCACCAGGTCGGCGCCCTTCAGCGGCCCGTACTCGGTCGCGACCTCGATCCGGCCGAGGATCTCGTCCCGCTCGGCCTGCTGCATCCGGCCCTTGGCCACCCGGGCGTCCAGCAGCGCGGCCACCCGTTCCCGGCCGCGTTCCCCGGCCTCGGCGGTGGCGTCCTTGAGCACGACCTCGATGCCTGAGACGGCCGCCGCGTGCGCGATCCCGGCGCCCATCATGCCCGCGCCGAGCACCGCGACCCGGCCGACCGGGCGCCGGTCGATCCCGGCCGGGCGCGAGGCCCCGGCCTTGATCTCGTTCAGCTGGAACCAGAACGTGCCGATCATGTTCTTGGCGATCTGCCCGGTGACCAGCTCCACGAAGTAGCGGCTCTCCACCTCGATCGCGGTGTCGAAGTCGAGCAGCGCGCCCTCGACCGCGGCGGCCAGGATCTTCTCCGGGGCCGGGTAGCAGCCGCGGGTCTTCTGGTACATCATCGCCGGGGCGACGGACAGCAGCGGGTAGGAGTCCGGATCCAGGGGCCGCAGATCCTTCACCCCGGCCCGGCCGGCCGCCTCGGGCCGGTCCCACGGCTGCACCGGCTCGGGGTTGGCCGCGATCCAGGCCCTGGCCTTGGCGAACAGCTCCTCGCGGTCGGCGGCCAGTTCGTCCAGCCACCCGGCCTTCACCGCGGCCGCCGCGCGCAGCCGGGTGCCCTCGGTCAGCAGCGGCAGGGCCGCCTGCACTCCCATGATCCGGACGGTGCGCGCCACTCCGCCGCCGCCCGGCAGCAGCCCGAGGGTGGCCTCCGGGAACCCGACCCGCAGGTCCGGCAGGTCCAGCGCGATCCGGTGGTGGCAGGACAGGGCCAGCTCCAGCCCGCCGCCCATCGCGGCGCCGTTGACCGCGGCGACCACCGGGCGGCCGAGCTTCTCCAGCCGCCGCATCGCGTCCTTCATCCCGGCCAGGCCTTCGGCGAACTCCAGCGCCCGGTCCGGCCCGATCGTGATCAGTTCCCTGAGGTCCCCGCCGGCGAAGAAGGTCTTCTTGGCCGAGGCCAGGATCACGCCGGTGATCTGGTCCCGGTCCGCCTCCAGCCGGTCGACCAGGGCGATCAGCGCCGCCTGGAACGCGGCGTTCATGGTGTTGGCCGAGCCGGGCATGTCGATCGTCGCGACCACCACGCCGTCCTGGCCGCGCTCGTACCGGATCGGTTCGGCCGTCTGCCCGGCCGCCTGTTCTGCCGCCTGCGCCACGTGGATCAGACCCTTTCGATGATTGTCGCGATGCCCATGCCCCCGCCGACGCACAGCGTCGCCAGCCCACGTCGCAGATCCCTGCGTTCCAGTTCGTCCAGCAGGGTGCCCAGGATCATGCACCCGGTCGCGCCCAGCGGGTGGCCCAGCGCGATCGCGCCGCCGTTGACGTTGACCCGCTCCTGGTCCACGCCCAGGTCCCGGCCGAACTTGAGCACCACCGCGGCGAAGGCCTCGTTCACCTCGAACAGGTCGATGTCGGCCGCGGTCAGGCCGGCCCGGCGCAGCGCCTTGGCGGCGGCCGGGGCCGGGCCGGTGAGCATGATGGTCGGCTCGGTGCCGACCACCGCGGCGGAGATGATCCGGGCCCGCGCGGTCAGGCCCGCGGCCCGGCCCGCCTCGGCGCTGCCGATCAGCATGGCCGCGGCGCCGTCCACGATCTGCGAGGAGTTGCCCGCGTGGTGCACGTGCTCGATCTGCTCGACCTGCGGGTACCGGTCGATCGCCACGGTGTCGAAGCCCAGGGCGCCGGGCCCGGCGAACGAGGGCTTGAGCGAGGCCAGCGTCGCGGCCGTGGTCTGCGGGCGGATCGTCTCGTCCGCGGCCAGCAGCACCCGGCCGTTCTGGTCGGCCACCGGCACGATCGAGCCGTCGAAGTAGCCCTTCTCGCGGGCGTCGGCAGCCTTCTGATGGCTGCGAGCGGCGAACTCGTCCACGTCGGCCCGGCCGTAGCCCTCCAGGGTGGCGATCAGGTCGGCCGACACGCCCTGCGGCACGAAGCCGACCGCCCGGTTGGTCTCCGGGTCGGTGAACCAGGCCCCGCCGTCCGAGGCCATCGGCACCCGGGACATCGACTCGACCCCGCCGGCCACCACCAGATCCTCGAACCCGGAGGCGACCTTCATCGCGGCCAGGTTCACCGCCTCCAGGCCCGAGGCGCAGAACCGGTTCAGCTGCACCCCGGCGACCCGCTCATCCCAGCCGGCCACCAGCGCGGCCAGCCGGGCGATGTCCCCGCCCTGCTCGCCGAGCGGGGAGACCACGCCGAACACCACGTCGTCGACCAGCCCGGTGTCCAGCCCGTTGCGCTCGGCCAGCGCGCGCAGCACGCCCGCGGCCAGCGCGATCGGCTTGACGCTGTGCAGGGCGCCCTTCTTGCCCCTGCCCCGCGGTGTGCGCACCGCGTCGAAAATCCATGCCTCGGTCATGGGCACCACGGTAGTTGCCGAACGCCCGTTTAGCTACCTGCCGGTAACATTTTGCCCGGCGAACCGGCGCGGCCCCGCGGGCGCGGGTATGGTCGAGAGGTGACTGACGGGAAACCGCTCGCCGGACTGAGCGTGGTCGAGTTCGCCTCGCTCGCCCCCGCGCCCTTCGCCTGCATGATGCTGGCCGACCTCGGCGCGGACGTGCTCCGGATCGACCGGCCCGGCGGCACCGGCCCGGGCAGCGTCTTCGGCGGCGAGGCTCCGGCCGAGCCCGAGCCGCCCAACCCGCTCACCCGCGGCCGGCGCGACCTCGTCGCGGACCTGAAGGACCCGGCGGCCAGGCAGACGGTCGGCGAGCTGTTGGCCACCGCGGACGTCCTGGTCGAGGGCTTCCGCCCGGGCGTGATGGAGCGGCTCGGCTTCGGCCCGCAGCCGTGCCTGGCCCGCAATCCGGGGCTGGTCTACGGCCGGATGACCGGCTGGGGCCAGACCGGCCCGCTGGCCGGCCGGGCCGGGCACGACATCAACTACCTGGCCCTGTCCGGCGCGCTGGAGCCGCTCGGCCCGGCCGACGGCCCGCCGCTGCCGCCGCTGAACTACGTGGCCGACTTCGGCGGCGGCGGGATGCTGCTGGCGGTCGGGATCCTGGCCGCCCTGCACGAACGCGCGCGCAGCGGCCTCGGCCAGGTCGTGGACGCCTCGATGACCGAGGGCGCGGCGCTGATGACCGGCCTGCTGCACGGCCTGGCCGCCCGCGGACTGTGGGACCGCGAGCGCGGCCGAAACCTGTTCGACGGGTGCGCGCCGTTCTACAGCACGTATACCTGCGCGGACGGCCGTTTCGTCGCAGTCGGCGCGGTCGAGCCGCACTTCTACGCGCAGCTGCTGCACGGCCTGGATCCGGACCTCGCCGGCCGGATCGACCCGGCCCAGCAGTTCGACCAGGCGACCTGGCCGACGACCAAAGCCTTACTGGCCCTGGCTTTCGCCGCCCGCCCCCGGGACGAGTGGGCCGAGCACTTCGCCCGGACCGACGCCTGCGTCAGCCCGGTGCTCTCGCCGTGGGAGGCGCACGAACACCCGCACAACCGCTCCCGCGGCACGTTCATCGAGGTGGACGGCCAGATCCAGCCGGGCCCCGCGCCGCGTTTCTCCCGCTGACCCGTTCTGCCTCGCCGGATCGGGTCGGACCGACCGGGACTCAGAAGGCGAATTCGGTGTTCCAGTCGAGCAGGTCTATCAATTCCTCGTCGGTGTGCGTCACCGGCGGGCGGCCGGATCCGCCGCCGGGCTGCGCGCCGCGCCGGTCCGGGTCGAAGGCGGGTCCGGGCCGGGACGGGGAGACGCCCGCGGTCAGCTGCGCGCTGACCACGATGTTGTGCTCGACCCGGGGGCGGCGCACCCGCTCGTACCCGGCCAGCGCCGAGGCCTGGTCGGGGGCGTCGCGCATGGCCTTGGCCAGCACCACGGCATCCTCCAGGGCCATCGAGGCGCCCTGGCCGGTGGCCGGGGACGCGGCGTGCGCGGCGTCGCCGAGCAGCACGGTCCGGCCGGTGTGCCACGGGATGCCGGGCGGCAGGTCCCAGGCGTTGGTGAGCATCAGCCGGTCCCCGGTCGCCGCGACGATGTCCGCGGCCGGGGTGTCGGCGCGGCGCAGTATCGGTATGAGCCGCTCGCGCCACTCGGCCGCGGTGCCCTTGGCGATGTCCTCGGCCGAGGCCGCTTCGCCGTTGATCCGGGCGAACCAGTAGGTCTCCCCGGCCGGCGAGACGGCGTATCCGAACGCTGCGTAAGTGCTGCGGATCATGGTGATCCGCTCCGGGCTGGTCGGCGGGGCCGCCTTGGTGGTGTAGCCGTAGAAGACCTGCTGGCCCGCGTAGCGCGCCTCGCTCGCGGTGGCCGGCCGGCCGCCGGCCGCCGCGCGCGGCGTGATCAGCGCGCGGGTCCGGGAGTTCAGTCCGTCCGCGCCGATCAGCAGGCAGCCGGTCGCGCTGTGCCCGGCCGAGAACTCGGCGGTGACGCCGTCCTCGTCCTCGCGCAGCGCGACCAGCCGCGAGCCCTGCTGGATCGTGATCCCGCGGCGGCGCACCTCGTCGCGCAGGGTGGCGGCCAGTTCCGCGCGCAGCAGGCAGCGGTAGGCGGTGGCCGGGTTGTCGTGCTCGCCCAGCGGGACGTCGGCGGCCGGCGAGCCGGCGTCGTCGAGCACGCGCATCGTGGTCAGCGGGAATCCGAACCGTGCGACGGCCGGTCCGGCGTCGAACTGAGTCAGGGCCCGCATACCGTTGCTGGCCAGGGTGAGGAAGGCCCCGATGTCCTGTCCGGTGTCCGGGTGCGCCTCGTGCAGGACGACCTCGAAACCGGCCTTGTGCAGGGCCAACGCGCTCGCCGCGCCCGCGATCCCGCCACCGATGATCAAGATCTGTGCCATAGCGCGCGCTCCCGCCGTCCACCGTTCACCGTACTGCAGCCGGGGGTGTTCCCCCGGCCCGGTGGGTGGAGTGTACCGACCCGAAGACGCTCGCGCTGGCCGGAATCGAAGAAATCCGACGAAGCGTCAGGTCGGCGGCGTGGGATCGCTCTCTCGGTGTCGGGGAAGCGCTCAGCCGGCCTCGCCCGCGTCCGGTCCGGCCGGCCCGCTCTGCGGGTGCGCGGGCCGGGCCGGCTGCCGTGGCGCGCCGGGGGTCGGGGCAGTGCCGGCGGCCGCGGCGTGCCGGGGCGGGGTCGGGTTCCAGGCGGCGTGCGGCGGGCCGACGTGCAGGGCGGCGGCGTGCGCAGCCGATCCGGCGGGCGCCGGCCGGGGCACCGGCATCGGCAGGTCGGTGGTGGTCGGGCGCGGGCCGCCGGTCCGGCCGGGCGGGCGCTCGGGCAGCGGCGGCGCGGCGAAGGTGATGTCCTCCACGGTCACCGCCACCTCCTCGACCTCGCCGAAACCCTTGCCGCGCAACCATTCCAGCACGCCGTCGACGAGATGTTCGGGAGCTGACGCGCCGGCCGTGACGCCGACCGTCGCGGCCTTGTCCAGCCAGACCGGGTCGGCCTGCCCGGCGTCGTCGATCAGGTGGGCGGCCTCGGCGCCGTGGGCCAGGGCTACGTCGACCAGCCGCAGCGAGTTGGACGAGTTCGCCGAGCCGACCACCAGGACCAGGTCGCAGCGCGGGGCCATCGCCTTGACCGCGTCCTGCCGGTTCTGGCTGGCGTAGCAGATGTCGTCGCTCGGCGGGTCGACCAGCGCGGGGAACCGGTCCTTGAGTTCGCGCACGGTCTCGGCGACCTCGTCCACGGCCAGGGTGGTCTGGGACAGCCAGGTCAGGCCGCCGGCCGCGGGCGGGACCAGGCGGTCCAGATCGGTGTCGCTGTCGATCAGCGTGGTGTGCGCGGGCGCCTCGCCGAGGGTGCCGTCGATCTCCTCGTGCCCGGCGTGCCCGATCAGCAGGATGTGCCGGCCGTCCCTCGCGTACCGGCGGGCCTCGGCGTGCACCTTGGCGACCAGCGGGCAGGTGGCGTCGACCGCGGTCAGGCCGCGCTGCTGCGCCTCGTCCCGGACCGCCGGGGCCACGCCGTGCGCCGAGTAGACCACGATCGCCCCCTCGGGCACCTCCTCGAGCTCTTCGACGAACACCGCCCCGCGCGCGGTCAGGTCGGCCACCACGTGGGCGTTGTGCACGATCTGTTTGCGCACGTAGACCGGCGGCCCGTAGCGGTCCAGGGCCTGTTCCACGATCAGGATCGCCCGCTCGACGCCGGCGCAGTAGCCTCGCGGCGCGGCCAGCAGGATGCGGCGCTGAGTCATGGGGTGCCTGCCTTTCTGACTTCGTGACTGGTCCGCCGGGGCGGCGGTCGGGCTCGGCGTCGGGACGCAGGCCGGCGCCGCGGGTCGGGGCCGCGAGCGGACGCAGCGGCCGGGCACGTGGTCACCGCTCCCGGCTCCCGGCTTCATCGCCGTGCCGCGCGGCCGCCCGCCCGCGGCCGGACGGCTGCCAACGGCAGGTCCGACTCCCCGCAGTCCGCTGATCGGTGTCCGATCGGTCCCGTGTGGCGCAGGTCGCCCAGGATATCGCCGTCGACTCCCGGGTCTGCTGGGATTATTGTCGCCGAGCCCGGCCGTGGGCGCGCGCCGCGTCCGCGCCTGCCGGATCCGCCCACCTCAGGGTGCCCGGCCGGGAACCGGCTTGGCCAGCCACGACGCGGTTCGTCACCGGAACGAGTGGACGGGAAGCTCGGGGGCTCGCACCGGCGTGCTCGGCCGGACCGGTCCGCGCCCGCCGCCGCGCCCCGGTCCGCCGTCCCGGGCGGGGCGCGGCGGGCCGTCGTCGCAGTCCGTGACCGGGCGGTGTCGGCATCCGCGGACCACCGAACGGCCGGTCGGGAGGCGCGCGGCCCCGCGGGCAGTCGGCACAAGCTCATCAGGGTTGATAGTTGGCTAAGATGAGAGAATGGGAGATCACACGGAATCGGGCGAGACCGAGTGCTTCGTCGCCGCCGACGACGGGTGCCGGCTGTGGACCGTGGCCGGCCCGGCCCTGGCCGCCGACGGCGAGCCGACCAGCGGAATCGTGCTCTGCCACGGCGGTCCGGGCTACTGGGACACGCTCAAGCCGGTCGCGGACCTGGTCGGGGACCGGGGCCGGACGGTCCGCTGGGACCAGCGCGGCGGGGGCCGCAGCCAGCATCAGGGGCCGTATACGCTGGCCCGGTTCACCGCGGACCTGGACACCGTCCGGGCCCACTACGGCTTCGACCAGATGACCCTGATCGGGCACTCGTGGGGCGCGACGCTCGGCCTGCACTACGCGCTGGCCCACCCGGACCGGGTCACCCGGCTGGTGTACATAGCCGGGACCGGGCTGGGCTGGAACTGGCGCCGCCAGCACGAGGCCGGCCACGTCGCGGCGGTGGCCGGCTTCCCCGGCTACGCCAAGCGGATCAGCGCCCTGCGGTCCAAGCCGGAGTTGACCGCGGCCGACTGGCGGGAGCTGAACGTGCTGAACTTCACCGCGGAGTTCGCCGACCGGTCCCGGGCCCGGATGCTGGCCGAGGCCGAGCTGACCCCGCACTTCGTGCCGGACCCGCAGGTCAACCCGACCCTCCAGGCCGAGGCGCGGACCTGGACCGAGGCGGAGCTGGCCAAGCGCTGCGGCAAGCTGTTCATCCCGACCCTGATCGCCGACGGCGCACTGGACCTGCGCCCGCGCTGGTCGGTCGACTCGCTCGCCGAGGCCCTGCCGGAGGTGACCAGGTACACGTTCGACCACGCCGCGCACTTCCCGTGGATCGACCGGCCGGCGGAGTTCGCGGAGGTGATCCAGCGCTTCGTCCGCTGATCCGGGCGCGCAGGACGGGATGTACGGAATGTACGGGAAATACGGGATATACGGGTTCGCATTCCGCAACGGGCGGCAGGACAACGGGTACCAGCAGCCTTCCTTCGGCTGCAACGGGTTTCGGGACAACGCGTCTGCCGGTCGCCTCTGCCGGAAACAGATCGCGCAGCACACACCCTCACTCACGGCAGGCTGACCAGAGCCGGCCGCTTCGGGTCATCGCAGCGTACGACGACGTCCGCGGTGAGCTCCGGCGCGGCCTGCTCCGCGTAGCGCGCGTACGCCGGGAGGGTCCAGGCCTCCTCGGCCGGGGTGCGCCGGGCCAGGGCCGCGGCCGAGACCCACAGGTGCACGGTCAGGTCGAACGGCAGCGGCCCGCCGAGCAGGAGGGCGCCGTCGAGCAGCAGCACGCCGCCGGGCGGGAGGTCGACGTACTCGGCCCGCTTGGCCCGGTCCGCCTCGGCGTCCCAGAGCGCGGGCAGCACCCGGCCCGTGCCGCCCGGCTCCAGCGGGCCGAACACCTCGCGCTGCAGGGCTCTGACATCGAGCCACTCGGTGTAGAACAGGTCCGGGTCCTCGCGCCCGAGTTCCAGCCGCAGCGAGGCCGGGCGCAGGAAGTCCCAGGCCGAGACCCGCACCGCGGCGCGTCCGCGCAGCCGCAGCTCGGCCGCCAGCCGCTCGGCCAGTTCGGGCGCCCGGGCCGACGGCGGGCCGTCCAGCGCGACCCGGGTCCAGCCGGACGACGGGCCGTCCGCCGGGTTCGCCGCCCGGGTCGCGACCGGCCCGGTGATCCGGTCGGCGATGTGCTCGACGAGCAGGGCGGGAGAGATCGGCTGCGCGTGCATGTCTGCCATCATCTCCCACCCGGCGCCCCCCGCGCGGACGCCGGGACCCAGCGGCTCCGACCGTTCGCGCCGAACCGGCGGCAACCCCGCGGCCAGCCAGGTCTCCCGCCCAGAACGCCGCTTCCAGAGCCAGGACGCACCCGTGACGACCCGGCCGGAGTGCGTCAGACTATCGTCGACCATGACGGGCGGCCCGGCCGATCCGGCCCGTTCGGCGCCGGGCTCGTCCACCGACTCGAGGGAGCTACGACCATGTCGAACGAGGAGCAGGCGCCGCAGGGTTTCGTCGCCGAGGGCTTCGAGGACGTCCGGGCGGAGTTCTCCGCCATCATCTTCGACGAGCGCGACGACTACGCCGCCCAGCTGTCCGCCTATCTCGACGGCGAGCAGGTGGTCGACCTGTGGACCGGGCCGGAGATGACCGGCGAGTCGCTCACCGGGGTCTTCTCGTGCACCAAGGGCGCGGCGTATCTCGTGGTCGCCCTGCTGGTCCAGGACGGCGTGCTCGACCTCGACCAGAAGGTCGGCCACTACTGGCCCGAGTTCGCCGTGGAGGGCAAGCAGGACCTGCTCCTGCGCGAGATGATGGCGCACCGGGCCGGCGTGGTGGGCGTGGACGACGGCTTCTCGCTCGCGGAGATCACCGATGACCGGGCGATCGCCGAACGCCTGGCCGGCCGGCGGCCGTACTGGCGGCCCGGAGCGGCCTTCGGCTACCACGCGCTGGTGGCCGGGGCGCTGGTCGGCGAGGTGGTCCGCCGGGTCACCGGCCGCACGCTCCAGCAGGTCTACCAGGAGCGGATCCGGGCGCCGTACGACCTGGACTTCCACCTCGGGCTGCCGGAAGAGCTGGAGCCGCGTTTCCTGACCACGCTGCCGATGCTGACCACCGCGCGGGAGCAGGCCCTGCTGGAGGCGTCGACGCCGGGCCCGCACAGCCTGCTCGCGATCGCCTACAACCGGATCCGGCCCGGCTCCCCGGCCCTGGAGACCTTCCCGAATCTGCCGGAGTTCCGGCGCAACGGCCCGGCCTCGGTCGGCGGGGTCGCCGCGGCCCGCGGCCTGGCCCGGATGTACGCGGCCGCAACCAGTTCCGTGGACGGGCGCCCGCCGCTGCTCACGCCGCGGACCGTCGCCGCGTTCGGCCAGATCCAGTCGGTCGGGCACAACCTGGTCAGCGGCAGCCACGGCGCCTACGCGGTCGGGTTCGGGCCGGTCTCGGAGGTGTACCGGGTGCTCGGCGCGGGCGCGTTCGGCCACGGCGGCGCGGACGGCTCGCACGCTTTCGCCGACCCGCGCAGCGGTCTGGCCTACGGGTACAGCCGCCGACGCTACTCCTTCCCCGGCGGTGCCGCCCCGGAGAACGAGCGGCTGGTCAAGGCGCTGCATGCCGCCGCGACGCGGGTGCGCGCCGACCGCGGGTGATCGTGGTCCGTGCACCCCGGCGGCCGACACGTGGGGCAACCGCCGCGGTGGATCAGGGGCGTGCGGCGCCCACGATCGGCATGTCCGAGCCGTACAGGGACGCGTACTGGACCTTGGCGCCCGGTTTCGGCGCGTGCACGATCTCGCCGCCGCCGATGTAGATGCCCACGTGGCCCGGGCCGCCCGGGCCGGGGAAGAAGAAGACCAGGTCGCCCGGTTGCAGGGCGCTCAGCGCGACGTGCGGCAGGGCGTCGTACTGCGCGTAGGAGGTGCGCGGGATGGACACCCCGGCCGCCTTCCAGGACTCCTGGGTCAGGCCAGAGCAGTCGAAGACGTCCGGCCCGTTGCCCGCGTACTTGTACCAGTCGCCGACCTTGGACTCGGCGTAGGCGACCGCGGCCGCGGCCCGGCCGGACACCGGCGGCAGCGGGCCGTTGAAGGTGGTCTGGCTGGCGCCGTTGCCGCCGTTCTCCACCTGCGCCTGCTGCTGCGGAGTCAGGGTGCGCAGCAACTGCTGCGCCTTGCTCAGCTCGCCCTTGATCGTCGCGTTGCTGGCGGCCAGGGTCGCGACCTGGGTCTGTTGCTGGGCCAGCAGTGCGGCCGCGTTGGCCTGGTCCTGCTTGAGCTGGGCTTGGATCGCCTGGAGTTCCTTGAGCTGGGCCGCGTCGAGCTGCCCGGTCTCGTCGGCTATCGAGGCCTGGGCCAGGAAGGTGTTGGGGTCCGCCGACAGCGCCAGCTGGAGCGAGGGGTCCACGCCGCCGGTGATGTACTGCGAACCGGCCTGCAGGCCCATCATCTTCTGCAGCGAGTGCAGGTCGGCGGCCTCGATCGAGATCTGGCCCTGGATGTCGGCGATCTTCTGCTGGAGCTGCGCGTAGGCCTGCTGCGCCCCGTCGTACTGCTGGGTGGCCGCCTCGGACTGGGTGTAGAGGTTGTTCACCTCGGTCTGGACCTGCTGGAAGGTCTGCGCCGGCGCGGCCTCGCTGATGGTCGGCACCAGCGCGACGGCCCCCGCGGTCAGGCCGACCATCGTCGCGGCGGCGGTGCGGGAGGGGGTCTTCGATTGCCGGTGGGACGCCATGGCTCCTTCTTCGGTCTGCGCGCCTACCGGGTCGGCTGACAGGCTCGACCAGACGGGGAGCGGTCTTCTGGGCGGTCACCCTATCGACAGCGGCCGGGCTTGATCGAGAGCCGGCGGCGCGGGCGGCCGGAATTCACCAAGCCGGAACATTCCGCGGCGCCGGGAACCGGGCAAAGCAGGCGATTGAGGCCCCTTACTTTATGTGCCCTGTGCCCGGATTGCGGGTTGGTGAAAGAGCTACAAATCGGGACAGCACAAGGGTTTCCGGGACGGGCGGACGGGCGCCGTTCCGGGGGTGCAGTTTTTTCCGACGAACGGTCGGCAACTCTGGCCGACCCGTTCCGCCGCGTACCTATCAGAGTCCTGTCGGGTCACCCCCGGATCATCGACTTCGAGCGCTGCTTTCATCTCGATTCGGCGATTTCCCTCGGGCCGCCGAGGTTTTTCGTCCGCGGACGCCCGGGCGGCCGAAGTGGGGGTGGGACCTGTAGGACTCGACCCTGTGAGAACCCTGATCCCCCGGCCCGGCGCCCCTGCCTGCGGCCGCCCAGCGGACTCCAAGTGCCGCAGCAGGCAACGTCTGCCCTGCGTGGGTCGGGCACAGTCAGTCGCTGCCCTGGAGGCCCGACGCCGGACCGCCGGCAGGCTCGGCCCTGAGTTCCTGCTGGATTGGTCTGGTCGACAAGCCTTCCTGGCTCGGATTCGTAGCCGATGGGGAGGCTTTTCTGCGTTCCTGTCGCCCTCTCGCATGAGTGAGACCTCCTCGCGGGGCCGGCCGTCGGCGCGCCGGCCCCGTGAGAGCCCCGTGAGCCTGCAGCGTTCGGCACGCTGCGGGCTCGGGATTGCGCGCGCCGGGCGGGCGCGCGCCGGCCTCAATCGGCCGCTGGTTGCGCAGCGGTCTGCGACAGGTTCTTCAGCCGGTCCAGCTGAGCCCAGTGGTTCGCGATCCGGCTGCGGCCCTGCGGGGTCAGTTCGACGTTCGTGTTCGGCTTGTTGCGCACGAATCTCTTCTCGATCAGCACCAGACCGGCTTCGTCCAGCTTGCCGAGGTGGCTGGAGAGGTTGCCCTTGGTCAGCCCGGTCACTCGCTGGAGGAAGACGAAGTCCGCGGCCTGCACCGAGGACAGCACCGTCATGATTGCCAGTCGGGCGGGCTCGTGGATCAGCCGGTCCAGTCGCAGCTCCTCGTTACCCTCCGACATTGCCGTCCTTGGGATTCGGGGTCCTCGGGGCGCCGAAGGTGCGGGCGAGGGCGCGCTGGTCGAGGAGTCCCGACGCGACCAGCGCGGCCGCGAGGGGGAACATGGCCACCGCGTCCCGGTCGGCGCCCAGCGGGCCCCAGACCGGCAGCAGGGCGGCGAGCACCACGACGCCCCAGACGACGAGGTGGTGGGCGCGCAGCCCGACGAGGATCGCGTAGTAGGCGAGCGTGGCTGCGGCGAACGCCGCCGCGAAGGCGCACACCGTCGAGTCGGGCGACCAGAGCAGGTATCTGTTCGCGCCGACGAAGAGCACCGCGGCCCACGTCGCGACGGCGACCCCGTGTCTCAGGTGCCTGCCGGTGGTCGGGGTGACCCTGCCGTAGTTGGCGCTGTAGTAGCGGGCGATGAGCAGCGTCGTCACTACGCAGAGCGCGAAGCACCCGACGAGGACGCCGATGATCACGGGCCCCGAGAGCCGACCCTGGAGATTGGATATCCCGGTGGCCACCATCATGAATCCCATCGGGACCGCCCACAGGCCCTGTAGGTAGGGATAGTTCGCCGCCGCCGACGCCAGCGCCCTTCGCTCCATGCTTCCTCCCATGCAGACTAGTCTGTGGGACAGACTATGCCTGACGTTTCGAGCACTGTCAACGAAGGTCTTCCAGACCCTGCGGCGTACGCTGGTCGGCCAGCTCGGAGTAGACCCGTCTGCGCCCGTGCGGCAGCTGCACCGCAGGATCCTGACCGCCGATCCGGAGTTGGATTTCGTCGAGGCCAGGCCGTCGAGCATCATGTCGAGCAGTCCTTCGGCCGGGCCGCTGACCGCCTCGCCGACCACCGGCGTTACCACCAATGGTCCGGCCAGACTGGCTGGTTCGAAAACCCAGTCCCGCACAGGCAATCCGTCTCATCCCGGCTCGCGGTATCAGCTCCCTGGCGACACTCGGGCCTTCACCGGCCACCGACCCGAACTCGACCGCCTCGTCAGCCTCCTGAGCGAGACCCCGGACGTCGGCGGGACCGGCAGCGTGGTGATCTCCGCGATCGACGGCATGGGCGGAGTGGGCGAAACCGCACTGGGCCTGCATGCGGCGCACCGGGTCCGCGACGCGTTCCCGGACGGCCAGCTGTTCATCGACCTGCCCGGCCACTCGCCCGGCGCCGCGCCCCTGGCCACCGGGGACGCACTGGCCTGGTTGCTGCGCAGCCTGGGCGTCTCGCCGGACCAGACACCCGAGGACCAGGGCGAACGCGCCGCACTCTACCGCGACCGCCCGGACGGAACCAGAACCCTGATTATTCTGGACAACGCCGCCGACACCGCATAGGTGCGCCCGCTGCTGCCCGGAACGCCCGGCTGCCAGGTCCTGGCGACCAGTCGCAGACGCCTGATCGGGCTCGACGACACGCATTCCCTCTCCCTGGACGTGCTTTCGCAGGCCGAGGCGCTCGCGCTGCTACACAAGGTCGCCCAGGACGGCCGCATTCGGGACGACGACCCGTCCGCCGCCGACCTGCTCGCGCTCTGCGGCTACCTGCCGCTGGCCGTACGCCTGGCCGCCGCCCGGCTCCGGCGCCGCACGAATCTGCCCGTCCGGGACCTCGTCGCCGACCTGCGCGACGAGGCCATCCGCCTGGCCCGACTCCAGGACGAGGACTGGGACCTCACCGCCGTCTTCGACTCCTCCTACGCCGCCCTGCCGCTCGCCGAGCGCCGCCTTTTCCGCTACCTGGGCATGCTTCTCGCCCCGGACGTCGACGCCCAGACCGCCGCCTACCCGACCGACGCCGACCCGCACACCGCCGAGCACCTGCTCGACTCGCTGCTCGATCACAATCTGCTGACGCAGAGCGTCCCGGGCCGTTACCGGTTCCACGAACTGACCCGTGTCTACGCCCGCGGCCTGACCCACCTGGATGCAGCCGACAGCGCTCCCGGCTCAGACCAGGCGTGACAGACCCCGCGGCCGACCCGGAGAATCAGCTATCTGTCTCGCCGATCCCGGCCCGGAACGCATATCTGACCGCCTGCGCCCGGTCTCGGACGCCGATCTTCGCGAAGATGCGGTTCACGTGTGATTTCACGGTCGCGTTGCTCACGAACAGGCGCGCGCCGATCTCCGCGTTGGACAGGCCCTCGGCGATCAGCGCCAGAACCTCCGCTTCGCGCACGGTCAATCCGTCGGGCAACGCTCGGCCCGCACCAGGATCCGAATCCCGATCAGCCTCCTGCGACTCATCCACCGCAGCGCCGGAAGCAGTCGTCTCCGCGCCCAAGCTCCCGCCGAGCCCGTTCCCGGCGACCGCGGCCATCAGCCGTTCCTGCACCTCCGGGTCCAGAAACGCGCGCCCGGCATGCACCTGCCGGATGGCCGCCTCCAGCGTGTCAGCGTCCGTATCCTTCGTCACATATCCGCGCGCGCCGGCCTTCAACGCGGGCATGACGTGCGCCTCGTCGGTGTACGTGGTCAGCACCAGCACGGCCGCCCCCGGCACCTTCTCCTTCAGCGCGGCGGTCGCCCCGGCGCCGTTCAGCACCGGCATGTCCAGGTCCATCAGCACCACATCCGGGCGCAGCTCGACGGCCATCCGGACCGCCTCCGCGCCCTCGCACGCGCTGCCGACGATCTCTATCCCGTCGAACGTGCCGACCAACAACACCAGGCCGTCGCGGACCACCCGCTGGTCGTCCGTGATCAGCACCCGGATACGGTCCGTCTCGGCGGTCACGCCGGCACCTCCATCCGGACCAGCCAGCCGGCGCCGGTCGGGCCGACCTGGACCGTCCCGCCGACCTGGGCCAGCCGTTCGGCCATGCCGCGCAGGCCGAGGCCCGAGCCGGTGATCACCTCGCCGGGGGCGGCGCCCTCGGCCGGAAGAGTGTCCTGCACGGTCACCACGGTCAGCGACTCCGAGTACTCGAGTTCGACCCGTACGGTCGAGCCGCGAGCGTATCGCGCCGCGTTGGTCAGCGCCTCCTGCGCCCCGCGCAGCAACGCCTCCTCGGCCAGCGGCGCGAGTTCGCGCACCGTCCCGCGGATCTCCAGGCCGACATCCAGCCGCAGGTCCTTCTGATACCGCTCCACCAGGCCGGGCAACAGATCCAGGCTCGCCTGCACGTCGCCGCGCAGCACCGCGACCGCCCGGCGCGCCTCGGACAGGCCGTCCTTGGCCAGCCCGCTCGCCCGGTCGAGCAGCTCGGTCAGCTGCTCGTCCGCGCCGCCGCGCCGGGCCACCCGCCGGGCGGCCTCCAGCTGGATGGCGAGGCCGGAGAGCGACTGGGCCAGCACGTCGTGCAGGTCCCGGGCGATCCGGCCGCGCTCGGCCAGGGCGGCGGCCTTGGCGTGCTCCTCCCGGGCGTCCTGGAGCTGCGCGGTCAGCCGCTCAGCCGCGGCCTGGTCCTCCCAGGAGCGGCGCACCAGCAGCGCCATCAGGGCCACGGACACGCACAGCAGGATCGTCGCGGCCGAGTCCTCGTCCCCGCCGTTGCGGGCCACCACCATGACCGCCATGCCGGCGGTCAGCACTCCCCCGATGCCCAGGGCCCGGGCCACCGGCAGCCGGATGAACGCTATCGACACCGAGAACGAGACCGCGATCTGTCCGGAGGTGGACAGCTGCCCGGCCAGCAGGGCGATCCCGCCCGCCCCCATGACCAGCGGGATCACGGAGAACAGCAGGTCCGTGAGGGGTCCCGGCGGCCAGACCAGCAGGGTCGGGATGCTCGCGGCGACGATCGCGGCCAGGCCGAGCGACATGGCCAGGCCGCTGCCGTGCAGCCCGGGGCCGGGGTGGCCGAAGAACGGCTGCGGGACGACGAGCGCCAGCATCGGGAAGATCAGCAGCCCCAGCCGGCGGCTCTGGGCCCGCCGCCGGGAGAACGCCCGCAGGTCGGCGGCGGCGACCCGTTCGCTCACCTGCTGCGCCGAGCCCGGGCCGAAGCCGACGTCAGTGCTGCTGCCGACGCTCACGGCCGCGACCTCGCCCTTGGCCCTGCGTGTGCGTGCGCGAATGCCGCGAGGCCCGGCCAGGCCGGCGGCGGCCGGCTCGGTCGGGCTTCGGGCGGGATCCTCAGGTGCGGTGGGCGAGACTGTCACCAGCGCAGGATAAGTGCTCCGGGGGTCTTCGCGTCCCGCGGGCCGCGCGTCGCCGCGCGCCGGGACCTGCTGCACCTCGCTCACGGATTACGCGGCGACCGCGACGGGGGCCTGGGACTGCCCGGCCTGGTGGGCCTTGACCCGGATCACCACAAGCCGGGCGAGCACCTGGACCAGGGCCATCAGGACCAGGGCGGCGGTCCAGGCGTTGGACCCGGTGATCTGGTTGTTCACACTGAAGGTGTAGATGGCGTGCGCGCCGCCGTGGTTGGCCTCGTAGGCGAACCCGGTCCGGGACGCCATGCCGACGATCCACAGGATCGCCGCGCCCACGCCCGCCTTGGAGACCAGGCCGCCCCTGCCGTCCGGGAAGACCCGGGTGAACAGGCCGCACAACAGGCCCAGGGCCACGCCGACGGCGCAGGTGGCCACGTCCAGCGCGACGTCGTGGCCGCCGGTGGGGATGGACTTGAGGTAGTACGCCCCGGCCGCGCCGACCGCCACCAGCGGCAGCAGGAGCGAGCGCAGGCTGATCCGCATGCCGCGCACCTGCGGGATGACGAGGAGGACGAGGACTGCGGAGATGAGGTAATCAGTGGTGGTCATGGCTCTACTGTGCCGCCGGGGCGGTTTTTCGACCTCAGCCCCGGGGTTGCACTCAGGGTGGAGACCCGGCCGCCCGGCCGCGGCCGCCGCGTCCACCCCAGGGTGGAGCCGGGCGGGCGCCGACGGCCACCCGGGGGCGGAAGGACCAACCACGCCGGAGCGCTCAGTCCCAGGCCCGGCCGATCCGGTCCAGCTCGGCCCGGTACTCGATCTGCTCGGCCCAGCCGGCCGGCCAGGCCGCGAAGCCGAGCGCGGCCCCGGCCAGGGCTCCGGCGATGCTGGCGATCGAGTCGGAGTCCCCGGAGGACGCCGCCGCCCGGCCGAGCATCGCGACCGGCTCGTCCGGCCACATCAAATAGCAGTACAGGGCGGTGGCCAGGGCCTCCTCGGCGATCCAGCCGCGGCCGGCGGCCAGGCACGGGTCCGCGTAGGCCGCGCGGTCGGCGACGGCCAGGGCGCGCTCGACCGTGTCCAGCGCGGCCAGGCACTCGTCCCAGCCGCGGGCGATGAAGTCCCGGGCGCTGGTCGCGGTCGACCGCTGCCACAGCTCGCCCAGCCACTCCTGGTGGTAGACCTCGCGCTGGCCGGCGCAGCGGTCGCGCAGGGCGTCGAGCAGCTCGCCGGTGGGCATGCCGCCGGCCAGCCAGTGCACGGCGAACGCGGTCAGGTCGCTGGCGGCCAGCGCGGTCGGGTGACCGTGGGTGACCGCGGCCTGGAACTGGGCCGCGCCGGCCCGGTCGGCCTCACTCAGGCCGGGCAGCAGGCCGATCGGCGCGACCCGCATGTTCGCGCCGCAGCCCTTCGAGTCGGCCACGGTGGCCTCGGCCCAGGGCAGTCCCTCGGCCAGCCGGCCGATCGCGCGCAGGCAGGTCATGCCGGGCGCGCGGTTGTTCTCCGGGCTCTGCGCCCAGGCCAGGAAGCGGTCGCGCAGCGGGTTCTCGAAGTGCGCGGCGGTCAGTTCGCCCGCGTCCAGGGTGTCGAACAGCGCGTCGGCGACGGCCAGCGTCATCTGGGTGTCGTCGGTGACCAGTGCCGGGTCGCCGGACAGCCGGAGCGGCCCGGTCGGCCCGTAGCGGCGGATGATCTCCTCGTAGGTGAGGAACTCGGTCGGCTTGCCGAGGGCGTCGCCGTAGGCGAGTCCGTACATCGTCCCGCTGGCCTTGCGCATGTGGCCCCTCCCGTGGTCTGCGATGGCAACGGCCACGCTATCTCGTTTCGCAAAAGCCCGCGCCGGGCGCCGATCTGATCGACCGGCACCCGGCGCGGGCCGTGGAACGCAGTGCCTTTAGAGTGTGCGCGGAGTGGGGATTTCCGGGCAGTCCGGCAGGTCAGCCGACGGTGAAGTGCACGCTCGCGACCACGGACCCGTATTCGGCCTCGATCACGTAGGCGCCGGCCGGGATGTCGCCGGGGAAGAACTCGTGGTTGGCGTTCACGGTGTAGTTGAACCGGCCCACGCTGTCGGCGGTGACGGCGTCCGGGATCGAGCGGCCGCCGACGATGGCCAGGGTCAGGACCTGTCCGGGTTTGAAGCCGCAGCCGATCAGGTTGAACGAGGTGGTCTGGCTGCCGCCGGGCGGGGCGATGGCGAAGAAGGACGCGCCGACTTTCCAGTAGGCGCCGACCGGCGGGCCGGGCATCCCCGGCGGCGGGGTGCCGCAGCCGAAGTCCGTCTGGGTGGTGTCGGTGGCCGCGGCCTGGGTGATCTGGGTGGTGGAGTTGGAGTGCAGGCTGTAGCCGAGCCCGCCGGCGGCCCCGGCGGCCAGCACGACCGCGAGCGTCGCGCGCAGGCTGTTGCGGCGCCGGTGGTTGGTGCTCTGCAGTTTCTGCTTGCGGCGGCGGTTCTCCGGCCGCTCGGTCTTGGCGGCCTTGCCGGGCTTCGCCTTCTCGTCGTCGTCCTCGGCCGTGGTCAGGCCCCGGGCCCGGTCCTTGGCCGCGCCGAGGTCGAACTCGCGGTCCGGCTCCTTGGCCCAGCGGCGGCGGACCTCCGGGCCGGACGGGCCGGGCAGCGGGGTGGAGTCGTCGAACTGGCGCTTCTTGACCGGCTCGGCCGGGTGCGCCGGGCCGTTCTCCAGGAAGCGGTCCAGGGCGCGCTCCCAGTCGCTCTCGTCCGCGCCTTCGCTGCCGGGCCCGGTCACCGGGTCGGAGCCGGTCGCGCGCGACGAGATCCAGCCGGGTTCCGGGTCGCGGCCAGAGCTGCGGCCGGGACCGGTCGAGCGGTCGCCGGTGCGCAGCGGCTCGGTCTCGGCGTGGACCGGGTCGGGCCGGGGGAAGAGCGGCTTGTCCGCGGCGCCGGCGGAGACGCCGAACACGGCCTCGCGGTCGGAACCGGAGCCGGAGTCGGCCCCGGAGCCGGAACCCGGGCCCGACCCGGCCGAGCCGTTGGAACCGGCGGCCGACTGGCCCTCCTCGGGTGTGGGCACGCCCAGTTCCTCGGTGAGCTTGCGGCCGTACTCCTGGATCAGCCGCAGGGCGGAGGTGGGCAGCGGCGGGGACATGTGCGAGCCGGCCACGTGCGGGGCGAAGTAGTCGACCAGCTGGGCCGGGGTCGGGCGCTCGTCCGGGTCCCGGCGCAGGCAGGCGGCCAGGACCGGGCGCATCTCCTCCGGGATGACCGACAGGTCCGGGGTGCCGCGCATCATCTGGAAGATGGCCTCGTTGATGTTGCGGCCGCGGTACGGGGACGTGCCGGTCAGCGCGAACATCAGAGTCGCGCCGAGCGAGAAGACGTCGACGGCCGGGCCGATCGGGCCCTCCCCGGAGGCCTGCTCCGGGGCCATGAACGAGGGCGTGCCCATCGCGTCGCCGGCGATGGTCAGGTTCGACTGCCCCTCGGCCCGGACCAGACCGAAGTCGATCACCCGGGGCCCGTCCGCGGCGACCAACACGTTGCCCGGCTTCAGATCCCGGTGGATCAGGCCGGCCCGGTGGATCGACTCCAGCGCCTCGGCGCAGCCGGCCGCCAGCCAGCGCACGGCCGGAACCGGCAGCGGACCGCACCTCTCGACCATCACGGCCATCGTGGGCACCGGCAGATACAGGGTGGCGAGCCAGGGCACGTCGGCGTCGGGATCGGCGTCGACCACGGGTGCCGTATAGGCGCCGCCGACACTGCGCGCCGCGGTCACCTCGCGGGCGAAACGACGCCGGAAGTCGCCGTCGTCGGCGAGCTCGGTGTGGATGGTCTTGACCGCGACCAGCCGCGATCCGGGCGAGCGGGCGAGATACACCTGGCCCATCGCACCGGAGCCGATCCGGCCCAGGACCTGGTACCTCCCGATCCGCTCGGGATCGTAGGCCTGGCGAGGCGCCGGGATGCCGGTCCGCACTATTTCCACCCCTGGGTCTTGCCGACATGAATTCCGAGTAGTACGCGAACGAGCCTAATGGTGACGCCGCGGACGGGACGGCGCAACCGCCCCGGGCATGCCGGAAATTTACCTTTCGAGGGTGGCGAATTGGCCTGGGCGCCAGGGACAAAAGCAGGTAAATGCTGATGGACGCGAGTGCAAAGCGGCATTTGAGTTTGCGTTTGCCCGACCTTTAGCAATTGCTGATGAAATTGCTTTTGCCCTCGTCCTCTTCCCGGGGGTACGGATGTTCGATCCAGGTGCCGGAAAATCTCCTGCCGAGCCCTGATCCTACGCCATGATCTACGTCTTTGCGGGCCGCGCAGCGTAAACCTTTGTGCACGCCCCTCGCGCGCCGCCGCACGCGCCCCAATGCCCCCTTTGCCAAACTCACGCGTCTTTGGCAAAACCCCGCTCAGCACCGGAAACGATTCCGGACGCGGCCTCCGGTCTGTCCGGACCCTCCGAGGCGCCGAGCGCGGCGCCGATCTCGGCCAGCAGCCCGGGGACCGCGGCCTCGATGAGTTCCATCACCACCTCGAACTCGTCGTCGTCGTAGTACGGGTCGACGACGCTCAGGTCCGTTCCGGCCTGCGGGTCGAACGAGCGCAGCAGCCTGATCTTCGCCCGGTCCGCGTCGGTCCGGGCCAGCTGCGACAGCTCGCGCTGGTGGCCGCGGTCCAGGGCGATGACCAGGTCGTAGTCGTCGAACCAGGCGGACTTGAACTGCCGGGCGCTGTGGTCGCAGGTGTAGCCGTGCGCGCGCAGGGTCCGGACGGTCCGCGGGTCGGCCGGGTCGGTGACGTGCCAGCTTCCGGTTCCCGAACTGTCCACGACCACGTCGAGCCCGGCCTTCTGCACGTGACTGCGCAGCACGTGCTCAGCCATCGGGCTGCGGCAGATGTTACCTGTGCATACAAACGTGACTCGATACGGCATGGGATCCATTCTCCCTCATTGCGCAGGCCGGGGCGGATCACGGGTCGGCGCAACGGCAGACCGGCCGTGCGACACTGCCGCCGAACACGGTTAGCGCGTAGGGTGACAATCACCAGGATGTACGCGCGTTAACCAGCATGAACAGCGGAAAGGCGATTCTTCTCATGACCAGCCGAGCGAGAGAACACCATCGCGAATGCGGCAGGCCGGGGAAAGAAAGCCGCAGCGCGGATTTCGCTTTGCCGACAATGCCGGAGAATAGTGGCCCCAGGCCAAGACCCGAGGCCATGTCGAGTTCGGGTCGCGGCCAGACCGGCCGGAATCCGAATCCGCCGCCGAATGGTTACGCAGCGTCATGTTCAGCACAATTCAAGCAGCTCCGGCGTATGACCGGGATTACCCCGGGGCACGGATTTCACCGCCGGAAACGACAAAGGGCCAGAGAATGTACACTCCACCGCATTTCGCCGCCGGCAATCAAACCCTCGCAAACCTCTTGTCGAACATGGGTGCGGCCGACCTGGTCACGGTGACCGAAGACGGTTTGACCGCCTCCTATATCCCGCTCATCTACGACCCCGCCCGCGGGGAGCACGGCTCGCTGGTCGGTCATCTCGCACGCGAGAACGACCAGTGGAAACGCCCTCCGCTGGGCGACGCACTGGCGATCGTGCACGGCGAGAACGGGTACGTGACGCCGTCCTGGTACGCGTCGAAGGCGGAGCACGGCCGGGTCGTGCCCACCTGGAACTACGTGACCGCCCACATCTACGGGCAGCTGATCGTGCACGACGACCTGGCCTGGATGCAGGCCCTGGTGCGCCGGCTGACCGAGCGACACGAAGGCGAGCGCGAGCATCCCTGGTCGGTGGACGACGCGCCGGCCGAGTTCATCGCCGGGCGGTTGCGGGACACCGTCGGCGTGGAGATCCTGATCAGCCGGATCGAGGCCAAGGCTAAGCTGAGCCAGAACCGGCCCGCGGCCGACGTCGAGGGCGTCGTCGACGGGCTCGAGCACGACGGCGCGCACCGGCTCGCGCAGGCCGTCCGCGATGCCCAGTCGGAGGCGAAGGCATAGGTAGAGGCATCGGTAAGGGGCTGCCGCACGGGCACTCTTGGGCGTAGCGGCGCGGTGACGTAGAGTGTCTGACGAAGCGTTGCGGCGTCGCAACGGCGCCCGGCCGACGCCTCCGATTCGGCCTCGCGGCCGTTTTCCGACGCGCCACCCCTCCCCCGAGCAGGCACGTCCCAGAAATTCGAACATCTATCGAACGCATGTTCGATCTAACTGCTAGGCTCCCTCCATGGCAACCGCTGGACTGCAAGGCTCCCTGTTGGACGTGACCGAAGAGGTCGGCCTGGGCCGGCTCGGATCGTCGGTGCGGCGCGAGATCCTGGGCGACGGCGCCTGGATCGACCTGCGGCCGGGCTGGGTCACCGGCGCGGACGAGTTGTTCGTGCGGCTGGCCGCCGCCGTGCCGTGGCACGCCGAGCAGCGGCAGATGTACGAGCGGCTGGTCGACGTGCCCCGGCTGCTGAGCTTCTACCGCGAGGACCACGCCCTGCCCGACCCGGTCCTGACCGACGCCCGCCGGATGCTCGGCGAGCACTACGCGCCCGAACTCGGCGAAGCGTTCAGCACCGCCGGGCTGTGCCTGTACCGGGACGGCCGCGACAGCGTGGCCTGGCACGGCGACACCACCGGGCGCGGCGCGACCGAGGACACCATGGTCGCGATCATCTCGCTGGGCACGCCGCGCGCCCTGTTGCTGCGCCCGCGCGGCGGCGGCCCGACTGTCCGGCACGACGTGGGCCACGGCGACCTGCTGGTGATGGGCGGCAGCTGCCAGCGCACCTGGGAGCACGCGGTGCCCAAGACCAGCCGCCTGATCGGCCCGCGGATCAGCGTGCAGTTCCGGCCGCGCGGGGTGCGCTGAGGCCGGGCCCGGCGGCCGGAGCACCCCGGACGGGCCAACTCCGGGTTCGCCCGCCGCGGGCGCGGTGTTGACTGGGCGCTGGGGCACCTTCGCCCCCGTACCGGAGGTTCCGATGAGCATCACCACCGACAAGTTGCAGAACCCTGTGGTCAGCGCCCTGGTTGCCGCGCTCAACGCCGGGGACCGGGCCGCCTTCACCGCCCTGCTCGCCCCGGGCGCGACGATGTCCGACGACGGCTCGGACCGCGACGTGCAGGAGTGGATCGAGCGCGAGATCTTCTCCGCCAACGGCCACATCCGGGTCGAGTCCGAGTCCAACGGCGGCCTCGGCCTGCTGGCCCAGTTCCGCAACGACGCCTGGGGCGAGATGCGCACGACGTGGCGGTTCGAGGTCGACGGCGGCCTGGTCACCCGGTTCGAGACCGGCCAGGCCTGAGCCGCGCGGCGGCGACCGGCCGGGCGCGGGCGCCCGCGGGGGCGTTCTCCGGCCGCCGGGCCGACGTAGAGTGGGATCAGAAGACGGCGAACCGGAGTCCCCGGGCCGATGCCCGAGCCCGGGCGCGGTCGGATCCGGACCCGGGCACGGAAGGACGGCGCACGTGAGCGAGTTGCTGGACGGCCTGGTCCACCCGATCGTCGCGGCGCCGATGGCCGGCGGCCCGAGCACCCCGCGGCTGGCCGCGGCCGTGTCCCAGGCCGGCGGGCTGGGTTTCCTCGGCGCCGGCTACCTGACCGCGGACCGGCTGGCCGAGGACGTCGCCGAGACCCGCAAGCTGACCGACGCGCCGTTCGGCGTGAACGTCTTCCTGCCCGGCCCGGCCGGCGCCGACCCCGAGGCGGTGGCCGGGTACGCCCGGCACCTGGCCGGCGAGGCCGCGCGGCGCGGCGCGAAGGTCGGCGAACCGCTCGGCGGCGACGACGACTACCCGGCGAAAATCGAGCTGCTGCACCGGGATCCGGTCGCAGTGGTCTCCTTCGCCTTCGGCCTGCCGGACCCCGCGGTCGTGCGCGGCCTGCAGTCCCGCGGCAGCGAGGTGTGGGTGACCCTGACCCGCCCGGACGAGGCCCTGGCCGCCACGGCGCTCGGCGTGGACGCGGTGATCGCCCAGGGAATCGAGGCCGGCGGCCACCGCGGCGGCACGCACGACACCGACGAGTACGCCCTGCTCCCGCTGCTCCGGCTGCTCGCCGCGCGCACCGGGCTGCCGCTGGTCGCGGCCGGCGGCGTGGCCGACGGCAGCGCGCTCGCGGCGGTCCTGGCGGCCGGCGCGAGCGCCGCGCAGATCGGCACCGCGTTCCTGGGCTGCCCGGAGGCGGGCACCTCGCCGGTGTACCGGGCCGTGCTGACCGGGCGGGCCCGGCTCTCGGCCGCCTCATCGGAAACCGTTGTGGGGCAAGGGGATCCGGCCGACGACGGGCCGACCCGGACCGTGCTGACCCGGGCGTTCACCGGCCGCCGGGCGCGCGGGCTGGCGAACGCCTTCATCGCAGAACACGAAGAGCACGCGGTGTCCGCCTACCCGCAGCTGCACCGGCTGACCTCGCCGCTGCGCGCGGCGGCCCGGGCCGCGGGCGACCCGGACGGCTTCAACCTCTGGGCCGGGCAGAGCTACCCGCTGATCCGCGAACTGCCCGCCGCCGCCCTGGTCCAGAAGCTCTCCGCCGAAGCCCGGGCCGCGGTGGCCAATGCCGCGCGACGCCTCGGCCCGCGCGGATAGCAGCGGCATCCGTCCCGGTCAGGGCTTGGTCCCGGTGAGGATCTGGGGCAGGTCGAACGCGGGGAACAGCGTGGTGTCGAAGGTGGTGATCTCGGCGATCGCGCTGCCGTCGGTGCGCAGGACGTCGATCTTGAACGCCCGGTACACCGTGTCCCCGGGCCGGCGCAGGTAGCTGGCGGCCGCGGGCATCCGGTTGGCCCGGATCGGCAGGAGCAGCCAGTCCCCCTCGGAGCCCGGGCCGAAGGCGTTCTCGACCAGCGCCGCGCACTGGGCCCGCCCGTCGAAGCACATCGGGTAGGGCGGCATCGTGATCCGGATGTCCTCGCGCATCAGCGCGATCGCCGCGGCCGCGTCGGCGCGTTCGTGGGCGTCGATGAAACCGGCCAGCAGGGTCAGCTCCTGCGCGCTCGGCTCGGTCGCGGACCACTCGTCGACCCGGCCGTCCGGGAGCTTGTCCTGCAACGTGGCCCGGGCCCGCTGCAAGGCGCTGTTGACCGCGGCGACCGTCATGTCGAGCGTCGCCGCGGTGTCGGCGGCGGACCAGCCGAGCAGGCCGCGCAGGATCAGCACGGCCCGCTGGCGCGGCGGGAGCACCTGGATCACGGCCAGGTAGGACAGTTCGATCGTCTCCCGGGCGACCAGCACGGCGTCCGGCTCGTCCTGCGGCGGCGCGATCTCGTCCAGCAGCCGGTCCGGATACGGCTGCAACCAGGGCAGCTCGGCCGGCGAGTGCAGCGCGGGGGTCCGGCGGGCGTTGCGGCGCAAGTGATCCAGGCAGGCGTTGGTAGCGATCCGGTAGAGCCAGGCCCGGAAATTGGTGCCCGCGGCGAAACCGTCGCGGTGCCGCCAGGCTCGCAGCAGGGTCTCCTGGACCAGGTCCTCGGCCTCGGTGAACGAGCCGAGGATCCGGTAGCAGTGGACGTGCAGCTCGCGGCGGTAACGCTCGGCGAGCGCGCCGAACTGCGCCTCGTCGGCCGGGGGTGCCTCGGGGACCTCGCTCATTCGTCTCATGCTAGTGCCGTGGCCGGGAACGTTTGCCCCTTCCCGGCTCTATGCGCAGTCGATATTCACAGCGCGCCTGGCTGCGGACCGGGATGCGCCCACGGACGACCGAGTACGAGGGCGATCGGCGGATCCTTGCCAGCCGGGCGCCTAGAACCGGGAAGGGGCAAACGTTCCCGGCCACGAAACTAGATCTAACGCCGCACGTTGCCCCGACTCATCGGTCCGGCGATTCGATCTCTCCGCAGCACATTCTCTAGAATCCCGGCATGCCGACCACCAAGGACCTCACCGCGCCGGACCCGGAACTGGCGGCCGCCTACGCCCGATGCCGCGCGATCCACCGCAAGTACGACCCCTCGTTCTACGCCGGCTGCCTGATGCTGCCGCCGGCCAAGCGGCCGTACGTCGACGCGCTCTACGCCCACGCCCGCCTGCTCGACCAGATCGTGGACGACCCGACCGCGGTCGACCCGGCGGAGAAGTCGGCCCGGCTGGACCAGCGGATCGCAGCATACGAACAGGCCCTCGCCGACGGCGACTCGACCGACCCGGTGCTCAAGGCCGCCGCGCACACGGCGCGCACGTGGGACATCCCGATCGAGCACTTCCACGCGTTCACCGACACCATGCGCAGCGACCTGACCGTCACCGACTACGCCACCTACGACGACCTGCTCGTCTACATGTACGGCGCGGCCGCGCTGCTCGGCCTGCAACTGGTGCCGATACTCGAACCGCTCGACCCGTCCGCCGCCGAGCGTTCGACAGCCGTCGGCAACGCGTTGCAGTTGACGAACATACTCCGCGACATCGACGAGGACCTCGGCCGCGGCCGGCTCTACCTGCCGCAGGACGAGATGAAGCAGTTCGGGGTCGGCCGGGCCGACTTCGAGGCACGTCAGATGACTGACGGGATCCGCGAACTGCTCGCCTTCGAGACCAGGCGGGCGCGGGAGTACTACGCCGACGCGCACGCCGCGGTCGACCTGCTGCACCCGGCGAGCCGGGAGTGCGTGCACACCGCGCTGACCCTGTACGCCGGGATCCTGGACTCGCTGGAACAGGCCGACTACCAGATCTTCGGGGTCCGGCACGGGTTCAACAAGGCGAAGTCCCTACGCATCGCCGCGCCCGCATATCTGCGGGCGCGGCGGGCCTGGCGGCAGCAGTAATCAGGAGGCGAATGCCGGGATGACGTCGCCGGCATAGGCGTCGACGGTCGATTCGATCGCGTCGTGCATCGCGTAGACCGCGAACTGGTCCACGCCCAGTTCCTTGAGCCTGGTGAGCTTCTCGACATGCACCTCGGGCGGGCCGATCAGGCAGAACCGTTCCACGATCTCGTCCGGGACGAACTCGGTGTCCGGGTTCCCGGCCCGGCCGTGGTGGCTGTAGTCGTACTTCTGCCGCTCCTTGATGTACGCGGTCAGCTCCTCCGGCACCAGGCCCGAGCCCTCGCCGTACCGGCCGACCAGGTCGGCGACGTGGTTGCCGACCATGCCGCCGAACCAGCGGCACTGGTTGCGGGCGTGCGCGGCGGCCTCGGGGCTGCCGTCGGTCACGTACGCCGGGGCCGCGACGCAGATCGACACCGACGCCGGGTCGCGGCCGGCCGCGACCGCCGCCGCACGCACCGCGCCGACCATCCATTCGGTCAGGTACGGGTCGGCCAGCTGCAGGATGAAGCCGTCGGCCTGCCGGCCGGTCAGTTCCAGCGCCTTCGGCCCGTACGCGGCCATCCAGACCGGCAGCCGGCCGTCCTTGATCCACGGGATCAGCATCGCGGTGCCGTCCACCTCGGCCTCCCGGCCCTCGGCCAGCTCCTTGATCGCGTGCATCGCCTCGCTCAGCCGGTCCAGGGTGGCCGGGCGCCGGCCGGCCACCCGCTGGGCCGAGTCGCCCCGGCCGATCCCGCAGATCGTCCGGTTGCCGTACATGTCGTTGAGCGTGGCGAAGGTGGACGCGGTCACCTCCCAGGTCCGGGTGGTCGGGTTGGTCACCATCGGCCCGACCACCAGCGTGCGGGTGTGCTCCAGGATCCGGCTGTAGATGACGAACGGCTCCTGCCACAGCACGGCCGAGTCGAAGGTCCACCCGTGGGTGAACCCGCCCTCCTCCGCCCGGCGCATCCGGGAGACGAGCAGGTCGGCGGGCGGGTCGTTCTGGAGGACCAGGCCGAAGTCCATGGCGGGCACCCTTCTGGGAGGTTCGTCGGGTCGTGCGGTTGAGGTGGAGTCGTACTGGGGGTGGAGAACCGGGGCCGGGCCGCGCCGATAGAACTCGGTTACGGCCCGGCGGCGGTTCAGAGGAGGTACTGGCTGGTGCTGCGGCGCTGGTAGCTGCCCTGTCCGGCGTGGCCGAGATACTTGCCGTCGTCGATGATCACGGTGCCGCGGGAGAGCACCGTGCGGGCCCGGCCGCTGACCTGCTTGCCCTCGTAGGCCGAGTAGTCCACGTTCATGTGGTGCGTCTCGGCCGACATCGTGTAGGCGTCGGACGGGTCGTAGACCACGATGTCGGCGTCCGCGCCGGGGGCGATGGTGCCCTTGCGCGGGTAGAGGCCGAACATCTTGGCCGGGGTCGCGCACGCGATCTCCACCCAGCGGCGGCGGGAGATCTGCCCGTCGACCACGGCCTGGTGCAGCAGGTCGAGCCGGTTCTCCACCCCCGGCATGCCGTTGGGGATCTTGGCGAAGTTCCCGCGGCCCATCTCCTTCTGCCCGGCGAAGCAGAACGGGCAGTGGTCGGTCGAGACGACCTGCAGGTCGTTGGTGCGCAGGCCGCGCCACAGCGCCGCCTGGTGCTCGCGCGGGCGCAACGGCGTGCTGCACACGTACTTGGCGCCCTCGAAGTCCGGCTCGGCCAGGTTGTCCGTGGACAGGAACAGGTACTGCGGGCAGGTCTCGCCGAACACGTTCAGGCCCAGGTCGCGGGCCGCGGCGATCTCGGCCAGGGCCTGCTCGGCGGACACGTGCACGACGTACAGCGGCGCCCCGGCGACCCGGGCCAGCTGGATCGCCCGGTGGGTGGCCTCGGCCTCCAGCAGCTGGTGGCGCACCTCGCCGTGGTAGCGCGGGTCGGTCTTGCCGGCGGCCAGGGCCTGTTCGACCAGGACGTCGATCGCGATCCCGTTCTCGGCGTGCATCATGATCAGGCCGCCGTTGCCGGACGAGCGCTGCATCGCCCGCAGGATCCGGCCGTCGTCGCTGTAGAACACGCCCGGGTAGGCCATGAACAGCTTGAACGAGGTGACCCCCTCGTCGACCAGGCCGTCCATCTCCTTGAGCGAGTCCTCGGTGACGTCCGCCATGATCATGTGGAAGGCGTAGTCGATCGCGCACTGGCCCTCGGCCTTGGCGTGCCAGGCGTCCAGGCCCTCGCGCAGCGTGCCGCCCACCGACTGGATCGCGAAGTCCACGATCGTGGTGGTCCCGCCCCAGGCCGCGGCCCGGGTGCCGGTCTCGAAGGTGTCCGCGGCGGTGGTCCCGCCGAACGGCATCTCCATGTGGGTGTGCGCGTCGACGCCGCCCGGGATGACGTACTTGCCGTTCGCGTCGATCTGGGTCTCGGCGGTCCACCCGGCCGCGACCTCGCTGCCGGTGGCGGCCAGGGCCACCACCTTGCCGCCCTCGATCAGGACGTCGGCGTGCAACTCGTCCGAGGCGGTGATCACCAGGCCGTTGCGGATCACGGTCCGGCCGGTCGGATTCACAGTGTTCACGTCTGCTCTCTCCCTGTCGGTCTCAGGCCTCGGTGAGCGGTCCGTACGCCTCCGGCCGGCGGTCGCGGTAGAACGCCCACTGGTTGCGCACCTCCTCGATCAGCGCCATGTCCAGGTCGCGCACGACGAGTTCCTCGTCCTTGTCCGAGGCGACCTCCCCGACGAACTTGCCCCGCGGGTCGACGAAGTAGCTGGTGCCGTAGAAGTCGTTGTCACCGTACTCTTCGACGCCGACCCGGTTGATCGCGGCGATGAAGTACTCGTTGGCCACCGCCGCGGCCGGCTGCTCCAGCTGCCAGAGGTAGGCCGACAGGCCGCGGCTGGTGGCCGAGGGGTTGTAGACGATCTCCGCGCCGGCCAGGCCGAGCGCGCGCCAGCCCTCCGGGAAGTGCCGGTCGTAGCAGATGTAGACGCCGACCTTGCCGACCGCGGTGTCGAACACCGGCCAGCCGAGGTTGCCCGGCTTGAAGTAGTACTTCTCCCAGAAGCCGCGCACCTGCGGGATGTGGTGCTTGCGGTACTTGCCCAGGTAGGTGCCGTCCGCGTCGATCACCGCGGCGGTGTTGTAGTAGAACCCGGCCGATTCGAGCTCGTACACCGGGACCACCATGACCATGTGCAGTTCCTTGGCCAGTTCACTCATCCGGGTGACGGTCGGACCGTCCGGGACCGCCTCGGCCCACTTGTAGTGCTCCGGCTCCTGCACCTGGCAGAAGTAGGGGGCGTTGAACACCTCCTGGAAGCCGATGATCTGCGCGCCCTGGGCCGCCGCGTCCCGGGCCGCCTTCTCGTGCGCCGCGATCATCGACTCGGTTCCGCCGGTCCAGGCGGTTTGGAACAGTGCGGCTCGGACCACTCGGCTCATCTCGGGCGCCTCCTCGGCGGAATGACGGTATGTCAGGCGGGGTCGGGGGTCGGGTCTGGTAACAGATATATCGGGATACTGAGGACATTTCGACGGTTTACGGGCCGTGTTCGCCTGCGGTGCGCCGCTGCGGGCTCGATGGTGGTGCGTTCGCGGCCGCCGGGAGCGGGTGGTTCGGCGACCGGACGGCCGGATCGCCGGGCCGGTCATCGCCCGGTCGCCCGGTCGAACGGTCACTCGGCCGGAGGAACCAGGCGTAGGCCGACCGGGTGAACGGTCGGCCGTGCGGCCGCGCGCCGCGTCAGGCCTGCGGCCCGGCCGCCGGGGTCAGGCCGCGCCGCGCAGGCCGGGACCGGCGTCCACGGCCGGACCGGCCGCGAGCACCGCCCCGCCGGACATCGCGCCGCCCGGCAGGACCGATCCGCCCGACGTCGCCGAGGCGGCCGACGCAGTCGACACGGCCGACAGTAGGCGCTGCGGCGCATGCCCGCCCGCCGACGCGCGGTAGCCCGGGTACGCCGGTTGGGCCGGCCAGGTGGCCCGGGCCGGGTGGGTGAGCAGGGTGACCAGGCGGACCCGGGTGACCGCGGCCAGCTCGGCCCGGACCACCAGCCGCTCCATCCGGGGGTCGTTGTTGAGCCGGGTGGAGAGCGCGGCCAGGATCTGCCGCGCGGTCCGGCCCTGGCCGCAGACCAGGAACACGTAGCCGAACCTGCGCTCGTACTCGCGGGCGCCGTGCCCGGCCGCCTCGGCCAGGGCCTCGTCCTCGAAGCCGGCCGCCGCGAACACCTGCCACTCCCGCCGGGTCCACCAGCTGGACCGGGTCGGGTCGGTCCCGGCGGCCTCGCCCAGCCGGGGGAAGGAGACCAGCGCCTGGCGCACCTCGGTCCACTCCAGCCGGCGGATCGCCGAGTCGGCGTAGTCCAGCAGCCGGCCGCGGGTGCGCAGCGGCCGGGCCGCCGCCACCTGCCCGGCCCACCGGGCCGAGCCGCAGCAGTCCCAGAGCACCTCGCGGGCCTGCGGGCCGGGCAGTTCGTCCAGCCAGTCCACCCCGGGGTCGGCGGAGATCCGGCGGTACGCGGTCGACGCCACGGCTCAGCCCCCGAGCTTCTGCGCGGCCGCCGCGGGAGCGGCCGACACGATCATGGTCCTGATACCCGAGGCGGACACGGTGTACCACGGGTTCTGCGGGCGGACACCGGCCGCAGTGGCCGCCCCGCGCTCGGTGCTCGCGGTCGCGGTGGCCCGGGCCGACGGGGTCACCACGGCTTCGAGCTGCACCACCCCGGCCGCCCCGGGGGATTCCCGGTCGGCTGGGACCACTCCACAAGTCAAGGCGCCTCCTCGGCAGGATCGGAAAGCCGCCGTACCCCGCGCGGCGGGATACCGTTAACCGAACAGTAGAAGTCACGACGATCGGCACCATAGTGCCGTGCTGTAACGCTGTGCGGGCAAAAGCGTTACAGCGCTGTCTGCTGATCTTGTGAACTGGCCGGATGACCGGGATCAGGATGGTCCGGCGGCGCGGATCGCCTTGCCGGGCAACGGGATCCGTTCGTCTGACGGTACGGCCGATCACGCCGATTCCGGGCGGCGGGGACCGGCCCCGGGGCCGTTTCCGGGGCCCTTTCCAGAGCCGCCGGCGCCGCGGCCGCCGGAGCCCGCGGCCGACAGCGGCGGGGCGATGTCCTCCAGGGACTTGCGTTCGGCGTCGACGCCGAAGTACCAGGCGATCACTCCGCCCGTGATCATGATCACCGCGCCGATCGCATACCCCCAGGACAGCGGCGTGCGGTCCGGGTGCGGGTTGTCCGAACCGCCGATCAGGTGGCCGAACAGGTAGGGCGCGACGACTCCGCCGGCGCCCTGCGAGATGGCGAAGAAGAAGGAGATCGCCTGCCCGCGCAGCTCCAGCGGGAAGATCTCGCTGACCGTCAGGTACGCCGAGGACGCGCCGGCCGAGGCGAGGAAGAAGATCACGCACCAGAAGGCGGTCTGGGTGACCGCGGTCAGCGCGCCGGCATGGAACAAGTACGCCGAGACGAGCAGCAGCACGCCGGATGTGCCGTACGTGAACAGGATCATCTTGCGCCGGCCGACGGTGTCGAACAGGTGCCCGATCAGCAGCGGCCCGAGCAGGTTGCCCAGCGCGAAGGGGAAGAAGTAGTAACTGGTGTGCGCATTGGACACGCCGTAGAAGTGCTCCAGCACGAGCGCGTAGGTGAAGAAGATCGCGTTGTAGAGGAACGCCTGCGTCACCATCATCGAGAAGCCCAGCACCGAGCGGCGCGGGTACTGGCCGAAGAACACCTTGGCCATCTGGAGGTAGGAGACCGGGCCGGTCGGGGTGATCTCCAGGGCACGGTCCGCGGGGACGGGCGCCAGGTCGTGGCCCTCGGCCCGGACTCGAGCCTCGATCTCGTCGACCGTGCGCTCGGCCTCGTCCTGCCGGCCGTGCGTCATCAGCCAGCGCGGGCTCTCCGGGATGGTCCGGCGCAGCGAGATGATCGCCAGGCCGATCGCCGGGCCGATCAGGAACCCGATCCGCCAGCCGAGGTTCTGCGGCACGTGGTCGGACAGCAGGTACAGGTTCGCCGCCGCGCCCAGCGCCGCGCCGCCCCAGTAGGTGCCGTTCACCGCGATGTCCACCCGGCCGCGGTAGTGCGAGGGGATGAGTTCGTCGATCGCCGAGTTGATCGCGGTGTACTCGCCGCCGATGCCCGTCCCGGCGATGAAGCGCAGGACCAGCAGCGACCACAGGTCCCAGGAGCCGGCCGCGAGCCCGCTGGCGAGCAGGTAGACGCCGAGCGTGACCATGAACAGCTTGCGCCGGCCGAGCGTGTCGGTGATCCGGCCGAAGACCAGGGCGCCGACGACTTCGCCGGCCAGGTACACCGACCCGACCGCGCCGACCTGGCCGTTGGTCAGGTGCAGGCTCTGCTGGTAGCCGGCCTGGGAGACGATCTGGATCTCCAGCCCGTCCAGGATCCAGGACACGCCGAGGCCGACGATGACCAGCCAGTGGAACCGGCTCCAGGGCAGGCGGTCGATCCGGGCCGGGACCAGGCTGCGGCGCGGGGCGAGGCGGACTTTCGCGCCGGTGCCGGTGGCTGTGGTGCTGCCGCGGTCGGGGCCCGGGGCGGAGTCGTCGCGCGTGTTCGGACCAGGGCTGCTGCCAGTGCTGCGGTCGGCTTCCGGGGCGAAGCCGCTGCCTGGTCCGATGTTCTGATCGGGATTGGCACCCGCGCTCGGGCCCGGGCTGCTGCTCGCGGCCGCGGCGATGCCGGGGCCCGCGGCGGTGCCTGCGCCTTTGCTTTTGCGCGCACCTGGCCTGTGTCCGTGGTCGTCGTCCGCTGCGGCAGTCAAGGCCCGGCCTTCCGTTCGATCCCCCTGGTCCGCCAGCGGGTCCGTTCCCGGAACGGCCGTACGTAAAACTGTTTACTGATGTGTCGTCACACCGACCTCACCCGGTCGGCGCAGTGCCCGCGGCCCGGGGCCCGGCTGGACCCGGCCGGCCCGGACTTCAGCCCCCGCGCGCGAACTCGGCCGGCGAACGGCGATTCGAGAGCGGCGCACCGTCCCTCAGCTCTCGCGCGCGGACTCGGCTTCGGCGAGGCGTTCCATCAGTTCGCCGGCCAGCCGGACGATCTCGCGTTCGGTCTGGTTGAGCTGTTCGTCGATGGCGCGGGCGAGCCAGCCGTCGCGCTGGTACATGTCCCGGCGCAGGGCTTCGGCGCCGGCTTCGGTCAGCGCGAGCACGGAGCGGCGCCGGTCCGCCGGGTCGACCTCGCGGCTGATCAGGCCGTCGCGTTCCAGACCGAACAGGGTGCGGGTGAGCGACTGCGGCTGGAGCCGTTCGGCGGCGGCCAGCGCGCCCGGGCTGAGCGCGCCGGCCCGGCTCAGGTGGCCGAGCACGGCCAGCCGCAGCAGCGGTTCGCTGTGCTCCGGGCGCTCGGCCTGCAATCTGCGGCTGAGCCGGATCACGCCGCGGCGCAGCGAGGCGGCCGACTGGAGCAGCGGGTCCTCTGACATATTTCCTACGCTATCACGAACTGTTTGTGCGGCGGCAGCCCGGCTTTCATGCGCTTGAGTGGCAAGTTCGGCGAACCGACGTGACTTATTAGTAAGCTTGTGCGTACGATATCCGTATGACTCAGGCAGAGAGCAAGCGTTCGTGGTGGCCGTGGAAACGGATGAAGAACCAGGTGCCGGCGCGGCCGGGCGCGGGGCCGGAGACCACCCCGTCGGCGACGATATCGGAGCCGGTCATGGCCGCGGCGACCAAACCGACGCCGTCGCGCAGCAGCCAGGCGGTCGCGCGGGTCCGGGCGGACCTGATCCGGCCGCACACCCCGGGCGGCGATCCGAACGCCCAGGCCGCACTGTGCGAGGGCATGCCGACCGGGCGCGCGGAACAGCACCGGGTACATATCAGTGCCCGCACTCAGTTCTTCGACCAGCAGGTACTCGCGGCACTGGACCGAGGCGTGCGCCAGGTCGTGATCCTCGGCGCCGGATACGATGACCGTGCCCTGCGATTCCGGGTGCCGGGGGTGCGGTACTTCGAACTCGATCATCCGGATACCCAGGCCGACAAACGGTTGCGGCTCCAGCGGATGGGGGCGGACACCGAGGGCCTGGTCCTCGCCGCGGCCGACTTCCGGCACGTCAAGGCCGCGGACGTGCTCGCCGACAACGGCCACGACCCGAATCAGGCCTCGGTGTTCATCTGCGAAGGACTGCTGGTGTATCTCGACCAGCCCGCGACGATCGACTTGCTCGGCGGACTGCGCTCCCGGGCGGACGCCGACAGCCGATTGCTGGCCAGCCTCGCCGTGCACGCCGAGGGGATCGACTCCCAGGTGGTGGCGCAGAGGGCGAACGAGGCCCGGCGCAACGCGGTGAACGAACCGTGGCGGACCATCCTGCCCGCGGCGGGCCAGCGCGACCTGCTCGCCCGGGCCGGCTGGGTGGTGGCCGAGAGTTTCGACGACGCGGACTTCGAGCGCGAGGCCCGCCGGGGCCGGACGATGCTCGCCGTGGCCCGGCCCGACTGAGGTGGTCGGGCCGGTGCCTTCGCCCCTGCCACAACACTAGCTTCTCCTGGTGCGGCTACTTCTGGTCGGCGATCAGCGTGCCGGCCGCGGCCCAGCTGTCGGCCGGGGTCTCGTGGATCCAGACCTGCACGGTCTCGGCCGGGATCTTGTACGCGTCGACGAAGGCGTCGGTGATCCGGCGGACCAGGTCGCGCTTGAGCTCGATGTCGCGCGGGCCCTGCTGAACGGTGACGATGGGCATGATGAAGCTCCCTGATACTCGGGTTCTGCTTGCCGTCCGGTGTTCCCGGCGGCTTGATCACAGTTCACCCGACCCGCAGGATTCGATCAATGCGCAGTACGCTCTCGCAGCGATCGGCATCGCCTATCGTCGCTGCTCAGCGTCACCCACGGCGGCGCACGCGGCGAGCAGCGCCCTGAGTTCGGCGCTCGGCGGCGCGTCCCGGATCGCCAGCGAGGTGGTCATCGTCAGGCCGCCGCCCCTGATCGGGAGGAACGCCACGCGGTCGTTGAGCATCATCCGCGCGTGCGCCGCGTAGACGACGGTCCACAACGGCTGCCCGGTGCCGATCGCGGCGAGGGTGTTCTGCAGGGTGCTGCTCGGCGGTCCGGGCGGCGGTTCGAATCCGGCCGCCGCGCAGGCGCCGACCACCAGGTCCACCAGGGCCGGATGGTTGTGCCGCGGCGTGAGCACGAGGCTCAGGCCGGCCAGTTCGGCCAGGTCGATTCCCGGTTCGGCGCGGGAGCCGGGAGCAATGTCAGGCAGATCGTGCGGCCCGCGAGCAGCCGCCGCCACGGCGACCGGGTGGCGCGCGGGCAGGGCCACGAGCAGCGGGTCCGGCCAGGCCGGGATGGTGCGCAGGCCTGCCACCCGGGCCTCGCCGCGGACGAACGCGGCGTCCAGGCGTCCCTCGGCGACCTGGGTGAGTCGTTCCTGCACCGGCGCCGCGACGAGTTCGACGCCCACCTGCCCGCCCGGGCGCCCGGCCCGGTCCAGGTGTTCGAGCACCCGGTCCAGGTGGTCGCCGAGGCCGGTGCTGGTGCCGATCCGCAGGATCCGCCGGGCCGGATGGGCGAACTCGGCCACCGCGGCCCGCGCCGCCTCCTCGGCCGCCAGCACGTCCCGGGCCGCGGGCAGGAACTTCTCCCCGGCTGCGGTCAGCCGCACGTGCCGCGGCGAACGGTCCAGCAGCGCGGTGCCCACCTCACGCTCCAGCCGCCGGATCTGCTGGCTGACCGAGGGCTGCGCGATGTGCAGCACCTCGGCCGCCCGCCCGAAGTGCAGGGTCTCGGCCACGGTGACGAAGTAGCGAAGCTGGCGCAGTTCCATGCGGTCAAGGATGCCAGCGCGGCGCCGGGCCGGTGGTTTTCGGCCGGGCCGCGGGACCCGAGCCGCGGGACTCGGTCCGACGATCGGCCGCCGGGCCGCGGCGCGGGCTGAGCGCCTGGCCCGGACGACCGGCGTCAGGAGTTGGCGGCCAGGTCCCGGCGCTGGCGCTTGCTCAGCGGGGCCTCGGCGAGGTCCTCGACGGTGGGCTTCAGGTCCTTGTAGCCGTAGCCGCGTTCGTCCATCCACGCGCGGGTCGCGGCCAGGGCGCGTTCGGTGGCCGGGTCGGCGTCCTCGGCCCGCTCGCCGGACTCGGCGAACCGGAAGGTGAAGAAGGGCCGGGCCGCGAGGTCGTAGGTGAGGCTGCCCGCCGGAGTGAAGGCGGCGTTGAGCACGTCGTGCTCGGCCGCGCGGGCGAGCAGTTCGGCCCGCTGCCCGGGGCTCAGCCGGTCGAAGGTGCCGCGGATCTTGATCCGGAAGGTTCGTTCGCTCATGCGCCCGACCCTATGCGGCCCGGGCCCGGCGCTCAAGCGTATTTCCGCCGCTCGGGGGCCGGATCGGCGAACGGCCGCCGACCGGTTCGAGGCGGCGGCCGGGGCGGTGTCGGCGCCGGGCCGCGGACGGCTCGGGGCGCGGGTGTGGCCGCGGCGGGTTCGTGCTGTCATTTGTCCGGGTGCTCGGTTAATCTGGCGGTCCGCGACGGTGAAAACGTGTTCAGGGGTGGGCGCTGTGGGCTTGGACGACAAGGATCTGCTGGAACAGGGGTGGGCGGCGTGGGACGCGCAGGACTGGCCGACCGCGGCCCGGATCTACGAGGATCTGGCCACCCGGCGGCCGGAGGATCCGCGCACGCCGGGCCTGTGGTACGACGCGGCGTTGGCGCACAAGTTCCTGCGCGACTGGCCGCGGGCGTTCGAGCTCGGCCGGCAGGCCGCGCGGCTGGCCGAGCCGGGCACCGGGGACCCGGCGTTCTGGAACCTGGGCATCGCCGCGACGGTGCTGCACTCCTGGTCGGTGGCCCGGGACGCCTGGATCGGCTACGGAATCAGCCAGATCCGGCCGGGGCAGGAGGAGATCGAGGTGGACCTCGGGCCGGTCTGCGTGCGCTTGGGCGAGCCGGACGGGCCGGGCGAGGTGGTCTGGGCCCGGCGGATCTGCCCGACCCGGGCGCGGGTGGTGAGCATCCCGATGGCGGTGGCCGGGCGCCGGTTCGGCGACATCGTGCTGCACGACGGCGAGCCGACCGGGCGGCGCACCGTGGGCGAGCTGACCGTACCGGTGTTCGACGAGCTGCTGGTGTGGCGCGCCTCTGAGATGCCGACGTGGCAGGTGCAGGTCACCGCCCCGGAGGACGGCGACTACCAGGCTCTGATGGACCTGTTCAGCATGCAGGATTTCGGTGCGGAGCCGCAGAGCTCGATGGACGTGATGTGCAAGTGCTGTAGTGAGGGCACGGTCGACTACAGCGGGCCGCACGAAACGTCCGGCGCGCAGATCATGTGGTTGGCGGCGCCGCGCGAGAAGGCCGAGCAGTTGCTCGAGTCGTGGCGGGCTTTCGACGCCGAGCGCAGGACGGTCGGCCCGCTTGAGGTCGTGCACTGAAGGCCCCCGGCGCGGGCGAGGGCTCAGGAAGCGGAGCCGGACGACGCGAGCGCCTCCTCCAGCGACGGCTGCGAGGGCTCGGCCGTAGGCTGCCTGACCTGCAACGTCGCCAAGAGCTCCGCGGTGGCCTCGGTCACCGCGGCCACGGCGCGGTCGAAGGCCTCCTGGTTGGCCGCCGACGGCTTCTGGAATCCGGACACCTTCCGGACGTACTGCAACGCCGCGGCCCGGTAGTCCTCCGGCCCGGGGTCGACGGTCACCGGCGGGCGCAGCTTCTTGATGTTTCTACACATGAGTCCAGTGTGCGACACACCTCCGACAGCGGCAGTGTCCGAGGCGATCCGGCCGGACGCGGTGTGCCTGGTCACGCCGTGTTGTAGGATGACCCTCGTCTTGAACCGCGAGGGAACGAGGAGGTGGGACCGATCACCGCTGTCACTGGTCGGGTGCTCCCACGTCACGACCGCGCGGTCAGCCGGGCCTGAGCCCCCGGCGGCCGCGGGAGCGCCCAAGGGCGTCTCGAAAGGTTCTCACGGATTCTCATGTCGGTTGTCGTCCCAGTACCCTCTTATCCTTCCGTCGTCGCGGCCCTGCGCGCGGCCGGTTGTGTCTTCGCCGAGGACGAGGCGCGGCTGCTGCTCGCCGCGCCGGGCACTCCCGCGGAACTCGCGAGCATGGTCGAGCGCCGGGTCGCCGGGCTGCCGCTGGAGCAGATCCTCGGCTGGGCCGAGTTCTGCGGCCTGCGGATCGCGCTGGACCCGGGCGTGTTCGTCCCGCGCCGGCGCACCGAGTTCCTGGTCGGCCGGGCCGCCGCGCTGGTCGGCGCCTGCCCGCACGCCGTCGTGCTCGACCTGTGCTGTGGCAGCGGCGCGGTGGCGACCGCCCTGGCGGCCGTGCTCGACCGGCCGCAGGTGCACGCCGCCGACATCGACCCGGCCGCGGTGCGCTGCGCCCGGCGCAACCTGCCCGAGCCGGCCCGGGTCTACGAAGGCGACCTGTTCGACCCGCTCCCGGGCGACCTGGCCGGCCGGATCGACCTGCTGGTGGCCAACGCGCCGTACGTGCCGACCGAGGAGATCGGTTTCCTGCCGCCCGAGGCCCGGCTGTACGAGCCGCGGGTCGCGCTGGACGGCGGCGCGGACGGCCTGGACATCCAGCGCCGGGTGACCGAGGCCGCCGCCGGATGGCTCGCCCCCGGCGGCCGGCTGCTGATCGAGACGAGCGAACGCCAGGCGCCGTCCACGGTCGAGGCGTTCGCCCGCAACGGACTGGACGCCGAGGTGGTAGCCGACGAGGAGTTGGACGCGACCGTGGTCATCGGCACGCGCGCGGCGTGAACACGGCCCGTGCGGCCTGTGCGCTGCTCGACTGAGATCGCGGTATCGCCCGATTGCGCTAGGCCGCACGGCTGTCGCCGACTGCGGCCAAGCGGAGCCTGAGTCATGATGGGACAGTGACCGAGGCGAAGACGCGTGCGGCTGGGCAGGTATGGGCGGCTCGTGCCGCACGGTCCGAGCGCGCGGTCTGCGCGCGCCATCTACGACCGCTGTGGGGTGTGCCGGGAACCCTGCTCGGGGTTTCCGGCTGGCCGGCCAGCACGGTCGAACTGGTCTTCGGGCCGTGGAACTACTGGTGGCAGGCGCATCTGCTGGACTGCCTGGTCGACGCGTACGTGCGGTCCCCGGACCAGAAGAAGCTGTCGCTGATCGAGCGGCAGCTCAACGGGATCCGGATCCGCGCGTTCCGGTCGTGGCTCAACGACTACTACGACGACATGGCCTGGCTGGCGCTGGCCGTGCAGCGGGCCGAGAAGTATGCGGGCGTGCGCCGCCCGGCCGCACTGCCCGCGCTGACCGAGGACATCCGGTCGGGCTGGACGGACCTGTCCGGCGGCGGCGTCTGGTGGCGCAAGCCGGAGCGGTTCCACGACGACTTCAAGAACGTGCCGACGAACGGCCCGGCCGCGATCATGTTCGCCCGGCAGCCGGAACCGGCCGGAACGTATCAGTGGCCTGTGAAGTCCGGCCCGAACCGGGAGCGCGCCCGGGACAGCGTGAACTGGATCGAACGGCACCTGATCGACCGGGCCACCGGCCTGGTCTACGACGGCCTGCACGTCAACGAGGACGGCAGTATCAGCGGCATCGAAGCCACGATCTACACCTACTGTCAGGGTGTTTTCTTAGGGGCCTGCGTCGAATTGGCCTTGCGGGACAAGGCGGACGACGCCGACAGCGCACAGTGGAAGGTCTGGGCCGGCCGCGCCGTGCGCACGGTCGAGGCGGTCGCCGCGCACGTGACAGACCTCGACGACGCAGCCGGCCCGGCCCTGCGCGGGCAGGGCGGCGGGGACGGCGGCCTGTTCGCCGGGATCCTGGCCCGCTATCTCGGGCTCGCCGCCAAGCAGCTGCCCACGCTCGGCCCGGCGTACCAGAAGACCGCAAATCTGGCCGCCGACCTGGTGTTCTCCTCGGCCGAGGCGGCCTGGCGGAACCGGACCGAGACCTCGCACGGACCGCTCTTCGGCCCCGACTGGACCACGCCGGCGGCCCATCCCGGCCGCGCGAGCAGCCAGGCTCAGGCGGACCTGGCCGAACGTGACCTGTCCGTGCAGCTCAGTGGCTGGATGCTGATGGAGATCGCGGCCGACCTGCACCTAGGCGGGATCGGGCCCAGCGCCTGACCGGCGGCCGGCGAGCGGCAGTCACCGGCAGCGGCTACCGGCCGGCGTCCGGCGGCGCCCACGGCAGATCGGCCGCGTCCGGCTCCGGCAACCACCCGTCCGGGCGGCCCAGGCCGTTCCACGGTCCGGGAATCCGGTCCAGCAGCACGTTGAACTGCTCCAGCACGGGATGCGAACTGCGTTCCGGCCAGATGAACCACCACAGGAAGTGCGCCGCGGGCTGGAGCGGGATCCGGACGATGCCGGGGTCGGCCGGGATCTGCCACGAATCCGGAACCGTCGACACCGCCGGATGGTGCTCGGGCAGCTCGGTCAGCAACTGCTCCAAGCCGAGGTTGATGCCTGCCAGGGTCAGCGGGACGGCGTTCTGCGCGGCGTAGCGCCGAAGCCAGCCGACCAGCTCCGGAGCGTTGCTTCTGCTGTCGAGCGGATACCAGAGCCCGGTTTCACGCAGCTTCGCGGCGGTGATCTGCCGACAGGCCGCGAACGGGTGGCCGTCCGTCGCGATGACGTTCAGCGAGTCCAGGACGAACGGGCGCCTGGCCAGTCCGGCGGGCAGCCCCCGAGGCAGGTCGTAGGGGCGGCCGAACACGCCGTCCAGCTCGCCGCGCTCCACGGCCTCCGGCGCCGCGGGCAGGCTGCGCCGCATGCTCAGCTCGACCGCGGGCTCCGGGACCATCCGGGACAGCAGGCCGCTCAGTACCCGCAGCGGCGTCTGGACCTGCCCCCACACGTCCAGCCGGAGCGGACGGGCCCGGAGCGCGGCGACCGCGTCGGCGGTCTCCCGGGCCGTCGTCAGGAGTCTGCGGGCGTGCGGCAGGAACGCGCGGCCGGCGGCGGTGAGCTCGACCCTGTTGCGGATGCGGGCGAACAGGGGTTCGCCGACGAAGAACCCTGACAGATGGCCGGCCGGGCGGGCGGCGGCGAGGCGCCCGGACCATCGGCCGGCCGGCCATCTGCACCGGGGCTACAACTCGACCTGCACGTCGAGCGTGCTCACTGTCTCGGCTCCGTCACCGGGATCTGCGACGACGTACTCCACGACCGCGATCCGCCCGGCCGCGCGCAGGTCCCCGTCCACGGACTCGACCCGCGCGATCGCCTGCGCGGAGCCGGTGACCGTGACCCGGCCGGCCTCGTTGCGCATCGAGACCTGCGCGGCGGCCTTGGCCCGGCGCACGGCCGTGATCACCTCTCCGGCCAGGCGCAGCAGCCCGGGATCGCCGGCCGTGGCCGCCTCGCCGAACTCCTCGGCCGACGGCCAGGGCTCCAGGTGCACGGACCGCTCGTGGCTCCAGGACCAGACCTCCTCCGCGCAGTACACCAGATACGGCGCGAACAACCGGTCGACGGTGCCCAGGATCAGCCGCAGCGCGGCCCGGGCCGACTCGGCGCCCTGGTCCTCGCGGTAGGCCCGCTCCTTGACGAACTCCACGTAGTCGTCGCAGAAGGTCCAGAAGAACCGCTCGATCCGTTCCAGCGCGAGCGTGTACTCGTACGCCTCCAGCGCGGCCGTGGCCTCGGCCACCACCCCGGCCAGGTCCGCGACCGCGGCCAGGTCCAGCGCGTGGGTGATCTGCGCGCCGGCCGCCGGGGCCGGGAACTGGAGCACGAATCTGTTCGCGTTGACCAGCTTCGTGGCCAGCCGCCGGCCGATCTTCATCTGCTTCGGGTCGTACGCGGTGTCCGCGCCCGGGCGCCCGCTGGCCGACCAGTAGCGCACCGCGTCGGCCCCGAACTCCTCGATCAGGTGCCCGGGGGTGACCACGTTGCCGACCGACTTGGACATCTTCTTGCGGTCCGGGTCCAGGATCCAGCCGGACAGCGCGGCGTGCCGCCACGGCACCACGCCCTCGGCCAGGGTGGAGCGCACGACCGTGTCGAACAGCCAGGTGCGGATGATCTCGTGCGCCTGCGGGCGCACGTCCATCGGGAAGGTCTGCGCGTACAGCTCCGGGTCGTCCAGCCAGCCGCAGGCCAGCTGCGGGGTGAGCGAGGAGGTCGCCCAGGTGTCCATCACGTCGGCCTCGCCGGTGAACCCGCCGGGCACGTCCCGCTGGGACTCCTGATACCCGGCCGGCACGTCGCTGGACGGGTCCACCGGCAGCGCGGACTCGTCCGGCAGCAGGGGGCTGTCGTACTGCGGCTCGCCGTTCTGGTCCAGCGGGTACCACAGCGGGAACGGCACGCCGAAGAAGCGCTGCCGGCTGACCAGCCAGTCCGACTTGAGGTTGCGGGTCCAGTCCTCGTAGCGCGCGGCCATGTACGCCGGGTGCCAGTGCAGCTCCCGGCCGGCCGCGAGCAGCCGGTCCTGGTGCTCCATGGTGCGGATGAACCACTGCCGGCTGGTCACCAGCTCCAGCGGCCGGTCGCCCTTCTCGAAGTACTTCACCGAGTGGGTGATCGGCCGCGGCTCGCCGACCAGGGCCCCGGCGGCCCGCAGCTCGTCCACGATCAGGGTCCTGGCCTGCGCGGTCTTGGACCCGGCCAGCTTGTCGTAGACCGCCTGCGCGGCCTCGGGGTCGACGCAGGGCAGGGCGGCGAAGTCCAGCGGGCCGAGCCGGCCGTCGCGCTGCACGATCGCGCGGTGCGGCAGCTGCAGTTCCCGCCACCACTCCACGTCGGTCGCGTCGCCGAAGGTGCACACCATCACCAGCCCGGTGCCCTTCTCCGGGTCCGCGTTGCGGTGCGCGCGCACCGGCACCCGCACGCCGAACAGCGGCGTGGTCGCGTCCTTGCCGAACAGGTGCTGGAAACGCTCGTCGTCCGGGTGGGCGAGCAGCGCGACGCAGGCCGGCAGCAGTTCGGGCCGGGTGGTGTCGATGTGCACGTCCTGGCCGTCGACCTGGAACGCCAGCCGGTGGTAGGCGCCGGGGGTGTCCTTGTCGACGGTCTCCGCGTTGGCCACGGCGGTCTGGAAGTCCACGTCCCACATGGTCGGCGCGTCGGCCTGGTAGGCCTGTCCGTCGGCGAGCAGCCGCAGGAACGAGGTCTGCGAGACCTTGCGGGCCCGGTGGCCGATCGTGGTGTAGGTCAGCGACCAGTCCACGGACAGGCCCAGCCGGCGCCACAGGGCCTCGAAGGCCTTCTCGTCCTCGGCGGTCAGCTGCTCGCACAGCTCGATGAAGTTGCGCCGGGACAGGGCGACCGTCGGCCGCGAGCCCTTCTTGAGCAGGGGTTCGGGCGCGGTGAAGTCCGGGTCGTAGGGCAGCGAGGGGTCGCAGCGCACGCCGTAGTAGTTCTGCACCCGCCGCTCGGTCGGCAGGCCGTTGTCGTCCCAGCCCATCGGGTAGAACACGGACTTGCCGCGCATCCGCTGGAAGCGGGCCAGCAGGTCGGTGTGCGTGTAGCTGAACACGTGCCCCACGTGCAGCGATCCGCTGACGGTGGGTGGTGGCGTGTCGACGGAGTATACGGCCTCGCGTACGCCCGGACGGTCGAAACGGTAGATGTCCGTCTGAGTCCAGTACGCGGACCACTTCGTCTCAAGACCGTCGATGCCGGGCTTGTCGGGAAGTGGTGATCCGTAGATCGCCATATCGCCAGGTGCCTTTCGATTCGGGTGTTGCGTTCGTTCGGTACGGTGTCTGCCCGCCGCCGGGCCGCGAATCCGCAGGCCGAGACGAGCACGTCCAGTCTAGTGCGGCGGCCGGACCGCCCGGATCAGGTTTTCCGGGCGCCGGGACGAGCGGGACGGGACTGCCGAGAGTGACCGGGTGATAACGAATGGGACTCTTGCAGGTCGCGCTACGGAGACGACCGGCGGGTTCTGCCACGCAATGTGATCGTTGCAGGTAGCTTCGGTGACGGTGAGCCACCGCGATCACCGGGGCGGCCTGCCACGCCGGCAGGCGGCCGCGGATTGCGGCGGCGGGGAGGCGGGCCGTCACCGGGCGCACCGAGGCAGCACTCGAACCCGGTCCTCGGATCGAAGAGCCCAGACGAAGAATCGGCGCTGGAGAAGGCACGGGGGTCCATGGCTTCACGGTTGTACGGTCGCGGCCGGATCATCACGTTCGTCACCGACGCGCTCGACCGCGACGGGGTGCCCGAACGCCAGACCCTGCCGGTCCTGCTGCTGGCCGGGCAGCACGGCAGCGGCGGCACGGCGCTGTGGCGGCGCCTGGGCGAGGAGTTCGGGCCGGACACCCTGGGCGCGCACCTGGACCTGGCCACCGCGCAGGGGGTCGGCGACGCGGTCCTGGCCACCGCGCACTGCCTGCGCCGCAAGATCCGCTGGGTCCGCCGGGTCGAGTTCCCGCGGCTCAGGATCCTGATCAAGGCCCTGAGCTACGTGGACTTGAGCGGGGACCCGCGGGACTTCGGGGCGTACCTGTCGGCCGAGAGCCCGGCCGCGCGCTCGACCCTGCCGGACTGGCTCGGCCGGGCCCTGGACCTGGTCGGCGCCGACTCGGCCGCGGCGAAGGAGGAGACCGGGCCGGACCAGGAGCGGGACGAGGACAAGCGCGACAAGGCCCGGGCCGCGCAGGCCGCCCAGACCATCGCCTGGGCGCTGTCCGGGATCAGCCACCGGGATGACCAGACCGCCCTGGCCTGGTTCGCCGACAACGAGATCGCCGACCACCCGGCCGAAAGCGAGGACGGGCCCGCGGCGTCCGCCGGCTACCCGGCCCTGTGGCGGCTGCTGCGCCTACACCACCGCGGCGACCAGGCACACTCCCGGGAGATCGACCTGACCCTGTGCGCCGCGCTGCTCGCCGACCTGTCCGAGAGCTTCAACAGCCGGGCGTTCGGCCACGTGCAGCGCCGGTCGAACTGCCTGCTGGCGCTCGACAACGCCGACACCGAAACCGGCGGGCGGCTGCTGCGACTGCTCGGCGAATGGCGGCGCGTGCGCACCGACCCGGAGGGCGATCCGCTGCTCGTGGTCGCCGTGCGGCGCGCGCGGGTGCCCGAGCTGGCCGCGGCCGAGATCGACGCGACCGACGAACGGCTGGCCTTCCCCTGGCCGTCCGCGGCCAAGGACCCCTGCCTGCGGATCCGGCTGACCGACCTGGCCGCGGGCGAGGTGGTGGAACTGACCAGGAGCCGGGTGCTGGGCAGCAGCGGCCACGACGCCCGGCTGGTGCACGACCTGGCCCACGGCCATCCGCTGGCCACCGCGACCCTGATCGCGGTACTGGCCCAGCCGGACACCACGCGGGCCGACCTGCCCTGGCTGCTGGACAAGAACCTCCCGGCCGCGCTGGAGCCGGCCCCGACCGACCGGTTCGGCGGGCCGCGCAGGAGCGTCGCGGACCACCTGTTCACCCGGATCTTCGCCGACGAGATCCGGGCCGAGGGACTGGAGCAGGACTCGAATCCGCTGATCGCCGCGATGGCGGTGTGCGCGGCCACCCCCGGCCTGCCGATCGGGCCGAGCCAGATGGTGATCGAGTCCGTGGCCGAGCACTACCGGCAGCCCGAGCAGGCCGCCGACCCGGCGGACCGGACCGAGGCGCAGGGCGGGCCGGCCCTGGGCCAGGAGGCGGCCAGCGACTCGGTGGACTGGACCCAGGTGCGCGGCGACGAGGCGCTGAGCCGGCTGGAGGCGGCCGGGTGGGCGACGCCGTCCCCGGACGGCGACGGCTCGCTGCTGCTGCATCCCCTGCCGGACCGGCTGTTGCGCGACTGGCTGGCCGACCGGTCGGACACCTGGCGGCTGGTGCACGAGGGCTACGCCGCGCACTATGCGCGCCCTGACGACGTCGCGCTGCACCAGCGGCACCTGCTCGCGCTGGCCGAGTCGACCCAGGCGGAGCAGTTCACCGCGGTGGCCGCATTCCTGGACAGCCGGCTCAACAACCGCGCGGCCAACGCGCCCGGGCTGGCCGAGCCGCAGTGGCTCGCCCTGCTCAAGACCGTGGCGACCGCGCCCAACCGGCTGTACCCGGAGGTGAACCCGCGGGCGTTCGTGGCCCAGGTGGACGACGCCCGGCTCGAACCCCGGGGCCGGGTGATCGCCCGGCTGACCGCCGCCCTGTGGGTCAACGCCGACCGCCGGCTGGACCCCGGGCACCGGCTGGCCCAGGTGATCGCCGAGGAGTACAAGACCCTGGCTCACCTGCAGATGCCCGACGGCGAGGCCTTCTTCGAAGAGGCCTACGAATGGCGCCGGATCGCGAAAGAGTGGGAGGAGTGACCATGGCGAAGAAGAACGGTTACCTGCGTCGCCTGTTCGGCAAGAACATCCCGGGACCGGTGATGTACAGCATAGTGTTCGTGTGCGTACTCGCCGTCGGCGGGCTGGGATTCGGCGTGTACTCGCTGGTGCCCTCCTCGCCCCGGCCCGCCACCGCCTGCATGGACTCGGGCGCGACCGACCTGCAGATCGAGGGCCCGGGCAAGGAGTGCATCGGGATCACCGACGGCTCGTACCCGCTGGACCAGTCGGACTCGGACCTGACCCAGGTCGAGAACCTGATCGAGACCGAGAACCACACGATCACCCAGGACCACCCGACCGACTACGTCAGTGTCGTGATGCTCCTGCCGATCTCCGGGGAGAACGGCAGCGACATGACCCTGACCACCGCACTCGAACAGCTGCGCGGCGCGTACACGGCCCAGCACTATGCGAACAACAGCAACGAGAACAACGCGCACGGCGCGTTCATCCAGCTCCTGATCGGCAACGACGGCTACCAGGCGGACCAGGAGCAGGAAGCCGTAGACGTCATCCGCCAAGTGCAGAACACCGAGCACGTGGTCGCCGTCGACGGGCTCGGCGTGAGCCTGGACACCACGGAGGCCGCGGCCAAGAGCCTGACCCAGACCACCCAGGACGCTCAGGCCACCCAGGACCAGATCCCGGTCTTCGGCTCGACCATCACCTCGGACGACTTCGACGACGTCCCCGACCTGGTCCGGGTCTCCCCGGACAACGCGACCGAGGCCGCGGTCGCGCTCGACTACATCGCGGCCCACTTCACCGCGGCGGTCTTCGTGAAGGACATCAACACCGACGACACCTACGACTCGACCCTGGTGACCGGGTTCGCGAAGTTCGGGAACCTGCCGGGCCACAGCATCGTGGACCCCGAGCCCTTCGACTCGACCTCCCGCGACGCGGCCCAGACCCCGGCCGCCGCGGCCGCGGCCGAGGCCGTGGTCCAGACCCAGATCTCGCACATGTCGGACGGCGTGTGCACCGCGCAGCAGGGCCATCCGGCCGTGGTGCTGTTCACCGGGCGCGGCGACGACCTGAGCGCGTTCATCAGCGACATGGCCACCCGCCCGTGCCTGGACAAGCCGATCACGGTCATCACCGGCGACGGCGCCACCAACCTCACCTTCGACAAGAACGTCAAGGCGGGCCTGCTCAGCGGGGTGACCGTCTACTACGCGGGCGTGGCCAATCCCGGCGAGTGGAGCCAGATCACCGACCCGAACGCCGTCAACGGCTACAACGTCTTCACCAAGGCCTTCACTCCGACCTTCGGCACCGTGGACCTGAGTGACGGCAACAGCGTGATGGCTTACGACGCCATGCTCACCAGCATCAAGGCGATCCAGCTGACCGACCAGCCCCAGCCCCCGTCCTACGCGGTGGCCGGCGAGATCACCGCCCTGCACGGCAGCAACACGGTCTACGGAGCCAGCGGCCCGATCGCATTCGACGCCGATCCCACCACGGACAAGACCGCCAGCAACCCGGTCGACAAGCCGGTGCCGATCCTGCAGCTCGAACCGGACGGCTCGTCCCAGTTCGTGCAGCTGTTCTGACCGCGGGCACCGGCCCGGGCGGCCTGGGCCAATCCGCCCGAACCCGAGCCCGCGCTCAGCCCACCGGCCCGCCGCCCGAGGCGCGCTGGGCCTCGTACGCCAGGATCGCGACATAGAGGGAGGTCAGTTGGTCCCAGTCTTCGAGGTCGACGCCGAGCAGCGCCTCGATGCTGCGCAGCCTGCGGTACAGGGCCGGGCGGCTGACGTGGTGCTCCTGCGCGGCCAGGGACTTGTTGCGCCCGGTCCGCAGGTAGGTGCGCAGCACGTCGAGCAACTCCTGGTGCTCGAACAGCGGGCCGAGTTCGCGTTCGATGAAGGCCTGCAGCTCCGGTTCGTCCCGCAGCAGCCGGACCAGGCCGCGCAGGCGTACGTCGCGCAGCCGCGCGGCCGGGCCGGCCGGCGGGTCGGCCACCGCGGCGTCGGCCACGTGCACGGCCTCGACGAACGCCCGGGGCACCTCGTCGAGTACCGCGCACGCGGCGCCCACGCCCAGCACGGCGCTCCACCCGCGGGTGGCCAGGCGTTCGTGCGTCTGCACGGCCAGCCGGTCGACCACCGTGTCGGCCTGCTGGTCCCGGGGCAGGCTCAGCAGCACCGCGATCACGCCCGGGCCGATCGGCGCGGCCAGCGCGGCCAGCGCCTCCTCGGCCAGCACCCGGCCGATCAGCTCGGGGATCTCCTCCCCGGACCCCGGCCCGGGCCCGCCCGGCCCGCCGCCGGCCGGGGTGCGCAGCACCACCGGGACGAACGTGCGCCGGTTGACCGGCAGCCCGGCCGCCCGGACCCGGGTCAGCAGCTGCTCCGGCCTGGCCGCGCCGGCCGCCAGGTCGGTCAGCAGCGACTCGGCGGTCTGGCTCTCCCAGCTGCGGTCCCGGTCGCCGAGCAGCCGGTGCAGGGTCAGCGCCTCGGCCGCCCGGTTGGCCAGCACGCAGCCGAACTCGGCCGTGCCGCGGTAGCCGAACAGCACCAGCCGGCCCCAGCGCCGGCCGCGGGCCTCCAAAGGCGCCACCACCCAGCCGTCCGGGCCGCTGGTGGCCGCGGCGCCGTCGGCCAGCACCGCCACCTGCCGGGAGACCCGGTCCCAGTCGCGCATCAGCTCGCTCACCGCGCCGCGGTCCCCGGCCGCCGCGAGCACCCGGTGCGCGACGTTGACCATCACCACCGGGCAGCCGCTGTAGGAGGCGGTCTCGTCCAGCAATTGCTGCAACGAGGCCCCGGCCAGGTTCAGCACGCTCAGCGAGGAGCGGATCCGGTCGGACAGGTCCAGCGCGGCGAACCGGCCGTGCACCAGCCGGGAGTGCACCTCCTCGGTCAGCCGGGCGAACGGGGCCGGGCGGTGCAGCACGATCAGCGGCATCCCGCGCCGCTCGGCCGCCCGGCGCATGGCCGGCGGAGTGGTCCTGAAGGCGCGGCCCAGGCCCAGTACCACGGCCGAGACGTCGGCCCGGTGCATCGACTCCACGTACTCGACCTGGTCGCGCTCCTCGCCCAGCAGCAGGCCGGTGGTCAGCACCACCTCGCCGCCGGTCAGCATCACCCCGACGTCCAGGGCCTCGGCCACGTGCAGCCAGCGCACCGGCCGGCCCAGGTTCGCCGCCCCGGCCACCACCTCGGGCGCCCAGGCCGCGACCTGGTCCAGGCCGAGCACGTCGGCCACGGTCAGCCGGGCCCCCTCGTCCACCGGCTCCGCCCCGCCCCCGGCCTGCGCCGCCGTCGCCTCGGCCACTGCCACCGCCCTCGTTTTCGCCCGGGCCCGGCCCGATTGGCGCCGGTCCGAGGATTGTACGCCGCTTCCCGGCGATCCCGGCCGCGACCAGGCACGGCGCGCGCCGGTGGACGGCGACCCGAGCCGTGCGACGATGGCCGCCCCGGCGCATGGCCTGTCAGTTCATCAGGGCTAGGCAGTGTTGGGGAATGTCTCAAGGCGCGAATCCGGTCATCGCCGTCGCCTGGCCGCGCCGCACGGAACGGCGCAGACGACCGGGTATGAGCCGTCCCGTGCGGCGCGGCCAGGCGACGGCGCTGACCAGATTCGCCGCACCTACCAGCACAAACCGGCGGTCATGCCGTGGCCTTGACACATTCCCAAACACTGCCCAGTCGACCCTGCGGCGGCGGCCGCCGGACCGGCGCGCGGACCGTCAGAGTCCTGTCAGAACCCGGGCCGGGTCCTGATCCGGTCCGGCCGCCGTCCGGCCGGCGATGACCCGATCCGGCTTGGAGCGCAAGCGGATTTCCTGTTTCGGCGCAATTCTCCAGTCCTGATTGCACAGAGCACTTGCAAGGCTACACTTGGCTCACCCGACCCGGAAACCAGGCACCATGGCCGATTCCCCCGACGAGGAGCAGCGATGGCTCGACCGCACCCGACCCCGTTCGGCGTCGACTCGGAGAAACCGAGCACGGCCCGGATCTACGACTACTTCCTCGGCGGCAGCGACAACTACCGGGTGGACCGGGCGACCGCGGAGCGGATCATGGCGACCGTGCCGGACTCGGCCGCGACCGTGCAGGCGAACCGGGACTTCCTGGTCCGCGCGGTCCGGTTCCTGGCCGGGGAGGCCGGGATCGACCAGTTCATCGACATCGGCTCGGGCCTGCCGACCCGGCTGAACGTGCACGAGGTGGCCCAGGGCGTGAACCCGGAGGCGAAGGTCGTGTACGTGGACTACGACCCGGCCGTACGGGCGTACGGGGACGTGCTGCTGGCCACGAACGACAGCGTCCGCTTCGCCCAGCAGGACCTGCGCGAGCCGCAGGAGATCCTCGCCGACCCGGCCGTGCGCGCGCTGATCGACTTCAGCCGCCCGGTCGCGATCCTGCTGATCGCGATCCTGCCGTTCATCTACGACACCGAGGACCCCGAGGGCATCATGGTCCGGCTGCGCGAGGCCTCGGCGGCCGGCAGCCACCTGGTGATCTCGCACATCGTCGACGACCCGCGGTCCCGCGCGGTCGCGGTCACCCAGCGGCAGTCGGCCACCCGGGCCTGGACGCCGCGTTCCCGGGCCCGGATCGCCGGCTTCTTCGGCGAGTACGAACTGCTCGACCCCGGGCTGACCCTCGCCCACCGCTGGCGGCCGACCGCCCCGCAGCCCGGGCACGGAAGCCCCGGCGGCCGGGCCGAGGTGGACGAGTCCAGGCTGAACTGGCTGCTCGCCGGGGTCGGCCGCAAGCCCTCGCCTCCGGCCGGACCGGCTCAGGAGCTGTAGGAGCCGTCCCAGGGCGCGCTGAACGCGAGGTCCTCGGGCTCCAGGTCGACCCAGTCCCGATTGGCCTCGCACTCCATCAGGCCCCAGACCCGGCCGTGCGCCTTCAGGGTGAACAGGCGGACCGCGATGTCCTCCCGGGTGCTCGGGCCGAGCGCGCCGATCAGTCCTTCCAGCGCCTCGCGGGCCACCGCGCGGTCGGCGATGCCGGGCATGAACTCGCTGCCGGTGTGGTGGCCGTCGGCATCGAACAGGTGCAGCACGACGGTGACGGTGTGCTTGGTCTGCGAGGTGAACCAGTCCGGGTCCGCGACCACGTCACCGAAGAACTGGCCGTGGGGGTGGCGTCCGACGAACTCGGACCGGGAGTCGTGCATATAGGCGATGGGAATGATCTCTGGATGCGGCGACATGCGACGAATCGTACTGAGCCCCTCCGCGGCCCGCCTAGGTCGCGGAGGTTTCGATTCAGGTGCCATCTGCGTAACGGACAGCCGGTCGGGTGAGGCCCCGAACAGCGCGAAGGCGCCGGGCGAAACACCGCGGAAACGCCGTGCGGGCGCTGCCGACCGGCTCGCGCGGGGTCGCCGCACAGCCGTTTCAGCCGGCCGCAGTCGCTCGGGTCAGGCGGCCAGGACCGGCAGCCGCACCTCGAACCGGCAGCCGCCGTCGACGTTGCGCACGTCCACCTCGCCCGCGTGCGCCTCGACGATCCCGCGCACGATGGCCAAGCCCAGCCCGGCCCCGACCTGCGGCTCCGGGGTCCGGGCGGCCGTTCCGCGCCAGGCCACCTCGAACACCCGGCCGATGTCCTCGTCCGGGATCCCGCCGCAGGCGTCGGTGATCGCCAGCACCACGTAGCTGCCGTGGTCGGCCGCCTCGACCCGGACCGTGCCGTCGCTCGGGGTGTACCGGATCGCGTTGGCGACCAGGTTGGTCAGCGCCCGGGACAGCTCCCGGATGTCGCAGCGCACGGCCAGCGGCCCGGGCACGTCCGCGGCCAGCCGCACCCCGCGCGCCTTGGCCAGCGGGTCGGCGCCGACCATGGCCTCGTCGACCAGGTCGGCCAGCGAGATCTGGGCCAGGGACAGGCGCAGCGCCCCGGCGTGGATCCGGGAGAGCTCGAACAGGTCGTCGACCATGCCGGTCAGCCGGTCCACGGTCTGCCGGATCCGGGTGTGGTAGAGCGCCGGCTGCGGCGCGACGCCGTCTTCCAGCGCCTCGGCCATCGCGCGCAGCCCGGCCAGCGGGGTGCGCAGGTCGTGCGAGACCCAGGCCACCAGCTCCCGCCGGGACCGCTCCAGGGCGCGCTCGCGCTCGCGGGACTCGTTGAGCCGGGCGGCGGTGTTGGCCAGTTCGCGGCTGAGCGCGTCGAGCTCGCCGGTGGCCAGGCCGCCGCGGCGGTAGGCGTGGCCGCGGGTGCGCGGGCGCAGCGGTGAGCGCTGGTGCGGGATGGCCGCCTGGCCGTTGCCGAGCGTGACGCTCCCCGGCGCTGCTGTCCCGCCGCCGGTGGTCTCGGCGGCGCCTGCGCTCGGATAGTCGTGCGGATACGGGTGTTCGTGGTCGTGGACGCGGCTGGCGGCGCCGGGGTCGAGCCGCACGTACGACTCGGCCCGGTCGTCGGCGAACGCCCGGGCCTCCGGCTCCGACTCGCCGAGCGCCCGCAGTGCGGCCTGGAGCGAGCGGCTGTCCGCGGTGACGCTGCGGGCGAGCAGCACGGCCAGCGCGAGCGCGACGATCCCGGCGGCGACGCACACGCCGAGCATGACCACGAAGTCGTGCCGGGACAGGAACATCGCCTGTGCGGTGCCCAGCACCCCGGCGGCCATCGCCAGCACGATGGTCATGGCCAGCACGAAGAGTTTCAGCCGCACGGTCCGGCCGCGCAGCAGCCGCAGGGCGGCCAGGCCGAGCAGGCCGACCCCGCCCGCGCAGCCGCCGGAGATCAACGCGATGTGCAGGAAGTCGGTCACCGGGTCGTTCCCGTCGTGGAGGGTCCGGTCCCGGGGGTGGTCCGGGCGCCGTGGGGCGAGGCCGAGGTGGGAGCGGGGGCGGCCGTCTGCGCGGCGGGCCCGGACGGCGCCGGGCCGTCCGGCGGCGGGTCCAGCCGGTAGCCGACGCCCCAGACCGTGGCCAGCAGGCTGGGCTTGGCCGGGTCCTGCTCGATCTTCTCCCGCAGCCGGCGCACGTGCACGGTCACCGTGGACTGGTCGCCGTACTCCCAGCCCCAGACCTGGCGCATCAGGTCGGCCCGGGTGAACACCTGGCCCGGGTGGGCCAGCAGGAAGGCCAGCAGGTCGAACTCGCGGCTGGTCAGCGCGATCGGCTGGCCGTCGCGGGTGGCCGAGTGGCCGGTCACGTCCACCTCCAGGCTGCCGACCCGGCGCACGTCCGGCGCGGCGGCCGCGGCGGCCTGGGCGGCCCCGGCCTGTCCGGCCCGGCGCAGCACCGAGGCCACCCGCAGGGACAGCTCGCGCGGGCTGAACGGCTTGGTCACGTAGTCGTCGGCGCCCATCTCCAGGCCCAGGATCCGGTCGGACTCCTCGCCCCGGGCGGTCAGCATGATCACCGGGACGGCGCCGAGGCCGCGGATCCGGCGGTAGACCTCGAACCCGTCGAAGCCGGGCAGCATCAGGTCCAGGATCAGCAGGTCCGGCAGCCGCTCGTGCACGGCGGCGACCGCCTGCGGGCCGTCGGCGGCCATCCGGACCCGGTGCCCGGCCCGGCGCAGGTACGTCGCGACGACCTCGGCGACGGTCGAGTCGTCGTCCACGACGAGGATGTCAGCGCTCATTTCCATATCGACCACGAGTCTAGGCGCGACCGGGTCCGGGCGGCCGGGGGCCGCGGGCCTGTTCCTCGGTCTGTAAGGAGTCGTCCGCCTCGATGGTCTCAGATGATTGCGCACGCTGGTCCTTCCCTGGCTCGGCCCGGGGGCCGGGCGCGGGGCCCGGTCCGGGGGGAACGGCGAGCGCCGGAACCCGGGGCGGGGACAGGGTTTCCGTGTCCCCGCCGGGTCCCGGCGCGAGTGCGGTTCCGGGGCCGGGGCCGGCTGCGGCCCCGAGTGGATCGTTACGGTTTCGTAGGGTTCAGCACGGGCTGCCGGCCCGCGCCGGCCGACGACTCCGTCGTCTTATCTACCGCTTGTGACGCTTATGTCACTGATCCGATTACCGATCGTGTCGGCGTGGTGATCAGAGAGCGACGATGCCCTCGCCGCCGACCGCGCCGGGCACGGTGACCGAGCCGAGCGCGGTCAGCGAGCCGTCGGCGCCGATCGCGAACTCGTCCACGATCCCGTTGCCGCCGGTCTGGGAGTAGAGGAACTTGCCGTTGCCGGAGACCGCGGCGTCCACCGAGCCCGGGTCGGTCGGGGTGGTGCCCAGCGCGGTCAGGCCCGAGCCGCCGGCCCGGTAGCCGCTCAGGTCCGCACTGCCCGCGTTGGACGCGTACAGCAGGCCGTCGGACTGCACGATCCAGCAGGTCGCGGCCTGGCCGGTGGCGGAGATCGCGTCCTGGGTGACCGTGCCGTCGCGGTTGACGGTGAAGGTGGCGACCGAGTCGGTGCCCGCCTCGGTCAGGTAGAGCTTGTTCGCGCCGGAGTCGACGAACGAGAACGGCACCGCGCCGGGCTCGGCGTTGACCACCGGCTTGGCCGAGGGGGCGCCGAGCCAGCTGAGGTTGAACACGTCGATGTCGTTGCCGTTGGCCTTGGTGGTCACCACCAGCTGGCTGCCGTCGCCGGTGAAGCCGACCTGGCCGGGGGTGTTGACGAACTGCGGGGTGGCGGCCGGGTCCAGGCCGAGCGGGCGGTTCCAGCCGGGCACCGAGACCAGCCGGTCCCCGGCCACCACGAAGCCCTGGATCGAGCCGCCGGCCTCGGCGTTGAGCACGTAGACCAGGTCGCCGCGGACGGCGACGCTGACCGGGAAGGTGCCGCCGGAGTGCACGACCTGCAGCAGCGAGAGCCGGTCGCCGTCGACGGCGAAGACCGAGACGGTGTTGCTGCCGGCGTTGACCGCGTACAGCAGGTTGTGCTGCTGGTCGTAGGTGAGCGAGCCCTGCGAGGCGAGGTGGTCGACGACCGAGCCGGCCAGCACGCCGCCGAGACCGTGGGTGGCGTAGCTGCCGGCCGCGGTCAGCGTGCCGGAGGCGCTGCGCTGGTAGGCCACGACGGTGTTGCCCGCGGTGTTGTCGGTCTGGACGAAGACGGCCGACGCGTTCGCGCCGTGTCCGTGCCCGGCCGGGCCGCTGGCCGCCGAGGCGGAGGACGCGAACACGGCGCCGGCGGCGAGGGTGACGGCCGCGGTGGCGGCGAACCGGGTGAACGACTTCATGGGAGGTTCCCTCCTAGGGGTGAACGGGTCTTACGGAAGGTCAGTCCCGGCAAACCGCCCGGCGTTACGGCGAAAGGGTCGGTTCGGGGCGCCCGTCCTGGGTTCGTAAGATTTGAAACCGGGCCGTAACCTGATCCCGCTCCTAGACTCAGGACTCGTGGACATCGAAGCCGAAAACCCTGTCAGAGTCCGTCCCGCCGCAGCTCACGGCGCTGCGGGCGACGCGAACACCGCGTCCGCGACGAGTATGAGTGCTGATTCCAGCGTCGAGGCCGAGGCCGATCTGCTCGCGCGGCTGCGGGCCGGGCGGGAGGACGCGTTCGCGGAACTGGTCGCCCGTTACCACTCCCGGCTGACCCGGTTGGCCTACTCGCTGGGCGCGCGCGGCGAGCTGGTGCAGGACATCGCGCAGGAGACCTGGGTCGCGGTGCTGCGCGGGCTGGACCGGTTCGAGGGGCGCGGCTCGCTGCAGTCCTGGCTGTTCCAGATCTGTGCCAACCGGGCCCGGACGATGACCGCGCGCGAGCAGCGGGTCATCCCGCTGGCCCCGGAGCGGTTCGGCCCGGACGGCGGCTGGCCGGAGCAGGACTGGACGGCGTTGCAGCCGTGGCGGCAGGACGACGTGCCGGAGTCCGAGCGGGATCAGGACGCGGAACTGGCCGCCCGGATCGGGCGCACCATCGCCGGGCTGGACGGGAAGCAGGGCCGGGTGGTCGCCCTGCGCGACGCCCAGGGGATGAGCAGCGCGCAGGTGTGCGAGATCCTGTCGATCAGCGAGGCCAATCAGCGGGTGCTGCTGCACCGCGGCCGGGCCCGGGTCCGGGCGGCGCTCGCGGTGCGGTGACGCTGGCGGTGCGGTGCCGCTCGCGGCTGGCCCGACCCGGCCCTGTTCGCTTTCGGCAAACCGACGCTGAGCTGCGCGAACGATCATTTCTTGGACCGGCGCCGTTAATTCCATTGCTTTTCCGGCGGGCCGATGGTTATCGTGTGCGCAGACCCGAAAGGAGGTGATCCAGGTTGAGTAAGACCAGGACGCAAGAGGTGGCTGTCCGCTAGCCGCCCTGCCCGCACCGAGTCCACGACTTCGCGACGCGAGCGTGGGTGGCGGGCGTGTTTACCAAGCAGTCACCCGACCCGCAGGCTCACCGGAAATCGTCCCCGGTGCCTGATCGGACCGGCCACGGCACCGCCGCGGCCGCCCGGCCAGGAGTCCGCCTGCGGGTCGTCTGCGTTGTCAGGACCGGTTCCGCTCCTTCGCGCGCTCGGCGCCGGGCAGGATCTCGATCAGGCGCGCTCGAGCACCACCACCGGGATCTCGCGGGTCGTGCGCTTCTCGAAGTCGCCGAACAGCGGCGAGACCTCGCGTTCGCGGGCGTACAGCGCGTCGCGCTCCTGCCCCGCGGCGAACCGGGCCACGACCTCGATCGTCTCCGTGCCGACCTCGATCCGCGCGGCCGGCGCGGCCTTGAGGTTGAAGTACCAGCCCGGGTGGGACGGCCGGCCGCCGTTGGCCGCGAAGAGCACCCAGTTCTCCCCGTCCGGGAGGTAGGCCAGCGGGGTGATGTACTCGGTCGCCGACTTGGCCCCGGTGTGGTGCAGTAGCAGCAGCGGGATGGACTCGTACATCCCGCCGGGCTTGCCGCCGGTGTTCCTGAAATCCTCGATGACCTTCTCGTTCAAGGCTTTCCGCTCGTCGTTCACGGTCACCCGCCCTCGCTTCCGGGACTCTGGCCGGCCGCGGCCGCCGGGTCGGCCGCCGCGCTCGCCGAGCATGCTATCCGGTATCGCCCCTCGGCGATGCCCGCCGCGCGCCGCCGGTTCAGGAGCCCGGGATCCGGGCGCCGTGCGGGATTCCGGCCTCGACGTGCTCCTCGTAGTAGGCCTGCCACGACTGCGCGCTCGCGGTGTGCGGGCCGTCCGGCTGCGCGTCGGCGAGGAGCTTGTCGAGCTCCTTGAGGCACACGCTCCATCCGGCGGCGGTGCGCGCGGCGGTGTTCTCGGCCTCCAGGAAGTTCGTCAGGGTCAGCCCGCTGCGGTTCTCGCCCAGGGTTTCGAGCTCGAACAACAGCTCGTCGCCGCCCCAGGTGAACCCCAGCCGCCGCGGCGGCTCGCACACCACCACCCGGCCGATGAACGACGGGACGTTCGGGTCGCCGCTGAAGTCGGCCAGCCCGCCCTCCTGCAGTTCGATCACGGCGCGGGACGGGAACCAGTGCGCCAGTTCGTCCGGTTCGGTCACCGCCGCCCAGACCCGGTCGACCAGGTGGTCGTAGACGCGCTCGAAGCGGACGGCCGGGCGCCCTTCGGGCTCGATGTAGCTGCCGAGATCCATGGTGGCTCCTCGTTCGCGGGTGGCGAAGTCGTCCGGGGGCGGTGGGGTGTCGAGCCCGGCCGACGTCATGCTGTCAAGCAATGTAAGCAGGTGGGACGGCTAGGCGCTATCTTCCGAGGCGGTGTCGAAGAGCGCGGCGAGCAGGGTGGTGGCCGGGACGCCGGAATGCTCGACGAGCTGGGATATCCGCGTGGCGCTCATGCCTACGACGGTGAACCTTCACCTCTACCCGAAGGTCAAGAGCCGACCGGGCGGCGATTCGGCCGCGCGGGGTCAGCCCCGGATCGCGGCGACCAGGCTGACGCCCGCGAGCACGAGCATGATGGCGCCCGCGATCCGGGTGATCATCACCAGCGGGATCACCTTGAGCAGCCCGCGGCCGCCGACGATGGCCAGTCCGGCCACGGCCCAGAGCCCGAGCACCGCGCCGATGCCGACCGCGATCGGGTCGTGGTACTTCGCGGCCAGGTTCGCGGTCAGGATCTGGGTCAGGTCGCCGAACTCGGCCACCAGGATCACCAGGAAGCTGGTCGAGGCGACCCGCAGGAAGGTCGGCTCCTTGCCCTCCTTGATCGCGACCTGCTCGTCCTCCTCCTCGTGCCGGCCGCGCAGCAACATCACGCCGCCGAACAGGAACAATGCGGCGACAACGGCTTCGAGCACGCGGTGTGGGAGCAGGCCGAGCAGGCTGCCCGCGGCGATCGCGAGCACCACGTGCACCACGAACGCGGAGGCGGTGCCGGCGAAGACGTAGATCGGGCGGTAGCGGGTGCCGAGCACCAGGCTGGCCAGCGCCGTCTTGTCGGGAAGTTCGGCGAGGAACACCAGCGCGAAGACGGTGGCGATCAGGGCGAGGCTCACGGGCGGAGGCCTTCCGGGCGGGCCGGCCGGGCGCCCCGGGGAACGGGAGGCTTCGGCTCGGCAGCGGTTGATGGCTGCGGAGACCGAAGGTCTCGCCCAGCGCCGCGGACGGCGCCCCGGGCGCCGGGCCCGGTTCCGAGGAACAAGGCCAGTATGTCGACGTCCCGGCGATTCGGGGCTACTCCCCTTCGCTCGGGAGCAGCTTACCAGGGGCGGGGACGGGGTCGGGACGGCCGCAGCCGCCGGCGCCGCCCCCGGCCCCGGCCCCGATCGCGGCCGCGGCTATCCGGCCCGGTCCGGCTGCCGGGTCTGGCCGGAGCCGGCCCGGGAGTCCTGCCAGGCCGCCTTGATGGTGCGCACCTTGTCGTCGAACTGGGGATCGGACACGGCGCGGGTCACGAGCGGAGCAGGCAGCGTGACGTCGCGCCCGGAGGTCCGGACCACCTTCACGTAGGCGACCTTCCTTGCGCCGCCGTTGTTGGTCCGGCGGCGGCGCCCTGCGGTGCCGACCCGCAGGGCGTCGTTCGTCTGGATCTCCCGGACCTCGCTCCACGGCACGAGCGAAGTACGCAGGTGTCCGTACACTGTTATGCCCGCCGGAGTGATCAGGGTGGACAGCCGCCGGTGCCCGGCCCAGTTCGCCGCGCAACACAACGCGATCACGAGGAAGAACCCACCCAAGCCCACGGCGAACCCGACCCGGTCGGCGACTCCGAGGAAAAGCAGGAGGAAGGCCACGACGCCGTAGACGATCGCATGCGCCAGGATGTGCCGGCGGAACTGCGGTCCGAGAGTGAATTCGATGCTATACACGCGCCGTATTGTGCCAGCACTCGATGACAAGCGGGCGGGCCCGGTACCGGTGGTCGTCACCGGTACCGGGCCCGTCCTCAGTCGGCGGCCGCCGTCATCTGCCTGCTGCTACTCGCCTTCGCCCGCGCGGTCGGCGTTGGCGAGGATCGCCTCGCGGAACCACGCGGCTCCGCCCGGCACGATCTGCTCGTAGTACGCGGTGAACCGCTCGTCCGCGATGTACATCTCGGCCAGGTTGCGGTGCATCTTGTAGCTGCAGTCGTAGAAGTAGTGGGTGATGTGCTGCCGATGCGCCTCCGCGAGGTCCATCGCCTGCTCGCTGTCCGTGGCGGTTCCGGCGGCGACGCCCGCGCCGATCCGGGCGTCCAGAGCGTCCGCCTCGGCCTTGATCCGGAGCCAGTCGTCCTTGGTGTACTTCGCGGCGCGCTGCTGGGAGAGTTTCCACTCCTCGGTCTCGCCCCAGCGTTCCTGTGCCTCCTGCTCGTATACGGGATAACCCTCGCCGAAGACCTCGAACTTCTCCTCGGGGGTCAGGTTGACGCCCATCTTGCGTGCCTCCAGTGTGCGCTCGATCGCCGCGGCCATCGCCTGGAGCCGGTCGATCCGTTCGAGCACCAGGCCGTGTTGGCGCAGCAGGTGCTCGGACGGGGTGCCGTCCCGGTCGTCCAGGATGGACGCGATCTCTTCGAGCGAGAACCCCAGCTCCCGGTAGAACAGGATCTGCTGCAGCCGGTCCAGGTCCGCGTCGTCGTACCGGCGGTAGCCGGCGGCGGTGCGGCCGCTGGGACTGAGCAGCACGATCTGGTCATAGTGGTGCAGTGTCCGTACGGTCACCTTGGCGATCCGGGACACCTGTCCGACCGAGTAGTCCATGGTCCTCGCTCCCTTCGCGCTCCAGTCTGTGACCTTACGCAACGTGAGAGTCAAGCGCCGCCACGAGCGGGTCCTCCAGCAGGCCGGGGGCGAGATCGGGATGGTCGGACGGGGTCAGGCGCGGGCGGGGCGGGTCACGCCGCGACGGGGATCCGGGAGCGGTGCTTCTGCTTCTCGTGCGGTTCCTGCACGACGAACAGCCCGCAGCAGAACGCCCGGTCCACGGCCGCCGCGCGGGAACAGGTGCCGAGCTTGGTGTAGACGTGGTGCAGGTGGGATTTGACCGTGTGCGGGGACAGGTACATCGACCGTCCGACCTCCTCGACGGTCAGCCCGGCCGCGACCGCTGCCAGGACCTGCATCTCGCGCCAGGACAGGCCGGGGTCGCGCTGCTCCGGGCCGCGCGGGCCGATCTCGCCGCGGCAGTGCGCTATGGCCACCGCGTGAGCGGAGTTGACCGCGCCCAGTGCGCTGTAGATCCGGGACAGGTGGCTCTTGACGGTCGGCCCGGAGATGCCGAGCTTGCGGCCGGCCTGTTCCTTGCTCAGGCCGTCGGCGATCAGGGCCAACACCTCGACCTCGCGCTCGGACAGCGGGCGCCGGCGCAGCCAGGCGGCCCGGCCCCGGCGCCGGTGCAGCGCGGCGGCCAGGCTCGGCGGCGCGGCGCGATGGTCGCGCTCGCGGCCCGGTTCCCGGTCGGACCGGGCGCTGCGGATCAGATGCTCGTGCTCGCCGGATCCCGCCGCGGGCGGGCGGCCCGGCGTCGGAACTGTGGACGGCCCGGACATGGCGCCGGCCGGCCGCCACAACTCGGGCACGCTGCCCCGGACGGCCGGGATCGTCTGCGCAGTCTGCATTCCCATGGTCTCCACTCACCGATCGAATTCGGACACCTGACGCACCCGGGTGCCCGGTGCAGTCGGGCCGAAACGGTGCGCCGCGGCCGTTCGCGGCCCAGTGGGGCGGGAGTGTGTCAGAAGCCGTAGCCGGTCGGCGGACAGGCCGCCGACCGGCTACGGAACGGAGTGGATCAGTGCGGATCGGTAGATCGGCGAACAGATCGATCAGTACGGCAGGCAGCGCCGGCCGGAGGGCGTGCGAAGGTCGAGCGGCTCGAGAATCGTGCGGGCCGCCCGGGAGCGGGAGGTCTGTCGCGGAGCACGCACATACGTGAGACGTGAGGCGGGCCTAGTCGTCGTCATGGCAGTCACCTTTCCGATCGAACCGGTGGAACGAGAGCGGTTCACCCTCCCCGAAGCGTGTCAAACACTTCTCATCAAAGCAAGCGCTTACTGCTCTTTTCTTAGGGGCCCCGGGTTAATTCCCGGTTTCCGGGGCCGTCATTCTCCGGTCGGCCAGCGCATCCCGGCCGTTCGCGCAAGAAGCGCTTTTCCCGGTTCACGCTACCCCGGGCCCGGTGAATTGCGCCACGGCGCAGTCCGGTTTCACCACCGGGGCACCTGCCGTACGTTCCGATGCGCCGGGCGGGTGACCCTTGCGCACGCCGCCCGGGGTTACGTAACCACAGGTCAGAGCGCCGGTACGGCCGGTGATCAGGCCGGTCGGAATGCTGGGCGGCGGCTCGTCGGCCGCCGGCGCGCGGCTCGCGCCCGGACCGCCGCGAGCCCCGAAACCGTCTTGGCAGGTGGGACGGACGGAATACCGCAACGGTCGGTAATCGGCGCCGATCGTAAAGTCGGGAAAAGGCGATTGCGGTGCGTGACCGGTTCTCCACCCATGGCGGGCGTGCGCCGCGGGCAAACGATTCCCGGCCGAAGAATCGGTTGAAGAAATCGGCGGGCCGGGCGGTCAGGCCTGCAACTCGGCCGGGACGCCGGTCCAGCGCAGCTCGTCGGGCAGGTGGCTCAGATCGTTGAACACCAGGACGTAGGGCAGCGAGTCCGCGGCGTAGCGGATGACCGTCAGCCCGGCGTTGGCCTGGTGGATGCCGACCCAGCGCCAGGGCGGCGCGGACAGGGCGTGCGCGACCAGCCAGCCGACCAGGTAGCTGTGCGTGACGAGCAGTTCGTGGCGTTCGGTGGCGCCGTCGCCGTCGGCGGCGACTGGGCCCGTGAACAGGTCCAGGGATCGGCGGGCCAGGGCGGCGCCGCGGTCGCGCTCCTCGGGCGTGACCGAACTCAGGAAACTGAGAATCCGGTCGGCCGACTCCGGCGGCAGTTCGGACCGCTCGGGCAGGTATGGGTAGTAGTCCCCGGCGCTGTCCGACGGCCGCAGTTCGACGCCGGCCGTCTGCGCCGTGATCAGCTGCGCGGTCTCGGCGGCGCGCGGCAGAGGGCTGTGATGGGCGACGGTGATCGGCCGGCCGCGCAGGCGCCGGCCCAGCAGGGTCGCCTGGCGGCGGCCGGCCTCGGACAGGCCGCTCTCGTCCGGCAGCGCCTCGCCGTGGCGGACCAGGTAGAGGTAGCGGGTGGCCCGTGTGGTGTCAGTGCCCGTCATCGGTGGTCCCCGTCCCACGTGATCGTACTCTCGCCGACAGCCTGTTGACGCGTTCTGACACCTGCCCGGTTCCGCAGGTCGCGTGCTGCGGGCCGGATTCCCTTTGCCCCGGCTCACAGCAGCCCGGCGAGTTTGTACAGGACCAGCGATCCGGCGACGGCCACGTTCAGGCTCGCTCCGTGGCCGAGCATCGGGATCTCGACCGCCGTGTCCAGGAGTTCCAGGGCGGCGGGCGGGATGCCCTTCTGTTCGTGGCCGAGGACGAGGACGGTCCGGCGGCGGGCCGCGGGCAGGTCGGCCAGGCGGACCGCCTCGTCGGCCAGTTCGGCGCCCACGATCTGCGTACCGGCCGACTTCTGCGCGGCCAGCCAGGGGATCTGGTCGCCGGTGTAGTGCACGCAGGTCGGACGTCGCAGCGTATTGCCACGTTCCAGGGCTTCGGGCACCCAGGGCAGGCGCGGCACGGCCAGGCAGGCGCCCGTGGCGTCGCAGGTGCGCAGCAGGGTGCCCAGATTCACGCCGTGCATGGGCCAGAGCGGCGCGGCGATCAGGTGGTTCCAGCAGGAGTGGGCCCGGCGGCGGCGTTGGCCGCGCAGGTCCTTGGGCGACTTGGCCCGTACCGGCCCGGCGTTCACCGCTCGGTGCGCAACACTCCACGGGCTTCGGAGATCGACGAGGTGAGAGGACGATGCATGGCCTCATGCTCGCAGCGCTCCCGCCAGGCGGGCAAACGATTTTCCAGGCCGGCCGCCTTCGTAGCTCCGGGCCGGCCGGCGGCGCGATGGCGGGTGGCCGGCCGGTCGGCTGCCCGGTCAGATGACGATGCTGCTCCGGCGCTGGGGGAACATCAGCTTCTGGAGACGCTCGGCGTTGTCGCTGCGGTTGCGGATCTCGTAGGCGGCGCAGGGCACTGCGGCCGCCGTGGCGAGCTGCACGGTCTCGTCCCACCCGACGGTGTACAGGGTCACCGCGACGATGACGAAGCCCTCCGCGTCGAGGAAAAGCAGGTGCCGCCGAAGGATCGCGCCGCCGTCCGCCCGGTGACCGAAGACCCGGGACTGGACCCAGACCAGTTCCGCCACCGGTCGCGTCTTCGAGCCCTGGTGCGGCGGGTTCGAGCTCTGTTCCGGCGTCTTCGGCCCCTGGCCTGGTGTCTTCGTGGCCTGGGCTGCTGCGGCTGGACTCGCCGGCCCGGCCGGAAAACCAGCGGCGAGCGGGATCCACAGCGGCTGCTTGCGGGTCACCCCGGTGACCTCGAACAGCTCGCCGTTCCAGCATATCCGGGACCTGATCTGTCCGTCCTTCTCGCTGACCACCTCACGGCGCTCCCCGGTCCGCCGGAAGTGGCGGCCGGCGTATTCGTGCGTCGCCTTGATCCGGCCTGAGGCCCCGCGGTCCGCGTCGATATCCGGCAGCGGTCTCAGGTCGATGCCGAGCGTGCCGCGCGGAGGGGTCAGCCGGAACGGGTTGACCGAGGCCGGGCCGAGCAGCATCGACTGGGCGATCTCCTCTCGCAACCGGGTGGTACGCGCCGCCCGGCGCATGGCGGCCGGGCCCCCTCGCGTCAGCACCGGTTCCACCACCACCGGCAGCAGGGCGAGCGCGGTGGCCAGCACGCCCGCCAGCCCGGCCGATCGCGCCCAGAACCCGAGCCCGCCGGCATGCAAAGCCCACGACCCGAGCAGCAGGGCGACCGAGCCGAGCAGCAGATTCGAGCTCTTTCGCCACATCGTTCGGCGGAACACCGCGTTCCAGGTGGCAGCCTCCTGCGCGCTGCGCTCGGCCCTGCGGCGGAGCGGCCCGAGGGCGCCGAGCAGGACCGCCGGAAGTCCGACCAGTCTCCACAGCTGGAAGTCGTCGCCCGCCGAGAGCAACAGGTGCACCGCCGCGATGCCCCAGGCGGGCAGCAGGAGCTCGATCCACTTGCTGATGGGCGTGCGCGGGCCTCTGCGCAGACGCTGGCGCAGGTTCCACCAGCCTGCGCCTCGGACCTTCGGCGCGGGCGAAAGGAGCGGGGCGACTATCGCTGCCGGTACCGGGGTCGGCCGCGTGTACCATCTGGCCGGAGCGGCCAGGGTTGCCGGGGTTGCCGGGGTCTTTGGGGTGGTCGGCTTCGCTGGTGCCATCGGTAAGGTTGGATTCTTCCGAAGAGACCTCAACAGCACAACCTCACCCCCTTGCACGAGAGACGGCCCCATCCGTCGCCGCGTTCGCAGCTGAATTGTATGCCTGGCACACACATTCGGGAATGCGGCCGGGAATCAGTTGTCAGCTTCTCCGGCGGCCGAGGCCCGGGTACGCCGCCTCGGTGACGCCGAGTGCGGCGAGCCAGGTGCCGGACAGGGGATCATCCGCCCGGTCCTGCCATCGCAGCGCCCAGACCGGGTCCTGATACAGCAGCCGGAAAGCGCCGTCGACGCTGGTCCGGTCGCTGCCGAGCAGTTCGCGCAGGATCACGATGGCCGCATTCGGCGCGGTGTCGTCGCGGACGAGTTTCTCGACCGCGGCACGTTGCCCCGCTTCCGTCGTCAGGTCGATGTCGCCGAGTGCTTCCTGATAGGCCTCGATCTGCGGAGCCAGCAATTCGAGGGAGGCCTCGTATAAACCGATCCCGTGGTCGGTGCCGGGCACGAAGGCGGGTGCGAGGGCGACGGTCAGACGCCGGACGTAGTCTTCACCGGTCTGCCCGTCGCCGACCAGGCCAGGGTATTCGACCACGAATTCATCCCAGTCCGGGTCCAGCTGCGCGATCTGGTCCAGGCTGACCGGATTCGCCTCGTCGTAGTCTTCGGCGTGTTCCAATGCCGCGCGCAGGACATCGAGCCGCAGTGGCGTGTCCTGCGCGAGCAGGACTGCATCGAAGAGGTCTTTCCCTCGCGGGTACTCTTCGGTGACGAGCCACATGACCTTCCACACCAGGGACAGTTCCCGGGACGCGGCGAGCAGGATCGGTCCCGGCTCGCCGGGCGAACCGGCTGCGTCGGCGCTCGCGCTCCGGGGAATCGCCATGGGTTCCGGTTCCAGCGGCAGGTGTTCGCTGAAGACGAAGTCGAGCTGGATCCACCCAGCCGGCAGCTCCTCCGGACCTTCCCAGGGCAGCAGGAGTCGACGACCGGGAGCGCTGCCGTAAGTCCAGACCTGGTCGGTCACCGCGCCCTCGGCCAGGATTCGTACATCATGGCCCTGGCTCATTTCCGCGGCCGCGCGGGCGATGCCGTCGAGCAGGTCGGCGGTGCGCGGCTCGTCGATGTCCCAGTCGGCCGGCACGACCACGAAGTCCAGGTCGCCGGGTTCCCGCGCGGCCCGGCCGAACCAGCCGCGCAGCAGTACACTGCCACGAAGCACCAGCGAGCGGGCGTGCGGGGATCCGGCGATCGCGGCCAGGATCGTGTCGACGGCGGTCCGGCGGGCGGCGTACCAGCGTTCGCCCTGCTCGTCGTCCGCAAACTGCGGGTCCGTGGCCCGGTACCCGCGAAACTCGTGCTCTGACACTCTCTCTCCCACCCTGGACCGCCTGCGATCTGCGGATCATCCTCGCAGGCACATCGGACAGTTACTTCTCGACCGGCGGCCAGGCGTTACCCCAGGCCACGTCCTTCGCCTGCCGGTAGGTCTCGCCCTGGCTCTTCGTGACGGTCGTGCGGACGACCTCGCCGACCTCGGCGCAGACCGGGAACTGGACGATCTTCTTGCCCCGCTGCGGATGCCGCAGCACCCGCCCGGCCGCGCGGGCGAACGGGATCCGCGAGGCGATGACGTAGGCGAACTTCTCGTCCTCATACGACAGCGAGCCGCCTTTGATCTGCCGGTGGGTCGCGGACCGGTTGACCCGGGCGGCGAAATGGCACCAGTCGTCCTGCGCACTGATCGGGCAGGCCAGGTCGTGCGGGCAGGGCGCCACGACGCTCAGCCCGGCCTCGATCAATGGGGCGCGCGCCTCGAGTACCCGGCGGTAGCCCTCCGGCGTGCCGGCCTCGATGATCGCCACGACCTGTCCGCGCGCGGCCATCTCGGCGACCACGGCGGTCCTCGCCTCGGGAGTCAGCTCATTGAGTACGTAGGACATGGTGACCAGGTCGGCGTCCGGCAGCCGGATTTCCGGGCCGATCTCCTGGGCCACCCACTGCGCCTCGCGCACGCTCGGCTGCGCGGCCGCCTGGGCCAGCTGCCGGCCCAGCTGCCGGGTCGGTTCGGCCCAGTCCACCACGGTGCTGCTCTGCACGGACGGCCAGGTCTCGGCCACCGCCCAGGTCGCCGCGCCGGTGCCGCCGCCCACGTCGACATGGCTGCCCGGCTGCCAGTCCCCGGCCAGGAGCGCGAACTCGCGCAGAGCGAACCGGGCGGCGGCGAAGGTCGCGGGCATCCGGTACGCGGCGTAGGCGGCGACGTCGAGCGCGGTGCGGATCACCGCCCGGTCGGTCGGCGGGGCGCCGCGGTAGGTCTCGGTCAGCCGGTCGACCGCGCTGGCCAGTTGCTTGACCGGCGTTCCGGCCAGGGTCCGTTCGAGCGCGTCCCACAGCTCTTCTGGCAGTTCCAACTCGCGCTCTTCTCCCTGTCCGGGCGGTTTGTCCCGCCTTCGGCCGACGTCCGATGGTACCGGGAGCACGGGCCAAAACGGTTTGCCGCGCCCGGCGGCCGCTGATTGACTCGGGCTCATGAGCGAACTGCGAATCCGGGCCGCGGTCGGAGCCGACGTCGATGCCGTGCTGGCGTTCTGGGCCGTCGCCGCGGAGGGCACGAGCGTGAGCGACGACCCGGCGGGCGTGGCCACCCTGATCGCGCGCGACCCGGAGGCGTTGCTGCTCGCGGAATCGGTCGGGGTCGATGCGGCCGCGGAGGCCGGCGCGGCCGCGGAGATCGTCGGCACGGTCATCGTCGGATTCGACGGCTGGCGCTGCCATCTCTACCGCCTCGCGGTCTCCCCCGCGCATCGCCGCCGGGGAGTCGCGTCGCTACTGCTCACAGCCGCCGAGGAGCGATTCAAGACGCTGGGCGGACGACGGGCCGACGCGATGGTTCTCGATCACAATACCCTGGCACACCACGCCTGGTCCGCGGCCGGCTACCACCGCGAGGACGAGTGGTCCCGGTGGGTCAAGCCACTGGGATGAACGGGCGGAACGCGGCGCGGGACCGGCCGCGTCCGAGTCTTTCCGCATAGCGCCTACTGAACACGGGTTCATACGCTACCGTGACCGGTGAATCGGATCGGTCGACGCAGAGCCATCCGTGGGTTGGTATGCAGGGGGATGATAGTGGCAGGTAGTTTTATGAGCGAGTGCGAACTGTGACTCGCTTGCGTGTGCTTCCTACCGTTTTACTCTTCCGCGCGGCGGGATCACGGTTGTCGACGTCACGTCATCGTCTCTCCACTCTGTGTCACGACCTTGAGTCGCTGCAGGGTGTCGGGCTATACTCCGGCTGGCATCGCCGCACCGGCCCGGCCCACGGTGCCGGTGGACCGGCCGGCCGATCTCCCGGACCGGGCTCCGCCGGAACCCCGACGATCGTCCCCGTCCTCGCACGGCGCCGCTGGGGGGTGTGAGCATGTCCGACGAAGCGTTCCAACCGCGGGTCGTTCCCGCGTCCGGCGAGCCGGACCGGCCGCCGTCCGGCGAGGACGCGTACCCCGAACCCGGCGAGGGGGACGGCTTCTCGGTCGCCCACGCACCCACGATCCCGCTGCCGCCCCGCCGGAACGCACCGCGATCCGTTGCCCCGGGACGGGATTCGCCGCCGGAGCCGCCGCAGCCGGAGGCCGCGCCCGGGCGGCGTTCGTACGTGGACGAGAACTGGATTCGCACCGACGACGGCGAGCAGCGGATCAAGCCGGCCATCCCGGTCGCCCAGCTGCGGCGCGCGCTCGATTCGTTCTACGCGACACACTCCGCCGACGCGGACACCGATGCCGAAGCCGATGCCCAGGCGACCAAGACTGCCGCACTGCCGTCCCGCAAGCGGAAGGACAAGGACCGGGGCAGGGACAAGGGAAAACGGCCCGTCACCACGCAGGCCGCCGGCGCGCAGGCCGAGGCCGCGCCGACGCCGGAAATGAAGGCGCCGCCTACCGCGCAGCCGCCTTCGGCCGGACCCTCGGCAGTTCCGGGGCCGCGCGTGGGCGGACGTTCCGCGGGCGGATCCATCGCGCAGCGGCCGATGAGTTCTCCTTCCGCGCGAACGGTATCCGCGGAGTCGACCGCCAAAGCACAGGCTCCTGATATCAGGGCTGCGCCGACCGAATCTGCCGCGCGAGCTAAGCCTGTCGAGTCTGGTGCGTCTGGTGCGTCAGCCGAAGCCGCGGCCCCGACCAAGGCCGAGAAATCCGTCAAGCCCGGGAAGGCGCCGAAGGCCGAGAACCCGGCAGCCGACCCGGCACCGCCGCGCGCCGCCCAGCCGGGGCGGCGTCGGGCGATCCGGCTCAGCGCCCGGCCGTCCCTGCGCTGGTGGCTGGTCGCGATCGTGCTGGCCCTGGTCCTGGCCGGCTCGGCCGCGGTGCTCGGCGCCAACCTCGGCGGGCGCAAGGCCTCGGCCGCGCCGCCCCCGGCCCCGACTGCCGCCGCGCCCGACCCGGCCAGTGGTCCGGCCGTCGCCGCCGCGGTCTCCTGGATCATCGACAACGTCGGCCCCGAACACGTGGTCGCGTGCGACGTGACCGTGTGCGGGCTCCTGCGCTCGCACGGGTTCCCGGCCAGTTCGCTGATCACCGTGCGGACCGGGATCGCCGACGTCGAACAGGCCGACGTGGTCGTGCAGACCGCCCTGCTGCGGCAGCTGGCCGGGCCCCGGCTCTCGACCGTCGAGGCCTCCCAGCCGCTGGCCGTCTTCGGCGCGGACGCACAGCTGGCCATCGTGCAGACGGTCGCGCTGGTCGGGCCGACCGAGTACGGCCAGCAGCTCGCAGCGGACCTGGCCTCCCGGATGCAGGCGGGCCTGGCGCTCTTTCACAACCCGGCGCTCACCCTCAGCCCGGCCGCGCAGGCGCAGCTGTCGGCGGGCATGGTCGACTCCCGGATCTGTTCGCTGCTCGCACTGCTGGTCGGCGGGCACTCGATCACGGTCTCCGCGTTCACCCCGCCGGGGCCGGGCGCGGGGCCGTCCATTCCGTCCGCGGGCGTGGTGATCAGCACGATCGACGGCCAGCCGGCCACCGGCGGCAGCCCGGCCGCGGCCGCGCTCAAGAGTCTGGTGTCCGCACAGCAGGCGCCGTTCGAGCCGTTGTCGGTCGGACCGTCGGGCATCGTGGCCGAGGTGCAGCAGCCCGGCGCGGGCACGACGCCGGGCACACCGGGCACCGCTCCGGCTGCCACCGGGCTGGAAGTCATCTTTGCGCAACCCGGGCCACTCGGCCTGCTCGGAGGTGGAACGCAGTGAATCCGCGGCCGGGAAACCCAGAGCAGGCAAGGAGTTCGCGAGCAGGCATGTGGCTGCGGCGAATACTCCCGACCTTGCCCGACAGCAGTAGGATCGCGCGCCGAACAGGCCGTCGGAGCAGCCGCGTCCTGGCCGCCGCGGCCGCGCTGACGCTGGTCTTCGCCGCGCAGCTGAGCGGGTCCGCGGCGTCGGCCGCGTCGGGCACCGGGTGGATCCGGCTGGCCCACCTCTCGCCGAACACCCCGGCCGTGGACGTCTACCTCTATCCCTTCGGCGGGCACACCGCGCAGCTCGTGCTCACCCATGTCAGCTACGGCACGGCGTCGCCCTACCAGGCCGTGACGCCCGGGATCTACACCGTGGCGATGCGGGCGGCCGGCGCTTCCGCGAGCACCAACCCGGTGATCAGCACGAACGTCACGGTCAAGTCCGGCGGCGCGTACACGGTCGCCGGGCTCGGCACCTTCAGCGCGCTGACCCTGGACGTGCTGACCGACCAGGTGCAGGCGCCGGTCGGCAAGGCGGGCGTCCGGCTGATCGAGGCCTCGCTGGCCAATCCGACCGTCAGCGTCTCCGGCGCGCAGGGCGACCTCGCCACCGACCTGCGCTTCCCGAAGGTGACCGACTACGAGTCGGTGGCCCCGGGCGCGTGGTCGATCACGCTGAAGACGCCGACCACGTCAACCGACAGCCAGGTCGAACTGGCCGCGGCGTCCAGCCACACGCTCGTGGTGCTGGACTCCTCGGCCGGCGGCCTGAAGGTGCTCGACCTGACCGACGCGACCGGGGTGACGGTCGCGCCGACCGGCGGCGTGCAGACCGGGCTCGGCGGCACCGCGCCGCATCCGGTCTCGGTCGCCGCGCCGATCGCGCCGCCGAGCCTGCCCGATGTAGACGGCCTGTGGGGCGCGGTCCTGCTGGTCGGGCTCGGCACCACGGTCTACGCGGTGCGCGGCTGGCGCCGTTCGGGCGACCCGCGATGAGGCGCGGCCGGGGATGAGACGCCACTGGCCCCAGCACGCCCGTCCGCACGGCCGGGCGGCGTTCATCCTGCTCACGGTGCTCGGCCTCGGCCTGACCGGGGTCGGCGGGGCCAAGCTGGGCTCCAGCCTGCTGTCGTACAACTCTGCTCGCACGGCCCAGGCTTCGGCCGCGGCGAACAGCCGGCCGACCGCAGGTCAGAGCGCCGGGGACGGGAGCGCTTCGTCCGGTGCGGCCACGCCCACCCCGACGCCGACCCCGGGCATCCGGCCGGTCCGGATCGAGATCGCGCAGATCCACGTGGACGCGCCGGTACAGGAGTTGGGCCTGACCACGACCGGCGCGCTGGCCGTGCCGACCCAGGTGAACCAGGCCGGGTGGTACACCGGCAGCGCGCTGCCCGGCCAGCCCGGGCCGTCGGTGATCGCCGGGCACCTGGACTCGGCCGAGGGCCCGGCCGTATTCTACGGACTGCGCGAACTGAAGGTCGGCAACGAGATCAGCATCGTGCTCAGCACCGGGACGACGGTGAGTTACCACGTCACCGGCATGGCCAGCGACCTGAAGTCCGAGTTCCCGACCTCCGCGGTGTACGGCCCGAGCCCGGACGGCGAGCTGCGGCTGATCACCTGCTCCGGTTCGCTGGTGGACGGCAGTTATTCTGACAACCTGATCGTCTTCGCGCGGCTCGACAACGCGGCATGACCCGCGGCGTTCTTGTCGGTGCCCCGCAGTAGGGTGGCCGCGAGCGGCCAACGGCCGGATCCGGCCGCCGCGCGCCGGTCCGGGAGCCGGGCTAGGGTGGCGCTAAAGGGCCGATTCAACGGCCGGGCGTCCGCAGCCGGGCCGACGAACGGGATGGGAGCACGGTCATGACCTTGGAGACGGAATCCGGATCCGCGGCGGCGCACACCGTGACCGGCGGCGTGGTCTCGGCCGACGGCACCCGGATCGCGTTCGACCGGTTCGGATCCGGGCTGACGGCGGTCGTGCTGGTCGGCGGCGCGTTCTCCGAGCGGGCCGGGTCCCGGCCGCTCGCCGAGGCGCTGGCGCCGTACGCCACGGCCTACGCCTACGACCGCCGGGGGCGCGGGGACAGCGGGGACACCGCGCCGTACGCGGTCGAGCGGGAGATCGAGGACCTGGCCGCGATTGTCGCGGAGGCCGGGGGCCGGGAGGTGTGCGTGTTCGGGCACTCCTCGGGCGCCGGGCTCGTGCTGCGTGCGGCTGCCGCCGGAGTCAAGATGGGCCGACTCGCCCTGTACGAGCCGCCCTACATCGTGGACGACACTCGTCGCGCGGTGCCGAGCAACTTCGCGCTGCACCTGGCCGAACTCGTTGCGGACGACCGGCGCGCGGACGTGGTCGCCCTGTGGATGGCGCACACTGTGCAGATGCCCGAGGAGGCCATCGCGCAGATGCGCCAGTCGCCGATGTGGTCCGCGCTGGAGGCGCTCGCGCACACCACGGTCTACGACCTGGCCATCATGTCGGACACCATGTCCGGGACCTCGCTGCCGCAGGAGTGGTCGACCTCGGTGAAGGTGCCGACGCTGGTGATGGTCGGCGGGGAAAGCCCGGCCTGGATTCAGAATTCCACCGAGGAGCTCACCCGGCTTCTGCCCGACGCGCGTCGGCACTCGCTTCCCGGCGCGGACCACGGAGTCAAGCCGGAACAGGTCGTGCCGGTGCTGCGAGAGTTCTTCGCCGCCTCGGTCTAGGGGTTCGCCGACACGGTGTCAGAACCCGGAGTCGGTGCCGCGCGGCAACGGCAGCACGCTGTCAGGGTAATGCTGCGGACTCTTACCGACACCGGTAGTCGACGTCGGATGACTGGGTATCCGAGCTTTGCGCCGGGTGTGCCATCCGGCGACGGGACCAGCTCTTTCGTCATATTTCTGCCGTTCGACGGCTACTGCGTGATCGAACCAGCTTTCGATGTTCAGCGCCAGTACATCCAGCGGCTCAGTCTCCGTACGCGTCAGGGTTCGGATATTCCAGCGAAGTCGCGCGGCCCTGGCGAATGTCAAAAATGAGAGTAGTCTCTCTTTAGACACTCAATGGTCGTTAGAGAGTTGGCTCTCATGACTCGTTCCTCCCCGAACCGCTGGCTGGCGGTGGCCGCGCTGGTGCCGGCCCTGCTCGCGGTCGGCTTCGACGCGACGATCCTGAACCTCGCCCTGCCCGAACTCGCCGGCGGGCTGCACGCCAGCTCACTGCAACTCCAGTGGTTCATCGCCGCCTGCACCCTCGTGTTCGCCGCGGCGATGGTCCCCGGCGGCATGCTGGGCGACCGGTACGGGCGGAAGTAGCTGCTCCTGGCCGCCCTGGCTCCGCGGTGATCCAGGCGATCCGGATGGTCGGCGGCGGTTTCGGCTCCGCGCTGCTCGGTTCGCTGCTCTACTCCGGCTACCGCAACCGGCTGGACCTGGCCGGACGGCCCGGGCCGGTGGCCGCGGCCGTGCGCCAGGACCCGTTCGCCGGACTGGCCGTGGCCGCGAGGCCGCGGCTCGGCTCGCTGACCGACTCGATCGAGGCCGGGCTGGTGCACGGTATGGACGTCGTGCTCCTGGCATGCGGCGGTTTGGCGGTCCTGGGGGCGGTGCTTGCCGTAGTCTTCATGCCTAACCGGGCGCCCGAAGCCGACCAGGATAAGGTGAAGGAACCGCAGCGTGATCGTCCAGAATCAGCATACGGACAAGCCGTCTGAGACGGACCGTCCTCAGGTGGGACTGCGCGAGCGCAAGAAGATCCGGACCAAGGCGGCGATCCGCCAGCACGCGCTGCGGCTGTTCGGCGAGCAGGGCTACGACAACACCACGATGGAGCAGATCGCCGAGGCGGCCGAGGTGTCGGTCAGCACGGTCTTCCGCTACTTCACCACCAAGGACGAGCTGGTGGTGCTGGACGACTACGACCCGGTGTTCGTCACCGCCTTCCGGTCCCAGCCGGCCGAGTACGGCCCGGTCCAGGCGCTGCGCGGGGCCGTGCACGCCTCGATCGGGCAGCTGTCGGCCTCGGAGATGTCGGCCGAGCGCGACCGCGAGCTGCTGATCATGGCGGTGCCGCAGCTGTGGGCGGGCAGCCTGCAGAACATCACCCGGAGCATGGACCTGCTGTCCGGGCTGGTGGCCGAGCGGGTCGGGCGGGAGCCGGACGATCCGGCCGTGCTCACGTTCACCGGCGCGGCGCTCGGGGTGATGCTGGAGGTCATGCTGCGCTGGGCCGGGGATCCGACGCTCGACGCGATGGCGGCGCTGGACGACGCGCTCCAGCTGCTGGCCGACGGACTGCCGCTGTAGTCACTGCGGCCGCTACGACCGGCCCTTGGTCAGCTCGGTGCGCACCAGGTCGATCAGGTCCGCGGAGTGTTCTTCCAGGTAGAAGTGGCCGCCGCGGAAGACGCGCAGATCGAAGGGCCCGGTGGTGAACCGCTCCCACGCGGCCGCTTCGTCCGGGGTGACGGCCGTGTCGCCGTCGCCGGTCAGCGCGGTGACCGGGCCCTGCATCGGCGGGCCGGGCTCGTAGCGGTAGGTCTCGATCGCCCGGTAGTCCGCGCGGATGGTCGGCAGGAAGAGTTGTTGCAGGTCGGGGTTGTCCAGGACGTCCTGGTGGGTGCCACCGACCCGCTTCATCTCGGCGACCAGGCCGGCGTCGTCGAGGGTGTGGATGGGCGTGGTGGCCCGGTAGATGTCCGGCGCGCGCCGGCCGGAGAGGAAGACGCGGGCCGGGGCGGGCAGGCCGTCGCGTTGCATCCGCCGGGTGATTTCGAAGGCCACGATCGCGCCCATGCTGTGCCCGAACAGCGACACCGGAGAGCCGTCGACCGGATCGAGCACGCCGCGAGCGCGCAGGGCGGCATAGGCGCCGTCGGCCAGCTCCCCGATCGTGGCCGCGGACTCGTCCAGCATCCGGTCCTGGCGGCCGGGGTACTGCAGCGCGAGCACTTCGACCTCGGCCGCGAGGGTGCGCGACCACGGGAAGTAGTAGCTCGCCGAGCCGCCCGCGTGCGGGAAGCAGACCAGCCGCGGGCTCCCGGCGGGGGGCTGGTGGTACCGGCGGATCCACGCGTCGTCATCGAACCCTGATCCCACGGTCACCGGCCTCCGTCCGTACGCTGATGTCCCGACCGATCTTAGCCGACGGTCCCGCGGACGGGCGCCCGGCCGCAACCCCTGGCAGGCCCTAGGCAGTGTTTGGGAATGTGTCAAGGCCACGGCATGACCGCCGGTTTGTGCTGGTAGGTGCGGCGAATCTGGTCAGCGCCGAGCATGGGCGCGCCGCACGGGACGGCTCATACTCGCTCGTCTGCGCCGTTCCGTGCGGTACGGCCAGGCGACGGCGATCACCGGATTCGCGCCTTGAGACATTCCCCAACACTGCCTAGCCTTCCGACGTGCGCGTTGACCAGCCGGGCTAGGGGTCGGCCAGGGGCTGACCAGGGTTCGCCGGTCAAGAGGGCCGGGCAGAGGAACCGTCGGCACGACGGTCCGCCCCCCATGCCCTCCGGCGACGGCGTCCGGGCACCGGTCCCCCAGCTCCGCGGAGGTGACGGCTCATGGACTTCGACCTCACGGTCGCCGGACGACATCATCGACACGGTCCGCGCGTACCACGGGAACTGCGGCGGGTTCGAGGTGGCGAGCATGCAGTTCTCTTTCTCCACATGCGCCCCGACCTGGCCCGCGCCTCCCTCGAACTGTTCGCCGCGAAGGTGTTGCCGACGTTGCAGACCGATCTGCACCGCTGAGATCGGCCCCGCCCGCGCCCGGCGATCATGCCGCGGGGCCGGACGGACTGCGTGGCGCCCGGGTGACACCGGCCCCGGGCCTCACCCGGGTGACTCCCGAAGCAGCCCGTCCGCCCCCGCCCCGCCTCCCGGACCCGCCCCTGGTTCCGGCGCCGCACTGCTCCGACTCCCGCCACCGCGCGTCCCGTCCCCTCCGGCTGTCGGCGTGCACGCAGGCCATGGTGTCACGGATCTGCCAGGGCCACCATGTGCCGGCCCGCCTCAGAGCAGGAACGACCCGGCCTGTGCGGCGGCCCGGACCTCGGCCAGGAACTCCGCGTCGATCCGCTCGCTCTCCTCGGCCAGCGCGGAGTCGTCCTCCAGTTCCTGGGCCAGAGTCCCGGCCCCGCCCTCGGCCTCGTCGCCCTCGTCTTCGTCGTCCGCGAGCCCCTCCACGAACTCGGCGTGCTCGTGGAACAGCAGCCAGCAGCCGCGGATCCCGCCGAGCAGGTCCTCGAGCAGGTCCAGGGCCGGGCGGGCCGGGTCCAGCGCGGTGGCCCGGAACTCGGTCAGCATCGACTGGCGCACCTCCTCGCCGAGTTCGCCGAGCTCCGCGGCCTGCTGATTGATCTCGGCCACCCGCGCGACGATCTCGCCCGGGTCGCGCAGCAGCCCCTCGGCCACGTGCATCGCGTCCTCGATCAGGTCGATCACGATCGCCCGCGGGCTCTCCCCGATGCTCAGCCGCTCCAACACCAGGGTCGGGGTCTGCACGCACAGCGACTCGATGTCGTCGGCCTCGGCCACCACCTGGCTCAGGTCGATCCCGGCCCGGTCCGCGGCCACCTCGGCCGCGGCGCCGAGCCAGTGCGCGGCGGCCACCGCGGCGGCGGTCGGGTCCAGGTCGGTGAACACCTCGATCGTGCCCAGCGGGTCCGCGGCCAGCAACTCGTGCGCTGCGGCGACCTGCACCGGGGAGGCGTCCGCGCGGGTGAGCAGCACGGCCTGCTGGGCCCGGCCGCCGAGGTCCCCGAGCTCCGCGCTCTGCACCGCCGCGATCTCCACCTCCACCTCGGCCGCCACCGACTCGGTCAGCTCCGGGTCGCCGACCGCGTGCAGCGCCCGCCCGACCAGGTGCGCGTTCTCCTCCACCCGGTCGTACGCCATCAGCAGCGAGCCGTCCGCGGCCGGCAGGTTCGGCCGGGCCACCCAGTCCGGGACCATGGCGAAGGCCGCCCGGCTCTCCGCGCGCCGCCAGGCCTCCGTGTCGACCGCCTCCGGATCGCCCGCGGCGACCGCCGGGTGGGTGTACGACCGCCACAGCGCGGTGGACAGCGCGGCCAGCGCGGCGGCGATGTCCAGGGCCTCGTTGCCGGTCGAGTCGGGTGGGAAGCGGGCGACGGTGTGGGCCAGATCGCCCCGGCCGGTGGCCCACGAGGCGATCAGGGCGCGGTCGGTGGCGTCATAGGAGTAGCGCGTCATGGTCCCCATCCTTCCCGCTGGTACTGACATGTAATGACGTGTCAGGCCGCCGATCGGCGAGGCGGGTGCATGGTCCGGTCGGCGGCCGCCCGCGGTTGCGGGTACGGTTACGGCCGCACCCGCTTGACCATGTCCGCGAGCCTGCCCCGGTAGCGGACGAGTTCGTCGTACGCGACCGCGAAATCGCCGTTCGGCATCGCCCTCGAGTACTGCCGGCCCAGGACAGTCTTCGGCAGGTATTCGAGCAGCTCGCGGCTGACGTCCTGGGAGTAGGCGACCGGAACGCCCCACAGCGTGGTCGTCGCGGTCGCCGACCCGGTCACGACCCGGCCGCGTACTGCCCGGCGACCTTCGCGGTGAACTGGTCGATCTTGTCCCGCAGGCGCTCGATCCGGGTCTCCACGTCGATTGTCTCGCCGAGCGAGTACACCGCCTCGGACTTCAGCCGGCCGCGGACATAGCGCGAGCACTGCAGGTCGCTGCAGATGTACGTACCGACCGAGTTGCCGCCGCGGCCGGACGCCCCGGCCCGCTGGGCGGTGAACAGCGACACACCGGAAGAAGCGTGCACGGTCAGGCAGATCGAGCACATCGTGCTCTTCATCAGGCTCTTGCCGCCGGACTTGGACGAGCTGCGCAGCGCGATCCCGACGATCCGGCCGTCCAGCGGCGCGACGATGTAGGCCCGCTCGGGCGCCTTCGGGTCGCGCCAGCCGAGGAAGTCCAGCTCCGACCACTCGATGTCGGCCAGCGGACCGGGCAGCGTGAGCTTCTTCGCGTCCCCCTTCGAGCAGTTCAGGAACGATTCGCGCACGTCCGCCTCGGTGAGCTGGTCCATCGGTGGGTCCTTTCAGTGGTCGGATACGTCGGTCGGGCCCGCGCCCCGGGCCCGGAAGGTCCATGGCGGCAGCGGCTCGCACCGTTCCCACCACAGGTCGGGCACGCCGGCCGGGCCGGTGCGCGCGGCGGCCACCCCGCCGGTGATCGCGCAGGTGGTGTCGACGTCGCCGAGCCCTCGGCCGTGCACCAGAGCGCGCCGGCCAGGTCGCCGAGGTTCCGGGCGGCGCTCCACAGCGCGAACGGCACGGTGTCGTCCGCGCGCAGTTTCTTCCCGCTGCCCAGTATTCCAGCCGCCTCGGTCGCGGACAGGTCCGGGTCGAGCGCGGCCGCGGCCGTCATGCCGTCCCGGAACCAGGCGCCGAGCGGGGCGACCCGCATCGCGGCGCCGTTGCCCAGGCTGCCCTGGCCGTCGAACAGGTTCTGGGTCAGTTCCGGCCACAGCTCGGGGTGCTCGGCCGGCCGGGGCAGCAGTCTGCGCATCCCGGGGCCGTACTTGCGGCCGGTGTCCTGCACGAACGACGTGCCGAACAACCCGGCCAAGCGGCGCTGGTCGATCCGGCCGTCATCTTCGTGTTCGAGCACTTGGAGCACGCTCAGCGCCATCGCGGTGTCGTCGCTCCAGCGCCACTGGGCCGCGGTAGGGATCTGCCGGTCTCGGATCATCTCGGCGGCCGCCGGATTGCGCCGCGGAAACCACTGGTCGCCGAATCCGTCGCCCAGGGCGAGCCCGCGCAGGCTTTCTCGCGCCGCCTGGGCCGCCGTGCCGTTCATGACCACCATCGTGCCATGCCCCGCAGCGGCGGACCAGCGGATTTCGGCGGCGCGAGGGCGCGCCGGGCGGCCCGCGCGGCGTCGCGCGGCGCCCGGCGTCCTTGATCAGCGGCTCAGCCGATCTTCGGCGGCTCCTCGGCCGGGCCGGTGTACGCGTACACGCGCAGCAGGCCGCCGGCGAACTCCTCGAACTGGCCGGTCCGGCTCCACACGTGCGCGCCGGATCCGTCCGCGGCCTGCCATGTGCGCAGGTCGGCCGACTCGCTCAGCCGCACCTGGCGCGGGCCGACCGGCTGCGGGCCGCCGCGCAGCACGGCGTTGGGCTTGAGTTCGCTCACCTCTCCAGTGCAGCACCGCCGGTCGGGTTCGGCGAGCCGGCGGGGCCGCGCTACGGCCGTTCGGGCGCTAGGCAGTGTTCGGGAATGTCTCAAGGCGCGAATCCGGTGATCGCCGTCGCCTGGCCGCACCGCACGCAACGGCACAGACGACCGAGTATGAGCCGTCCCGTGCGGCGCACCCATGCTCGGCGCTGACCAGATTCGCCGCACCTACCACCACAAACCGGCGGTCATGCCGTGGCCTTGACACATCCCCAAACACTGCCTAGTTCCCGGCGCACACGGCGTAACCGGCGGCCACAGCGCCGCGCGCCCGGCCGGTCAGTCCTCCCAGCCGACCATCCGGACGAAGCCGAGGTATTCGTCCTCGGACACCCGGCGCCCGACCGCACGGTACCCGCCGACCGCGAACAGCTCGCGTGCGCTGTTCTGGCCGGGGCCGGCCACCGCGTACACCCGGTCGTAGCCGCGCCAGATCGCGCTGGACTCCAGTTCGCCGAGCACCTGCCGGCCGAGCCCGGTCCGCCGGCGGTCCGGCCGGGTCCACAGCCAGCCGAGCTGGGCGGTGGTCGAGTCGTACCGGCGGTAGGCGCCGCCGGCCACCGCCCGGCCGCCCTCGCTCAGCAGCACGAGGTCGCCGCCGCCCAGGTAGGCGAAGTCCGAGCCCCAGGGCGAACCGAACTCCTCGAGCATCCCGCGGTCCACGGAGCCGTCCGGGTCGGCGAGCAGCGCGCCGAGCAGGGATGCGAGCGCCGAGTCGTCTTCGTATGCGTGTACTGTCTTAACTTCGCGCTTGGGCAGCGCTAGTGCGGTCATGGTGAAACCGAAACCCTTCAGTGCAATGGCGATGAACATGACGGCGATCAGCCACAGACCCACAGCCACACAGACTCGCGCACCCGTCGACGGACGGGCACAAGTCTGCGCCCGCGGCCGAAACCGCCGGGCTACTGTGATCGACTACCGGGAAACCGGGAGATGAAGGCGACGCGATCTTGCCGCGTCAGGGTCAACGGCTACACGAAGAGGACCACACTCGACCGAAGTCGATGTGGCCGCGCGTGGTCAGCCGGACGGGTTTCACACTCCATGACTATCAGTGTTCACCGGGCCCGTCAATCAAGGCCCGGGCCGGTTTCCGTCACACCGCGTGATCCGGGCCGGTCAACTGCTATGAACGGACGAAGGCCGACGGGAGGCGCCGCACCGCGCCGCCCGTCGGCCTTCGCCGCGGTCATCTCACCGACCGGTCACTTCACCTCGGCCAGCCGGCCGGTCGCCACGTCGAAGACGAAGCCGCGGACCGAGTCGGTGTGCGGGATGAACGGGCTGCTCTTGATCCGGTTGATCGACTGCCGCACGTCCTCGTCCAGGTCCGGGAAGGCCTCGGCGGCCCAGGACGGCTTGATCCCGGTGTCCTCCTGGATCGACTGCTTGAACGCGTCGTCGGTGAAGGTCAGCATGCCGCAGTCGGTGTGGTGGATCAGGATGATCTCCCGGGTGCCGAGCAGCCGCTGGCTGATCGCCAGCGAGCGGATCTCGTCCTCGGTCACCACTCCGCCGGCGTTGCGGATGACGTGCGCCTCGCCCTCTTTCAGGCCCAGCACGCCGTAGACGTTGATCCGGGCGTCCATGCAGGCGAGAACCGCGACGTGACCGGCCGGGGGCAGCGGCAGCGGGCCGGTGAAGGCGGCGGCGTAGGCCTCGTTGTTGACAAGGTACTGATCTGTAACGGACACGGGTGCTTTTCCCTTGGATGTGTTGAGGGGTATACGGATTACCGCGGGCGGCGCTGAGCGCGCGTGCGCGGACACATCTCGTCGAAGCACCACATCCGGCGGCTGGGCCAGAACTCCTCCAGCACACGAAGCTCCATGTCCCCCCCTTCGTAGCCGACGGGCCGTTCGGATTGGCGCGTTTCGGTCAATTCTTTCCGCTCGCCAGTCTCCCACGGTGACCTGCGGATCTCTCGCCGACCGGCGGGAAAACCCCTGGCGAATCATGCGAACGACGCACGATGAGGCGGGGATGGGAGCTATGGACGCGGTCGCCGGACGAGTGGCCGCCGGGGCGGTGGTGCGGTTCCGGCCGACCGGTTCCTCGATGGTCCCGCTGGTGCGCAGCCGCCAACTGGTCACGGTCGCCCCGGTCGATCCGGCCCTGGTCGAGGTCGGCGACATCGTGCTGGCGAAGGTCGCCGGGACGGTCTACCTGCACCTGGTCTCGGCGCTGGCCCGCAGCAAGTCGCGCGTGCAGATCAGCAACAACCGCGGGCGGGTGAACGGCTGGACCGCCTACGACCGGGTCTACGGGATCTGCACCGTCGTGGAAGGCGTCGACCGGCCGGGGACCGCCGCGAAGACACGGACGCCGACCCCGGCGACAGCGCCCGTCACGCCGCCTGGCGTCACCCCGCCCGCGGCGAACACGCGTCATAGCGCCACCTGGAAGGCCTAGCCCGCGCGTCCTCGGTATCGCCGTCGCGCGGACACCGCCATCTGCTCGCCATCCGGCAGCCGAACGCCGATCCGCCGCGCGCCCTGGTTTGAACAGCGTTGATCGGGCATCCGGATCCCGTCAATCGCGCTCCCGGGTTCACGGGTGGCGCTCGGGCCGATGCCCGCCGAGCGGATGGAGATCGCCGTGGTCAAGACGTTGCTGGTGATTCTGTGCTTGTTCCTGCCGTTCCTGGCGGTGCTGATCAAGGAGGGCCCCTGCCTGAAGGTGCTCTGGGCGTTCCTGCTCCAGCTACTCGGGCACGTCCCGGGCGTCATCTATGGCATCTACCAGGTAGTTCACGACTGACCCGGATAAGATCGACGAGAGCGAGACAGGAGGCGAGACGGACCGTGAACGGACGCAAGATCGCATTCAAGCCGGTCGGAATAGCCGCCGGTGTGGCCGGCAGCGCCCTGTTCAAGCGGGCGTGGAAAAAGCTCGACCGCGGCCGCGAGGTGCCCGAATCCACCGACACGACCCGCAGTTGGCGGGAGGTGCTGATCGCCGCCGCTTTGCAAGGCGCCGTGTTCGCCGTGATCCATGCGGTCGTGGAACGCGCCAGCGTGAAGCCGGAGACGATCGGCCTCGCCGAAGACCACGCCTGAGTGAACGACTCCAGCTCAGCGCCCCGGATCTTGGTCGGCACGGCGGGATGGGCCGACCGCGACCTGATCGCGTCCGGCTGGTATCCGGCGGATGTGCGCACTCCAGCCGGGCGGCTTGCGTTCTACGCCGCCCGGTTTCCGTTTGTGGAGGTCGATTCCAGCTACTACGCGATCCCCCGGGAGCAGACCGTACTCGGGTGGGCCGGGTGCGCTGAGCAGTCCGGGCTGGTGATGGATGTGAAGGCCTATTCGCTGCTCACCGGCCAGCGCACGCGGGTGGCGACGCTCCCGGCGGACCTGCGCGCACTGACTGCGCGGGAGTGGTTGACGGCCGAGAGCGTCTCGGCGGAGTTGCTCGACGCGACCTGGCGGCGGTTCCACGACTCGGTCGAGCCGCTGCGGCAGGCCGGGCGCCTGGGACTGGTCACGCTGCAATTCCCGCCCTGGTATGTCTGCGACGAACGCGGCAAGCGGCTAGTTGAGCAGGCGCTCGACCGGTGCGCGCCTCTCCAGGCCGCGGTCGAGTTCCGGCATCCGTCGTGGACTGTGTCTGAAAACCAGATTGCGACGCTCAAGCTGCTGCGGGCGCACGGTGCCGCGTTCGTCTGCGTGGACATGCCGCAGGCCCATTCCGGCACGGTGCCGCCGATCCTTGCCACGACCTGCGACAAGGCTGTGATCCGGATGCACGGGCGCAGTCCCGACTGGCGCGAGGGCGGCAAGGAGGACCGGTACCGGTATGAGTACCCGGATGACGAGCTGGCCGGGTGGGCGCTGCGCGCTCGCGAGCTGAGTCGGCATGCCGACGAGGTCCACGTCGTGCTGAACACATGCTGCGCCGGCGCGGCTCAGCGGGCCGCAGCCCGAATCAAAGAGCTGATCGAGGCGGGCTGATCGGCCAGGCCGGGCATCGCCAGGCCTGGCCGTCCCCCTCGATCAGGAAGGGTTCGGCGTGCGGCAGCGGCGTTCCCCAGACCGCCGGGCCGAGGCCGCAGAGCCGGCTGAGCGCGACGGTGAGGCTGCCGACGTGGCCGACGATCGCGACCGTCTCCCCCGGATGCGCGGCGGCGATCGAGGCGAATGCCGCGGACATCCGAGTGACGACTTCGTGCCCTGTTTCACCGTCGTCAACACGCTGATCGAGATCTGAGTCGACGACCCACGCTCGGAGGACCTGGGCCGTCCGGCGCCGGATCTCCGGATCGCGGCTGCCTTCGGCGCGGCCGATTCCGAACTCGGCCAGGCCCGGGACGGATTCACTCAGCCTACGGGCATTGCTGCCGCTTTCGGCGGCGATGGGCATGGCAGTCTGGATCGCGCGTGCGGCAGTGCTCGTGTAGATTCGCGTGATCGGCTCGGAGGCGAGGGTCCGGGCTGCGGCGACCGCCTGTTCGCGGCCTCGCGCGGTCAACGGCGCCGACTCCAACACCCCGGCGGCGCCGTCGACCACGTTTTCGGATTCGGCATGGCGCAGGCACCAGACCCTGATCGTTTCACCCATATTCGCATGCTAACGGTGGAACCCGGTCCGCCGCCCACCCGGGCGTGGACGGCGGACCGGAGACTGAAGAACCAGCGCGGGAAAGGCAGGCGCTAGGCAGTGTTTGGGAATGTGTCAAGGCCACGGCATGACCGCCGGTTTGTGCTGGTAGGTGCGGCGAATCCGGTCAGCGCCGAGCATGGGCGCGCCGCACGGGACGGCTCATACTCGCTCGTCTGCGCCGTTGCGTGCGG
>DASZBX010000069.1:0-16105 GCA_035943635.1 Actinocrinis sp. | reverse complement strand
ACGTGCGCGGCGGCGCCAACGCGGACCTGACCCCGGTCCAGCTCTACACCTGCGACGGCACCAACGCGCAGCAGTGGAACGTCGTGACCGCCAACAACACCCTGCGCAGCCTGGGCAAGTGCCTGGACGTGAACAACGGCGCCACCGGCGACGGAACGACAGCCGACCTGTACACCTGCAACGCCAGCGGCGCACAAACCTGGGTGCCACAGGCAAACGGATCACTGCTCAACCCGCAATCCGGCAAGTGCCTGGATGACCCCGGTGCCAGCACGACCGCCGGCACCCAGCTCGAGATCTGGGACTGCAACGGCGGCGCCAACCAGCACTGGGTTCTGCCCGACACCGCTGCGGTCGTCGGCTACGGCGGACTGTGCGTAGACCTACGCGCCGGGAACACCGCGAACACGACTCCGGTGCAGCTCTACACCTGCAACGGCAGCAACGCCCAGCGGTGGAGCGTCGTGCCGAGCAACAACACCCTGGAACTGCTGGGCAAGTGCCTGGACGTCGCCGCGGGCGCCACGGCCAACGGCACACTGGTCCAGCTCTACGACTGCAACGGCAGCGGCGCCCAGGTCTGGCAACCGCAGAGCAACGGTTCACTGCTCAACCCGCAGTCCGGCAGATGCCTCGATGACCCCGGTGCCAGCACGACCGCCGGCACCCAGCTCGAGATCTGGGACTGCAACGGCGGCGCCAACCAGCACTGGGCCTTGCCGCTGACCGTATAGGTCCCGGCCGCCGTCTGGTGTCGGAGCTGCTCGCGCATTTCGACGACCGGTTCCGACACCAGACGGCTTCACCATTGTTTTGCGGATCCGCGACTACGGCGGCGGCGCCGGTCCGGCGCCCACGGCCGCCGGGCGTGATGGGGCAGGTCCCACCCGGCCGGCGCGGGACGGCGCATGAGCAGAACACGATCGTCCCGGCCCGAAGGGGGCAGTGCCACGACCACCCAAGGGCGGCACGGCGATCTGCCGAAGGCCCAGGTGACCGGGCCGTGCTGCTCGGCAGGCGGACGGACTCAACGTAGAATTCCGCGGTCGCGGCCCTACGTTCCCTCATGACGATCTAGACGAGTGCTTCCGAACTCTGGCGCGGCGAAACGCCTGATCGGTGGCGCCTGGCCGCACACCGCGACCACCCACAGACGGACAAAGTATGCGGCCGACCGCGGCGCACGCCCAGCCACCACTGCTGGGCCGTTTCGCCGTGCACACGCACCCACCAGGTCAACACACCAACCAGCAACTCACCTTAGGCGCCAGAGTTCGGAATCACTCCTAGCGGTTCCTGTCCCGGGTCATCGTGTGCCTCACACGTCACCCGGACCCACGCGCCGTCGCCGTCGAGTCCGATGCCCGGGCCGACCGTTCGGGCCACCGTACCGACGCCTCTCCACGCGGATCGACCACTCGGATGCACAGCCCTCCGCCGAGCCACCTGGCCCAGATCCCAGACGGGCCCTCTACTGCTGCCGTTTGCGGTAGCGCATCCAGAGTCGGGCGGACGCGGTGAGAATTTCGTATTGACAACGCTGTCAATCGGGAGCACCTTCCCATGGAGCACTATTTCCAACTTTTAAGCACACACAACCAAGAACGGATGTGTTCGTAAATGATCCTTCCTGATCGTTTCCGTCGTTTCCGAAGACTACTGATCGCAGTCGCCGCGCTGGCGGTAGCCGGATTCGGCATGTTCGCGGGGCCGGCCACCGCACAGGCCGCCACCGGGTCGGGACCGTGCGACATCTACGGCGCGGCCAGCACGCCCTGCGTCGCGGCCTACAGCACCGTGCGCGCACTGTACTCCGCCTACAACGGACCGCTCTATCAGGTCAAACGCACCTCAGACGGCACCACGACCGACGTCGGCCTGCTCGCCGCCGGCGGATACGCCAACGCCGCACAGCAGGACACCTTCTGCGCACACACCACCTGCGTCATCACCGAGCTCTACGACCAGTCACCCAAAGGAAACAACCTCACCATCGAGGGCCCCGGCACCGCACCCGGGTTCACCTTCGGACAAGACTCCGGCTCCAACGCCTCCGCACTACCGGTCATAGCCGGCGGCCACGAGGTCTACGGCCTCTACATCCCCGGACAGACCGGATACCGCAACGACGCCGCCACCGGAACCGCGGTCAACGCCCAGCCCGAAGGCACCTACATGGTGACCAGCGGCACCCACGTCAACTCCGGCTGCTGCTTCGACTTCGGCAACGTCGAGACCAACCTGCGCGACAACGGCGGCTCCCACATGGACGCCCTGAACATCACCACCTACTGCGGCTCCTCCCCCTGCGCCGGCAGCGGACCGTGGGTCGAAGACGACATGGAGAACGGCCAATACCTCGGCGGAAACGGCCCCAACCCCAACAACACCGGCAACAACACCCCCTTCGTCACCGCGGTCGTGAAAAACAACGGACAAACGACCTTCGAACTCGAAGGCGGCAACGCACAGTCCGGCGCCCTGACGACCTACTGGAACGGCAAACTCCCCAACGGATACGCACCCATGCACCTGGAAGGCGGGATCGTGCTGGGCACCGGCGGAGGCGGTGACAACAACGCGGTCGGCTCGTTCTTCGAAGGCGTGATGACCGCCGGCTACCCCACCGACGCCGCCGACGCCGCCGTCCAGGCCGACATCACCTCGGTCGGCTACTCCGGCGTGACCGGCGGCGGCGCCCCGCCCGCCGGAACCATCACCGGCCCCGGCGGCCAGTGCCTGGACGTCAACGGCCCCGACAGCGGCAACGACGGCGCGGCGGTGGACCTGTGGACCTGCCAGTCCTCCTCCATCGACGAACACTGGACCCACAACTCCGACAACTCCCTCGAAACCCTCGGCCGCTGCCTGGACATCACCGGCGGCGCCACCACGGCCGGCAGCAAAGTCGAACTCTGGGACTGCAACGGCGGCGCCAACCAGAAATGGGTCCAGCAAGCCAACGGCTCGCTGCAAAACCCCCAGTCCGGCCTGTGCCTGGACGACCCGGGCGGCAACGCCCCGGCCGGCACGCAACTGCAGATCTACACCTGCAACGGCACCCCGGCCCAGGCATACGCCGTCAACGGCGGTGGCATGATCGACGCACCCGGCGGCCAGTGCGTCGACGTGAACGGCGCCGACACCGGCGCCAACGGCACCGCCGCGGACCTCTACACCTGCCAGTCCTACGCCATCGACCAGCACTGGTACCACAACTCCAACGGCTCCCTGCAAACCCTCGGCCGCTGCCTGGACATCACCGGCGGCGCCACCGCAGTCGGCACCAAAGTCGAACTCTGGGACTGCAACGGCGGCGCCAACCAGAAATGGGTCCAGCAAGCCAACGGCTCCCTGCAAAACCCCCAATCCGGCCTGTGCCTGGACGATCCGGCCGATAACACCGCCAACAGCACGCAACTACAGATCTACACCTGCAACGGCAGCCCAGCCCAGCAATTCACCCTGAGCTGACAGCAGAAGGTCAGCGAAGTCACGGTTCTGGCCCCATCGCGGTCGCGGTGGGGCCAGAACCGTGTCCCGATCTTGGCGTGGGCGTTCGAAGTCGACTGCGCCCACGTCTTGGTTTGCACGTCAGAGCGCACAACGCCCGGCCGGTGCGCAGGCGGGCGACCAGTTGACGCTCCAGCACACCGCGCACTTCGATGCCCGGAGCCTGGTTTGGGTGCCGGCCCGGCCGTAGAGCTCTGCGGTGCCGGCCTGGTCGAGATACACGTGGAGGTGACCGTCGGCACTGGTGCCGTTCACGGAGATGGTGGTCGAGGCTCCGGCGGCCGGCGCCGGGGCCCCGCTCACGACGTAGAGCACGGAACCGAGCAAGGCGAGGAGGGCGGTGGTCGTCTTATGCCAGAGTTTTCGCCGATGAACCGAGGCCATGGTTGTTTCCTTCAGGGTGGTGGGCATCCGCGGGCCGATCGCGCCGTGGGCCGCTGAGAGGCCTTCGCAATACGGTGGAAAAAGTTGATAGCTGTCTGGTATTGATCCACTCGAAACCGGCGCTGCCAAGCGATCCACCACCCTGGAAGCCGACTGGCAACCACTGACGCACGTTGACGCCCGCGTCACTCGCGAGACGAAGTACTGCGACTACAACTGGTAACACTCTGCCACGTACCGCAACCAACTGTGGCAATGAGGTTTACCGGCTGGACCCGCCTTCGCTGCTCGTCGTACGAGAGAATGAAGCAGGTGTTACGGGCCCTTGACAGGACGCGGCCCAAGTGACTGAATGCATTACAGTTGCAAACATTTTCGAATACGAACGAACAACCCTGTCTTCCTCGCGGGGAAGTCGCACATGGTCGTCTTGGCGCAGTCGATCGGTGTTCTGAGGGCTGGATGCCTGGAAAGGCCACAGCAGTGATCAAGGTTCGACAACCTGCGCCGTCTTACTCTCCTGTGCCCGGTGCCGCGCGTTCTGCCGCGGTCGGTGTCCTTCCCGGCCGGCGCGCCGCTCCCGTAGTCGTCGTCACAGACCTGCGCTGACCCTCGCCCGGCCCGGGGCCCGGCCGCCCTGCTCTCGACGACGGACGACTGGTACCCGGACGCCCTCGGCCCGTATCCCCTGATCGCGATGCACGCTCCCCTCCACCACGAGAAGGTCCGACATGAAGAAGAAAGCCGCGGTGCCCGTGCTGGCCGTCGCCGTCGCCGTGGGCGCGGCCTGGGCTGCCTCACCTGCCCTGGCCACACCGCCGCAGCCGACGACGGGAACGCAGTCGTCGGTGCACGCCCAGTCCGCCGCCGTCAGCCCGGTGCAGACCGCCGCACTGCGGCTGGAACCAGTGGGCGACTCGATCACCTACGGATACCAGAGCACGACGGGGAACGGCTACCGCGAAGAACTGTTCAACGACCTGACCGGCGAGGGCCACCCCTTGGACCTCGTCGGATCGGCCCAGGGCGGCACCATGGCGGACCCGGACAACGAGGGCCACTCCGGCTGGCGGATCGACCAGATCGCCGGGATCATCGACAACTCGCTGGCCGCCTACAAGCCGAACGTCATCACCCTGATGATCGGCACCAACGACATGGGCCAGGACTACCAGGTCTCCACCGCCCCGGCCCGGCTCAACTCCCTGATCACCCAGATCGAGAACGACGACCCGACCGCGACCCTGCTGGTGGCCAACCTGATCGTGTCCACGAACACCGAGGTCGCGCAGTACGAACCGGCGTTCAACGCGGCGATACCCGGCATAGTCCAGGCCCAGGCGAACGCGGGCCACCACATCGCTCTGGTCGACATGCACAGCGCCCTGACCACCGCCGACCTGTTCGACGCGCTGCACCCGAACGACGAGGGCTACGCGAAGATGGGCGACGTCTGGAACACCGCCGTCCAGGCCGCCGCCGCGCAGGGCTGGATCAGCGCGCCATCCTCGCTCGGCGCCCCGACCGCACGCCCGTCCGCCGAGGTGGCCTCCGGGATCGCCGGCAAGTGCCTGGACCTGAACGGCGGGAACAGTGCGGACGGCACCCCGGTGCAGTTGTGGGACTGCAACCACACCGCGGCCCAGACCTGGACCCCGTACACCGACAGCACCCTGCGCGTGATGGGCAAGTGCCTGGACGCGGCCGCGGGCGGCACGGCCGACGGCACCAAGACGCAGATCTACGACTGCAACGGCTCCGGCGCCCAGCTCTGGCAGCCCTATGACGGCGGCTACCTGAACCTGGCCTCCGGCCGCTGCCTGGACGACCCGGGCGGCTCGACCACGAACGGCACTCAGCTGGAACTGTGGGACTGCAACGGCGCCGCCAACCAGAAGTGGGCCCCGCCGACGCCGACGCCGGTCACCTCCGGCATCGCGGGCAAGTGCCTGGACGACACCGGCGGCGGGACCGCCGACGGCACGACGATCGAGCTGTGGAGCTGCAACGGCGGGGGCAACCAGCAGTGGCTCCACACCGGCGGCACCTTGCAGTACGGCGGCAAGTGCCTCGACATCGTCGGCGGCTCCACCGCGAACGGGGCGCTGCTGGACCTGTGGGACTGCAACAACGGCGGCAACCAGCAGTGGACCGCGGTCGGCGACACGCTGGTCAACCCGGCCTCCGGCAAGTGCCTGGACGACCCGGCGGCCAGCACCACAGACGGAACCCGGCTCGAGATCTGGGACTGCAACGGCGGCGCCAACCAAGTGTGGACTCTGTCCGCCTGAGCACCGCGACAGCCGACCTCCGAGATCCGCTTTCACCCTCACCACAAGATTGGCCCTGACCCATGAAAAGAAGAAGACTGAAACTGTTCGCGGGCGGCTCGGCGCTCCTGCTGGCCGTAGCCGGCGTGTTCACCCTCGCCGCCGCGCCGGCGAACGCCGCCACCCTGCCGTACCCCAGCACCGTCTTCCAGGACTGGAACAACTCCTTCCTGGTCCAGAACGGCAGCGGCTCCTACGGGTCGTACGGCACCGCCGGGACGTATTACACCGACGAGCTCCTGAGCAAGGGCAACGAGCGGGCCGGCACCTGGATCGGGGGCTATGACATCGCGGGAGCCGAGGACGACTACCAGCGCACCCACTCCCCGGCCGACTGGACACTCGTCAACAACCTGGTCACCACCTTCCTCAACGACGACGGCACGAACTGGGCCTCGTACGACACCTGGAACGACGACCTCGGCTGGATGACGAACGCGACCCTGCGCGGCTACCTGATCACCGGAAACACCTCCTGGCTGACCATCGCGGAGACCCAGTGGAATGACACGTACAACCGCGGCTTGGACGGTAACGGCGGCGGCGGCATCTGGGAGAACATGACCCCGGAGTACAGCAAGTGCGTGCTCAGCAGCGCGCCGGCGGTCTTCAACGGGGTCGAGCTGTACCGGATCACCGGCGACAGCTCGTACCTGACCAAGGCGGTGCAGATCTACTCATGGATAAAGAACACCCTGGTCGACTCGACCGGCCAGGTCAACGAATGCCTCGCCTTCCCGAACGGGCCCACCGGCAACGGCGACTTCGTGCAGACCTCTGACAACGCCTACAACGCGGGCCTGTTCATCGAGGCCGGCGACGCCATCTACCGGGCCACCGGGGACAGCGGATACTCCGCCGACGCACAACGGACCGCGAGCTACTTCATGAACGCCCATCCGATCGTGTCGGACGGCGGGGGCCGCGGCACGAGCGACCAGTACTGGCTGTTCAAGGGTATCGACGACCTGTGCACCGACCTGGGCACCTGCGCCAATTACACCGGTTACCTGTACTCCAACGCCGCCCAGGCCTGGAGCGAACGCGACAACCTCGGCCTGACCTGGAACAACTGGAGCCAGCCGACCACCGAGACCAACCCGGACGCGTACGAGATGGAAGGCATGGTGGGCCTGTTCGAGGATCTGCCGTCCACCGCCGCCTCACCGTTCTCCGGCACGTACGAGATCAAGAACGACACCAGCGGACTGTCTCTCGGAGTGAAGGGCGACTCCGGCACGAACGCCACCCCGATCGTGCAGAACACCGACACCGGCGACTCCGGCGCCTCCTGGAAGTTCGTCCCGGAGAGCAACGGCTACTACGAGATCCAGAACGCCCGCACCGGACAGCTGCTGAACGTCTCCGGGCGGTCCGGGGCGGCGGGCGCGCTGCTCGTGCAGTGGCCGGCCGGCAGCATCGGGGCCGGCAACGACCAGTGGCTGCCGGTGCAGAACGCCGACGGCAGCTGGTCGTTCTACAACCGCAACAGCCAGCTCGCGCTCGACGACCCCGCCGGCAGCACCTCCGGCGGGACGCAGTACGAGCAGTGGAACCCGAACAACGGCGCCAATCAGAAGTTCACCCTGATATCGCGGTCCGCCGGCAGCGGCCCCGCGGTCGGCCCCGGCCCGGTGAAGTCCGGCATCGGCGGCAAGTGCCTCGACGACCTCGCCGGTTCCAGCGCCGACGGGACCAAGGTCGACCTGTACGACTGCAACGGCACCCCGGCCCAGAACTGGACCGCGAACGCCGACGGCACCCTGCAGGTCAACGGCAAGTGCCTCGACGCCTACGCCGCCGGCACCGGCAACGGGACGCTCCTGGACCTGTGGGACTGCAACGGCGGCGCCAACCAGGTGTGGCAGCCGTTCAACGGCGGCTACGCCAACCCGGCCTCCGGACGCTGCATCGACGACCCCGGCGGCACCACGGCCAACGGCACGCAGGTGGAGCTCTGGGACTGCAACGGCGGCGCCAACCAGGTCTGGTCACAACCCGGCCACTAGGGGTCGTGTTCGTGGCGTGCTGGTGGGCCCGGTTGATCGTCGAGTCGACCGAGACGGTCCAGTCGACTTCGTCGGTTGAGTCCGCCTGGGCGGTTGGTTGCGCCGGAACCGCATCCCAGGTGCCGTCGCCCAGCTGCGATCGCGTTTCCCCACCGTCTGGAGTCCGAGCAGGTGCTCGGGCTCCAGGCTTCAGTCCCGCCGCCCTGGCCTGGGCGGCGGTAGTTGCCGTACTATTCGCAGGTTCGGACAGGTCGAGCAGGTCGAGTAGCGGGGGCTGTCGTGGGTTTCGACTTCGGAATCACTCCGGATCAGGGTGGGCGTCGGACGGATCGTCGCGGGCGCTTTCCCCTGCGGCAGTGGGTACCGCAGATGCTTTGCCTGGTGGTCGCGCTGGGGGTCTTCTTCGGGGTGGTGGCTACGAATGCGGACGAGGATCCCGGGAACCTGTGGATGATCCCGACCGTGCCCCTGTGGATTTGGGTGTTCACCGGCCACCTGTGGCGCCGGACCCGGCCCGTCGCGGACGGCATGGAAGTGCTGGTGCTGCGCCGGCGGGTACGGTTGGTGATCTGGCGGTCCGCGCTGGTTCTGGTGTTCGTCGCCTTCGCCCTGCTGTGGGTGGCCAGCTTCTGGCACTGGCGGGCGTCGATCGCGGACTACGCCTGGGATTACTCGACGCCCGATGCCGACGCAGGGCATTACGCGTTCTTCGCCGCCCTGTGGTGGTGGCCGCTGGCACCCGCCGCGCTCCTGATACTGGTGCAACCGCTGCTTTTCCCGCTGGCCCCGGCCCCGGTGCGCGACGCGGTGCGCCGGGCGAAGGCGATGAAGGCCGCGGTCGGCGCCGAGCGCTTCACCCGCAGCGGCCATACCGGGTTCGACCCGGGCCGCGGTGCGGCCGGGCGCCCGATCGCCGTGGCCGAGACCCGCTCCCGGGAGCGGACCGGCGGCTGCGAGCCGGTGCGGCCCGATCGCGGTCACGCGACGGCGGTCGGCAGCGGGCCGGATGCCGCGAAACTGTCGCCGGCCCAGGCGAAGGTCCTGGGCGGCTGGTGGCAAAACGGCTCGTTGCGCTGGGACGGCACCGCTCTGATCGCCACCGACGCCACCGGCACTGAAACCAGGCTGCCGGTCGCCGACCTCGGACCGGACCGAATCGAACCGCGCGAGTCCAGACGGCGAGCCGTCGCCGAAGTGGTCTGGTACGAGGAATGGCACCAGGGCAACACCACAGCCCTGAGCCTGCGCCGGAAACTCTGGTGCAACGGCGTGTTGTTCCTGGACCGGGACGGGTTCCGGATCGCGCAGATGCCCGGAGTGGGCCTGACCGCCGAACTCGCCGGCCGGGTGGCCCAGGCCGCCGGACTGCCCTTCGCCGCCTACGACCTCGGCGGCTCACCGCAGACCTCTCCGTTTCGCCCGAGCGCCTCGATCTTCCCCCGCCGACGGCGGGCGATCACCGTCAAGGCCCGATAGGCCGGGATTCGATCACGAGAATGCCATCCGCTACACCACGAGAGGGGACGCCTTCTCGTCCTCATACCAGCTCTCTGCGTCGCAGGTAGTTGAAGGCGAGATAGCCGGGAAGTAGCGGTAGATACGTGCAGAGCATTCGGTAGATCAAGGTGGCGACCACCGCTGTGACCGGACTGACGCCGACCAGTTTCAGTGCGGCTACCACAGCGAACTCGACCGATCCGACTCCGCCGGGCACCGGGATGAAGGAGCCTGCGGCTTGGGCGGTGAGGAAGACCACCGCGGTGGTGGGGTAGGTGAGCTGGTGCCCGCCGGACGGGGTGACCGCGTGCACCGAGGCCCACAGGCACAGCGTGTAGAAGAGTGAGAGGGAGACGGTGCCGCCGAGTGCCGTGGCCAGTTTGAGCGGGTTCTGTGCCACGTCGAGCAGTCGGGGCAGTGCGCCTTTGAAGGAGGGGGCCAGGCGGCGCTGGGCCAGGCGGCGCAATGGCGCAACGGCCATCGTGATCATCGCCAGGATGGCGATGACGAGCAGGATCGCGATGATCAACTGGGAGGAGTCGGACTTGCCCAGGTGTTGGCCGGCCACGAAGCTGAACGTCGCGATCAACGCGATGTGGACCACGAAGTTGACCGCTTGCGACGCGCCGACGGCGCCGACGGCCGCGCCGGTCGGCACGCCGCGTTTCTGCAGGTAACGCGCGTTGAGCGCGACGCCGCCGACCGCTGCCGGGGCCACCAGTCCGACGAAGCTCGCCGCGATCTGGACCAGGATGCTCTGCCACCAGGAGAGTTTTTCCGGAACGTAGCCGATGAGCACCATCGCGGCGGACAGGTAGGTCAGTGCCGAGGCGGCCACCGCCACGACCAGCCACGCCGGCGCTGCTCCGGCCAGCAGCCGGGCTATGCCCTTGCCGCTCTGCTGACTGGCCGTGGAGATTTCGAACAGCAGGGCGTATACGGCGAAGCAGCCGGCTGCGACGGTCAGCAGGGTTTTCGGGCTCAGGCGTTCGAGCCTGACCGTTTCGGCGATCGGCGCGTGCGGGCGCAGTTCCTGGATCTGCCGGCGCAGGTGTTGGAGCAGGTGCTTGGATTTGCGGACCGCTGCTCGGGTGGTGCGGGTCAGGACCACCGGTTGGAGTACCGGCAGTGCCAGGGCGAGGCGGTCCGGGCCCAGTACCTGCGCGCCGGTCCGCACGGCCCGCTCTGGGTCGGTCTTGAGCGCCAAGGCGATCAGGGTTTCGGCGATGTCGAGCAGTTGTTGCAGGTCTGAGGCGCCGATCTCGCCGTTGCGCAGCTTACCGAGCCAGACCTGGCCGTGCTCGTCGACCAGGATCGAGTCCAGCGCCAAGCGCCGGTGGGCGAGTTGGTGGCGGCCGAGAGCCGCGACCGTCTGCCACACGCGGATCAGCAGCGCGTCGGTCACCTCCTGCGCGGCCAACTGCTCGACGGCGACGGCGTGCAACCGCTCGTAGACCAGCAGAGCGGCGTCCGCGCTCAGGACGCGTACCGTGACCAGTCGCGCGGTGTTGATCCCGGCGTCGCGCAGCGCGTAGGAGATCAACGCCTCCTGGTTCACTGCGCGCCGCAGCGAGAACAGGCCGCGCTGCTGGACCGGTCCGCGCAGCCGAATCCACCGGAACAGCCAGTAGATCAACCCCCCGAGCGCCTGTCGATCCCGTTCGAGCACGATCGCATCCAGGACCAGACCGTCGGCGCACTCCACCTCGTACCGGCGCGTCGAATCATGGTCGCCCGCCCATACACAACCGACCGGGACCAAGCCCGACTCCGTGAGGGCGCCCAGCACCCGCTGCCCGTCCGGCCTGATGTTGACCACGCCGGCCAGGCATCGCCAACCGAACGCCACCGCCCGCCCCAGCAGGAACGTCACCACCAGCCCGACCAGCGCACTGTCCCCGTTCATCAGCGTGGCCACCGCGTAGATCCCGATGCTCATCCCGGTGAACACGCGCAGAGTTTGGCGGCCGTTGAACCCGAGCACTGCTAGAAAAGCTATTAATGTAGCGATATAGACATGAAGAGGCATTGTGGTTCCCGACCCGATGTGCCGGGTCAGCTCTTCCAGCAGCCACCTCGGTGCGAAGGACGATCGGATCCAGATGTTCAGCGCATTGCTCAGGCTGTAGGCGAGCGCTGCGGCGATCACCGCGTCCGCGACCCGGCGCCCGTCCCGGCGCACCACTAACTCGACCGCCAGTCCCACCGGGATCACTACCGTCACGATGTTCGCCAGCACGGTGATCCCGTTGAGCAGAAAAGCAGGCGCCACCTGCGCCCCGCTGTGAATATCCGACTCCAGACCGCTGGTGGTCTGCACCCCGATCTTGCCCAGCACCACCACCACCGCGATCATGATCAGCTCGAACGACAACCGCATCAGATCCGGCTGCCGCCGTATCCGCCGCGGCTCAGGCGGTTCTCCGTCCGCGGCGGATACGGCAATCGGCGTCGCGCCCTCCTCCTGCGCGCCGCGTATAGCTCCAGCATCCACAGTGCACTCTCCAAATCCTCACCACGATGACGGTGAAGCGATCCCGCCTCCAGCTCTCCCCTGCCTGGTTGCCCGTGAGTCCAGGACCATGCAACTGCCAGTGCCACACGGCGGTGACCCGTACACGACCGCTGCTGCCGCTCGGCTTCGGTACGGCAGCTGTGCACACCCGTGACCGCTACACCGTAGGACTCGGAGGTTTGGCCGCCTGGTCACCGGGAACCGGGTGAGATGATTTCGGGTATGGACGCAGCCAGAAGGAACAACGTCACGATCGCTGGAAAGCTGGACGGGCCCGTGGTGATGTTGGCGCACGGGTTCGGCTGTGACCAGAACATGTGGCGCCTGGTCGCCCCGATGCTGGCCGAGCGTTTTCGGCTGGTGCTGTTCGACTACGTCGGTTCCGGTCGGTCGGATGCCTCCGCATGGGACCGACGGCGATATTCCACCCTGGGCGGCTATGCGGCCGATGTGCTGGAGATCTGTGAGCAGCTGGATCTGGCCGAGGTGGTGTTCGTGGGACATTCGGTCAGCGCAATGGTCGGCGTGCTCGCGGCGGCCCGGCGGCCTGAGCGGTTCGCCAAGCTGGTCATGGTCGCCCCCTCCCCCTGTTACCTGGACGAGCCGGAGTCCGGGTACGTCGGCGGGTTCAGCGCTCGGGACATCGACGAGCTGCTCGACTCGTTGGAGTCCAACTATCTGGGCTGGTCGGCGGCGATGGCCCCGGTCATCATGGGCAACCCGGAGCAGCCCGAACTCGGCCAGGAGCTGGCGAACAGCTTCTGCGCGACCGATCCGGACATGGCCGCGGTCTTCGCGCGCACCACGTTCCTGTCCGATTCGCGCGCGGACCTGGCCACGGTCGCCGTGCCCACGCTGGTCCTCGAATGTGAGCAGGACGCGATCGCGCCCCGGCAAGTCGGCGCCTATCTGCAAGCCCACATCGCCGACAGCCGGCTGGTGACGCTGCCGGCCACCGGCCACTGCCCTCAGCTCAGCGCCCCCGAGGCGACCGCGCAGCAGATCCTGGCGTTCGCCGGAGCCGCCGGATGATGTGCGAAACCGCCGCCGACGATCCCGACCAACACCAGGAGCGCGCCGCCCCCGCCGAAGACACCGACCGCGCACAGTTCGCAGCGCTCCTGGAGGACAGCGCCGAGGACCTCTACGAGAACGCGCCGTGCGGATACCTCTCGACCCTGCTGGACGGGCAGATCGCCAAGATCAACGCCACCCTGCTGGAGTGGCTCGGCTACATGCGCGACCAGCTGGTCGGACGCCGGTACTTCGCGGACCTGCTGACCATCGGCGGCAAGCTCTACCACGAGACCCACTTCGCCCCGCTGCTGGCCATGCAGGGCCGCGTATCCGGGATCGCCCTGGACCTCAAGGCCGCCGACGGCACCCGCCTGCCGGTTCTGGTCACCTCGGTGGTCAAGACCGGCGACGACGGGCAGCCGCTGATGATCCGGACGACGGTCTTCGACGCCCGCGACCGGCGCGCCTACGAACACGAGTTGCTGCGCGCCCGCAAAGAAGCCGAACTGGCCCGCGCCGAAGCCGAGCAAGCCCACCGGGTCGCCGAGGCCGAACGCGCCCGCCTGCGCCAGGTCGTGGCCATCCTGCAAGACAGCTTCCTGCCGCCCGCGCTGCCGAACGTCCCGGGATTGGACGCCGCCGCGTACTACCACACCGCGTCGGCCGACCAGCTCGGCGGAGACTTCTACGACCTGTTCGCACTCGGCGACGGCCGCTGGGCCTTCTTCCTCGGCGACGTGTGCGGCAAAGGTCCCGAAGCCGCCGCGGTCACGTCCCTGACCCGCTACACCCTGCGCGCCGCGAGTCTGCACGCCGAAGACCCGGCCAGTGTACTGAGGACCCTGAACACCGTGCTGCAAGAGCGCTACGGCTCCGGTGACCCGCGTTATTGCACCGTCGTCGCGGGCGTCCTGACCCCGCAGGGCAGTTCCTTCGTCGCCACGGTGGCCAGCGGCGGCCATCCCCCGGCGCTGCTGTTGCGCGCCACCGGGTCGGTGGACATCCTGTCCACCCCCGGCGGCACGCTGGTCGGCATTCTCCCGCACCCCCACTTCACCCCTGCCACGACCTTCCTGGCCCCGGGCGACACGCTTCTGCTCTACACCGACGGCCTGACCGAGGCCCGGACCACCGCCGGCCTTCGCTACAGCGAAGCCGCACTGCACGACTTCGCCCGATCCCTGGCCCCGGCCGGAGCCGGAAAGACCATCGACGCGCTGACCGGGCTGCTGGAAAGCTTCGGGGAAGGCCTGGACGATGACACCGCGCTCCTGGCCCTCGGCGTCCCCCCGGCCGCCGTCACGGACACCGACCCTGCACAATGACCGATCTGAACCTCACCATCCGACCGACTTCCGACGGTGCGGTCATCGCGTTGGTCGGCGACCTCGACTACGACAGCGCTGCCACGCTCCGCGCTGCTGTGGCGACGATCACCCTGCGGCCCGGACAGGTCCTGACCCTCGATCTGGCCGCGCTGACCTTCTGCGACTCCAGCGGCATCACCGCACTGGTCACCGCCCACCATCACGCTCAGACCCGAGAAGCCGAGATGATCCTCGCCAACATCCCCGCGCACACCGACCGCGTCCTGCGATTCGTCGGCCTCGACCAGATTCTAGGCATCCGCCCCATCACCACGCCCGCCCCCGAGCCACCGGCGTAATCCGAGGTCACGGCGAATCATGCCTCCAAGCTCGACACGCGAAAATCTATAGTCTCCGCAGTAGACATTCCCGGGGTCCATAGGTTAGAGTTTCTCTCGTAGCCAAGTGATCAGCGATACGCGCCAGACACGAACTGGCGCGGGCGGTGAGAACGACATAGCAGGTGGAGTCCCGAGGCCGGGAAGTACGCGGGGCCGCGGGATCGGTTGTCGGAAGGGCACGCCTAGGCGGCGGCCCGCCCTCACCGCAGGTATCGAGCAGAATCATGCAGTACTCGCAATAGATAGGAAGGAGCACACGCCATCAGGGCCCCCGGTGATGGTCATGCCAGGGCGGCCAAGGCCTCGGATTGAAAGGTGGTCCCCGGTCAAACAATCGTCATCCCCACTGCCCGTCCCCCCAGGGCAGGAGAGCGGAAACGAAAGGCCGACCTCGGTCGGTTAGATGGTGTCAATCCCCTCCGGGCCCCGGCGCATCCGCGCCGGGGCCCCGCTACGCATGCAGGAAGAGGTCCATGACCGCCCCCGCCCACCACACCGACCCCCTCGACAACGACGACTACCCCGCCTACACCATGGGGCGGGCCGCCGAGATGATCGGCAGCACCCCGGCGTTCCTACGGGCCCTGGGCGACGCCCGCCTGATCACCCCGCTGCGCTCCGACGGCGGCCACCGCCGCTACTCGCGCTACCAACTGCGCATCGCCTCCCGCGCCCGCGACCTGGTCGACGCCGGAACCCCGATAGACGCCGCCTGCCGCATCATCATCCTCGAAGACCAACTCGAAGAAGCACTACGCCTGAACGCACGCACCCAACCCGACACCACTCACGGACCGGCCGCCGACACCTGACAACTCCAACTGCGGGGCAGGACCACTCGGCCGATGCCCTCGCTCCCTACGCCCGGTCCGTCGCCCTGCGCACGGCCACCGTGGTCGGCGGGATGCCCGTCAGCCGCCAGGCCCAGGCCCTGCGCCGCGGCGCCGACGTCGTGATCGCCACCCCCGGCCGCCTGAAAGACCTGATCGACCGGGGCCACTGCCACCTCGACGAGGTCGCGATCACCGTCCTGGACGAGGCCGACCAGATGGCCGACATGGGATTCATGCCCCAGGTCACCGCCCTGCTCGACCAAGTGGCCCCCGACGGCCAGCGCATGCTCTTCTCCGCC
>DASZBX010000068.1:0-4682 GCA_035943635.1 Actinocrinis sp. | reverse complement strand
GGCTGCGGTGGTTTTGGGTCATGGGTCGGGGGAGGCGGTGGCTCGGGATCGGGCTTTCCGTGAGCTCGGCTTCGATTCCCTGACTGCGGTGGAGTTGCGTAATCGGTTGGCGGGTGTTTCCGGACTGTCGTTGCCGGCATCCCTGGTGTTCGACTACCCGACGCCCGAGGTGCTGGCGGCGTACCTGCTGGCCGAGGTCGGTCTGGGCGGCGACGACGCTGCGCTGGAATCGGCCTCCGCAGCGGGAATCGCGACCCCCAGGACCTCCGCCTCGGCTGACGACCCTATCGTGATCGTCGCAATGAGCTGCCGCCTGCCGGGTGGGGTTCGCAGCCCCGAAGACCTGTGGCAGCTGGTGTCCGAGGGCGTGGACGCGGTCTCGGAGTTCCCGGCCGACCGCGGCTGGGACGTCGACGCGCTCTACAACCCCGACCCGGCCCACGAAGGCACCTCCTACTCGCGCAGCGGCGGCTTCCTGCACGACGTCGGCGACTTCGACGCCGACTTCTTCGGGATCAGCCCGCGCGAGGCCCTGTCGATGGACCCCCAGCAGCGCCTGCTGCTGGAGACCTCGTGGGAGGCGTTCGAGCGCGCGGGCATCGACCCGGCCCGGTTGCGCGGCAGCCGGACCGGCGTGTTCATCGGCTCCAACAGCCAGGACTACGCGACCCTGCTGCTGGCCACGGCCCAGCAGTCCGAGGGCTACCTCGCCACCGGCAACTCCGCGAGCGTGGTCTCCGGCCGACTGGCCTACACCTTCGGCCTGGAAGGCCCGGCCGCGACCATCGACACCGCGTGCTCCTCGTCCCTGGTGGCCCTGCACTGGGCGGCCCAGGCGTTGCGCAACGGCGAGTGCTCGCTCGCCCTGGCCGGCGGCGTGGTCGTCATGTCGACGCCGGGTACGTTCATCGAGTTCTCCCGCCAGCGCGGCCTGGCCGAGGACGGGCGCTGCAAGGCGTTCTCCGACGACGCCGACGGCACCGGCTGGGCCGAGGGCGCGGGCATCCTCCTGCTGGAGCGGCTGAGCGACGCCCGCGCGAACGGGCACCCGGTGCTGGCGGTCGTGGCCGGTTCCGCGGTCAACCAGGACGGCGCGTCCAACGGCCTGACCGCCCCGAACGGCCCGGCCCAGCAGAAGGTGATCCGCCAGGCCCTGGCCGACGCCGGTCTGACCACGGCCGATGTGGACCTGGTCGAAGGCCACGGGACCGGGACCCGGCTGGGCGACCCGATCGAGGCGCAGGCGTTGTTGGCGACCTACGGCCAGGACCGTCCTGAAGACCGTCCGCTGTGGCTCGGGTCGCTGAAGTCGAACATCGGCCACGCCCAGGCCGCGGCCGGTGTCGCCGGTGTGATCAAGATGGTGATGGCTTTGCAGCGCGGCACGATGCCGAAGACGCTGCACGTCTCGGAGCCGTCCTCGCACGTGGAGTGGTCGGCGGGCCGGGTCGAGCTGCTGAGCGAGGCCCGCGCGTGGCCGGAGGTCGGCGACCGCCCGCGCCGCGCCGCGGTGTCCTCGTTCGGCATGAGCGGCACCAACGCGCACACGATCATCGAGGCGGTGCCGGTCGCGGTCGCCGACCGGCAGGCAGCGGAGCCTGCGGGCGAGCGCCCGGCCGGCGGCGCGCTCACTCCGTGGGTGCTGTCGGCGCGTGGTGTTGCGGGATTGCGCGGGCAGGCGGCGCGACTGGGCGAGTTCGTCGCCGCGGATGCCTCGGTGTTGCCGCTGGATGTCGCGGTGTCGTTGACCGCGACCCGGGCCGAGTTGCGTGACCGCGCGGTGGTGTTCGGCGCGCACCGGGACGAACTGCTGGCAGGGGTCCGTGCGCTGGCTGCCGGCGAGTCGTTCGCCGGCGTGACGACGGGTTCGGTGGTGGATGGGAAGTCCGCGTTCCTGTTCACCGGCCAGGGCTCCCAGCGCGTGGGGATGGGCCGCGGACTGTACGACGCGTTCCCGGTGTTCGCTGCCGCGTTCGACGCCGTGTGTGCGCACTTTGATGTGGTGCTGGACCGTCCGCTGTCGTCGGTGGTGTTCGGCGACGGCGGCGCCGAGGTGGTCGACCAGACCGGGTATGCGCAGCCTGCGTTGTTCGCGATCGAGGTCGCGATCTTCCGCCTGCTGGAGTCGTGGGGCATTCGGCCGGATGTGTTGCTGGGCCACTCGATCGGTGAGATCGCCGCTGCTCACGTAGCCGGGGTCCTGTCGCTTGCAGATGCGTGCACCCTGGTGGCGGCTCGCGGTCGCCTGATGCAGGCGCTGCCGTCCGGCGGCGTGATGGTCGCGGTTCAGGCCTCTGAGGATGAGGTTCTGCCGCTGCTGGTCGATGGCGCTGACATCGCTGCTGTCAACGGCCCGACTTCCGTCGTCATCTCGGGCACCGAAGCGGCCGTCACCGCTGTGGTCGAGCAGCTCGCGGCGCAGGGCCGGAAGACCAAGAAGCTGACCGTCTCGCACGCGTTCCACTCCTCACTCATGGAGCCGATGCTCGCCGAGTTCCGCAGCATCCTGAACAGCCTCACGTGGAACGAGCCGCAGATCCCGGTCGTCTCCAATGTCTCCGGTTCCCTTGCCGGCGTTGAGTTTTCGACTCCGGAGTACTGGGTCAACCACGTGCGCGCCGCGGTCCGGTTCGCCGACGGTGTCGCTGCCGCCTACGACTTCGGCGCCCGCACCTTCCTGGAGCTGGGCCCCGACGGCGTCCTGACCGCGATGGCGCAGGACTGCTTGAACACGAACGACGTGGCGTTCGCCGCGACCGTCCGTGCGGGACGCGACGAACCGCAGAGCACTGTCACAGCCGTATCAACGCACTGGGTCCGCGGCGGCTTCGTGGACTGGTCGCCGCTGACCGCAGGCGGAGTCCGCCGCATGGACCTGCCGACGTACGCCTTCCAGCACGAGAACTACTGGCCCACGGGCACCCTGTTCGCGGCGGCCCTCGCCCCGGCCCTGTCCTCGGGCGAGCAGAAGTTCTGGGACTCGGTGGATGGTGCGGACCTCGAAGCCCTGGCCGCGAGCCTGGCGATCGGCGTGGACGAGCCGCTGAGCGGGGTCGTCTCGGCGCTGTCCGCGTGGCGGCGCCGGGACCGGGACCGCCGGGTGGTCGACGGCTGGCAGTACCGGGTGGCGTGGAAGCCGTTGCCGGCCAACGATTTCTCCGCGTCGGCGCTGGCCGGGGTGTGGGTGGTCGTGACCGCGGCCGGTCGTGGCGGCGCGGTCGCCGAGGCCGTGGTCGGGATGCTCGAATCTCGGTCTGCCGGTGTCGAGATCGTCGAGCTGGACCTGGGCGCGCTCGACCGGGCCGCGCTGGCCGAGCGGTTCTCCGCGCTCGGCGAGATCGGCGGGGTCGTGTCCCTGTTGGCTGTCGACGACCAGGAAGGAGGTGCTGGCGACAGTGGTTTCGGTGGAGTTCTGGCGAGCGTGGTTCTTGCTCAGGCGCTTGGTGATGCGGGTGTTGGTGGGTCGCTTTGGTTGGTGACGGCCGGCGCCGTGTCGGTGGGCCGTTCGGATCGGACGGTCGTGCCGGAGCAGGGCCTGGTGTGGGGCCTGGGCCGGGTGGTCGGCCTGGAGTATCCGGAGCGTTGGGGCGGTCTGGTCGACCTGCCCGAGGTGCTCGACGCCCGGGTTCTGGGCCGCCTGGCCGGAGTGTTCGGCTCGGGCGCCGAGGACCAGGTGGCGGTGCGCGGGTCGGGTGTGTACGCCCGCCGGATCGCACACGCCGAGGCCGGTCCGGCCGGCGGCGGTTGGTCGCCGCGCGGAACGGTGCTGGTCACCGGCGGCACCGGTGCGCTGGGCGGTCGCGTGGCGTTGTGGGCCGCCGAGCGTGGCGCCGAGCACCTCGTGCTGACCAGCCGTTCCGGTCTGGACGCGCCGGGCGCGCAGGAGCTGGTCGACCAGATCACCGCGCTGGGTGCGCAGGTGAACGTGGTCGCGTGCGACGTCGCGGATCGGACCGCGGTGGAGGAGTTGTTGGCCGCCTACCCGGTGAACGCGGTCGTGCACGCGGCGGGCGTGGACCGCGGCGAGGTGCTCGCGCTCGCGGAGCTGCCGGAGTTCGCGGCGGTGCTGCGGGCGAAGGTTGAAGGCGCGCGCAACCTGGACGAGGCGCTGGGCGACGCGCCGCTGGACGCGTTCGTCATGTTCTCGTCGATCTCCGGCGTGTGGGGCAGTGGTGGTCAGGGTGCTTACTCGGCGGCGAACGCCTACCTGGACGCGCTGGCCGAGTCGCGCCGGGCTCGCGGGCTCGCGGCGACCGCGATCGCGTGGGGGCCGTGGGGCGAGAGCGGCATGGCGTCGGTCGGGGGAGCGGCCGAGCACCTGGCCCGGCGCGGCCTGAGCACGCTGGACCCGGCCCGTGCGCTGGAAGTGCTCGGGCAGCTGGTCGAGTCGGGCGTGACGGCCTCGGTGGTCGCGGATGTGGACTGGGCCCGGTTCGCCCCGGCGTTCGCGGCGGCTCGCACCCGCCCGCTGATCGGCGATCTGCCCGAGGTGATCGAGGCGCTGGCCGACGTCGGGACTTCTGGCGGTGTCGCGTCTGGTTTGGCGGTGCGGCTTGCCGGCGTGGGGTCGGTGCGTGAGCGGTTGTCGGTGGTTGTGGATGTGGTGCGGTCTGAGGCTGCGGTGGTTTTGGGTCATGGGTCGGGGGAGGCGGTGGCTCGGGATCGGGCTTTCCGTGAGCTCG
>DASZBX010000067.1:0-179753 GCA_035943635.1 Actinocrinis sp. | reverse complement strand
CTCCAAAAAGAACCATATTTTTGGGAAAGCTCCCTGGCCGATATTCAAAGCCCGGCCCCGTGACGGGAGCCACCAGGATCCGGGCAATCAGCCATTGAATTACAACAAATGGCATCGTAAACAATAAGTTCGACACACTGTGGAGTTCTCAAGAAACAAACACACTCACCGACCGTCCTGCGACGACCACCGAGGCTTGTCTTCGTGCTTTGCCTTGCCCGCCGCCCCTCAGGTCCGCTTCCGCGTTCCCCTTGTGGCGACTGGGTAAACATTAGGCTGCCGGGCCCGGAACGTCAAATCGGCGTGTTCAACCATTGATTCGCGCTGCCGGGCCCGGCGATTCTCCTGCTCAGTGAACCAATTCCACCGCACCGAGGGTGCGTCGGCCGCGGCGCAGCAGCAGCCATCTGCCATGCAGCAGACCACTCGCCAGGGCCGGAGCGTCGACGTCCTCGATCTTCACGTTGTTCACGTACGCCCCGCCCTCCTGGATCGCCCGGCGGGCCGCACTGCGGCTCGGCACGATCCCGACCTCGGCGAAGAGCTCGTACACGGCGCCGAGCTCGGTCACCTTCACCGTCGGCAGTTCGGCCAGGGCCGCGGCTAGGGTGGCCTCGTCCAGCTCACCGAGCTCGGCCTGGCCGAACAGGGCCCGGCTGGCCGACTCGGCCCGCCGGAACTGCTCCGCGCCGTGCACCAGGGTGGTCACGTCCTCGGCCAGCGCCTTCTGCGCCGCCCGCAGGAAGGGCTTGTCCGCGGTCAGCTGGGCCAGCTCCTGGATCTCCTCCCGCGAACGGAAGGTGAAGATCTTCAGGTAGGTGTCCACCATCGAGTCCTCGGCGTTGAGCCAGAACTGGTAGAAGGCGTACGGCGACATCATCTCCGGATCCAGCCAGAGCGCGCCGGTCTCGGTCTTGCCGTACTTCGTGCCGTCCGCCTTGGTCACCAACGGCGTGGCGATCAGGTGCGCGGTCGCGCCCTCCACCTTGTGGATCAGGTCCACCCCGGCCGTGAGGTTGCCCCACTGGTCGCTGCCGCCGGTCTGCAGCACGCAGCCGTGCTGGCGGTAGAGCTCCAGGAAGTCGAGCGACTGCAGGATCTGGTACGAGAACTCGGTGTAGCTGATCCCGGCCTCGGAGTTCAGCCGGGCGCTGACCGCGTCCTTGGCCAGCATCTTGCCGACCCGGAAGTGCTTGCCGACGTCCCGCAGGAAGTCGATCGCCGAGATCGGCGCGGTCCAGTCCAGGTTGTTCACGATCCGGGCGGCGTACTCGCCCTCGAAGTCCAGGATCCGGGAGACCTGGCCGCGCAGGTTCTCCACCCATCCGGCCACGGTCTCCTTGGAGTTCAGCGTCCGCTCCGCGCTCGGCCTCGGATCGCCGATCAGCCCGGTGGAACCGCCGACCAGGCCGAGCGGGAAGTTCCCCGCGTTCTGGATCCGGCGCATCGTGATCAGCTGGACCAGGTTGCCCATGTGCAGGCTCGGCGCGGTCGGGTCGAACCCGCAGTAGAACGTGACCGGGCCATCCGCGAAGGCCTTGCGCAAGGCGTCCTCGTCGGTGGACATGGCGATCAGGCCACGCCACCGCAGCTCATCGATGATGTCAGTCACTGTCATGGGACCGAATCTATCAGTCCGCGAACCAGGCCTGCTGCCCCATTACGGCCCACCGGACCCTGGCCGGCTGCTCGCGCACCCGGGCGTCGGATCATGGCGGGAGCGGCCGGCCTATAGCCGGCCGCCCGTCGACGCGCACGCCGGCGGACAGAGCCGCCAGCGCGTCGCTCAGGCCCGCGGAGAACCAGGCGCCCCAGAGCCGTGGGGCATCCGGCGGCGCCTCCTCGGGCGGAGTCGCGCAGCCTGGTTCCTACTGCTTCAGGTCGCGCCGGGCGGCGATCTTCGACGGCAGGCCCCACAGGTCGATGAAGCCCTTGGCCAGGGACTGGTCGAAGACGTCCTCGGAGTCGTAGGTGGCCAGGTTGAAGTCGTAGAGCGACTGCTCGCTGCGTCGGCCGGTGACCACCGCGCGGCCGCCGTGCAGGGTCAGCCGGACGTCGCCGGTGACGTGCGCGTTGGCCTCCTCGATGAAGCCGTCCAGAGCGCGCTTGAGCGGGGAGAACCACAGGCCGTCGTAGACCAGCTCGCCCCAGCGCTGCTCGACCCCGCGCTTGAACCGGGCCAGCTCGCGCTCGGTGGTGACGTTCTCCAGCTCCTGGTGCGCGGTGATCAGGGCGATCGCGCCGGGGGCCTCGTACACCTCGCGGGACTTGATCCCGACCAGGCGGTCCTCGACCATGTCGATCCGGCCCACGCCCTGGGCACCGGCCCGGCGGTTGAGCTCCTCGATCGCCTCCAGCACGGTGACCGGGCGGCCGTCGATCGCGACCGGGACGCCGGCGGCGAAGGAGATGACCACCTCGTCGGCCTCGCGCGGGGTGGCCGGGTTGGCGGTGTAGGTGTACAGGTCCTCGATCGGTCCGTTCCAGATGTCTTCGAGGAAGCCGGTCTCCACGGCCTTGCCGAAGACGTTCTGGTCGATCGAGTACGGGTTCTTCTTGGTGGTCTCGATCGGCAGCTTCTCCCGCTCGGCGAAGGCGATCGCCTTGTCCCGGGTCATCCCGTAGTCGCGGACCGGGGCGATGCACTTGAGCTGCGGGGCCAGGGACTGGATGCCGACCTCGAACCGGACCTGGTCGTTACCCTTGCCGGTGCAGCCGTGCGCGACCACGGTCGCGTTGTGCTTCTGCGCGGCGGCGACCAGGTGCTTGACGATGGTCGGCCGGGACAGCGCGGAGACCAGCGGGTAGCGGTCCATGTAGAGCGCGTTGGCCTTGATCGCCGGCAGGCAGTACTCCTCGGCGAACTCGGTCCGGGCGTCGGCCACCTCGGCCTCCACCGCGCCGCAGGCCAGCGCGCGCTTGCGGATCACTTCGAGGTCCTCGCCGCCCTGGCCGACGTCGACGGCCACCGCGATCACCTCGGCACCGGTCTTCTCGGCGATCCAGCCGATGCAGACGGAGGTGTCCAGGCCTCCGGAATAGGCGAGAACTACCCGATCTGTCATGGGAGTGGCTCCTTAGTCGTAGGTCGTCGTGCGGGTTCGGAGTGGTTCGTGGGGCGCCGGTCAGAGCGATCTGGCCTGGGCCGCCTGGATGAACAGTTGGGCGAGGGCGGGGGCGCCGAGCGGGTCGCGGCAGATCACCAGCACGGTGTCGTCCCCGGCGATGGTGCCCATCACCTGGGCGGTCACGCCGCGGTTGTCCGCGTGGTCGATCGCGGAGGCCAGGAACTGGGCCGCGCCGGGCGGGGTGCGCAGCACCACCAGGTTGGCCGAGCCCTCGGCGGCGACCAGCAGTTCGCCGAGCAGCCGTTTGAGCCTGGTCTCGAGCACCGAGGTCTCGGCCGGGGCCTTGGGCGAGCCGTCGCCGCCCTCGCTGCGCAGGGCGTAGACCAGGGTGCCGTCGGTGTCCCGGATCCGCATCGCGCCGAGCTCGTCCAGGTCCCTGGACAGGGTGGCCTGGGTGACCGAGAAGCCCTCGGCCAGCAGCAGTTCGGCCAGCGCGGTCTGCGAGCGGACGGTGTGCTGGGCCAGCAGGTCGGCGATCCGCTGGTGTCTGGCCCGCCGGGTGGTGACGGTGGTCAGGTTGGCCAGGGCGGGTTCGGCGGCCGAGTGCGGGGTGCTCATCGTCGGGCGGTCCCGTCGAGCAGGAACACCAGCAGGGCCTTCTGCGCGTGCAGCCGGTTCTCCGCCTCGTCCCAGACCACGGACTGCGGGCCGTCGATCACCGAGGCGGCGATCTCCTTGCCGCGGTAGGCGGGCAGGCAGTGCAGCACGATCGCGTCGGAGGCGGCCAGGGCGAGGGCCTCCTCGTCCAGCGCGTAGGGCTGGAAGACGTCGACCCGGGCGGCCTGTTCCTCCTCCTGGCCCATCGAGACCCAGGTGTCGGTGACCAGGACGTCCGCGTCCGCGGCGACGGCCTTGGCGTCCTGGCTGACCAGGATCGAGCCGCCGGTCTCGGCGGCGATCCGCTGCGCATCGGCGACGACCGCCGGGTCGGGCAGGTAGCCGGCCGGGGTGCCGATCCGCACGTGCATGCCGGCCAGCGCGCCGCCGAGCAGGTAGGAGTGGGACATGTTGTTCGCGCCGTCGCCCAGGTAGGACATGGTCAGGCCGGCCAGGGCGCCCTTGTGCTCACGCACGGTCTGCAGGTCGGCCAGGATCTGGCAGGGGTGGAACTCGTCGGTGAGCGAGTTGACCACCGGCACCCGGGAGATCGCGGCCATGGCCTCCAGCCGGCTCTGCTCGTAGGTGCGCCAGACGATCGCGTCGACCTGGCGGTCGAGCACCCGGGTGGTGTCCTCGACGGACTCGCCGCGGCCGAGCTGGCTGGTGCCGGCGTCGATGACCAGGGGGAAACCGCCGAGCTGGGCGACCCCGACCGAGAAGGAGACCCTGGTCCGGGTGGAGGACTTGTCGAACAGCAGGGCCACGGCCTTGGGGCCGGCCAGGATCGGCCGGCTGTAGGGGGCGGCCTTGAGCTCGGCGGCCAGGTCCAGCACCCGGGCCTGCTCGGCCGGGGTCAGGTCGTCGTCCCGGAGGAAGTGGCGGACCGCGGGGGCGGGGCCGGTTGCGGCGGCGGGGTAAGTGCTGGGGGTCATGATCTTCCTTCCGGTGCCACGAGGTCGAGGACGGCGGGCAGGGCCCGGCAGAACTCCAGCGCCTGCGCCTCGGTCAGGATCAGCGGCGGGGCCAGCCGCAGGGTGTCCGGCCGGACCGCGTTGATGATGAACCCGGCGTCCAGGGCGGCGTCGGCGGCCGGGCCGGCCACCTCGGCGGTCAGTTCCACCCCGAGCAGCAGTCCGGCGCCGCGCACGTTCGCGACCAGCGGGTGGTTCAGGGCCAGGATGCCCTCGCGCAGGGCGGCGCCGACCTTCTCCACGTTCGCCAGCAGGTCGTCGCGCTCGATCGCGTGCAGCACGGCCAGGCCGGCCGCGCAGGCGATCGGGTTGCCGCCGAAGGTGGTGCCGTGCGAGCCGGGGCCGAGCAGCGCGGCGGCCGGGCCGATCGCGACCGAGGCGCCGATCGGCAGTCCGCCGCCGAGGCCCTTGGCCAGGGAGATCACGTCCGGGGTGATCCCGGCGCTCTGGTAGGCGAACCAGGGGCCGGTCCGGCCGACGCCGGTCTGCACCTCGTCGACCACCAGCAGCGCGCCGTGCCGGGCGGTCAGCTCGCGGGCGGCTTCGAGGTAGCCGGCCGGGGCCGGGCGCACTCCGCCCTCGCCCTGGACCGGTTCGACGAAGAAGGCCGCGGTGTCCCCGTCGATCGCCGCCGCCAGCGCGGGGATGTCGCCGTAGGGGACGAAGACGACCTCGCCGGGCAGGGGCAGGAACGGTTCCTGGATGGCCGGCTTGCCGGTCAGCGCGAGCGAGCCCATGGTCCGGCCGTGGAAGCTGTTGAGGGTGGAGACCACCTTGGTCCGGCCGGTCAGCCGGGAGAGCTTGAAGGCGGCCTCGTTCGCCTCGGCGCCGGAGTTGCAGAAGAAGACCTTGACGTCCGGCTCCGGGCCGGTGCGCCCGGCCGCGGTCTCGGCGTGACCGGCCCGGACCAGCCCGGCCAGCCGTTCGGCCAGGGCGACCTGCGGCGCGGTGGCGAAGAAGTTCGAGACGTGGCCGAGCGTGGTCAGCTGCGCGGTGACCGCCTGGACGATCAACGGGTGCGCGTGGCCGAGCGCGTTGACCGCGATCCCGGCGAACAGGTCCAGGTAGCGGCGCCCGTCCGCGTCCCAGACCACGGCGCCCTCGCCCCGGACGAAGACCCGCTTGGGCGGGCCGAAGGTGTTCATCAGGGCCCCGACGTACCGCTCGGTCCAGGCCGCGGACAGCCCAGACTCGGTCCGCAGGACCGGCAGCGCCTCGGCGTTCGCCGAACTGACCAGTTCATTGACCTCGGTGTTCACGCCGCCACCACCATCGTGCCGATCCCTTCGTCGGTGAAGACCTCCAGCAGCAGCGAGTGCTGCACCCGGCCGTCCAGTACGTGTGCCGCGCCTACGCCGCCGCGGACCGCGCGCAGGCAGGCTTCCATCTTCGGCGCCATGCCGGTGCCCAGGTCCGGCAGCAGCTTCTCCAGCTCGTCCGCGGTCAGCTGGCTGATCACCTCGAGCTTGACCGGGGCGAGTTCGGCCGGGGAGGCCTGGTCGTCCGGCGCGGTGGCGCCGATCGCGCCGCGCACGGCCTGGACCTGGTCCCAGTTGGCGTAGAGCCCTTCGACGTCGGTCAGCACGACCAGCTTCTCCGCGGACAGGCCGACGGCCAGGGCCGCGGCGGCGGTGTCGGCGTTGACGTTGTAGACGCCGCCGTCCTCGGCCCGGGCGATGCTGGAGACGACCGGGATCCGGCCGTCGTCGAGCAGGGCGGTCAGCACGGTCGCGTCGACCGAGGCGATGTCGCCGACCCGGCCGATGTCGACCTGCCGGCCGTCCACGACGGCCTTGCGCTGGACGCCGAGCAGGGTGTTGGCGTCCTCCCCGGACATGCCGACCGCGAACGGGCCGTGCGTGTTGATCAGGCCGACGATCTCGCGCTGGACCTGGCCGGTGAGCACCATCCGGACCACGTCCATCGCCTCGGGGGTGGTCACCCGCAGGCCGCCGGCGAACTCCGGGGTCAGGCCGGCCAGTTCCAGCTGCTTGTTGATCTGCGGGCCGCCGCCGTGCACCACGACCGGGCGCAGGCCCGCGTAGCGCAGGAACACCACGTCCTGGGCGAAGGCGCGTTTGAGGTCCTCGTCGATCATCGCGTTCCCGCCGAACTTCACCACGACGGTGGCGCCGTGGAAGCGGGAGAGCCAGGGCAGGGCCTGGGTCAGCACGCCGGCCTTGGCCAGCGCCTCGGTGTAGCGGGTGCCGCCCGCGATGGTCTTCATGAGGAATAGGCCGAGTTCTCGTGCACGTAGTCCTTGGACAGGTCGTTCGTCCAGACGGTGACCGCGGCCGGGCCGGCCTTGAGGTCGACGGTCACGGTGACGTGGCGCCCGCTCAGGTCGCACAGCGAGCGGTCCTCGCCGGCCGCGCCGTCCCGGCAGACCCAGACCCCGTTGATCGCGACCGCGAGCTGGTCTGGGTCGAAGGCGGCCTTGGTGGTGCCGACCGCGGACAGCACCCGGCCCCAGTTGGCGTCCTCGCCGTACATGGCGCACTTGAACAGGTTGTTGCGGGCGATCGAGCGCGCCACTTCCAGGCCGTCGGCCTCGTCGGCGGCGTTGACCACCGCGATCTCGATCTCCTTGGTGGCGCCCTCGGCGTCGGCGATCAGCTGCCGGGCCAGGTCGGCGCAGACCGCGGTGACGGTCTCGGCGAACCCGGCCGGTTCGGCGGCCACCCCGGAGGCGCCGGACGCCATCAGGATCACGGTGTCGTTGGTGGACATGCAGCCGTCCGAGTCGATCCGGTCCAGAGTGCTCGCGGTGGCGGCGCGCAGCGCGCCGTCGAGCACGGCCGCGGGTACGTCGGCGTCCGTGGTCAGGACGCACAGCATGGTGGCCAGGCCGGGCGCGAGCATCCCGGCGCCCTTGATCATCCCGCCGACGGTGTAGCCGTCCCGGGTGACCACGGCGGTCTTGGCCACGGTGTCGGTGGTCCGGATCGCCTCGGCGGCGTCCGCCCCGCCGTGCCCGGAGAGGGCCTCGGCCGCGCCGGTCAGGCCCTTGAGCAGGGTGTCCATCGGCAGCCGGACGCCGATCAGGCCGGTGGAGCAGACCGCGATCGAGGCGGCCGAGACGCCGAGCACCTCGGCCAGCCGCTCGGCGGTGGCGTGGGTGTCCTGGAAGCCGAGCGGCCCGGTGCAGGCGTTGGCCCCGCCGGAGTTGAGCACCACGGCGTCGAGCCGGCCGGCCTTGATCACCTCCTGGGTCCAGTGCACCGGGGCGGCCTTGACCCGGTTCGAGGTGAACACGGCGGCGGCGGCGAAGGAGGGGCCGTCGTTGACCACCAGGGCCAGGTCGGGCGCGCCGGAGGTCTTGATCCCGGCGGCCGTGCCGGAGGCGCGGAAGCCCCGGGCCGCGGTGACTCCGACGCCGGCGGGCGCGGTCGACTGCTCGTTCACGGTGCGACTCCGATCGTGCTCAGTCCGGCGGTTTCGGGCAGCCCGAGGGCCAGGTTCATGCACTGGATCGCGCCGCCGGCCGTGCCCTTGGCCAGGTTGTCCACGGCGCCGACGACCACGATCCGGCCGGCCGCCTCGTCCAGCGCGACCTGCAGGTGCACCGCGTTGGAGCCGAGCACCGCGGCGGTCTGCGGCCAGCGCCCGGCCGGCAGCAGGGTGACGAAGGGCTCGTCCTGGTACGTCTTCTCGTAGGCGGCGCGGACCGACTCGGCGGTGACGCCCTCGGCCGCCGGTACCGTGCAGCAGGCCAGGATGCCCCGGGCCATCGGCGCGAGCACCGGGGTGAAGGACACCGCGACCGGTCCGCCGGCCGCCGGCCGCAGGTTCTGCGAGATCTCCGGGATGTGCCGGTGCGCGCCGCCGACGTTGTAGACGGAGGCGTTGCCCATGATCTCCGAGCCGAGCAGGTTCGGCTTCGGCGCCCGGCCGGCCCCGGAGGTCCCGGTCACGGCGGTGATCACGAGGCTGTCGGAGCTGGTCAGCGCCTCGGCGTAGAGCGGCCGGGCGGCCAGGGTGGACACCGTGGGGAAACAGCCGGGCACGGCCACCCGCTTCGTCCCGGCCAGCTGCTCGCGGGCGCCGGGGAGTTCGGGCAGGCCGTACGGCCAGGTGCCCGCGTGCGGCGAGTGGTAGAACCGCTCCCAGTCCGCCGCGTCGGACAGCCGGAAGTCGGCTCCGCAGTCGATGATCAGCACGTCCGGCCCGAGGTACTCGGCCACCGCCGCCGACTGCCCGTGCGGCAATGCCAGGAAAACCACGTCGTGCCCGGATAGGGTGGACTGGTCGGTGGGCTCCAGCACCCGGTCCACCAGCGGCCCGAGGTGCGGCTGGTGCTCGCCGAGCAGGCTGCCCGCGTTCGACCCGGCGGTCAGCGCGCCCAGCTCGAAGCGGCCGTCGAGCAGCGCGGGGTGACCCAGCAACAGCCGTAGGATCTCCCCGCCCGCGTAACCGGTCGCCCCAGCGACCGCGATCCGTAAGCTCATGGCAAGACCATACGACAGGTCGAATTTATATGCAAGAGGGTTGGTTGCTGCGCGTAACCACGTGAGCGTCCGGGCGAGCTTTCCGGTCGTCGCCGAGGCGCGTGTCGAGCTCACCGAGAGCTTATCCACAGCCTGCTGAACCCGACCTTCGTCCCGCGCGGCTGACCACCGCTAACCTGTGGGGATGGCCATAGAGCTGACCCTGCTGTCGCGAGTCGAGTACGCCGGGCGAGAGATCAGCGGTCCCCGACTGCACGGCCTGCTGGCGTTGCTGGCCGCCGACCTGCGCACCGGATGCGGCACGTCCCGCCTGGTCGAAGGATTGTGGCCGGAGGAGAAGCCGGAGAACCCGGCCAAGGCGCTGCAGATCCTGGTCTCCCGGGTCCGCTCGCAGCTGGGGTCGGACGTGGTGGCGCGCACGTCGCTCGGGTACCGGCTGGCGCTGAGCGAGGACCAGATCGACGCGTCCGCGGTGCTGCTCAGCGTGTCCGCGAGCGCGCAGCAGGCCCGGGCCGGGGACCACGCGGCGGCGCTCGCGCAGGCCGAGGCCGGGCTGGCCCTGTGGGCCGGGGCCGAGGACGCCGATCCGGGCTTGGGCGATCCGCTGTCCGTCCTGCGCACGGAACGGGCCGCGACCCGGCGGCCGCTGGTCCGGGCCCGGGCGCTGGCGCTGTCCCGGCTCGGCCGGGCCGCCGAGGCCGTGCAGCCGCTGGCCGAGGTGGTCCGGGAACGGCCATGGGACGAGGAGGCACTGCTCGAACTGCTGCGCAGCGAGGCTGCGTCCGCCGGTCCCTCGGCCGCGCTGGCCAGGTACGACGCCTACCGCCGGACCCTGCGCGAGGAACTGGGCACCGAACCGGGCCCCGCGCTCAAAGCCGGATACCAGCAGCTGCTCAAGGGCGAGCGCCCGGCCGTCCGGCACGGCATCGCGCACGAACCGAACCCGCTGCTCGGCCGGGACGAGGACATCGCCGCGGTGACCGACCTGCTCGGGGCCTCGCGGGTCGCCTCGATCATCGGCCCCGGCGGGCTCGGCAAGACCCGCCTGGCGCACGCCGTGAGCCGCAACGCGCGCCAGCGGGTGGTGCACTTCGTGCCGCTGGCCGCAGTGGCGCACGACGGCGACGTCGCGCTCGAAGTCGCGGCCGCGCTCGGTTCCGGCGAGAACCCGCGGGCCCAATCGCAGATCCAGACCCAGCCCGCGGCCCAGATCGCCGACGACCACCGACAGCAGGCACGGATCGCGGCGGCCATCGTCGAGACGCTCGGCACCGGGCCGGTCCTGCTCGTGCTGGACAACTGCGAGCAGGTCGTCCGCGGCGCGGCCGAGCTGGTCCGGACCCTGGTCTCGATGACGAAGGACCTGCGGATCCTGACCACCAGCCGCACTCCGCTCGGCCTGTCCTCCGAGGCGGTCTACCTGCTGCCCGAGCTCGACCTGGCGACCACCCAGGAGCTGTTCACCCGGCGCGCGACCGCCGCCCGGCCGACCGTGGACCTGCCCGCCGACGCGGTCCGGGACCTGTGCCGGCATCTGGACGGGCTGCCGCTCGCGGTCGAACTGGCCGCCGCGCGGGTGCGGGTGATGTCCGTGGCCGACATCGCCCGGCGGCTCGGCGACCGCTTCGCGCTGCTGCGCGGCGGTTCGCGCGACGCCCCGGAACGCCACCGCACGCTCCAGGCCGTGGTCGAGTGGAGCTGGAACCTGCTCGAACCGGCCGGTCAGGAGGCGATGCGCGCGCTGTCGGTGTTCCCCGGCGGCTTCACCGCGGACGCCGCGGTCCAGCTGGTCGGCGACGATCTCGTTCTGGAGCAGCTGGTCGACCAGTCCCTGCTCAAGACGGTCGACACGCCCGCGGGCACTCGTTTCCGGATGCTGGAGACGGTCCGCGAGTTCAGCACGGCCGCTAGGGCGCAGGCCGGGGAGTCCGAGCGGGTGATGGCCGGTTTCCTCGCCTGGGCCCGCGATTTCGGGGCGGCCAACCATGATGCGGCCTTCGCGGCCGATCCGTTCCTCCCGCTGGAGCGGATCGGCGCCGACCAGGACAACCTGCTGCAAGCCCTGCGGCACGGCCTGGACGCCGAGGACGGCGCGATCGTCGCCGCGACCTCGGCCGCCCTGGCCTGCCTGTGGACGCTCGAAGCCGGGTACAGCCGGATCGCCTGGCTCTCCGGCGAGATCAGCCGCATATTGTCCCACTTCCGGCCCGAACCGGACCTGGTCGAGCCGACCCGGACCGCGGCGACGATCTGCGTGCTGAACACGCTCGCCGTGCAGGGCCCCGGCGCGGCGCGGTTGCAGGTCGTCCTGCGCCGCCTGCCGCCGGCCGCGCCGGACACCCTGGTGCGCGCGATGGCGAGCGTGATCTGCGCCGCGGGCCCGGCCGAGGTGCTCGCGCTCTGCGACCGCGCCGAACCGCTGCTGGCCGGGGTCGCCAACGGCGTCGCCAGCTACATCTGGGAGCAGTCGGGCGACCTGCCGCGCGCGCTGGCGGCCGCCGAGCGGATGCTCGAGCTGCTCGGGCACCAGGGCACCGCGTGGGTCCTGGTGTCCGCGCACGGCCGGATCGGCGAGCTGTGCCTGAACCTGGAACAGAGCGAGAAGGCGCGCCGGCACATCCGGGCCGCGCTGGAGGCGATGGGCCCGTGGCCGGACGTGATCGACATCCGCTGGGGCATGGTCACCGCGAGCCTGCAACTCGGCGACATCGACGAGGCGGAGTACTGGTTCGAGCGGGCCGAGGCGGACCAGGGCGGGGACTCCTTCGGCCAGGCCTCCTACCATCTGGGCGTGCGCGCGGAGATCCTGTTGGCCCGGGGTGAGACCGAGGCCGGGCTGCGTATGTGGCGCCGGGCCGCGGACCCGGCGTTGGGTTCGCAGGATCCGTTGTTCCAGAGCGACCCGCCGGGACTGGAGCCGTGGACGCTGGAGATCCAGTCGGTCGTCGTGGTCGCGCATGCCCAGCACGGGCGGCTCGACCTGGTCGAGGAGACCGTCGCCGGGCTGCCGGACAAGCTGGCCGCCCTGCTCGCCAACCCGGTCGCGCGCCCGGCGTACCAGGTGGACTACCTGGTCTGCGGCACGCTGCTGCTCGCGCTGGCGATGGTCCGGATCAGCCGGGGCGAGGCGTCCGGGGCGGCCGCGGTCGCGCTGGCCGAGCGCTTCGGGTATCTGCGCGGGTTCCAGCCGACCATGTCCTCGGCCCGCATCCGCGAGGCCGCCGAGAAAGCCGACAGGGCGGCGTATGACGACGCGGTGTCGTCATACGCCGCCCTGGACCAGGACGCCCTGCGCGCCGTGGCCCTGGCTACCGTCCAGGGTCGCGGTTGAACAGGCTGCGCGACCACAGGTAGCCGACCAGCGTCAGGCCGACGCACCAGGCCACCGCGATGATCCCGGTGTGTCCGATCGGACCGCCCAGCAGCAGCCCTCGGATCGTGTCGATGATCGGGGTGAACGGCTCGTTCGCAGCGAACCAGCGCACCCCGGCGGTCATCGAGTCCGGCGGGACGAACGCGCTGCTGACGAACGGCAGCAGCTGGACCAGCAGCGAGAACCCGGTCGTGCCCTCGGGGTTCTTCGCGGCCAGGCCGAACGCGACCGCCAGCCAGGTCAGCGCGAGGCTGACCAGCAGCAGGATCCCGGCGGCGGCGAGCCAGGCCAGGGCGTCGGCGTGCGCCCGGAAGCCCATCGCGAACCCGACCGCGACGACGAGCACGATGGCGATCAGCGTCCGCAGCACAGCGCCGATGACGTGCCCGGTCAGCACCGAGGTACGCAGGATCTTCATGGTGCGGAACCGGGCGATGATGCCCTCGGTCATGTCCTTGTTGACGGCGAGCGCGGTGGTCGAGCAGCCGTAGCCGACGGTGATCAGCAGGATGCCGGGGACGATGTAGTCGATGTACGAGCCGCCGTGCGCGGCTCCGGCCACGGTGCCTTTGATCGCCCCGCCGAACACGCCGACGAACAGCAGGAGCAGCAGGATCGGGACGGCCAGGAACGCGATCATCATGACCGGGTAGCGGACGGTGTGGCGCAGGCTACGGCGCAGCATGGTCGCCGAGTCGGTGAGGGCGTACGAGGTCATTTCGCGGTCTCCAGTTCCTGGTTCAGCTCGGTGGTGGGGCGCCCGGTGAGGGCGAAGAAGACGTCGTCGAGATCGGGCGTGTGCACGGACAGGGTCTGCACCTCGACGGCCGCCTCGTCGAGTCGGCGCAGCAGGTCGCGCAGGGTGCTGACGCTGCCGTCGCCGGGCAGTTGCAGGGTGAGCGCGTCGTCGTCGCGCGCGGTGGCCTGCAGGATCCGGGACGCGGAGTCCAGCTGCCCGTGGTCGGCGAAGCTCAGCTCGATGTGCCCGCCGGGGATCCGCGCCTTGAGCTCGGCCGAGGTGCCCTCGGCGACCAGCCGGCCGTGGTCGAGCACCGCGATCCGGTCGGCCAGCCGGTCGGCCTCCTCCAGGTACTGGGTGGTCAGGAAGATCGTGACGCCGTCGTCGGCCAGGCCGCGGATGATCTGCCACATCGTGCGCCGGCTGCGCGGGTCCAGGCCGGTGGTCGGCTCGTCCAGGAAGATCACCGAGGGGTTGCCGACCAGGGTCATCGCCAGGTCCAGCCGGCGGCGCATGCCCCCGGAGTAGGTCGCGGCGGTCTTGCCGGCCGCGTCGACCAGGTCGAACCGCTCCAGCAGTTCGTCCGCGCGCTGGCGGCCGGGCTTCTTGCCGAGGTGGTGCAGGTCGGCCATCAGGATCAGGTTCTCGCGCCCGGTGAGCAGTCCGTCCACCGCGGAGAACTGCCCGGTGACCCCGATCGCCGCGCGGACCTCGTCGGCTGAGCGGACCACGTCGTGGCCGGCGACGCTCACGCTGCCGCCGTCCAGGCCGATCAGCGTGGACAGGATGTTCACCGCGGTGGTCTTGCCCGCGCCGTTCGGCCCGAGCAGGGCGAAGATCGTGCCCTCGGCGACGTCGAGGTCGATGCCGTCGAGCACCAGCTGCTCGCCGTAGGACTTGCGCAGGCCGGTGGCCGTGATCACCGACCGGGGGATGGTGTCGTTCATGGTGTCTCTGCTTCCGCCGTTGTGAAGTGCAGTGACATCAGAGTGCGGGCAGGGCGGATCAGGGCGGTTTCACCGCGGTTTCACGGCCCGCGGCGGTGCTGGTCCGTCGTGAACTACCAGGTCAGAGCCGTTTTCTGGGAGGCGCAGCGCTGTCCCCGGGCAGCAGAAGGCGCCCGCCGCCTCTCCCCCACGGAGAGAAACGACGGGCGCCGCCCGACTTCGGGATCCGGCCGGGCTACGCCCCGCGCAGCACGGCTCCGGTGCGCTCGCCGGCCAGGGCGACCGCGGCGTCGCGGGCGCCGGCCACCTCGTCCGCGGTCAGGGTGCGGTCCGCGGCGCGGAAGCTGAGCGCGAAGGCCAGGGACTTCGTGCCCTGCTCGACCCGCTCGCCCTGGTAGAGGTCGAACAGGCGGCTGGTCTCGAGCAGCGGGCCGGCGCCCTCGACCAGCGCGGCGTGCACCGCGGCGGCCGGGACCGACGCGCCGACCACCAAGGCGACGTCCTGGTTGGCGGCCGGGAAGCCGGAGACCTCGGGGCCGCGGACCGGGACGTCCTCGTCCGGCAGCAGCAGATCCAGGTTCAGCTCCATCGCGCAGGTGCGCGCGGGCAGGCCGAGCTGTTCGAGCACCTTCGGGTGCAGCTCGCCGGCGTGGCCGACCACGCGGCCGCCGACGCTCAGCTCGGCGCAGCGGCCTGGATGCCACGGCGCCGTCTCGCCCTTGGCCACCACGAGATCGACCCCGCAGGCCCGGGCCACCGCGCGGGCCGCCTCGACCGCGTCGGCCCAGCCGGCCGGGCGGGCCGGGCCCCACCAGCCGGCCGGCTCGCGCTCGCCGGTCAGCACCGCGGCGGCGTGCCGGGGCTGGTCCGGCAGCGCGGCCTCGAGCGCGGCCAGCTGCTCGTCGCTCGGCCGGGCCTCGGCGGACAGCCGGGGCGGGGCGGGCGCGCCCGGACGCGGGTGGAAGACCAGGCCGGTCTCGAACAGCGCGGCGTCGGTCAGGCCGCGGCCGAGGTTGCGGCGCAGGGTGGCCAGCAGCCCGGGCAGCATGGTGGTGCGCAGTTCCGGCTGCTCCTCGGAGAGCGGATTCAGGATCCGCAGGGCGGTGCGGCGCGGGTCCTCGGCCGACAGGCCGAGCGCGTCGAAGTCGCCCTGGCCGACGAACGGGTAGCAGAGCACCTCCACGTAGCCGGCCCCGGCCAGGGCCTGGCCGACCCGGCGGCGGTAGCGCTGCTTGACCGTCAGGCCGCGGCCGGGCGGGACCGGGGGCATGACCGACGGGATCCGGTCGTAGCCCTCCAGCCGGATCACCTCCTCGGCCAGGTCGTTCGGGTCGGTCAGGTCCGGGCGCCAGGTCGGCGGGGTGACCAGCAGGCCCCCGCTGCCCTCGACCGCGCAGCCGACCTCCTGGAGCCGGCCGACCACGGTCTCCCGGGTGTACTCCAGCCCGGCGATCGCACCGGGCAGGGTGACGTCGATCGCGATCGCGGCCGGCGCCGCCGGGCGGGTGGACTCGACCGTGACCGCCTGGTCGGCCGTGCCGCCGCCGAGCAGGGCGAGCAGGTCCACGGTGCGCTGCACCGCGGCGGCCGCGGCCCGGGGGTCGACCCCGCGCTCGAACCGGCGGGCCGCCTCGGACGGCAGCTTGTGCCGGCGGGCGGTGCGGGCGATGGTGACCGGGTCCCAGTGCGCGCCCTCGATCAGCACGTCGGTGGTCATCGGGCCGACCTCGGTGGAGGCCCCGCCCATCACCCCGGCCATCCCGATCGGGCCGGACAGGTCGGTGACCACGAGGTCGGCCGGGTCGAGCTTGCGGTACTTGCCGTCCAAGGTCTCGATCCCCTCGCCGGGGGCGGCCCGGCGCACGGTCAGCGGCCCGGTCAGCTTCTCCAGCGCGTAGGCGTGCAGCGGCTGGCCGATCTCGAGCATGACATAGTTGGTGATGTCCACGATCAGCGAGATCGGGCGCATCCCGGCCAGCTGGATCCGCCGCTGCATCCAGAGCGGGGACGGGGCCAGCGGGTCGATCCCGCGCACCACCCGGGCGGCGAACAGGTCGCAGCCGGCCGGGTCGTTGAGCCGGACCGGGTAGCCGACCTGGGAGGGGGCCGGGGTGTCGAGCAGGGCCGGGTCGCGCAGCGAGCGGTGGAACGCGATCGCGGCCTCGCGGGCGATGCCGCGCAGGGACAGGCAGTAGCCGCGGTCCGCGGTGACCGCGATGTCCAGCACCTCGTCCCGGATGCCGAGCAGCTCGATCGCGTCCGCGCCGACCTCGCACTCGTCCGGCAGCACGATGATGCCGTCGTGGTCCTCGCCCAGGCCCAGTTCGCGGGCCGAGCAGATCATGCCGTCGGACACGTGCCCGTAGGTGGTCCGGGCGGCGATCTTGAAGTCGCCGGGCAGGACCGCGCCGGGCAGCGCGGCGACGATCTTGTCGCCGGTGGCGAAGTTGCGGGCGCCGCAGACGATGCCGCGCACGTCCTGCGGGCCGACCTTCACCTGGCAGAACCGGATCGGCTTCTTGAAGCCGGTGAGCTCGTCGATCTCGAGCACCTGGCCGACCAGGACCGGGCCGGTCAGGCCCAGCCCGGACTGGTGCACGGCCTCGACCTCGAAGCCGATCCGGATCAGCGCCTCGGCCACGTCGCGGCCGGTCAGGCCGGCCGGCAGGTCGACGTACTCCCGCAGCCAGGAGAGCGGGACGCGCATCAGATCTCCATTCCGAACGGGAGGGTGAACCGCAGGTCGCCCTCGACGATGTCGTGCATGTCGGCCACGCCGTGGCGGAACATCAGGGTCCGCTCCAGGCCCATGCCGAAGGCGAAGCCGCTGTAGACCTGCGGGTCGACCCCGGCGGCCTGCAGCACCCGCGGGTTGACGATCCCGCAGCCGCCCCACTCGATCCAGCCCTCGGAGTTGCAGGTGCGGCAGGGCCGGTCCGGGTTGCCCACCGAGTCGCCGCGGCAGACGAAGCAGCGCAGGTCCATCTCGGCGCTCGGCTCGGTGAACGGGAAGTAGTTCGGGCGCAGCCGGGTGTCGATGCCCTCGCCGAACATGGACGAGGCGAAGTGGTCCAGGGTGCCCTTGAGGTGGGCGAAGGTGATGCCCTTGTCCACGGCCAGGCCCTCGATCTGGCCGAACACCGGGGTGTGGGTGGCGTCCAGGGCGTCGGAGCGGTAGACCCGGCCGGGGCAGATGATGTAGACCGGCAGCTCGCGGGTGAGCAGGGAGCGGACCTGGACCGGGGAGGTCTGGGTGCGCAGGAGCAGCAGGCCGGCGTCCTCGTCCTCGAGCCCGGCGCCCGGGGTCTGCAGGAACAGGGTGTCCTGGGTGCTGCGGGCCGGGTGGTCCCGGTCGATGTTCAGGGCGTCGAAGTTCATCCACTCGGTCTCGACCTCGGGCCCCTCGGCGATCTCCCAGCCGAGCGAGGTGAAGACGTCCGCGATCCGCTCCTGCAGGGTGGTCAGCGGGTGCCGGGCGCCGCGCGGGGCCCGGTCCCAGGGCAGGGTGACGTCCACGCCCTCCTCGACCAGCACCCGGGCGTCCCGGTCGGCCTCGAGCTCGACCTGGCGGGCGGCCAGGGCGGCGTTGACCGCGGCCCGGGCCTGGCCGACCCGGCGCCCGGCCTCGGCCTTGGCGGCCGGCGGCAGCGCGCCGATCTCGCGGTTGGCCAGGGCCAGCGGGGAGCGGTCGCCGGTGTGGGCGACCTTGGCGGCCTGGAGCTCGGCCAGGTCGGCGGCGGCGGCGAAGGCGGCCAGCGCCTCGGCCCTGGCTCGCTCCACCGCGTCGGGGCTGAGCGCCTCGACCTCGACCGGGTCAAAGGTTTTATTGGGTGCCGACATCCGGATGATCCACTTCCCGCTGTCCGTCATGAGTGTTGAAGAGAGCACAGTCTAGTGCAGTGGCGATCGAGACCTGGTTCGCTTTTCACCCTGCGGACGCCGCGGCCCGGCCCGGAGCAGGTCAGGGGCGGTGGCGGGCGGGCAATGCGGAGGTGGCGGCGGCGATACGCTGGGATGCCGCCGTGGATGCCGGGGCGGGTGGGACGGGCGCGGCGCGGGGACCGGAGCCGGCGGCGGGGCCGAGCCGCCACAGGCTCAGAACTCGTCGAAGCCGGCCGCCTCGGGGAGGGTGAACCGGAAGCTGGCGCCGCCGCCGGGGGCCCGGCCGACGGTGATCGTGCCGCCGTGCGCCTCGACGATGCCCTTGACGATGTACAGGCCCAGCCCGGTGCCGCCGCGCCGGTTGCCGCGCCAGAACCGGGTGAACACCCGGTCCATCATCTCCTCCGGGATGCCCGGGCCCTCGTCCGCGACGACCACCTCGACCAGACCGGGGCCGTCCGGGCCGTCCGGGCCGCCGACCCGGTCCACGGTCAGGTGGATCCGGCCGCCGCCGTGCCGGACCGCGTTCTCCAGCAGGTTGGCCAGCACCTGGCGCACCTTGTCGGCGTCCGCGATCACCCGGGGCACCTCGGCCACCTTGACCACGAACTGGTCCTCGTCCAGGCCCGCGGCCTTCATCCCGGCCAGCTGGTGGTCGACCAGCTCGGTCAGGTCGACCGGGTAGCGGGCCAGCTGCAGCCGGCCGGAGTCGATCCGGGCGATGTCGAGCAGTTCGGAGATCAGCCGGGTGACCCGGTCCGCGTCGGTGTTGACCGATTCCAGCATCAGTTTGCGCTGGTCGTCGCTGAACCGCTCCCATTTGGCCAGCAGGGTCGCGGTGAAGCCCTTGACGCTGGTCAGCGGGGAGCGCAGCTCGTGCGCGACGGTCGCGATCAGGTCGGCGTGCCGACGGTCCAGCCGGGCCCGGGCCGAGGTGTCGCGCAGGCCGACCAGGACCTGGGCGATCGGGCCGGCCTTGGTGCCGGTCCCGGCCCGGGAGCGCTCGTAGCGCGCGGTGACCAGGACGTCCCGGCCGCCGGGGAGCAGCAGCCTGATCTCGGGGTGGCCGGTCCGGATGGCCAGGCCGCCGTAGGGGTCCACCGAGTCCCACCAGCCGCGGCCCTCGAGGTCCTCCAGCGGGAGCGCCTCGGCCAGCGGCTTGCCCAGGACCTCGGACGGGTCGATCCCGGTGACCCGGGCGGCGGCCCGGTTGAACACCGTCACCAGGCCGTGTTCGTCCGCGATGACCAACCCGTCGGGCAAAACGTCGAAATCCACGTCGTCATTGTTTCTGGTCAGCCGCCTGCCGCGCCAGGGTCAAGGCCGACACAACTTCATTGCGCCGCCATACGCCACGGTCATGTTCCGGGGCCCTTTTGATCCCTCCCGAAATGCCGCAAAACGGTCTATGGTCGGCATGAAGGCGCAGGTCATGGGCTTTGCCAGGATTTGACGAAGTCTATGGCTTGGCATGGTGAAAGGCCGGTGGCGCAACATAACAACATGGCATCGGCCGCTTGCGGCGGCGCCGGAACCGGCCGTCCCGGACGGGCGGGCGCGCGCGAGGGGCGGCCACCGGAGCACCCGCGGACACCCGCGGACGCATGCCTGAGCCGGCGTCGGAATCGCTGTGAGTGCGGAGGCAGGCGCGATCTGTGGCCGCGTCGGATACCAGCTGACGGGTGGTCAACCGCGGGTGAGACGGGATCAGGACCGAGATCCACACCGGGACGACCGGACGGGCGGCGGCGTCGCGTCCGGCTCCGAACCGCCTCGGACTCAGCCCTGGCGCGGTCCCGGGCGACGTTGCGCGCGGGCGGAGGCGTAGAGGCACACCGCGGCGGCCGTGGACAGGTTCAGGCTCTCCGCCTTGCCGTGGATCGGCACCCGGACCACTGCGTCGGCGGCCTCGCGCAGTTCCTGCGGCAGTCCCCTGGCCTCGTTGCCGAACAGCCAGCAGGTGGGCGCGGCGAGCGCGCCGGAGTCGAGTTCCTCGTCCAGGTCCAGCGGGCCGATCCCGTCGGCCGCCAGGACCCGCAGCCCGGCCGCCCGGGCCAGGCCGACCACCTCGCCGGTGGCGGCGCCGAGCACGATCGGCAGGTGGAACAGGGAGCCGGCGGTGGCCCGGACCGCCTTGGGGTTGTACACGTCCACCGACTCGCCGCTGACCACGACCGCGTCCGCGCCGGCCGCGTCGGCGGCCCGGACCACCGCGCCGACGTTGCCCGGGTCCCGGATCTCGGCCAGCAGCGCGACCAGCCGGGGCCGGGCCGCGAGCACCTGCTCCAGCGGCCGGTCCAGGAAGCGGCAGACCGCGACCATGCCCTGCGGCTGCACCGTGTCGCTGAGCGAGGCGACGACCTCGTCGGTGGTCGGCAGCAGGGTCGCGCCGGTCTTGGCGGCCTGGTCGAGCAGGTCCCCGTAGCGTTCGTCGGCGGCCTGGGTGAAGTACAGCTCGACGACCGACGCGTAGGCGACCGCCTCGCGCACCGCCTGAGGCCCCTCGGCCAGGAACAGGCGCTGTCTGGCCCGGAACGCACGAGTGGCGAGTCGCCGGGCCGCGACCACCCTGGTGGACCGGGTGGACGTGATCACGGGGCTCGCCACTTGCGTCGGACCTTCTTCTCGCCGTCGGATCGCCGGGCGGCGCGGACTACGCCGCGACCTTGGCGGCGTTCACGTCGGCCGGCAGCGCCTTCTGGGCCACCTCGACCAGCGCGGTGAACGCGGCCGCGTCGTGCACGGCGAGGTCGGCCAGGATCTTGCGGTCCACCTCGACGTTGGCGGCCTTCAGGCCCTGGATGAAGCGGTTGTAGGTGATCCCGTTGGCGCGGGCCGCGGCGTTGATCCGCTGGATCCACAGCCGCCGGAAGTCGCCCTTGCGCTTCTTGCGGTCCCGGTACGCGTAGACGAGGGAGTGGGTGACCTGCTCCTTCGCCTTGCGGTAGAGGCGCGAGCGCTGGCCGCGGTATCCACTGGCCTGGTCGAGTACCGCGCGGCGCTTCTTCTGCGCGTTGACTGCGCGCTTGACGCGTGCCATGTCGTGTTCAACTCCTCATGAGAGATGGTTCGGGGCTGGTATGACGAAAATCTGGCCGATGTACGGCCGGTAGCCGTCCGGCAGAGCCGGGGACTACTTGCCGAGCATCCGCTTGACCCTCTTCACGTCGGCCGGGGCCATCTCGACCTCGCCGGTCACCCGGCGGGTGTAGCTGGACGGCTTGTGCTCGAGCAGGTGGCGCTTGCCAGCCTGGCCGCGCATGACCTTGCCGGAACCGGTGAGACGGAACCTCTTCTTGGCACCGCTGTGCGTCTTGTTCTTCGGCATGGCAGCCAATCTCCTCTATGTAGTGCTGACGGTCCCGGCCCCGGGCGGCGGCGGGCGGGCCGCCGCCGTGGGCGGGAGAAATGGAACGGCGGGTCGGCCCGGCGCTCGCGCGCTACGCCTCCGCGGTCTCGGTCTCAGCCGGAGCCTCGGCCGGAGCCTGGGCCTCGGCCGACACCTCGGTCGACTGCCCGGTCTCGACCTCGTCGGTCTCGATCGGCTCGTCCAGGCCGTGGTCCTCGTCGCGGGAACGGCCGGAGCCGTCCGCCTTGGCCGCCTTCGCGGCGCGGGCCTCGGCCATCGCCTCGACCTTCTTCTTCTTCGGCCCGAGCACCATGATCATGTTCCGGCCGTCCTGCTTCGGCGCGAACTCGACGAAGCCGAGCTCCTCGACGTCGCCGGCCAGCCGTTCCAGCAGGCGGCGGCCGAGCTCGGGCCGGGACTGCTCCCGGCCGCGGAACATGATGGTGATCTTGACCTTGTCCCCGGCGTTGAGGAACCGGACCACGTGACCCTTCTTGGTCTCGTAGTCGTGCGGGTCGATCTTCGGCCGGAGCTTCATTTCCTTGATGATCGTGTGCGCCTGGTTCTTGCGCGCCTCACGGGCCTTGAGCGCGGACTCGTACTTGTACTTGCCGTAGTCCATGATCTTGGCCACCGGGGGGCGGGCGGTCGGGACGATCTCGACCAGGTCGAGATCGGCCTCGCCGGCCAGGCGGAGCGCGTCCTGAATCGCGACGATCCCGACCTGCTGGCCGTCCGGTCCGACGAGTCGGACCTCCGGTACGCGGATCCGGTCGTTGATGCGAGGTTCGGCGCTGATGGGGCCTCCTAGGTTCAAGCGGTAGAAAAGGGCGGCGCTCGCCGTCCCACCGCGTACGGTGCGGATTGCTGCTGCTTCAGAGCCCGCGCCGCCGTCGGGACCGCGCATGAGGGGATGATCGGGATACGGGCCACCGGTTACACGACAAAAGCTCCGCGCCCGTGACCTACGCCACGAATCGCAGAGCTCCACCAACCGGGGCATCGCCACGAGGGCGATACCGCGCAAGAGGCCGGGGGACGAAAGATCCCACGGTACAGTTACGCCTTGACCGTACCCGTCGGCCGCATGGTCGATCGGGTGGGAGGTGGGCCCTCCACTTGCGAACCGCTCCCACGTCGACGATGCCGAGGCATCTGCTTGCGGGCGCGGTTGGTCGCTATGCGTCCTAGCTTAGCACCAGTTTGCGGCGGCCCGTCCCACCCGTGCGAAGATTCGATCATGCCTGAGCCCACCACGCCCTCCCCGCAGCAGCCGACCGAACGCGACCTGGCCGAGGTGCCCGCGGTGGAGGTGATCTCCACGGTCGCGATCCACCTGATGACCGCGGCAGCCGTGCAGCTGGGCCTAGGCGAGCCGGGCCCGGACGGCGCGGGGCCGGCGGCGGACCTGGACGAGGCCCGCAAGCTGATCGTGGCCCTGGCCGGACTGGTCACCAGCGCCGCCCCGGAGATCGGCTCGCAGCACGCGCTGCCCCTGCGGGACGGGCTGCGCACGCTCCAGCTGGCCTTCCGCGAGGCCTCCGCGGTGCCGGACCCGCTCGGCGCCGGGCCGGGCGAGAAGCTGACCGGGCCGGTGAGCTGAGCCGGGACGCCTCGGATCGGCGGTCGGCGGTCGGCGGCCGCCCCGGGCTCACGCCTCCAGCGCCGCGCGGACCTTGCCCGCGATGGTGTCGGCCTGCGCCTCGGTCACGGCCTTCGCGCCCGAAGCGGCCGCCGCGGCGCCGAGCAGGCCGAAGATCTTCGGCCCCTTCAGCTCTGCGGCCAGGTCGGCGTCGCGCGGGACGATGTGGAAGTGCAGGTGCGAGTACCCCTCGGCCTCGGCGAACTGGGCGACGTAGGTCTTCTCGCAGCCGGTGACCGCGTGCAGGGCCCGGGACACCCGCACCTGCCAGGAGCCCAACGCCTGCGCCTCGTCGTCGGTCAGCTCCGCGATCGTGGTCACGTGTCGGCGCGGGACCAGGACCAGCCAGCCCGGCAGCGCGCTGCCGGTCGCGTGCACGACCCGCCAGTGCTCGTCATGAGCGATGTCTTCTCGAACCGGCAGCCGGCGTAGCACGACGAGGTCGGTCTCACGGTCACAGGCGTAGCAGTCTTTGAATCCACTCATGCGCGGAACCCTAGTGCAGTGGCGGAACCGGGCCGCTTCCGCGGGCCGTGGACCATAACCGGGCGACCGGAGGATCCGGCTCGGCTAGCCTGATCACATGCTGAGAGACGTGACGGTGACGCGCTATGTCACCCCGCTCAAAGAGGGCGGCTCCCTGCCCGCCATCGTCGAGGCGGACGACGACGGGATGTACGTGGTGAAGTTCCGCGGCGCCGGACAGGGCCGCAAGGCGCTGGTGGCCGAGATCGTCGCGGGCGAGCTCGGGCGCACGCTCGGCCTGCCGGTGCCGGAGCTGGTCACCGCCGAGCTGGACGCCGGGATCGCGAAGGGCGAGCCGGATCCGGAGGTGCAGGAACTGCTGCTGGCCAGCCTGGGCCGCAACCTCGGGATGGACTACCTGCCCGGCTCGCTCGGCTTCGACCCGCTGGCCTTCACGGTCGAGCCGGAGCTGGCCGGGCGGATCGTGTGGTTCGACGCGCTGATCGGCAACGTGGACCGGTCCTGGCGCAACCCCAACCTGCTGCGCTGGCACGGCAAGGTCTACCTGATCGACCACGGCGCCTCGCTGATCTTCCACCACAACTGGCCGACCGCGGCCGCCTCGGCGCTGCGCCCGCCGAAGGTGGACGACCACGTGCTGCTGCCGTTCCGTCCGGACCTGGCCGCGGCCGACGCGCTGCTGGCCCCGCTGGTCACCCCGGCCGCAGTCGACGCGGCCACCGCCCTGGTCCCGGACGAGTGGCTGGCCGACGAACCCGGCTTCGACTCCCCGGACGCGGTCCGGGCCGCCTACCGGAACTGGTTCGCCGCCCGGATCGCCGCGCCGTGGGCCTGGCTGCCGCGGCTGGAGGTGGCCGGGTGAACACCGTGCCGAGACCGGACGGCCGGCACCCGTTCGAGTACGCCGCGATCCGGGTGCTGCCCCGGGTCGAGCGCGGCGAGTCGGTGAACGCGGGCGTGATCGTGTACTGCCAGGCCCTGGACTACCTGGAGGCCAGGTACAAGCTGGACCAGGTCCGGGTGCTGGCCCTGGATCCGGCCGCCGACCTGGCCGGGATCGGCTCGGCGGTCGCGGCGTACGCCGACGTGTGCCGGGGCGGGGCGGCGGCCGGACAGGCCGGGGCCGAGACCCCGGGCCGGCGGTTCCGCTGGCTGACCGCGCCGAGATCGACCGTGGTGCAGGCCGGGCCGGTGCATCTGGGCTTGACCGCCGACCCGGCGGCCTCGCTGGAGCGGCTGGCGGCGCGGCTGCTCTGAGCCGGTGCTTTTAGGCCGGCGTCTGTGAGCCGGCCTTTTCTGGGCCGACGACGCCGACCGGACTCCGATCGCCGGTCAGGGCCTCTGGTTGGCGGACAGTCCGGCGCGGCCGATCGCCGGTCGGCGCCGCTGCTCGCCGGTCAGTCCGGCGCGGCCGTGATGGACAGGCCTTCGCCGAGCCGGTCGCGCAGGACCGGGTCGGCGGCGATCGCGTCGGCGGCCCGGCGCAGCGGCTCGGTCAGCGAGCGCGGGTCGACGCCCGGCTGGAAGCCCAGCTCCAGCACCGCGCCCTCGGCGAACGCCCCGATCCTGGCCTCGCGCAGGGCCTCGGCCAGCTCCGGCACCGACTTCAGGGCCGTGGTCAGCGCGGCGACCACTTCCGGGTCGCTGTCCGGGGCCAGCGGCACCCGGCCGTCCGCGAAGGCCCGCAGCGCGCTGCCGGTGAGCTCGAACTGCTCCACGCTGCCGAGGTCCAGCAGCAGCGCGTCGGCCTGTTCCTGCAGGCTGGCGGCCGCGGCCAGCTCGATCGAGATCGGCACCGGCCGGGCCTGCGGGTATCCGGCCCCGGTGCCCCAGGCGATCAGCCGCCTGGTCGAGGTGAACACCGGCACGGCCTTGGCCCCGTCCGCCGCGACCAGGGTGACCAGCGCCATGTCGCTGTCCTTGTCCCGCTTCAGGGCGACCCCGGCAGCCGAGACCCCGGCCTGCTCGGCCTCGCCGAGCACCGCGACCACCGGCGCCAGCACCCGCTTGCCCGCGAGCAGCGGGTAGAGCGCGTACCGGTCGCGGTGGCCGCGCTGGTAGTCGATCAGCGCCGAGGCCAGCTCCGGGTCGGCCGAGCCGTCGTCGCCGTCGAAACCGGTGGATTGCAGGAGCCTACGGCCCGGATCTTCGCTCACTCGTCGAGCGTAGTACCCGGCGGCAGGTTCCGGCTCTCCGGGGCGTCGCGCGGGTCGCCGGTGCCGATCGGCCCGATCGGCTCGCTCCACACGGTGCGGTCGAGCGGGTCGGCGGAGTTGCGGGCGTCGGGCTCGCCGTGGAAACCGGCGTCCGGCTCGCGGTCGGCCGGCTCATCGGCGATCGGCTCACGGTCGGCCGACGCTGCGGACGCGGCCGTGGCGAGGACGACCGTCTGCGGGTCGTGGTACTCCTCGAACTCCGGCGGCAGCTGCTCCCTGGAACCGAGCACCTGCGTGGCCTCGGCGGGGTTGGCGGGCTCCGGCTCGTCGGGCTCGACCGGTTCCACCCGGGCGACGCTCTCCACGACCTCCGGCTCGATCCGGCCGACCGGTTCCAGCGGGCCGTCCGGTTCGGTGAAGCGCTCGACCTCGGCCACTTCCTCGATCTCGACCGCCCTGATCTCGCCCGATCCCGGTCCGCTCCCCGGGGCCTGCTCGAACACGGTCTCGCTGACGAACACGTCGCCGACCGCCGCCGCCGGACCGGCCAGGGCCGCGTTCGCCTTCCGCCGGGCCCGGTGCAGCAGCGCGAAGGCCAGGATCAGGCCCGCGAGCACGATCGCCGCGCCCCCGGCGACCGCCCGCGGCAGCGCGCCGAAGGACGGCGCGGCCTCGGCCACCACCTGGGTCGGCCCATAGCCGAAGTGGCCGGTGGGCACCTCGGCGTTGGTGGCCGGGTTCTCCGGCAGCGCCTTGGTCTTGGCCGCCAGGGCCACCGCGGCCTGCGCGTCGATGATGCCGAAGCCGACCTGGTCGTCGCGCCCGCCGGCCGGCTTGTCCTGGGCGCTCTGTTCCAGGATGGTGCGGATCTGGGCCGGGCTCAGGTCCTTGTTCGCCGACTTGACCAGGGCGACCACGCCGGCCGTGAACGCGGTGGCCTGGCTGGTGCCGTCGCCGATCTCCATCACGTCGTCCGAGTCCGGCGCGTCACAGGTCACGTTCACGCCCGGGGCCGCGACGTCCACGTCCCAGCTGGTGGTCGAGAAGTCGGCCACCCCGGCGGAGGCGTTGACCGCGGCCACCGTGATCGCGCCCCGGTCGGCCCCGGGGAAGCTGATCGCGTTGCCCTCGGTGCCGGTGTTGCCCGCGGCGATGACCACGGCCACGTTGTGGTCCAGGGCGTAGCGGATCGCGTCGGCCTCGTCCGAGGAGTCGCCGTCGGTGCCCTGGGCGTCGCCGCCGATCGACATCGATATGACCTGCACGCCGTGGTCCACCGCGTAGTGGATGCCGTCCGAGATCGGGGTGTCGCTGGTGGTCGCGTCGCCCACGTCGGGCGCGTCGTCGTCCCGGATCACCCGGACCGCCAGGATGTGCGCGCCCGGCGCCACCCCCTCCATCGCCGCCTCGCCCTTGCCGGTGCCGGCGATGATCGAGGCCATGCAGGTGCCGTGCTCGCCCCAGCCGGACTGCCCGGGCCGCTCGATCCCGCCGGCGTAGTCCGGGCCGTTGGTGACCTGGCCGGCCAGGTTCACCCGCTGGGTCATCACGCCCGAGTCGAGCAGGCCGACCGTGACCCCGGAGCCGTTGGCCACCTTGTCCGCCTGGGCCGCGTGGATGAAGCCGCGGCCCCACTCGCCCGCGCTGATCTCGTCCGCGGCGGCCGGGTCGGCGCTGACCAGGGACCAGGCCCCGAGCAGGGCGAGCGCGGTCAGGGCCGCGCCGAGCCGGGTCCGCCGGGGGCGGCGGGCCGGCTTTTGGCGCACTGGACCGTCCTTACCGGTGTTCGCCACTATGACCCACTCGTTCCCAGGGCCGTGGTCTCCTGTGCGACCAGGATCTGGGAGATCGCGGTGGGCAGGTCCCCGGCCACCTCGACCGGCGGGGAGTCGGAGTCCAGCGCCGAGCCGCTGCCGGCGGAGCGGTCGGCGGCCGAGGGCCCGGGCCGGCCGTCGGAGAACCCGGCGACCGCGTAGAGGAGGTAGCTGCCGTCGTTGGTGACCTCGGACTCCCAGGCGACCCGCTGGGCGTCCTGGAAGTTCGCGGCGCCGGTGCCCGGGACCGGGTAGGTGTGCGGCATCATCAGGGTGTTCGAGGCGTTGGCGTCCGGGGTCCAGTCCTGGAACAGGCTCTGCCGGACGGTCGCCGAGCCGGAGAGCACCACGATCCCGACGGTCGCGGTCACGGTCTGGGTGCGGTCGACGTAGGTGGCCTGGATCACCCGGACGCACCCGGCCGGGTGCAGCGCGGCGAGCATCGGGGCCGGCAGGGTCGAGCACTGCTCGTCCGGGTCGACGCCGATCCGCTGGTAGGTCTCGGTGCCCTCGCGGCTGAGCGAGAGCGGCAGCAGGTCGTCGGCCGGCGCGCTGCGCCACAGCGAGGCGATCTGTTGTTGGCGGGCGGCCTGGCCGGTGGTCCGGGACGCGGCCGCGCCGCCGGTGCCCGCCTTGGCGATGGCGACGCCGCCGGCCCCGGCCGCCAGGGCGAGGACCAGGATGATCGCGGCGCCGACCTTGACCCGGGCGCGTATCTTGGGCCTGGGCGGCAGGGCCGGGGCCGGGGGCCGCTGCCAGTTCGGGGCGCCGTTGTAGGGGGCGTTGTAGTCGTACGGGTACGCCGCGGGTGGCTGCTGCTGTTGCTGCTGGTACTGCTGCGCCTGCGGGTACTGGGAGTGCTGGCCTTGGTATTGCTGGTGTTGTTGGTACTGCGGCGGATACGCCGGTTGTTGCAGCTGCTGGGGCTGCTGGGCATGCTGCGGGTGCGTCTGCGGGTAGTGCTGCTGCTGGTACTGGTGCTGGCCTTGGTAGGGGTACTGCGGTGCCTGCGGCGGCGGCAACTGTTGCGACATCGGCATCTGGTGATGCTGCTGCGGATACTGGTGCGGTTGTGCTTGCAACGGCGGTTGCTGCGACTGCGGCGGTTGCGACGGCCCCGATGGTGACGCGAAGTACTGCGTAGGCTGCTGCAACTGCTGCGTGGGTTGTTGTAGCTGCTGCGTAGGCTGTTGCATTTGTTGCGTGGGCTGTTGGAACTGCTGCGTCGGCTCCTGCACCGGCTGCGGTTGCTGCGCCTCGTGCGATCGCGGCGACTGCTGGAAGTGGCCGCCGTCGACTTTCCCGTCCGGCATTACCCCGTCCGACTCACGCACCGGCTCCCCCAGCCACTCCTGCTCCGGCCCGGGCCCGTCCGGCGGCGCGAGGCCGTCCCAGTCCGCCGGCACACCCGCCCGCGGCCCGTCCACAGGCCCCGTCCCCTCGAAGGACATGCGCGAATCCCCTCTCCAGCCCGCCGCCCCGACACCATCGCCGCGAACTGACCCGAACTTATTCCTGTCGCACAATAATCCACCCGGACAAGATCGCGATACTCGGCCGGGCCGATCCGCCACCCCCGCGCCAGGGGTGCGCCGGGTCGAGACCGTTCCGGGACCGGAAAGGTCATCCGCTGTCACCCTGCTGTGCGATCGTGGAAAACGTGACCGACCTGGACCGGCTGAACCAAGCCACCGCGCACCTCGACCCGCCGCTGGCCGCGGTGGACCTCGCCGCGCTGTACGAGAACGCCGGGCAGCTGGTCCGGCGGGCCGGGGGCAAGCCCATCCGGGTGGCCACCAAGTCGATCCGCTGCCGGGAACTGCTGCGCCACATCCTCGGCGTGGAAGGGTTCCAGGGCCTGCTCGCCTTCACTCTGCCCGAGGCGCTGTGGCTGGCCTCGTCCGGTTTCTCCGACATCGTGGTCGGCTACCCGACCGTGGACCGGGTCGCGCTGCGCCGCCTGGTCCAGGACCAGCGGGCCGCCGACACGGTGACCGTGATGATCGACTCGGTCGAGCAGCTCGACCTGATCGACAAGACCGTGGCCGACATCCCCGAGGCCGCACAGGTGCGGGTGTGCGTGGACATCGACACCTCCTGGCGCCCGCTCAACGGCCGGGTCCGGGTCGGCGCACGCAGGTCCCCGCTGCACTCGGTCGAAGCGGTGACCGCGGTCGCCCGCGAGGCAGCCGACCGGTCCGCGTTCCGGATGGTCGGCCTGATGGCCTACGAGGCGCAGATCGCCGGGGTGGCCGACTCCCCGGCCGGGCGCCCGGGCCGCCGGATCGCCGTGCGCGCGATGCAGCGGGCCAGCGGCGCGGAACTGGCCGAACGCCGGGCCCAGATCGTCGCCGCGGTCAAGGAGATCGCGCAGCTGGAGTTCGTCAACGGCGGCGGCAGCGGCTCGGTCGAGCGCACCGCGGCCGAGGAGGCGATCACCGAGGTCGCGGCCGGCTCGGCCCTGCTGATGCCGCACCTGTTCGACGGGTTCAGCCGGATCCACGGCCGCCCGGCCGCCCTGTTCGCCCTGCCGGTGGTCCGCCGCCCGGCCCCGGGCGTGGTGACCGTGCTCGGCGGCGGCTACCCGGCCTCCGGCGCGCCCGGCAAGGACCGGCTGCCGGCCGTGTACCTGCCCAAGGGCCTGCGCTACGACCCGCAGGAGGGCGCCGGCGAGGTGCAGACCCCGCTGCTCGGCCGGGCCGCGGACGACCTGGCCATCGGCGACCGGGTCTGGTTCCGGCACGCCAAGGCCGGGGAGCTGTGCGAACGCTTCGCCGAACTGCACCTGATCGGCGGTACCAGCGTGACCGGCGCGATTCCGACCTACCGGGGCGAGGGTCGTACGTTCCTGTAGTCGGTGGGCCGTGGAATGCTGGGCACATGGCCGAACGACTGATGCTGCTGGACACCCCGACGCTCTACTTCCGGGCCTTCTACGGGATCCCCGAATCGATCACCGCCCCCGACGGCATGCCGATCAACGCGGTCCGCGGCACGCTCGACTTCATCTCGGCCCTGGTGACCGGCTACCGGCCGGACCGGCTGATCGCCACCTTCGACGCCGACTGGCGCCCGGCCTTCCGGGTGGCGCTGCTGCCGTCCTACAAGGCGCACCGGGTGGTCGGCGAGGCGGCGGCAGCCGGGGATGCGGCCGCGGCGGCCGGACCGGTGATCGAGGAGATCCCGGACACGCTCAGCCCGCAGGTGCCGGTCCTCGAAGCGGTCCTGGACGCCTTCGGCCTGGCCCGCGGCTGGGCCGAGGAGTTCGAGGCCGACGACGCCATCGCCGCCTACGCCGCCGCGCACGACGGCCCGGTCGACGTGGTGACCGGCGACCGGGACATGTTCCAGCTGATCGACGACGCGCGGGCGGTCCGGGTGCTGAACATCGCGCGCGGCGTGGCCAAGCTGGAGGTGCTCGACGACGGCGCCCTGTCCGCCAAGTACGGCGTGTCCGGGTCCGGGTATGCCGAGTTCGCGACGCTGCGCGGGGACCCGAGCGACGGGCTGCCCGGCGTGGCCGGCATCGGCGAGAAGACCGCGGCGGCGCTGATCACCGAGTACGGCTCGCTCGACGCCCTGCTCGCCGCGCTCGACGACCCGGCGTCGGCGCTCAAGCCCGCCGCCCGGAAGAAGCTGGACGCCGCCCGCGAGTACCTTGCCGTCGCGCCTCAGGTGGTGCGCGTGCGGGCCGACGCGCCGGCGGTCAAGGTCGAGTCCGCGCTGCCTGCCGGACCGGCGCATCCCGAGGAGCTGGCCGAGCTCAGCGAGCAGTACGGGTTGAGCAGCCCGATCAAGCGGCTCACGAAGGCGTTGGCGGCGGCGGCGAACCCGGCCGGATAGTTCGTTGGTTGCTGGCCCATGGATCTACGTCCGGTGCGGTCCGCGGGCCCACTGCGGTAGGGCGAAGAGGGCTGTTCCGGCAGATCCTCCTGCGGCGACGGTGGTGCCGTCGGCCGACACGGCGCACGAGCTGAGCGCCGTGTCCAGCGCGACGACACACGAGGCGACCGGCGCCTCATCCTTGGTCAGAGGGTGGAATCCCAGCATTCCCGCGGAGGTGACGGTCACCAGCGCGGTGCGGCTGAGTGCGACGTCCCACACGGCGCCGCCGCCGGGCTCGATCCTCCGCAGCAGCCTGTCGGCCGGGTCCGCCCATGGGGACCAGAACATCACGTATCCGTCATAGCCGCCGGACACGAGTCGCCCGTCGCCGAGCCAGCGGACGACGCCCACGCTGCTCGAATGGCCGGTCAGCACCAGTTCGGGCCGGCCGCTCAGGTCGTGCACGGCGATCTCGGAGCCGCTGGTCGCCGTGGCGATCCATTGGCCGCCCGGGTCGACGGCCAGGCCGTTGACCAGGTCGGCGACCGGGAACCGGCGCAGTTCACCCAGCGTGGTGCTGTCCAGCAGGACCACCAGCTTGTTGCCGCCGATCGCCAGCGCCGCGCCGTCCGGGGTCCAGGCGACGGCGCCGGGCTGGTCGACGGGACACATTATGGACGAGACGGAGCCGTCGATCGTGGCATCCTCTTCGAGGAGCGCGCGGGTGTCCCACAGCAGCAGCCGGCCGTCGTCGGCGAGGACGGCCAGCCGATCGCCGTCCGGGGAGAACGCGATCGACCGCACCGGGCTCGTGAACACTTCAACCGTGCGTCGCCACGCGAGATCGGCGGCTTTCGTCAGGATGATCTCCCCGTCCATGCCACCGGCCGCGAACAGGTCGCGGTTCGGATGCCGGCACAGGCAGTTGACCCCGTGCCGCGACTCGTTCTCAGCGCCCCGCTGTAGGTCGTAAACCCGCAGGTCCTTCTGCGCGGCGACGGCGAGCTGCGGCTGGAGGGGATGCCAGCTCACTGCGGCCACCCGCTGGCCGTGGTAATCGATCCGTTGCTGGTTGGCGAACCTCTCGCTCCATCCGCGGCGCTGTGGAGTCTCGTCGTCGAGAAGTACGTCGACGTAACCGGCGTGCCCAGGCTCAGACCCGGTCTCGGACCACAGGGCCACTGCTCCGTCCTGCAGACCCGCCGCGATCCAGGTTCCGTCGGCGCTCCATCCCACCGAGGTGCTCCAGCCGGTCGTCGGCGTGCTGATCGCAGCGGCTTCCGGCGCTGCCGCGTCGAGCATCAGCAGTTCGTTCTGCGCCGCGCCGATGACGACCTCGGTCCCGTCGGCTCGAACAGCCAGCGCCCGCGGCACGTTGAGCCCGGTCTGCGCAGTCACGCGTTCCCGGCCTCCGCCCGCAGACACGTCATGGAGCACAGTGAACACGCCGTCCGCGTGCACCGCCACCAGACCGGACAGTACGTCAGACCACTGCATTGCCCGAACCGCGCTGCCCGGGTGCGAGATCGCCCGCGTCACCCGGTCTTCGCCGATCTCCCAGAGGACCACGTCGCCGTCGCCGCGCCCGATCGCCAGGCCGTGCGGCATCCAGGCGAGACAGGTGAGCTCGGCCAGGGGTACGCCGCGGTCGGCGTCATCGGCTTCGACGCCATTACCGGAGGCGAAACCGAACGTCGTCACATCACCATGGATCGGCTCGATCAAACAGAGCCCGTACTCTCCCGTCAGCACGGCCAAGTGCAGATGATCGGGGCTCCAGGCGAGGGCGGATACCGCGGCCTCGAAACGCACGACCCGCTGGCGCGAACCGCGGACATCCCAGATGTGCACGGCGCCGTCGGCGGTTCCGGTCGCCAGCCGGTCGCCGTCAGCCCGCCAGCTGACCGCGACGACCCGATCGGTGTGTCCGTCGTACACGTGCACCAGGCGCGTATCGGGCCGGTCCGGCATGGGATGCAGGGCGACCGGCACTTCGAGGAGCGACTCGTCTCGGTGCGTCACCAGCCCGCTCACGGTCGGATCCCCCACCAACCGAGCCCAGAGCGTGGCGGCGACGCTCTGGACGCCGCCGGGCGCGCTCCCGTCGGCGTCCGCCCGCAGGGCCAGGTGGCCTTCGAGCCCGATGATGAGTTCCAGGGCCCGCAGTTCGGGATCACGGCCGCGGGAGCTCTCGCAGTCGCCGAGATCCGAGAGGAGACCGGCCGTCCCGCCCTGGCGGATCCGGCGGACCATGAACCGCAGATCGAACAACAGGGTTCGAAGTTCCTCGTCGCGATCGGTGGCGACCATCAGGTACGACAGCCGATCTAACGCGGCGTCATACGTCGGCGCGAGGCGATCCCACCGCCCGCCGATGCAGTGTCCGCGCAAGGCCTCCAAATGCCGCTCGGTCCAGCTGCGCACGATCCAGAGGTGGTCGTGCAGGACGTGGTCGCGGATCACGTCGTGCAGACGTACGCCTCGTGATTCCGTCGAGCCGAGCAGCGACCGGTCCGCAAGGCGGTCGCAGACAGACCGGGACTCGATGCCGTCGCACTCCCACAGCTCGGCCAGCCAGCTCCCTGAGCTGGTCCAGCACTCGGCGGCGCTCGGTCAGGCGCGGCACGAAGTGATCCGGGAGCCGCGGCAGCGCCGGATCCGGCGCCATCTCGCCGTCTCGGGAACTGCGCGCCCGTTCCACCGCCTCAAGCCAAGCCCCGAGGTGCCCGCCCGGGACCTTGCAGGCAAGGAGAAAGGTGACCAGGACGGCATCGCCCGGCAGCTGGACCCGGCTGGCGCCGGTGAAACCGCTGATATTAGGCTTGGTGAGTGGCACCAGCTTGATTGTCCGCGCACCGATCCGCGCGGGCTTCCCCTGAAGAGCCTCCGACTCCTCGACGAGGTCGGTCAGAGACTTGCCAGATGCCTTCCTGATACCGGCCAGGGCATCACGCATCTGCTTGGCGGTGTAGATCTCCTCAGGGCTGGGCGTGTTCATCGGTGTCCTGTCAGCGGCATCCTACGAATCACATTGTGCCTGAATACGACGGCTGATCTGTACGTTACGCGTACGGAGTCACTGCCATACAGCACGAGCACATGGCCGAATGCCGCCATGGACCTCACTACACACAACACCAAGACCGACCCCGCCGACCTGCTCGGGGATCCGAACGAGATCGAGTCGCTGGCCGGTGCGTTCGGCCCGTATACAGTCATCCGCCGCCTTGGCGCGGGGATGCAGGGAGTGGCCTACCTGGCCGCGGCGCCGCACGGCCCGAGCGTGGTGATCAAGGCGGTCGAGCCGACTCGGCGCAGTCGGCGCGCGATGGACGAGGAGGTGCGCGCGCTGCGTGCCGTCGGCGGGATCTTCGCGCCGTCCGTGCTGGACTACCGGCCCGAGGCGCTGCGGCCGTATCTCGTCATGGAGTACCTCGAAGGCAGGACGCTCGAAGAGGAACTGGCCGGCGGCCTGCTCAGCGAGACCGGCACCCTGCGGCTGGCGGTGGGCCTGAGCGCCCTGCTGTCCGCGGTGCACGCGGCCGCGGTCGCGCACGGCGACTTCCGGGCCAAGAACCTGATCGTCTCGCCCGGCGGGCTCTACGCGGTGGACTACGGCTGCGCCCGGCTGCGGGCCGACTCGCGCAGCGAGTTCCGCCGCCGCCGCCAGGCCGACCTGTTGTGGCTCGGCATCCACATCGCGCGGGCCGGCAGCGGCGCCTTCCCGTTCAGCGACGACTGGGGCAAGGCGATCGAGGACTACCACGACGGCAAGATCGACCTGGGCTCGATGTCGGGCGTGCCGCGTGCGGTGGCCCGGGCGCTGCTGTCGAACCGGGCCGGGCGCCGACCCGCCGCGCACACCATCCACGCCAGGCTGCTCGGCTCGAAGGCGTGAGGCCGATCCCCCGATCATCTGGGCCGTACGAGCAGTCCCTGCGCCGCGCGGCCGACCGGGCCGGCGCCGTCGTGCAGCACGCTGCTGGCGAGGCCGATCCCGGTCGGGCCGATCACCGTCTCGGCGTCGAGCCCGAACCATCCGCCGCCCGGTTGCCGGTGCAGGTGGATGGTCAGGTCGGTGTTGACGAACAGCCACTTGCGGATGTCCAGGCGGCTGGAGACCCCGTTGCCCGAATCGGCGATGGTGCACAGCTGCTGGAGCGGCGTGTTCGGCTCGTCGGCGACCAGGTCGACCAGCGGGCGGCCCCATACGGTCGCGGATCCGGTGCCGGTCATGCCGCCGGCCAGCGAGCGCCATTCGGTGGCGTCCAGGTATCCGCGCTTCCAGCCGGCCGGGATGGACATCGGTGCGGCGCCGTCCGGCGGCTCGAGCGCCGCCGCCGCGCCCGCGGCGACCTCGGCGGTGTCGGACTGGGCCAGCCGCCAGGCGTGCGCCCGCACCACCGGGCGGTCAGCCACGCTGAGCTCGGCCGAGAGCAGTTCCACCGCCCGGCCGGGGCGTTCGACCCGGGCGTGTACCGTCATCTCGCCGATCGGCACCGGGCCGAGGACTTCGAAGGCGAGCCGGGACAACGCCGCGTCGGTGCGCGGGGCGAAGGTCTCCAGTTCGCGCACCAGGAGCGCGGCCGGCGGGCCCATGTGCTGGGAGTCGGCCGACCACGGCCCCGCAGTGTGTGCGGTCGCCTCGTAGCGGTCCTCGCCGATCCGCTTGTAGAACGCGTCGCCCACCTGCGCACCTCCGCTTGCCCGGGTTCCTGTCCGACCAGTAAACCCTACTCCCGGGTAACGTGCGGGCCGCAAGGCACATCGGGGCCTTTCAGCCGCGGCCGGCCTGCGTCACGTGCCGGCCGCAGGGTCTGGGAGCCGTCACCGCCGGAGCGGCGTCCAGCCGTGGATCAGCCGCAGGCCATCGGCATGGTGTAGCTGCCCCCGGTGGGGATCTCACCGTCCATCGAGAAGGTGTTCTCGGTGGTGCCCTGACACTGGTAGACGGCCGAGCCGACCCCGGAGCTGCCGAAGGTGCGCTGGCCGTTGGCGCTGGTCTTCCAGATCACGAGGTACGCGGGGGTCGCCGTGCTGCTGCCGCAGAACGTCGGGCTCGCCACCGCCCAGGAACAAGCCCGGGCCTGCGGTGCAGGTCGCAGGCCCGGGCTCGTCGCGATGCGTTGTGTTGCGGAGGCTTGCTCAGTCCTGCCGGTCGTCCGGACCCGGCTCGACGAGCGCCGCTTCGAGGGAGGCCGACTCCTCGTCGGTGACCCCGCCGAAGCGGAGGTAGTCCGCCACCGATCCGTGCCGCTCGCGCACCCGGCCGAGCGAGGCGGAGATGAGCTCCGCGCTGATCGCGTTGCGGGCGGACAGCAGCATGTCGTACACCGGCGACGCCTCGGCCACCCGCCGGGCCGCGGCGCTCAGGGCGCCGGGCTGCCGGGGCAGGCCGAGGGCGGCGTTGGAACGCAGGAAGTCGGCGATGATCTCATCGTCCGGAACACCGATCACGGACAGCACCAGCGCGGCGATGAACCCGGTACGGTCCTTGCCGACGGCGCAGTGGAAGAGCCCCGGCAGGGCGCCCGGCGCGGCCAGGGCCTTGACGACGGAAGCGGCCTCGAGCGTGCAGGAATCGGCCAGGTACGTGTACAGATCCACCTGGCGGTGCGGGATCTCTTCGTAGGTGAGGGAAATCAGCGGGATCGTGTGCACGACCACGCCGATGTCGCCCAGGCCGGTCGGGTTCGGGCGGACGTCGACCTCGGTGACGGTCCGCAGGTCCACGACGGTCCGCAGGCCGAGCTCGGCGAGCGCCGCGAACCCGGCGGTTTCGAGCCCGGACAGTTCGCCGCACCGCAGCAGCAGGCCGCGGCGAACCGTCCCTCCCCCGCGGACCGGCAGGCCGCCGAGGTCGCGCAGGTTGAACATGCCCGGGACGTCCATCTCGGCGCCGACGGCTATCAACGCGGGCACGGATGCCGACGGCTGCTCGACGCCCTGCGGTTCGGACATCACCCGGCCGCCGGATCGACGGCGCCGCGCCGCGCGTACACCTCGATCTCGATCTTCATGTCCGGGTCGGCCAGCCCGCACACCAGCATGGTCGCGGCCGGCCGGACCTCCCCGAACCAACGGCGCAACACCGGCCAGCAGGGCTCGAAGTCCTCCCGGTGCGGCAACAGGTAGCGCACCCGGACCACCTGCGCGATCGAACTGCCCGCCTCGGCCAGCGCGGCCTCGATGTTGCGCAGGCACTGCTCGGCCTGATCGGCCACGTCCGGCGCGATCGTCATGGTCGAGTAGTCGAATCCGGTCGTGCCGGACACGTGCACCCAGTCGCCGTCCACCACCGCCCGGGAGTAGCCGATCTGCGCTTCGAAGGTGGAGCCGCTGGAAATCAACCGCCGTTCTGTCATGCTTCGGACACTAGCGACCGCCCCGGGGCCCAGCCAAGCCCGGTAGCGGCGTGATGGCGCTCACTGCTCGCCGCCGGATCACCGCCGGAGTTCCGATAGCCTACGCACGTGATCGATCAAATCCAGCTGGTCATCTTCGACTGCGACGGCGTCCTGGTGGACAGCGAACGCCTCGCGGTCCGGGTCGAGTCGGCCGCGCTCGCCCGCCTCGGCTGGCCGCTGACCGAGACGGAGGTCGCCGAGCGCTTCCTCGGACGTTCGGACGCGTACATGACCGCGCAGGTCGAGGCCCAGATCGGCGGCCCGCTCCCGCCCGGCTGGCAGCGCGAACTCGACGAGGCGTATGCGATCGCGTTCGACGAGGAACTGACCGCCGTGGACGGCATCATCGAGGCGCTCGACACGATCACGGCGCTCGGCCTGGCCACCTGCGTGGCCTCCAGCGGCACGCACGAGAAGATGCGGCGCACGCTGGGCAAGACGGACCTGCGCCGGTATTTCGAAGGCCGGATTTACAGCGGAACCGAAGTGCCCCATGGGAAGCCCGCGCCGGACCTCTTCCTGTATGCGGCGGCCCAGATGAACGTCGAGCCGCGGCATTGTGTGGTCGTGGAGGACTCGCAGTACGGCGTCCAGGCGGCCCGCGCGGCCGGCATGCGGTCGCTGGGCTATGCGGGCGGCATCACCCCGGCCGAATGGCTCGCCGGCCCCGACACGACCGTGTTCACGGACATGCGCAAACTGGCCGGGCTGATCCAAGGATTGCTGTGATACAAAGCAGCTTTGACCAGCGATATAACTTCTTCGGCCGCATATGTTCACCTCGCACGCAAGGTGGAATATATTGCGCTCGGGTGTTGTTGTCGGGCGCATGACAACCGGTCTGATCGTGGTCGCCGTGGTACTGCTCGGGTCGAGCGCATTCGCGCTGTGGCGCAAGCGGACTGACGGACGGATCCAGGAGTACGACGTGGCGACGAGTTCGCAGTCTGGCGCTGCTCAGGGCAGTAGTGGAATCGGTATCGGTACTGGCAGCGTCGGTGATTCGGCTGTGGGTTCTGGTTCTGGTTCCGGTGCGAGTCAGGGTGGTGGACGGAACGGCGGGGTCGAGGTGCTGCGGGCCGAACAGCTCGGCCGGGAACTCGGCCGGCAGGCGACCCTGGTGCAGTTCTCGACCGCGTTCTGCCAGCCTTGCCGGGCCGCGAAGGTGGTCCTGGCCTCGGTGGCGGCCTCCGCCGAGGGGGTCAGCCACATCGAGATCGACGCCGAATCCCACCTGGACCTGGTCCGGGAGATCGGGATCATGCGCACGCCGACGACGCTCATCCTGGACGCCGAGGGCCGGATCACCGCGAGGGCCACCGGAGTTCCGCGCAAGGACCAGGTATTGGCCGCGATCGGAAGGACCCTCCCGGCATGACCACTTCCAGCACGAGTTCGAGCACAGGATCCGGAGCCGAGGTTGGTTCGGGGATGTCGGGCGTATCCGGAATAGGGGCCGTTCCGGCCGTTGCGGCGGGTGAAGCCGACGTGGATGGTTGGGACGCTATCAGTGGGCTGGGCGGCACGAGTGAGTCTGCTGCTTCGGGCAGTTCTGTCGGTGCGGGAAGCTCTGCCAGCGTGGGAAGCTCTGTCGGTGCAGGAAGCTCTGTCGGTGCGGGTGGCCAGGGCAATCTGGGCGGCCCGGGTAAGGGACGCATGATCGACCCCCGTGGGCCGCGCTTCGCTGCGATGGTCACGACCGTGGTACTGATCGCCATCCTGTTGACCCGCAACGGCTGGCTGGCCGTGGCGCAGGCGCTCGTCTTTGCGATCGGTGCCGGTGCTGGGCTGCGGTACGCGCCGTACGGGACGATCTATCGGACATTCATCCAGAAGATTCTGCCCAAGCCGAAGGAACTCGAACACGAGGCACCGCCGCGCTTCGCCCAAGCGGTCGGGTTCGTGTTCATCGCCATCGCCGCGATCGCGTTCCTGGCCGGGGCCACGGTAGTCGGCGTGATCGCGACTGCCTTCGCGCTCGCAGCGGCCTTCCTCAACGCCGCGTTCAACTACTGCCTCGGTTGCGAGATGTACCTCATCCTGCGGCGGGCCACCACGCGCTGATCGTGCGTGAAGAGTCGTCCGGGTTCTTCGCTGTCCAACGACTTCAGCGTGCGATGAACACGAGGTCGAATACCTCGCGTCCCGCCTCAAGGGCACGGCGCTCGAACTTCGTCACCGGGCGCCAATCCGGGCGCGGGGTGAAGCCCGGTGCGTCGACGCCAGCGGCACCTGCATCTGCTCCTACACCTGCCGGGCTGGCGATGGCGGCTGCGGCGTTGACGAGCCCCGGGTCGGCGCTGAGGACTTGGAGCATCTGCTCGGCGTAGTCGGCCCAGTCGGTGGCGCAGTGCAGCATGCCGCCCGGACGCAGGCGTTCGCGCATCAGGGACACGAGTTCCGGGCGGATGATCCGCCGCTTATGGTGCCGGGCCTTGGGCCACGGGTCGGGGAAGAAGACCTGGATCGTGTCGACCGATCCGGGCTTGATCAGGTCGCGGAGGAGTTCGACCGCGTCACCGCGGGCCGCTCGGACGTTGTCCAGGCCGCGGGCGCGGGCGAGCATGAGCAAGTTGCCCAAGCCGGGTGTGTGCACGTCCACGCCCAGGTAGTCGCGATCCGGGTCGGCGGCGGCCCGTTCGACCGTCGCCTCCCCCATGCCGCAGCCGATCTCCAGGACCAGCGGCCGCGCAGGGGCACCCAGCCGTTGGCCGAACAATTCAGCCTGGTCAAACGCGCGCGGCCCGTCGGCAGCGGCCGCAGCATCGGCCGTACTGCTGGTGGCGTCGGCCTCAGCCTCAGCCTCGGTTCCAGTCTCGGCCGGCTCCGGTGTGCCGATGTCGAACCCCCAGGCCGGCCAGAGCTCGGACAGCGACTGCGCCCGGACCGGCCCTATCCGGCCCCGGCGCGGGTGGAAGGTCCTTATGTGGGTCGGCGGCGGTCCGGACTCGCTGGTGGTCACCTGCCCCAGAGTAGCCAACAGAACGGCCGGTCGGGTGCCCGGCCGGAATCGGACTTGCGCTTTCGATACTTAGCGATATATCGTTCACCTATCGAGAGATGTTCTCGACACCTGACTAAGGAGATATCGACATGAGTACGTACTCATTCCCCATGGACAGCCCGTTCGACGGGCGACGCGGCGGCCGGGGCCGTCGACGCGAACAGACACCGGACCTGCGCCGCGAAGAGGACCGCGAGCAGAGCCGCGGCCGCGGCTGGGACCGCGAAGGCGGACGCTGGCGGCACGAAGGCCACGACCACGAGCACGACCATCCCGGTCGCGGCCGCCGCGGCGGCCGGGGCTTCGGCGGACCGTTCGGCCCGGACGGACCGTTCGGGCCACGCGGCCCCTTCGGCCCCGAGGGCGCGTTCGGACCCGGCGGGTTCGGCGGCCCGGGCGGATTCGGCGGCCCCCGCCGAGGCCGCGGCCGAGCCGGACGCGGCGACGTCCGGGCGGCGATCATCTCGCTGCTGAACGAGGAGCCGCGCAACGGCTACCAGATCATCCAGGAGATCGAGCAGCGGACCAACGGCCTGTGGCGGGTCAGCTCGGGCTCGGTCTACCCGGCCCTGGCGCTGCTGGAGGACGAGGGCCTGGTCGAGCCGGTCGGCGACGCCAACCGGAAGCTGCTGTCGCTGACCGAGGCCGGCCGCGCCTACGCGGAGCAGAACGCCGACCAGCTGGCCCGGATCTGGCAGGACGCCGTCGGCGGCTCGGACGCGCGGTTCGAGGAGTTCCTCAAGCACCGCGAACTGATCGGCCAACTGGCCCTCGCCTACAAGCAGGTCCACGAGGTCGGCAACCCGCAGCAGCGGGAGCAGGCCCAGGCGATCCTGACCAAGGCACGCCAGTCGCTGTACAAGATCCTCGCAGCGGACGACGAGCCGACCGACGCCGTGTGATGCGGCGGCAGGGTCAAGCTGACCAGCAGACTGTTCCGCACGGAGCAACCGACGGCCCGGACGACAGTGTGGCGCAAGCCCTCTGCCGCCCGGGCCGCCCGGCTTTGGGAGTAGAGCCGGAAACGACCAGCCATAGCCGAGAGGCGACAAACGGCAGACGAAGGGCGACGGGCAACTGGCGGCTGGGGACTGAGGTCTAGCGCCCGAGGGCTGAATTGCAGTGCGTCTGACCTGCACGTCACCGGCTCGACTGGCAGCTAGCGGCTAAGGGCTGAATGGCTGGAGGCCGGCGTCCGACCAGCGCGCTTACCCTACTCAAGCAGAAGCCGGTGCTCGGCGGCTACGACCCAGCCGACTACGAGCGCAGCGCCCAGCCTGGGCCACCACCCGGGACGGCGCCCGGATCCCGCAACGAGCAACGAGCAACGAGCAACGAGCAACGAGCGGCAAACTACAACCGGCGAGCAGCCAGCGGATCCGCAGCCGGTCTCGGCCATGATCCCGGCAGATCTCGTGGGGACAGAGATAGGACTCCAGACAGCTCCGACCGCCCCCGCCCACCGCGACCAGTCGCCGACCGTCTGCGACCAACGCGAGCCGGCCCCTGGCTGCCACCGACCGATCGCCGAGCAAATCAGCGACAGAACCAGACGTCGGACGCTCCAACCGCTGCCGCCTCGTGCAGACCAACCAACGGCAAACAGACGTCGACCAATACGTGCAGGCCGCCGGCTGCCCGCGCTGGCCGCCAATTGCCACCGGCCGACCGCCCGGCAACGTCGGCGACAGAGTTAGGCTTTGTGTTCCTCCGACCGTGGCCACCTCATGTGGGCCAGTCGCCAATGGGCTTCGGCCGGTAGGTGCTGGCTGCTTGCCACGGCCTGGCATCGAGTGATATCGGCCACGGAATCAGGCTCTGCTGCTCGACCCGCCACCTCAGTAGGGCCAGGTACCAATCGCCTTCGGCCAACGCGGGTGGGCCGTTAACTGCCGCTGGGCGACCGCCGGGAAACGTTGGCCCGCTTGGGGTCCTTCGCCGTCGCCGCTGCGAAAGTGCCGGGTAGGTGCCGTCGACCTGGAGGCCATACCTGCACCACTGAGCACTGCCGATTCGCTCCCTGGCTCCTTTGCCTTTGCCGTGGCTAAGAGCTGGGCATTGACCGTCAGCTCGGAGGCGCATACCCATACCGCTGAGCATCGCCAACCCGGGCCCGAGGTCCTTTGCTCCGGTGGCTGAGCACGACCCAAGCGGCCGCGGCCAACTTGAGGCTCATAGTCGCAGCTGCGCGATGCGCTGAGCGCGGCGGGCATTGAGGTGGTCAGAGCTTGGCCAGGCGGTCGAGCTCGTTGAAGACGTCGTTGTATATCTCTTGGAGGGTTCCGTTCACCACGGCAACTGCGTTGGCGGCCGCGAGCAGGTTGCCGGTGTTCACTCGGTTGATCTTGGCGAATGTGAAGCCGTTCCCGGCTATGTCTCCGCCCGTCGGTAGCGCTCGCCTGCGGGGCGGGCGTGGTGCAGGAACCAGATGGCGTCGTTGGGCTTGGCGTGGAACTGCATGATCAGGCAGGTGTTCCACAGGCGGTTGACCCACAACGTGCGGAACGCCGCGGCGTCGGGGTCGGCTTCCCAGGCCATCTGGGCCTCGGTGTTGGCCGCCAGGTCGTTGGCTTCGTAGGCGTCGCCGGCGCCCCGGACATCGAGCAGGCTATAGCCGGCGCCCTCTGCTCCATGTCCTACGCGGACGGCGATCTCGTGCCGGCCGATGTACTGCGCAGTCCGTGCGGTCGGCGGGTTTCCGGGTGGCATTCTTCTCTCCTCTGGATCGGGATTTCGGCTTGGCGGCATAACGCAGTGGCGCCATGACGTTGTGGCGGTGTGAATTGAGGGCGCAGTTAAGCGAGACAGGAAAGCGGCAGTGCAGCGGCCGGCGCAGTCGGGGGCTCAGCCTCCGGCGAGATTCTGCAGTTCCGCGAACACGGCGTCGTAGAACTGCTGGAAGTTCATGCCGGTCATGTCTATCGAGGTGGCGTTCGGGGCTTCAAGGCCGTGCGGGACTTTGTTGCACTTCGCGAACGTGCACTCGTCTCCGACGGTGTCGCGGCCCGGGATGTAGCGCTCGCCGTTCGGGGTCACCTTGTGCATGAAGTGGACCGTGTGGGATGGAATTTCGGGTTCGCAGGGAACTTCGCCCACAATTCCACGCTCGCCGCCTTCGCAAAGTCGCCCTTGGGAAACTCCTTCACCTCACCGCCGGTGTCGATGAGGCCGTAGGCGGCGCCCTCGGCCAGTGCGCCGACGCGGATGGCGATCTTGTTTTTGATGATGTACTGCGCGGTCTGGACTGTCGGTGCGTCTCCGGGCGGCATGGGGGTTCGCTCTCAGGTCAGGCGAGGGGCGGGAATGGTGCGGATCCCGCAGCGACCGGGTGGTGCGGCGCTGATCTGACCGTACGTCCCGCGCCGATATCACCACATCAGGGAAATCCCTTGTCTTCTCCCTGAAATCATCTCAAGGTGCGTATCCTGGAAAACCCTGATCCGATGGCCGACCGGCCGACCGGCCGACCGGCCGACCGGCCGCCCGGCCATCCGGCCGCCCGACTTCGGCTAAGCCACCCGCACGGGCAGTCGCCGGGTGCGGGTCGCCGCGCGGATGGCTCCGGCCAGTTGGGCGAACTCGCCCGCGCGGGGGTTCGAGGCCCGGTAGACCAGCGTCACCTCGCGGCCGGGCACCGGATCGAGGAATTCCAGCTCGGTCAGGCCGGAGCCGCGGCGGGTCTCGACCGCGGCGGCCGAGCGGGGCAGCAGGGTCACGCCCAGGCCGCCGGCCACCAGCTGGACCAACGTCGCGAGGCTGGCCGCGCGGGTGGTGTCCAGGCCGGCCGAGCCCACTTCGCGGCAGACGTCGAGCGTCTGGTCGCGCAGGCAGTGGCCCTCCTCCATCAACAGCACGTCGAGTCCGGCCAGGGCGTCCAGGGCGACCTTGCCCTCGGCGGCGCTCGGGTGGTCCGCGGGCACGACCAGGACGAAGTCCTCCGCATAGAGCGGCAGTTGGACCAGGCCCACGGTCTCGACCGTGGTCGCCAGTACCGCCGCGTCCAGCCGTCCGGCGGCCAGGCCGTCCAGGATCGCCGGCGTCTGCTCCTCGTGGATGACCGGGTCCAGCGCCGGGTACGCCTTGCGCAGCGGGCGCAGGAGTACCGGCAGCAGGTACGGCGCGACGGTCGGGATGACCCCTAGGTGCAGGCGGCCGGAGAACGGGCGGGAGGACACCTGCGCGGCGTCCACGAGCTCGTCCATCGCTGCGAGCACCCGGTGGGCGTGCACCGCGACCAGTTCGCCGGCCGGGGTCAGCAGCACCCGGCGGGTGGTGCGCTCCACCAGCTGCGCGCCGAGGCAGTCCTCCAGCGCCGCCACCGCTCCGGACAGGGCCGGCTGGCTCAGTCCGAGATCGGCTGCGGCCTCCCTGAAGTGCAGTTTCGCCGCGACAGCGGCGAATGCCCGCAATTGCGAGACCGTGGGCGCCTTAGTACTGATAGCCGGACTCCTCCCCAAATGGGCTTACAAAGTTGTTTCCCCGATCAATTGAATCATGGAAACCGGCTGGCGGGCGTCTACCTGGACACTTCCCGGCTCCGAGCGGGCCGGAAGCGGCCGCGCCGACCCGGCCGGGAGGGCGCGAGGGCGCTGGCCCGGCGGGTCCGCGGGGCGTTTGCGCCCGGCCGGATCAGTGCGCGAGGTAGCTCGAACGGACTACTCCGGGCTGGTGTGGCGCTCGACACATCCAGGCAGCCCGGACACCGCAGAACTCGGATACCGAGCCTGTTACAGCCTCTCGACAACCGGCCGAGCTGCGCGGAAACCGCCAGCAGGCGGCCGTGGGCAGTCGCTCCGGCGACCAATCACCAATACTGATAAACATCCCCTATCGGTTTTCGTCGGTCGCGCTTATTTCTTTGATCAATATCCGGCGTGGAAGCCTGTGGACCACAGCCGCCGCGGGGTTAGCCGGCGCCTTTCGGAGTTCGTGCACCTGGCCTGGCACCGGGACCACAAGGACCTCAATGACCTGCCGCTCCCGATGCTGGCGGGGGTCTGAGCCGGATGGGCCTGGACACGCTCAAGGCGGCGCTACCCGACTACGCCAAGGACACCCGGCTCAACCTGAGCTCGGTGATCACCACCTCGAAGCTGCCGGAGCAGCAGCTGTGGGGCACGGTCGTGGCCACGGCCTGGCCTCGCGCAACGCGGTGGTGATCAGGGAACTGGTCGCGGAGGCCAGGGGGCATCTGTCCGAGGAGGCGCTGACCACGGCCAAGGGCGCGGCGTCTGTGATGGCGATGAACAACGTCCACTACCGGACGGTGCACCTGATCGGCGACGAGGAGTACGCCGACATCCCGGCCCGGCTGCGGATGCAGGCCATCGGCAATCCCGGCGTCGACAAGACGGACTTCGAGCTGTGGTGCCTGGCCGTCTCGGCGGTCAACGGATGCGGGCGGTGCCTCGAATCGCACGAGCAGGTGCTGCGCAAGGCGGGCCTGAGCCGTGAGCCGATCCACGAGGCGATCCGGATCGCGGCCGTGGTGCACGCGGTCGCGGCGACGTTGGAAGGTGAAGTGGCACTGGAATTGGTGGAGGCGTAGGAACGTAGAGCCCGTCTACGTGTAGTCGTCGCCTGTCGGGTTGAGCCGAGTCAAGCCGGGCCGGGCTGATGTGAGTCAGATCGGGCGCGGCGGGCGGCGACTACGACCAGTGCCACGGCCCGGAAAAGGGCCGCCGAAATAGGATCAACACAGGTCCGCTCGTTCACAGAGCCTTGTTTCCGAAACAACCCCGCAGAGTCACCGTTTCGCCACTCCCGGGGTACCCCGGTCTGCCACACTCTCCAGCATGGGGCAGAAGACGACACAATCCACCGGTCTGGGCGCGATCGAGCACATCGTGGTGCTGATGCTCGAGAACCGGTCGCTCGACCACATGCTCGGCTACCTCTACCAGGAGTCCGGCAACGTCTCCCCGGCCGGGCACGCCTTCGAGGGGCTGACCGGGACGGAGTCGAACGCGGACTCGGCCGGCGCCGCGACCGCGGTCTTCCCGATCGGGCCGCAGACGCCGAACGCGTACTTCATGCCGGGCGCCGACCCGGGCGAGGGCTATGTCGCGACGAACAACCAGATCTACGGCTCGGACACGGCCCCGGCGGCCGGCACAGTGCCGGGGATGAACGGGTTCGTCGAAGACTTCGCGTACACCCTGACCTGGGAGGCGCGGGAGAAGTGGTCGATCGTCACCGGCACCCGGGCCTCGGACATCATGGGCTGTTTCACCCCGCAGGCCCTGCCGGTGCTCTCCGGGCTGGCGGCCGGGTATGCGGTGTGCGACCACTGGTTCGGCTCGGTCCCGACCGAGACGCTGCCGAACCGGGCGTTCGCGCTGAGCGGCACCAGCCAGGGGCACATGGACGACAAGACCAAGACTTTCACCGCGCCGTCGATCTTCGGCGCGCTGACCAAGGCCGGGCAGCGCTGGGCGGTCTACGGCTACGACGCGAAGCCGCTGACCCGGGAGTCGTTCACCGACATCACCCACGCGCCGGCGGCCAACTTCGGGCTGTTCAAGGACTTCCAGGCGGCCGCGGCCAAGGGCACGCTGCCCGCCTTCACCTTCCTGGAGCCGTCCTGGGGCGCGACCGGCAACAGCCAGCACCCGAACTACGACGTGGCGCTCGGCGAGCAGCTGATCTTCGACGTGTACACCACGCTGCGCAACGGCCCGGGCTGGAACAACACGCTGCTGGTGATCACGTACGACGAGCACGGCGGCTGCTACGACCACGTCCCGCCGCCGTCCGGTGCGACGGCGCCGGACCAGTCCGCGGGCGAGTACGGGTTCGACTTCACCCGGTTCGGCCCGCGGGTGCCGACCGTGCTGGTCAGCCCGCTGATCGCGCCGGGCACGGTGTTCCGGGTGCCGGAGGGGGCCACCCCGCTGGACCACACCTCGGTGCTCAAGACGGTCGAGACCCGCTGGGGTCTGGCGCCGCTGACCGCCCGGGACGCGGCGGCCGAGGGCGTCGGCGCGGTGCTGACCCTGGACAAGCCGCGCACGGACGACCCGCTGGCCGGCGTCGTCGTCCCGGTGTCGGGCGCGCTCACGCCGTCCGCGGGGAAGCCGAGCCACCTGGAACTGGTCCGGGACGAGCTGATCGCGAGCCACCAGCGGCAGGGGACCACTGTCACGGTGCCCGGACAGCGCGTGGCCGACGCCGAGCGCGGCGTGCCGACGGTCTGATCAGAAAAGTTTGCGGTAAGCGACGAGTATGTGAGATGTAGGCGTCGCGAGTGATCCGAAGACGCCGAAGCGTGAATGTCGTGCTCCGGCGTCTCGGTGTAACAGCTGTAGCGGTATACAAGACGAGCGACATACCGACACCGGTCGGCTACGTATCCCGGCGCACAGTCATGATCCACGGCAATCCGCCCAGGCGGGAACGACCGCTCAAGTGTTCGTCAATCCACCTACTTCAGATACACACTGTACACATCGGTCGATAGCACCACATACCATCCGTAAGCACCTGGTCACGCAGGCCAAACCGTGTGAGCAGGATGCAACCCCTAAGCCGTTCTCCATCGTCCCGTAAGACATCAAGGGTGTAGTGTCTGCCGATGCTCATCCGAGCCGACTCACAGGACAGCCCAATCGGGAGGGGCGGAGACTAGATGATGGACATGATGACGGGCGAGCAGACCGCTGCGGCGGCCGAAAGCTCGACGGGACTTGTCGCCTACGACGGCATCCGGATAAGCGATGCACAGCGGGCCGACTTCGATCGTGACGGTTACTTCATCATCCGGGACGCGATACCCGCGGAGCTGATGGAGCGGCTGATCGAGGCGCAGGACCGGGTCTACGCCGGGCAGAAGAGCAAAGGCGCGCTCTCCCCGGCCGACCAGAGCATGCATCTGATGGGCTTCCTGCACCGGGACAAAGTCTTCCTCGAACTGCTCGAACTGCCGACCGTGTTCCCGCTGGTGTGGGGCATCCTCGGCTGGAACATACACGCGTACCACCACCACATCGACATACACCCGCCGATCCCCAAGGACGTGCGCAAGACCTGGCGCTGGCACCAGGACGGCGGCCGGCAGAACCTGGAGATCGAGACCGGCCCGGAGCGGCCGCTGCTGTCGGTCCGGACCGCGTTCTACCTCTCGGACCTGTCCGAGCCGGGCCGAGGCAACTTCATGTGCATCCCGGGCAGCCACAAGACCAGTTTCCTGCGCCGCCCGGACGACCTGACGGTGGACTTCGACCACCCCGAGGGCGCGATCGAGGTCTGCGCGAACAAGGGCGACGTGGTCCTGTTCGACCGTCGGATCTACCACGGACGCAGCGACAACTACTCGGAGATCACCCGCCGCTGCCTGTTCGTCGGTTGGACTTACCGGTGGATAGCGCCGCACGAGGACCGGGTCATCACGCCGGAGCACGAGTGGTGGGACGAGCTCACCCCGATCCAGCAGCAGCTGCTCGGCGGCGGCAAGGACGCGCTGTCCTACTGGGGAATCGGCGACAAGTACCCGCTGCGTGAGTACCTGCGTGAGCGTGGCCTGATCGACATGAAGGTCAACAACAACCGTTAACACCCGTGGCTACCGGGCCTCGCCTGTGCGGGGCCCGGGCCCGCGGAGCACGGTCCACAGAGATCCGGGGATGACTGTGGACCGTCACGACAGGGCGTCACAAGATCGTGTCACGGGGTACGTGTAACAGTTCGGGGAGAGCGACCAGAGAAGCCCGGTAGCAGGGGGCGCATGATTCACCCCTGCTCAGAGCCGGGCCAGTCGAGTATTCTGATGCGTACAGACCACCGCAGAGCAACTTGGGGAGTCTCCATGGCCGGGGTGCGAGTTGGCCGGCTGGGCCGCCGAGCGCGATTCGCGCTGTGCACGACCGTGCTTTCAACCTGGGCTGCCCTGTCCGCGCGATCCGCTTCGGCGGCCACCGCCTCCACCCGGGCGGTCTCGCGGGGCGCGGCGACCGGCCCGGTGGACCACAAGTCGACCAACATCCTGTTCGAGATCCTGGTCGGGTTCGGCATCCTGATCGCGGTCGGCGTGATCGTCTTCCTGCTCACCCGGCGCCGGGGCAATCCCGGGTCCGGCGGCGGAGGGGGCGGAGGCGGAGGCAACGGTTTCCATCCGCCGCCGGACCTTCCGTCCGGCGGCCGACAGCTGGAGCATCCGTCGCAGGACGAGGAGAGGCCTCCCGTCCTGCACGGATTCCCGCAGGAGTAGAGACACCACATAGCGATAAGCAGCCTGAGTAGGCTGGGCCCTGATGGCACGCCTCATGTCGTGCCTGTTTTCATGTCCGCGCACATTCACAGCAGAGCGCGTGCACGCTTTACGTCCGCTTTATCGGCCCTGCGCTGTACTGGGCAGCATGCCTGAGAACAGCGGAGACTCCCCCCTGGTCCCCGAGACGGACCCGAACGCGATGACCCGGAGCTTCGACGCCTTCACCCCGGCGCCCTACCTCGCCGAGCCGGACGAGTCGGCGGGGTCGGCGGGGCCAGCCGGCTCGGCCGGGGCCGCGGCGTCGGGCGGCGGCCTGCCCCCGGCGGACCCGCCGTACTTCGCCTACCCGCCCGCAGCCGACCCGGTGGCCCCAGAGCCGCCGAAGCGGTTCCGGATGCGGTCCGTGGCCGTCATCGGCGGCGTGGTCCTGCTGGTCTGCGGCCTGGGCGCGGGGGCGTACGCGGTGTGGGGCGGCTCGTCCTCGCCGGCCCCGACGAGTTCGGCGGCCGGAGCCCCGGTGCCGGGTGCGACCAAGGGCGGGCACAAGGGCCGCGACAAGGTCCAGACCGCCCGGGTGACGATCACCGCGGTCGACGGCAGCACACTCACCGCGACGACCGCGGCCGGTGCGAGCATCACCATCGACATCACCCCGGACACCAAGTTCGGGTCGAAGGCGCGCCCGCTGACGGCCGACCAGCTCGCGGTCGGCGACGTCGTCATCGTGCGCGGCCAGCGGACCGGCACCACGACATACGACGCGACCTTGATCACCATGTCGGCGGGTACCGGGGCGCCCACCGCCGGGGCCACGACGGCGGGCTCCGACGCCTGAGCGGGCAGAGCACGACCGGGCCGGCGCGGGGGCGAACTCCCGGCGGCCCGCCTTACCTCTTTAGAGCGATCTAGGCGGTCTCAGCGGCCATCTCGCCGAGGCTCTGGGCCGCGGCCTCGGCGAGCGCGCGCCGGGAGAGATGGTCGGCGTGCCGAGTCGTCTCCGGCAGGCGGAATTTCGCGGCCAGGCGCAGGGTGAGCTCGGTCGCCTCGGCCAGTCCGATCAGGTGGCCCGCCGACACGAAGACCGGCTTCACCGCGCGCTGAGTACGTAGAGCACAACCGACCAGGTCCTCGCCGTCCATCAGGTCGGAGGTGTCCCCGCGCTCCGGCCCGGGCTCCGCGCAGGTGCCGATGAACGCGGTCTTGGCCACGCCGAACGCCGGGATCCCGGTCAGCACGCCCAGGTGGCAGGCCAGCCCGAACCGCCGCGGGTGGGCCAGGCCGTAGCCGTCGCAGACCAGCACCTGCGGCGTGGTCTCGACCAGGGCGAGCGCGTCGAGCAGGGCCGGGATCTCGCGGAAGGCCAGCAGGCCGGGCAGGTAGAGGAAGTCGACCTTGCGCAGGGCCACCGCGCTGTCGACCACGTCGAGCGTGTCCAGGTCCAGTACGACGACCGCACCGGCGACCAGGTCGGCGTCCTTCGCGTAGCTGACGTCCACGCCCGCGACGAGCCGGGTGCCCGGCGGGAGCGCGCCCCGCGGCACGACCAGGCGGCGCAGGCGCTCCTGCTCCGCGATCGCACCGGCCTCGTCGAAGTCGGTGCGCATTCCGGCGGAGGTCACCGCAGACCGCCACCCGCGGCGTCGGCCGGATCCGGCGAGGGCGGCTCGGCGGCCTGCGCGCGCGGGCGGCGGCCGGAGGCGCAGAACCGGTAGAAGACCATCAGCGCCGCGCCGCACAGGCACAGCGAACCGACCAGGTCGGAGAGCCAGTGGTAGTTGGACCACAGCAGCCCGATCATGACCAGGCTGACCCAGGTCGCCACGATCCACGTGGCCCAGGCGCGCTGCCGGGCGCCGGTGAAGACCCAGCTGGTCAGCAGGATCGCGGCGGTCCCGATGCAGATCATGGAGTCGGCGGTGTGGCCGGACGGGAAGTAGCCCCAGCCCTGCCCGGCGTTGGCCAGGCCGGGGCCGTAGCTGGCGTTGCCCGGGCCGGCGTTGAACCGGTTGGTGCGGCCCGCGGTGTACTGGCCCGGGCCGGGCCGGTTGACCGAGATCTTGAAGTAGGCCACCAGGACGAGCATGCCCACGGCGCCGCCGAACACGGCCACCGGGCGCCAGGTGCGGCCCTTGACCGTGGCCGCGACCACCGCCGCGAGCAGGACCGGCACGCACAGCGGCGGGTCGCCCAGGTCGGCCAGCCCGTGCCCGGCCGGAACCAGCCAGGTCGGATCGAGGGTGGTCGCCACGCCCTGGATCACGTTGCGCACGTGGTCGTCCAGCGTGGTCACCGGCCCGCGGCTGGTGACCTGCCACAGCAGCAGCAGGAAACCGCCGACCAGCATGGCCGGGTACAGCCACCAGCGGACCGGGGCGGGCGCCGGGGCCGGGCGGGCGGGCGCCGACGGGCGGGTGTCTGGCTCCGATAGCTTGCTCATCAGCACGAGCGTACGCGACCACGCCCAAGAAGACGCTGAAGATTCGCCGTTGCGCCGCCCGCGCGATGCACGAAACGGGTGGACCGGTGCAGGATGGAAGACGGCAGGCCCGCGGCGCCGACGGCGAATCGGCCCCGGGCGGCCATTGCCTCCACCGCAGGCGGGGGCTATCTTTCCGGCACGACACCGCGGGCCCGCCGATGTGACCGCGGTCATCAGGGAGGACACGTCAACGATGGACGGCCGGCGCACCGTGATACCCACCACCATGCAGGACTTCCCGCTCACTCTGACCTCGATCCTGCAGCACGCGGTAGCCGTGCATCCGGACAGCGAGTGCGTCACCTGGACCGGCGACCCGGCCACCACCCGCCGGGCGACCTACGCCGAGGTCGCGGCCAACGCCGCGCGCCTGGCCCACGCCCTGGCCCGGCTGGGCCTGGAGGCCGGGGACCGGGTGGCGACGCTGTGCTGGAACCACCAGGAGCACCTGGAGGCGTACTTCGCCGTGCCCTGCATGGGCGGCGTGCTGCACACGCTGAACCTGCGCCTGCCGGCCGACCAGTTGTGGTTCATCGCGAACCAGGCCGAGGACCGGTTCGTGATCGTCGACGCCGACCTGCTGCCGCTGCTCGGCGCGTTCGCCGGCCGGGTCGGCGCGCTCGAAGGCGTGATCGTGGTCGGGCACACGGACCTGGACAACATCGAGGGCATCCCGGTGTACGACTACGCCACGATCATCGCCGCCGAGGAACCCGAGTACGACTGGCCCGAGCTGGACGAACGCTCCGCCTCCGCGATGTGCTACACCAGCGGCACCACCGGCGACCCGAAGGGCGTGGTGTACTCGCACCGCTCCAGCTACCTGCAGGCGATGGTCGGCCTGGCCACGGCCACCCTGGGGTCGAGCGAGCCGGACCGGCTGCTGCCGATCGTGCCGATGTTCCACGTCAACGCCTGGGGCATCCCGCACGGCGCGCTGCTGTCCGGGGCCAGCCTGCTGATGCCCAGCCGCTACCTGCAGGCCGAGCACCTGACCGCGTTCATCGCGCAGGAACGGGCGACCGGGCTGGCCGGGGTGCCGACCGTGCTCAACTGGATCCTCGGCTACGGCGAGCACACCCCGATCGACCTGTCCTCGCTGCGGTACATCCTGTCCGGCGGCGCGGCGGCCTCGCACGCCATGCTGGAGCGGTTCCAGACCCGCTACGGGGTCCGGGTGGTCCAGGGCTGGGGGATGACCGAGACCAGCCCGCTGTGCGGCGTGGCGATCCCGCCGGACGAGTTGGAGCCGGGCAGCAAGGAGGACCTGGACTGGCGGATGCACTCGGCCCGGGTGGCCCCGGGCGTGCAGCTGCGGATCATGGGCCAGAACGGCGAGCCGCTGCCGCACGACGGGATCGCCGCCGGGGAGATCGAGGTGCGCGGGCCGTGGATCACCGGGAGCTACTTCGTCGGGGTGGGCGTGCCCGACCCGAGCACCGACCGGTTCCGCGACGGCTGGCTGCGCACCGGTGACATCGCGACCGTGGACCGGCGCGGGTACCTGAAGATCACCGACCGGTTGAAGGACGTGATCAAGTCCGGCGGCGAGTGGATCTCGTCGGTGGAGCTGGAGGACAGGCTGTGCTCGCACCCGGGCGTGGCCGCGGCGGCGGTGATCGGGGTCCCGGACCCGCAGTGGAGCGAACGGCCGCTGGCCTGCGTGGTGCGCGCGCCGGGAGCCGCGGAGGCGAGCGTGCCGGAACTGGCCGCGCTGCTGGCCGGTTCGCTGGCCAAGTGGCAGGTGCCGGACCAGTGGTCGTTCCTGCCCGAATTGCCGCTGACCAGCGTCGGGAAGGTGGACAAGAAGGTGCTGCGGGCCCGGCATGCGGCCGGCGAGCTGCCGATGGAGGCCCGGTAGGGCTGTCGAAAGGGTGCGGCCGCCGAAGGCGTCAGGTCGGCGCGGTGCGGCCGCCGCCGAGGTCGTGCCCGAGATCAGAGTCGACGACGGTACGAGCTGCTCTCCCACCTGAGCTACCGGCTCCATGAAGAGTGGAGCCGAGCGGGAGTCGAACCCGCGACCTGCCGATTAAGAGTCGAAGTAACCGTTGTCTGCGCACCGGGCACGACCGGCGACAGTGTCGAGAGTAGCGGGCGCGGCGCGGGCGGTCGAAGGGTTTACCGAAGGGGCGCCCGGCCGATCCGGCCGGGCACCCCCCTGGGTTTTGTCGGCCCTCAGTGCTGGGCGCCGATGGGCGTTCGGCTCAGCTGATCGGGGCGAACACGATGTCGGTCGGCGCGGAGTTCAGCGCCGTGGTGCCCGGGCCGCCGGGGATCGTCGTGACCAGCTTGTTCGTGGCCGTGCTGATCACCGACAGGCTGCCGGTCAGGGTGTTGCCGACCCAGACTTCCGAGCCGTCCGGGGTGACGCCGATCGCCGTGGGCAGGCTGCCGACCGTGACCGAGGTCAGGGTGTGGCCGCTGCGCGCGTCGATCACCGCGACGCTGTTGGAGTTGATGTCCGCGACGTAGAGCTTGGACCCGTCCTTGGAGACGCCGACCGACCACGGCTCGGCGCCCGCGCCGAAGGTGCGCTGCACAAACAGGTTGTGCGTCGAGATGGCCAGGAGTTGGCCCTCGTCGGGCGCGGTGGCGTAGAGGGTGGAGCCGTCGGGGCTCAGGGCCAGGCCCTGCACGTCCGAGGCGGTGTGCACGACGCCGACGACCCGGTTGGTGGCCGTGTTGATCACGTACACGCCCTGCTCGGTGCTCACGTAGGCACGGCTGCCGTCGGTGCTGAGCACGATCTGCCGCGGCGAGGTGCCGACGGTGATGTTCGTGCTGACGGTGTTCGTCGCGGTGCTGATCACCGCGACCTGGTTCGAGCCGCCGGCCCCGGTGTCCCCGCCGGTGAGCGTCGCGTAGACGGTCGCGCCACTCGGCGAGACCGCGACGTCCTGCGGGTAGGCGCCCACGTGGATCGACGTGGACACCTTCGTGGCCAGGTTGACCGACAGCACACCGTACTGGCCGGTGTCCGCGACGTAGAGCGTCTGGTCGTTCGGGGACAGCGCGATGCCCATGGCCGTGTCGGTGCTGTAGGTCGGGCCCGGGATGCCGGTCAGCGTGTTGATCGAGGCGACCTCGTTGCCGCCGGCCGCGGCGACGTAGACGTTGTACGCCGGGCCGCCGGGCGTGCCCGGGGCGGTGACCGTGGCGCCCGTCGAGGCGGTGGCCGCTGCGGCGGCGGCGCCCGCGGCCGGGTGGTTCTGCGTGCCGAGGTAGGTCGTGACGCCGATCGCCACGGCGACGACCACGGCGGTGCTCGCCGCGGTCGCGCGCAGGCTCTTGCCGCGCGCGGCGCCCGGCGCCGGGACCAGATGCGAGCCTTCGGCCAGACCGGTCGGGCCGAGTTCTTCCTCGGGGGCCTGAGAACTGTCGTTGGACATGGTGGATCCTCCTGTCAGTTCTTCGGGTCGGCCGACGCTCAGGCGCCGGTGCGCGGACGGGGACGGGGACGGGAGCCGGCCTGCTGGGCCGGCATGGTCTGGGCCGCACCGGGCAGGGTGGGCGCGGGCAGGTTCGCGATGTTCTCGACCGCCTTGGCCAGGGTGCGCTTGGTGTCCGGCAGCTGCGGGACCCCGCGGGTCGGGAAGCCGAGCGCGGAGGTCAGGTCGCTGAACGTGTCCCGGCGCCACTGGGTGATGTTCGGGATCCGGACCCCGGTCAATCGCTCCAGGAACTGCAGGGTGGAGGTGTGGTCCGAGGTCGAGCTGCTGATCCAGCCGCCCGCGGTCCACGGCGAGACGATGATGCACGGGACCCGGAAGCCGCCGCCGATCGGCAGGCCGCCGACGAACTCGCCCGGGGTGCCGGCCGGCGGGGTGGGCGGCGGCACGTGGTCGAACAGGCCGTCGTTCTCGTCGTAGTTCAGGATGAACACGGTCTTGGCCCACACGTCCGGGTTCGACGCGATCGCGTCGATCTTGCTGGCCACGAAGTCCGCGCCGGCCGCCGGGGTGTAGTCCGGGTGCTCGGACTGGTAGCTGGTCGGCAGGATCCAGGAGACCGTGGGCAGCTTGTCGTGCGCCGCGTCGTACTCGAACTGGTCGCCGGCGAAGGTGCGCAGGCCGTTCTGGTACAGCGGCGAGGAGACCGCGGCGTTGACGAAGCTGTCGAAGTACTCGAGCACGTTCGTGCCGTAGTTGTCCACCTCCTGGTACACCCGCCAGGACACGCCGGCCTCGGTCAGCGCCTCGGGGTAGCTCTTCCAGGTGAACAGCTGGTTGTGCTCGTTGCTGATGATCGGGCCGCCGCCGACGCCCTCCGGGTCGATCCACGCGCTCATCAGGTAGAGCCGGTTCGGCCAGGTGGGGCCGAGCAAGGAGCAGTGGTAGTTGTCCAGGATGGTGAAGTTCTTCGCGAGGGCGAAGTGGAAGGGGATGTCTTCCTGCTCGTAGTAGCTCATCGTGTACGGACCGTTCTTGCCGTCCGCGGCACGGTGCGCCGGAAGCCAGTTGTCCATCGCGCCGTTGTTCCACGCGCTGTGCTGCACGGCCCAGGCGTGGCTGGTCGACGGGATCGACTGCGCGCTGGTGGTCGTGGTGTCCAGGTGAAACGGCAGCGTGTATCCGTCCGGGTTCACCGGGTCCGGCTGGTAGAACACCGACTTGCCGGTGCTCAGGGTCAGCGCGTCCGGGTCGGAGAAGCCGCGCACCCCGGGCAGGGTGCCGAAGTAGTGGTCGAAGGACCGGTTCTCCTGCATCAGGATGACCACGTGCTTGATGTCGGACAGCCGGTTCGGCGCGCCGGTGCGCGACGGGGTCGCGGCCAGGGCCCGCTGGACGTTCTGGGGCAGGAAATCCGCCGCCAGGGCCGCGCCGGTGACCGCTCCGGCCGAAGTCAGTAGCCTGCGTCGAGAGACGTCGGGCATGGTGGGTTACTCCTTTGCCGTCAGGGAAAGGGCATGCACTCCTGACGACCCTGGCCCTCGAACGCTAATTTCCGGGCACGAGTGGGCGAAGACTGAGTGAGGGTTCGCCGACGGGTGTGTCCGGGCACGACAATTCCGCGCGGAACGGCGGGAGGCGGGGGGTGCGGCGGCTGCGGGGGTGTATCGGTGCAGGTGGGATGGGGTTGGGGTGGGGGCTGCGGCTGTCACCGGCAGCGTAGTAGAGGCGGCGGGAGGGTTGACGGCGGCGGTTCGGCGCGGTAGGCCGGGGGCATTCGCCGTTAATCGAGGTGTGATATTCGTGCTCTGACCCGGTTGCGATCAGCGCTTTCCGAAACGGTCGAGTACGGTCAGGTCGATCTCGACCGGGAAGGGCAGGTCAAGGGAGAGTTGCTTCTCGTGGGTCCCGGTGAGCCGGTACTCCCCCGCTTCCGGGTCGAGCCGGTGGACGTGGACGACAGCCCGGCCGCTGTTGCTCTCGATCCGCCAGAAGTGCTCGATCCGCGCCTCGGCGTACAGCTGCGGCTTGCGCTTGCGGTCGCGCTCGGCCGACTCGGGCGACACGACCTCCACGGCCAGCACCACGTCGCCGACGGAGAAGTCCGTCTGGTCCGGATCCCCCAGCAGCGCGCTGGCATGGACGACCATCACGTCCGGCTCGGGACGCTGGCGCTCGCCCAGGGTCACGGTGATCTCCCGCACCACCTCGTACTTCTCCGGCGCGAACCGCCGCAGGGACTGTTTGATGAGATCGATGATCTCGGCGTGGAAGATGCGCTGCGGACTCACGAAGACCAGGCTCCCGTCGATCAACTCCGTGTGGGGCGGCAGATCAGGGATCCGGTCGAGGTCCTGCGCGGTGAAACCGTCGGTGGGCGGAAAGGGCAGGTGAATGCCCGTGAAATCGAACTCCGGCTCAGCGGTCACACTCACAGCGTACCTCCCGTGGTCGTCCCGGTCTGCTGGAACACGTGTGTCGACGGCGTTCGAACACGCGGGGGAATTAGTGCTCCATTCATCACATCGAGTGATCTTTGGATCGCAGGGTGAGGACACGCTCCGAACGCCCCGTCTTTCCCTGCCGGGTTAGCATGGCGCTGACCGGTCGTCGAGGGCGGCCGGCGTTGCGACGAGGAGCGAACGTGGACGCCGACGACATCGCCTGGGCCCGGGAGTTCATCCTGGCCAACCCGCGCGGGATCCTGACCACCTTCCGGCGGGACGGGCGGGTGCAGACCTCGCCGGTGACGCCGGGGATCGACGCGCAGGGCCGGGTGATCGTGAGCGTGACCGCCGACCGGGCCAAGACCCGCAACGCGCGGCGGGATCCGCGGGTGGCGCTGTGCGTGTTCAGCGAGAAGTTCTACGGGCCGTGGACCCAGGTCGAAGGCGACGCGGAGCTGGTGGAGGGCGCCGAAGGCGTCGAAGCGCTGGTGGACTACTACCGGCGGTTGAGCGGGGAGCACGAGGACTGGGCGGACTACCGCGCGGCGATGGTCCGGGACCGCAGGGTGCTGCTGCGGTTCGAGATCACCCGTGCGGTCAAGCCGTAGCCGCCTGAAGTAGGCGACTCACGTCCGCGCCGTCCCGGAGAGCGTTCCGAGCGGCGCGGTCGTGGGAACGGCGACGTGAGCGGCTGAGTAACGTAGACCGGGAAACGCGCCCGCCCGCACTCACGCAGGAGCCCGACTTGGCCGCAGCAGGGCACAGCAGCAGCCCGACCGCCGATGATCCGGCGGCCGACTTCACCCCGGAGCAGCTCGAACGGTCCCGGCGGCGCCGGCGCGAGACCCGGCCGATCCGGCTGGTGGCCGGCGCGGTGGGCCTCGTACTGGCCCTCGGGCTCGGGGTCACCCGGCTCGGCGCGGACCTGATCGGGCGGGTGGCCGATCCGTTCGGCGGCGGCTGGGTGGCCGAGGCGCTGCTCGGGCCGGTCGCGCTGATCCTGGCCGGGACCGTGCTGGGCCTGCCCACGGACGCGTGGTCCGAAAGGGTGAACCGGCGCTGGGGATTGTCCCGCCGCAGCTGGGCACTGTTCTGGGCCGACCAGGTCAAGGGCTTCGTGCTCGGCGCGGCGTTGGTCGCGGCCGCGTCGCTCGGCTGGTTCGCCCTGGTCCGCTCGCTGCCCGGCCTCTGGTGGCTGGTCGCCGCGGGCGCGGCCGCGGCCTTGGTGTTCGTGCTCTCGTTCCTGGTGCCGGTGCTGGTCGAGCCCTTGTTCAACAAGTTCACCCCGCTGCCCGAGGGGCCGCTGCGCGAGCGGCTGTTCGCGCTGGCCGCCGCGGGCGGGGTGCCGGTCCGGGAGATCCTGGTCTCGGACGCCTCCAAGCGCACCACGGTGCTCAACGCCTACGTGTCCGGCATCGGCCGCAGCCGCCGGGTCGTCATCTGGGACACCACGCTGGCCCGGATCGACGAGGACCAGATCGCCTTCATCGCCGCGCACGAACTCGGGCACGCCGCGCGGCGGGACGTGGTCTGGGGCACCCTGGCCGGCGCGCTCGGGCTGGCCGGGACGGTCGGGCTGATCGCGGCCGCGCTGCAGTGGCCCTGGCTGCTCGCCCGGGCCGGGGTCGCGCACGCCGCCGATCCGCGCTCGTTCGCCCTGGTCATGGTCCTGGGCGGGGTGCTCGGAGGGCTGGGCGCGCCGGTGTTCAACGTGCACAGCCGCCGGATCGAGCGACGGGCCGACCAGTTCGGCCTGGATCTGACCGCGGACCCGGTCACCGTGGTCGAGTGCTGGCGGCAGGCGGCCGTGGCCGACCTGGCCGATCTCGAACCCGGGTGGCGGGTGCGGCACTGGTCCGGCAGCCACCCACCGATCCCGGACCGGATCGCGCACGCCCGGGCCTGGGCCGCCGAGCACGCCGGACAGCAGGGCTGACGGATTCGGCGCGCCGGAGAAGCCACGAAGGCGAGAAGCGGCGGGCCAACGCCGCGGCGCTAGAACTGACCGGCGTCGTCGATCGGGCCGAACTCGTCCGAGACCTCGGTCTCGACTTCCGCGGCCTTGGCCTTGGGCTTGATGACCACGCGGCCGGAGCTCAGATCGATCGGACCACGGCCGGGTTCGGCCTGGCCCTCTTCTTCGCGCATGCTCTCCAAACGGCGCGACTCCTCAATCTGGTGCCGTCCGCCGGCGTTGAACAATTCAAAGAAGACGCTCACAAATTCACGATACCCGCTAAATCGGCTTTCGTGGAGGTCGCACCGGGCCCGGATATCGTGACCAGGCAGTTTGCGGGCGAATTGGGCCGACGGAGGGTCTGCCGGAAGCCGCTTTCCCCGGGGCGAGGGCCGGTTAGCTTGTTGGATGTCCCATCAGAAGATGATCGGACCGTGAGGCTCCGGCACCAGGGTGTCGAAGCCGCTCAGCCGCTGGCCCCGAAGGCATCGCGCAGATTGGCGACCAGCACGGCCACCGCCGCGGTCGCGAGCAGCGCCGCCGCTCCATACCGCCAGCTCGACAGCAGGAACACCACGACGATGATCAGGAGGGCGAGCCCGACGAGGAACCCGAGGCAGGTCAGCGTGAGCACGAGCAGCCGCCGCCGGGCCAGCGCCTCCAAGCCCATGCACACCGCCACGATGACCAGGAACGTGTCCAGCGCCGGCAGGCCCGGGATCGCGACCACCGCGGCGATCGCGAGCAGCACGAACGGGATGGACAGCAGCGACCAGATCTGCAGGAACCGCCGCCGGTTGCGGGTCGGCGTCTGGTACGGGATGTGCGGGCGGTGCAGGTGGGCCTTCGGGTCGGTCAGCCGGGTCGGTTCGGCCAGGGCCCGGCCGATCAGCTCGGCCTCCTCGCCCAGCACGGCCTGCTCGGCGCTGAGCCGGAGCAGGTCGCGCTGGCCGCGGTCCAGTTCCTCGGCCAGCTGGCTGCTGAGCCGGGACCGGGCCGGGTCGGCGCGGACCGCGGCCAGCAGGGCGCCGTCCGCGGCCAGCCGGCGGCGGCGGTCGGCCACGTCCACGGCCTGCCGCTTGAGCTGCGCGGCGACCGCGTCCAGGCGTTCGCCCAGCAGCCGGCGGGCGGCGGCGTCGCTGGCCGGGACCTTGTGCAGCCCGGCCCAGCCGACCGGGTCGGCCCAGCACGGGCGGACCGTGCCGTCCCGTTCGTAGCGCGGGCCGGCCGGGGCGCGCTCGCCGCCGAACCGGTCCCCGGTGTCCCGGCCCCACAGTCCGGCGAACCCGTTCACCCAGTCGGTCGAGTCGTCGATCAGCACCGGGGTCCAGGACCGGTCCCCGCCCGGGCCGACCCGGACCCCGTCGCCGCGGGCGTAGTCGATGAACGGGATGCCGATGCCCTCCTCCTTCGGCGGCCGCAGCCACGGCGCGAGCCGGGCGACCACGCTGCGCAGGGCGTGCACCAGGCCGGTGACGAACCGCGGCCGGACCCGGACCAGGTAGTCCCCGGCCTGGGCGGCGCCGGAGTGCGAGCCGGCCCCGGCGAAGATCACCGGGTGCCCGGCCGACCAGGCCAGGTCGGGGTCGTCCCAGCGGCGGCGCAGGTCGTCGCCGACGTAGTCGTGCGAGGAGAAGGCGATCCAGCGCGGGCGCAGGTCGTCCGGGTCCAGGAAGACGGTCAGGGTCTCCCAGTCGGCCTCGTGGTCGTTGATCCCGCCGAAGGTGCTGCGCCAGTCGTTCATCGCGTAGAAGAACCAGTACTGGAGCGCGACGTAGCTCTCGGTGCGCACCACCCGGCCGTAGTACGTGCAGGTGTCCGGCTGGAGGAAGGACTCGCCGTCGATCCGGGCCGCCTCGGTGCTCACCCCGCCCGGGACCGAGCCGCGGACCTTGAGCGAGACCCGCAGCAGCACCGCCACGATCCGGGCGATCAGGCCGACCGCGGCGAGCTTGGCCGAGCGGTTGACCACCCGGACCCGGGCCTTGTGCGCGGCCCGGACCGCGCGGCGGTCGGCCGGGCGCTGGACCAGCAGCAGGGACAGGGCCCAGCCGGGGAACTCGGCCCGGGCCCGGGCCAGCCGGTCGAGGGTCAGCTGCCCGGCCGGGACCAGTTCGGCCGCCGGGGAGTCGCCGTGCCGTCCGCGCAGGGAGCAGCGGGCCACGTAGCGGCCGACGCTGATCGGGAGGAACAGCTCGCCGCGGGTGAAGGCGAGCATCGGCTCGTTGGCCCGCAGCAGGGTCAGGTCGTCGTCTTCGTCGTCGTCGTCGTCGGGGACCGTCAGGTTACTGGACATCGCAGCATCATTCGATCATGCGTGCGCGCGGGCCACCAATCGGGGACGCCGATCGGGGTCGGCCGGGCGGCGTCGGCGGCGGCCGGACGGGCACGCGGGGCGGTGCGCCCGGCCCGGGACGGACCGGTGCGCCGGGCCCCATGCTACGAGCCCGCCATGGCCGCCAGGAGGCCGTGCGCGGGCCGGAAACGGTACGGTGCGCTACCGGCGGCCACAGCGTGCGCCGCGTTGCGCTACGGCGCGACCGACACGCCGAGCCAGCGCTCCCGCAGCGCGGCGAGCACGAGCACGGACACGATCAGCAGGACCACGCTCAGCGCGATCGCCGACTGCGGGTCCTGTTCCAGGGCCAGGTACACGGCCAGCGGCATGGTCTGGGTGGTGCCGGGGAAGTTGCCGGCGAAGGTGATCGTGGCGCCGAACTCGCCCAGCGCCCGGGCCCAGGCCAGGATCGCCCCGGCCGCGATGCCCGGGCCGACCAGCGGCAGGGTGACCCAGCGGAAGGTCTGCCAGCGGGTGGCCCCGCAGGTGGCCGCGGCCTCCTCCAGGCTCGGGTCGTTGGCCCGCAGCGCGGACTCGACCGAGATGACCAGGAACGGCAGCGCGACGAAGGTCTCGGCCACCACGACCCCGCTGGTGGTGAACGGCAGCGAGATGCCGAACCAGCGCAGCAGGTCCGGGCCGAGGATGCCGGTGCGGCCGAAGACCAGCAGCAGGGCCAGGCCGGCTGCGACCGGCGGCAGGATCAGCGGCACGGTGACCAGTGCCCTAACGAACCGGCGGCCGGGCAGCCGGGTGCGGGCCAGCAGCCAGGCCAGCGGGACGCCGAGCACGATCGAGGCGGCCGTGGCCAGGCTGGCGCAGACCAGGGACAGGCGCAGTGCGGTGGCCGCGTCGGCCGCGGCGAGCAGTTGCGGCAGCTGCCGCCAGGGGGTCTTGAGCAGCAGCCCGGCGACCGGCAGGACCAGGAAGGCCAGGCCGAGCACGCCGGGCAGCAGCAGGGCGGGCGGGACCCGGCCGGTGCGCCCGCCGCCGGCCGGGCGCCGGGACCGGCCCGTCGGGCGGCCGACCGCGCGGAGGTCCGGGGCGGGGGCTGCGGCCGGGTCCGGTCGGCTCACGGGGCCAGGAAGCCGGCCGCGGTCAGCACCGCCGAGCCGTCGCTGGACAGGATGTAGGCGACGAAGGCCTGGGCCGCGGTGGGGTCGGGCGCGTTCTTGAGCACCGCGATCGGGTAGGACAGGATCGCCGAGGCGGACTCGGGGAACTGCACGCCGGTGACCTTGCCGCCGGCCGTGAGCACGTCCGAGTGGTAGACCAGCGAGGCGTCGACCTGGCCGCTCTCGATCGCGGTGACGTCCGCGGTGTCGTCGGCCGCCAGGGTCACCGGGGTCACCTTGACCCCGGCGGTGGTCAGCACCTGCTGGGAGGCCGCGCCGCAGGGTTCGGTGGCCGCGCACAGCGAGACCTTGACTCCCGGCTTGGCCAGGTCGGCCAGGCTGCTGATGTCCAGCGGGTTGCCGGGGGCGGTGGCGATCTCCAGCTGGTTGCGGGTGAAGGTGACCGGGGCGGCGGCGGTGTCACTGGCCTTGGTGAGGGTGGCCATCGAGCCGGGGCTGGCCGCGGCGAACACGTCCGCGGGCGCGCCGCCGGTGATCTGGGTGGCCAGGGTGCCGCTGCCGGCGAAGCTGAACTTCACCGTGACGCCCGGGTGGGCGGCCTCGAACTGCTTGCCCAGGGTGGTGAAGGCGGCCTGGAGTGAGGAGGCGGCCAGCACGGTGACCGTGCCGGACAGCGCCGGGCCGGCCGAGGACGCCCCGGCCGAGGCGGCCGCGGGGGTCCCGGCGGCGGCCGGGGTCGAGCTCGAACTGCATGACGCCAGCGCGAACGCGGCCGCCACGGCCAGCGGAGCCGCTATCCACCTGCTCTTGTTCGTCGATCGCATCAACGTCACACCTGTTCCACTCGGCTGGGCACGCGGGGAGGGACGCCGTCGGCCAGTTCGACCACGACGTTGGTGGACTTCACGACCGCGACGGTGAGCATGCCCGGGGCCAGGCCGAGTTCGTCGGCCGCCTCCCGGCTCATCAGCGAGACCACCCGGAACGGGCCGGCCTGCATCTCGACCTGCGCCATCACCGTGTCCCGGACCACCCGGGTGACGATGCCGCGGAAGCGGTTGCGGGCCGAGGAGACGGCTCCGGCCCGTTCCTGTTCCTCGGTGTCGCCGAGGCTGCGGGCGAACTCGGCCAGCACCGCGCCGTCGACGGTCCGGTGGCCGTGCTCGTCCCGCACGGCGGCCAGCCGGCCGTTGTCGATCCAGCGGCGCAGGGTGTCGCTGCTCACGCCGAGCAGGTCGGCCGCTTCGCCGAGTCGGAAAGTCGTCACGGATCGATCATAGCCGCGCATCTGCGAGGACGAATACCAAATGAGGCTGGCAGATGCGGTCAGTAAGATAACAAAAGTCTGACGAATTCCTTACGGCTACCTCACCGGGGCGGGTGTGGTGTGTGAGGTGGCCGTCATACCTGCGATACTCCGGCACCGGTTACCGATGGATCGCCGGCCGAGCGCTGGTAGGCGTTCCTCGGTAGGCGATCGGCGGCAGGCGATCGGCGGCAGGCGATTGCGGGTTGCGGGTTGCCGCCTACTTCTCAGCGGTCTTATGGCACGCTTCAGCGGCGAACGGCCCGGCGTCAACGCGGCGTAGCGCGGCATGACGGCATGCGGCAGCCGCTCGCGGCCGGACGTCCCGGCCCTCCCCGACGCGATCGGCCACCACCGGCTCCCCCGGCCGAGTCGGCGGTGGCCGAGCGCTGAGCGGCGCGGTCGCCCGCGCACGTTCAACTCCCCCGGGGGTCTTTCTCGTCGTACTGGCCCACCTGGTCCTGCTCGCGGTTCACCCAGCCCGACCCGGCGCTACCCGGTTCGGCCCGTTCTCCGTCAGTCCACGCCGACGGCGGCGCCGTCGGTCGGCTCACTTGCCACGGACACTGCGGCCGGTGCGGCGGTCCGCACCCAGCCGGTTCGCGTCCCACCGCTTCAAACAGCGGCGGCCGCCGCGGCGGCCGCGAGGTTGACCGGCGCGGTCGACCCGCGCACGACCAGCTCCGGCTCGAAGAACAGTTCCTCCGCGGTCACCGGGATGCCGTCGATCTGGCCGGCCAGCATCGCCACCGCGGCCTTGCCGATCGCCTCCAGCGGCTGGCGCACGGTGGTCAGGGGCGGGTCCATGCAGTTCATGAAGGCCGAGTCGTCGTAGCCGACCACCGAGAACTGCTCGGGCACGGACAGCCCGGCCCGGCGGGCGGCCCGGATCGCGCCGAGCGCGAGCGGGTCGCTGGCGCAGATCACGCCGGTGGCGCCCTGCTTGATCAGCCGGGTGGCCGCGGCGTGGCCGCCCTCGATCGAGAACATCGCGTGCTCGATCAGGTCCTCCCGGATGGTGCGGTTCATCCGGGACGCCGCCTGCTCGAAGGCGGTCAGCTTGCGCTGGGAGGGCACGTGGTCGGCCGGGCCGAGCAGCAGGCCCACGTTCTCGTGGCCGAGCGAGACCAGGTGCCCGAAGGCCTGCTCCACGGCCACCGCGTCGTCCGTGGACACCCGCGGGAAGTCCAGGTGCTCGGCCGCGGCGTTGACCAGCACGACCGGCAGGCGCAACTCCAGCAGGCGCTGGTAGTGCTCGTGCGGCGCGTCGGCCTCGGCGTACTGGCCGCCGGCGAACACCATGCCGGAGACCTGGCGCTCGAGCAGCATCTCGACGTAGTCGGACTCGGAGAGCCCGCCCATCGTGCCGGTGCACAGCACCGTGGTGAAGCCGCGCTGGGCGAGCACCCCGCCGACCACCTCGGCCAGGGCCGGGAAGATCGGGTTGCCCAGTTCGGGCAGCACCAGCCCGACCAGGCGGGCGCGCTCGCCGCGCAGCTGGGTCGGGCGTTCGTAGCCCATCACGTCCAAGGCCGTGAGCACGGTCGCCCGGGTAGCATCTGAGATGCCCGGTTTGCCGTTGAGCACCCGGCTGACCGTGGCCTCACTGACTCCGGCCTTCTTCGCCACCTCGGCAAGTCTTCGCGTCATGCTGCAAGTATAGGGCATAATTCTGCAAAAATTTTGCAGAATTCCCAAGAATCATGACAGGTCCTCAGAATCGGACCGCAAGCGGTGGCCTCGCACGCTCAGGTTGCCGGGCAGAGTACCCCGAATCGGACCAGGAATTGGTGTATACCTGTCCTGGATCCGCCGTCCGGAAGCACCCCCGCGCCGGCCTCGGCCCGTCGAGCCGGCCGCAAATCCCGCTCCGGCCACCGGACTCGTCCCGTTCAGGGTAGTACAGCGGGCGGCTTCCGGGACCCCGAGCCCGATGATCGACTTGTGCCGGTCTGCGGCCCGGCCGGGCCGCGCGGACTCGGGGGCGATCGGCGCCGCCGGACGATCTACGAGCGCTGACTCAGAACGCAGAACTCGTTGCCCTCCGGGTCCGCCAGGACGACCCACCCCTCGTCCCCGGTCTGGCCCACGTCGGCGTGCCGCGCGCCGTGGGCCAGGAGGCGGGCCACCTCGGCCGCCTGGTCGTCCGGCCGCAAGTCGAGGTGCAGCCGGTTCTTCACCGTCTTGGGTTCGGGCGCGTGCCCGAAGAGCAGGCCGGGCAGGCGATCCGGGGCGGGACGGATCTCGAACTCGTCGGCGGCCGGGTCGACCACCACCCAGCCGAGCGCTTCGGCCCACCACCGGCCGAGCGCCTCGGGGTCCGCCGAGTCCACGATGATCTGTTCCCACTCCAGTGCCATGCGGACGATTGTAAAACCACGACGGATCGCTCCGCAGAGTCTTCACGCGGCCGTCGGATGTATTCGGTTTCTGATCCAATCGGCAGATTGCCCGGATGTCCGGTTGGGTACGATTACGGTAGATCGATGATGGCGATCGCGGGCGGGCTGATCGAACCGGGGGACTACCCAGATGCTCACCATATTCGGCAGGCATTGACTCGAACCGGTTCGCCGCGCGACGGTCGACGTCCTCCTTCCCGGAGCCGGCTTGGTCGGGATCGCCATGTTCCCCGCCGCGGTGGTGCTGCTCTGCCTCGGCGACCGGCTCTGGGGCAGCGTGGCGATCGTGGAGAGCTTCATCCTCGTCGCCGTCGCGCTGATCTGGAGTTTCGTCTTCACCACGACGACCGAGCCGGTCATGTCGCTGGACTACGAAACCAGCACCCGTATGCTCTTGCTCGGACTGGGAACCGCGATCACTGCCACCTTCTTCCTCGAAGGAGGCGTCGTGGGCGGTATGATCTCGGCCGCGCTCAACGGCATCAGCGCGATCGCCCTCATCGGCAGCATCGCCGTGTTCTACACCCTGCGCTCGGCCACAGTGGACGGAGAGATCCGTCCCCCGCTCAACGGTGAATACGGAGGCTGTTACGCAGGGAAGTACGGCTGGCTGGTCGGCGCGGTCCTCGTGGTTCTGTTCCTGGGAGTAGTCATCGCCGCGGCCGAGTTCGTCAGCTTCATCCTGCGCACCGGGGGTTGGCATACCAGCTGACCCGGACCGGCCCCGACGGCTCCCGGACTTGTCAGGGCACTGGCGCGGCGGAGATCGACGGCACCGGCACCGTGCGGGACCGCAGCAGTTGCTGCGCCGCCTCGCACGTCGCGCGCAGGGTGTCGTGCACGGTCAGTCCCGGCGCGGCCAGCCGCATCTGGATCAGCACGTCCCGGCGGCGCAGGTACCCGCGGTCGGCCCCGACCGCGAGCCGGGCGCCGCGCTGGACCAGCCGGCCCAGTTCGTACCAGACGATCGGCTGCAGGATGCCGGCGGTCGGGCCGGCCGCGAACCAGACCAGCACCGCGTCGGCCCGGTGCGGCTCCTCGTGCAGGTACCGGTGCTCCCAGGCGACCTGCTGGGCGTGCGTGACGTCGTCGTCCAGGACCATCACCGCCCGCCGCGGATTGAGGATCGTGACATCCTCGCCGGCCAGCAGCTCGACCGCCGTCGGCTGCCAGGACTCGGTGCCGAAGATCCCGCCGGCCAGGAAGATCTTCTTGCCGGTGCCGGTGAACTCGGCGGGCGCCTCGACGTAGCGGGCTCGAACGATCGCGTCTTTGCTCATGCCGGTACTCTACGCGGTTCCGGGGCCGAGTTTCGAACTTTTGTTCGAAATTTTGCCGTGGTTTCCGAGCCGGGCCGGCGAGCGCGACGGCTGGGTCGGCCGGGCTGCGCGCAGGTGTTGTCTGGCCGTCTTCGATGCTCTCGCCGGAGCCGTCACGCGCACAAGTCCTCGGTCGGGGGCGGAACGTGGCGATGGGTGTCCGGGCAGTTCAGGATGCTGATGGCAGAAAGGTCAAGCCGCCGAGTTCGCCGGTCGGCAGGATGACCGTGCGCACGGTTCGCACTCCGGCGGCGAACTCGATCGAGACGTCTGCGACGACCGCGCCGGACGCCGCGATCTCGTGCCTGGCCAACGAAATCCGTCCGGCCGCGCCGCAGTCCCGGGTCTTGTTCGACCACGCGTCCTCCACCTGTTGCGGGTCGAGTCTGCGCTGCATCGCAGGGGCCATCCGTTCGTGGACCTGCGCCGCCTGACCGTTGATCAGGGCACGGATAACATCGCAGGCGTCCTCGCGCCAGGTCGGCCACGGCTGCGGCGCAGTGGCCTGACGAGGGTCCTGATCGGCCGCCGCCATTCGGGCCGCCTGCTTGAGGTGCGTGGCGAAGGCCGGACTACTTCCCTGGCTGACCAGCAGCGCGACGGCACGTCCGCGGCGCCGGTCGATGGTGACGCAGGCACTGAATCCGCCGGTGCCGCCACTGTGTTGCACCACGTCGCCGTCGTTCACGGCCCAGGCGAGGGCCTGCTCGACACCGTCGGCCACGCGTGCGACCGGCGTCACGGCGAGATCGATCGCCGCGCCGAGCGGCATGGCCGGCGGAAACAGGCAGGCGCGGGCGTAGCGGCCGAAGTCCTCGATCGTCGCCTCCACTCCCCCGGCGCCGAGCGGATGATCCCAGTGCGCGACCTCCCGGCCGGCCGCGTGCCCGGGCAGGAGGGTGCCTGCGCCGCGGCGGCCGACGCCCGAGTGCGCCATCGACAGGGGTTCGAACAGATTTTCGGTCAGCAGGGCCGGGAACTCCTGGCCGGCGGCCCGTTCCAGGATGAGGCCGAGCAGCTGGTAGCCGAGATTCGAGTACCGCCACGGGTTGCCGGGCGTCGGCGTGGCCTCGCGCAGCCCTTGTTCGGCGAGTTCGAAGGTGTATCCGGCCCACGGATTGTCCGGGTGGGCGGCCTGCCGGGCTCGGAAGTTCGGCGCCACGGCCGGGAGCCCGGAGGTGTGCGTGGCCAGGTCGCGGACCGTGATCGTGCTCTGTGGTCGGGGGATGTCGGACAGCCAGCGGGCTACGTAAGGCGGCCCTGCTCACGATGGTCGGCCGAGGGGTCTATCTAGCGGCCGGAGCCCCCGCGCCCACCTTTCTGGACATCCGGGTGGCGTGGCTGCGGCTCGATCCGGCCACAGCAGCTCGGGAGCGAGACGGGTCGGGCCCGCGGGACGGGGTCGTCTCGCACCGGTCGGCCTGCCTGGTCCACGGCCTTGGCGAATTCCCTTCGCCGCGCACGGAATTGACCGTCCGGCAACGGCTCAGCACACGCGAACCGTCCGTCCTCCTGCACATCCGCACCGCAGCCCTGGACCGCGGCGACGTCGTGACCGTGGACGGCCTGCCGGTCACCACGGCCGAGCGCACCATCATCGACCTCTTGCACGCCGGTGTCGATGCCGGGCAGGTCGGCGCGGTCCTCGTGCCGGCCGACCGGCGCGGAATGGTCGATCTCGACGCCCTGGCCGCGCGGGCGACTCCGTTCGCAGCGCGCTACGCGATGCGCGGCGCATCCGGAACGGACCTGCTGGCGGCGTTGGCCGAGGAGGCCGGGCAACGACTGGGCACCGGCGCCGAAAGGTAGACCCCAGGCGCCTACTGCGTGAGCCAGACCAGGTAAGCGTCCAGCGAGGTTGAGTCGCCGACGAAGGGTTCGGACGGGTTCCACCAGCGGACCGCTTCGATCTCGGAAGTCGGCTCGAACGCGACGGGCTCCGCAACCCGCCCAGTGAACAAGGCCCCGTATTCGATCCGCACCAGCCCGGCCAGAGCGAAGTGGGCATAGCCGAGAAAACGCAGCGGCAGATCGGACTGCTGGCCGGATTCTTCAAGCAGCTCACGGGATGCGGCCTCACGCAGGGTCTCACCGGGCTCGATCGCGCCGCCAGGCAACTCCCACTGCCGGCGCTTTCGCTCGAAGACCATCAGGACCCGGTCTTCGTGCCAGAGTGCGATCGAGGCGAAGTTCAGAGGCGCATCACCAGGAGGCGCCTCAACCTCACCAGCGCGGACGAAAGACAGCAGAGCGTCGCCCCTCGCATCGACAGCCAGCGGCCGCCCGACAAGCTGCACGGACTCACGCGCAGCCTCCTGCTCAGACGCCGCTGCCGACTCCTGATCCGGCTCCCGGTCGGGCAACCTCGCTCACTCCCTCTCCTGCGCACACGACCGGCCGGCCCCCGCTCAGGCCCGACCCGCCGAGCCCGCCGCCCCTACCCGACCGACGAATACGCGACAACCCCGCGCTTGAGCAGGTCGATCGCGGACCGGGCGGTGCTGCGGATCTGCCCGGACCGCTCCGCCGCGGCCTGGCTGACGTCCGGGGCCTTGGCCAACGTCCCGGCCGCGTCGGCGACCTGGCCGAGCATGTCGATCAACTGCTTGCACCAGCGCACGAAGTCACCCGCCGGCAGGCCCACCTCGTCGAGCACCACGCTCAGCCGCTGGCCGTCGGCCCACCGGTACGCCGCCCAGGCGAAGCCGAGGTCTGGTTCGCGCTGGAACTCCACGCCGTGGTCCCGCTCCAGTTCGCGCACCGACGTCCACAGCTGCATCGTGCGCTCGATCGCCTCGCGGGCGGCGCCCTGGGGCAGCCGCGGCTGGGCGCTCTCGTCGCCGACCCGGGACTCGTAGACCAGCAGCGAGACCGCGCTGGCCAGTTCCACCGGGGTCAGCCCGGCCCACACGCCCTCGCGCAGGCACTCGGCCGCGACCAGGTCCAGCTCCGAGTAGATCCGGGCCAGCCGGCGCCCGTCCGAGGTCACCTGCTCGCCGTTGAGGTAGCCGAGCACGGTCAGCACCGCGCAGACCTGGTCGAAGGTGCGGGCGATCGAGTGGGTCCGGCCCTTGACCCGCTTGTCCAGGCCGTCGGTCTCCCGCTGCAGCCGGTAGTAGCGCTCGGCCCAGCGGGCGTGGCTCTCCCGGTCGGTGCAGCCGTGGCACGGGTGCGCGCGCAGGGCCCGGCGCAGCCGGGAGATCTCCGGGTCGTCGGCCGCGGCGGCCCGCTGGCGGCCGGGGCGCCCGTTCGCCGGACGGCCGTCCACGCCGACCTCGCCGGCCTTTATCCGCAGGGTGTTGGCCAGGTCGCGCCGGGACTGCGGGGAACGCGGGTTGAACGTCTTCGGGATCCGCATCGTGGCCAGCGCCTCGACCGGGCCCGGGAAGTCGAGCAGGGACAGGCGCACGGTCTGCCGCTCGGCGGTCAGCACGAACGGGTGCGGGCCCTCCCGCCCGGCGCCCAGGCCCGGGTCCAGCACCACGGCCGGCCCGGCCCGGCGCCCGGCCGGGATCACGATGATGTCGCCCGGTTTCAGCTTCTCCAGGGAGTCGGCCGCCGCGGCCCGGCGCTGGCCCACGCCCTCCCGGGACAGGATCGTCTCCCGGTCCGACAGGCTGCGGCGCAGCGCGGCGTACTCCTCGAAGTCGCCCAGGTGGCACTGCATCGACTCCTGGTACCCGGCCAGCGCCTCGGTGTGCTTGCGCAGCTGGCGGGTCAGGCCGACCACGGCCTTGTCCGCCTGGAACTGGGCGAAGGAGCTCTCCAGCAGGTTGCGGGCCCGCGCCTTGCCGACCTGGCCGACCAGGTTCACCGCCATGTTGTACGAGGGCTTGAAGGACGAGCGCAGCGGATAGGTCCGGGTGGAGGCCAGGCCGGCCAGGCCGCGCGGGTCCAGGCCCGGGCGGAACAGGACCACGGCGTGGCCCTCCACGTCGATCCCGCGGCGCCCGGCCCGGCCGGTCAGCTGGGTGTACTCGCCCGGGGTGATGTCGGCGTGCGTTTCGCCGTTCCACTTGACCAGGGATTCGAGCACCACCGAGCGGGCCGGCATGTTGATCCCCAGGGCCAGGGTCTCGGTGGCGAAGACCGCCTTGACCAGGCCGCGGACGAACAGCTCCTCGACGATCTCCTTGAACGTCGGGATCATCCCGGCGTGGTGGGCCGCGACGCCGCGTTCGAGCGCGTCCAGGAAGTCGTGGTAGCCGAGCACGTTCAGGTCCTCGGCCGGCAGGTCGGCGCAGCGGGCCGAGACGTGCGCGCGGACCAGCTGGCGCTCCTCGTGGGTCAGCAGCCGCACCCCGGAGTGCAGGAACTGGTCCACCGCGGCCGCGCAGCCGGCCCGGGAGAAGATGAAGGTGATCGCGGGCAGCAGCCCGGCCTGGTCCAGCCGCTCGACCACGTCCACCCGGCTGGGCACCGGGGGCCGGCGCGGGCGGCCGTTGTGGCCCCGGCCGTTGCCGTTGCCGCCGCGGCCGGTGAACCGGTCCATCCCGTCCTCCCGGGCGAACCGGGCCAGCTCCGGGTTGACCCGGGCGGCCTCCGGGGTCAGCGGCGCGGTGCCGCCGGTCTCCACGCCCGCGTACAGGTCGTAGAGCCGCCCGCCGGCCAGCACGTGCTGCCAGAGCGGGACCGGGCGGTGCTCGGACACGATGATCTTCGTCTCGCCGCGCACGGTGCCCAGCCACTCGCCGAACTCCTCGGCGTTGGAGACCGTGGCCGAGAGCGAGACCAGCTGCACCGACTCGGGCAGGTGGATGATCACCTCCTCCCAGACCGCGCCGCGGAATCGGTCGGCGAGGTAGTGCACCTCGTCCATCACCACGTAGCCGAGGCCGTCCAGCGCGTGGGAGCCGGCATAGAGCATGTTGCGCAGCACCTCGGTGGTCATCACCACGATCGGCGCGTCCCCGTTGATCGAGTTGTCCCCGGTGAGCAGGCCCACCTTGTCCGCGCCGTGCCGCTTGACCAGGTCGCTGAACTTCTGGTTCGACAGGGCCTTGATCGGCGTGGTGTAGAAGCACTTGCGGCCCTGCTCCAGGGCCAGGAAGACGGCGAACTCGCCCACCACGGTCTTGCCCGCCCCGGTCGGCGCCGCGACCAGCACCGCGTGTCCCGCCTCGAGCGCCCGGCAGCCCTCGGCCTGGAACTCGTCGAGGTCGAAGGGGTAGAGCTGGGTGAAGGAGAAGTAGGCGGTGCGCTGCTCGGCGTGCCGACGGCGCGCGGCCGCGTACCGCTCGGCGGGAGTGCTGCTCATGTCCGCAGTCTAGTTGACCGTGGCGACAGCCTCCCGATCTTTTACGAGGTGACAGGTTCCGGTACGAACGCGGTCAGGGCGCCGGGGACCGCGGTGACCGTGGCCGGGAGCAGGCCGATGTACTCCCCGTCGGCCCACACCGACACCGGCGCGGCGCCCGGCCCGGAGCCGTCGGCGGCGGCGTCCGGGCCGCTCAGCACGACCTGCGCGGCCTGATACGCGTCGACCTTCGGGTGCTTCAGGTGGGTGCCGGCGAACACCCTCGGGAAGATGCGCAGCAGGGTGAGCTTGCCGACCCGGCTGACCGCGGTGACCTGGAACCGGCCGTCGTGCGGGTCGGCCTCGGCGCAGATCCGCATGCCGCCGCCGTAACTGGGGCCGTTGCCGACCGCGATCAGCATGCAGCGCCGGTCGATCGGCTCGGCCTCGTCCAGCCGGATCCGGAACCACGGCGCGCGGAACGGGAGCAGTTCGGCGAGCAGGGCCAGGGTGTAGCGCGAGGAGCCGCGCGGGCGGCGCATCCGGTTGGCCCGCTCGTTCACCTTGGAGTCCAGGCCGCAGGCGAGCACGGTGGCGAACCAGCGCGGCCCGGCCGGCGGCGCAATCGCGGACCCGGCGTCGGCCGCGGCCGTGGCCTGGACCTGGCCGAGGTCGAAGGCCCTGGTCCGGCCGCTGAGCACGGCCCGGGCGGCGGCCTCGGGGTCTTGCAGCGGCAGGCCGAGGAAACGGGCGGTGTCGTTGCCGGTCCCGGCCGGGATCAGGCCGAGCGCGGTGCCGGTGCCGGCCACCAGCGGCAGGGCGGCGTTGACCATCCCGTCGCCGCCGACCACCACCAGCATCCCGGCGCCGCGGCCGATCGCCCGGGCGGCCAGGTCCACGGCCTCGGCCGCCGACCGGCCGACCACCGTCTCGACCGTGCGCCCGCCGGCCGTGAGCACCGCCTCGGCCCGGCGGCCGTAAGCCAGACCCCGGCCCTTGCCGGAGGTCGGGTTCACCAGGAGTACGCAGTCGGCAGTCACCACTGTGGCCGTCACTGGCCCGCCCCTTTGTTCCACGTCGTCGATTCGACCGGCTGATCGCTGGACGGACCGTAGCCTCAGGAAGCGTTCCCCGGCAAGCCCGGCGGGGTCTGCTCGCCGTCCAGGTACACCCAGCGGCCCTCGGAGTCCCGCTCGAAGCGGCTCTCCTCCTCCTGCACGCCCGCCCGGCCGCAATCGGTGTAGTGCGCGCGGAAGCGGACCGTGCCCTCGGTGTGGAACGCGCTGCCGCCGGCGGTCGAGACGATCTCCAGCCGCGTCCAGCGCTGCCCGGCGTTGAAGCCGAGCTGCTCCGGGCGGGTCGAGACGTGCCAGGTGCGCAGCAGGTAGGCCTGGTCCCGGGCCGCGAACGCCGCGTAGCGCGAGCGCATCAGCAGCTCGGCGGTCGGCGCGTTCGCCGTGCCCTGGTGGAAGCGGCCGCAGCACGCGTCATACGCGGCGCCCAGTCCGCACGGGCAGGGCCCGGCCCCGGTCACCGGCGGGGCCGCCGGCCGCGGGGCCGGCCTGGCTCTGGCGCCCCGGCTCACAGGATGTCTTCGAGGTCCTGGGCGCGCTCGACCGGCAGCGGGGCCAGGTCCAGCTGGCTGGCCTCGTCCGGGGACAGGCCCGCGTTCGGGTTGCGCCGGGCCCGGCGGCGGTCGTTGAGCATGGAGATGCCGCAGGCGCTGAAGTACAGGATGCAGATCGGCACCGCCAGGATGCTCATCCCGATCGGGTCGCCGGTGGGCACCGCGATCGCGGAGAACACGAAGATCGCCATCACGATCCCGCGCCACCAGCGGAACATGGTCCGGCCCTTGAGGATGCCCAGGAAGTTGAACAGCAGCAGGATCAGCGGCAGCACGAAGGACAGGCCGAACACGCCCATCATCCGCAGGAAGAACACCACGATCTGGTCCAGCGGCAGGTTCGGGTTCACCCCGGCCGGGGTGAAGCTGCCGACCAGGACCTTGATGATGGTCGGGAAGAAGTAGTAGCACAGGCCCGCGCCGGCCAGGAACAGCGGGACGGCGGCGCCGATGAAGCCGAGGCTGTACTTCTTCTCCTTCTTGTACAGGCCGGGGGCCAGGAACGCCCACAGCTGGTAGAGCCACACCGGCGAGGCGAGTACGAGGCCGCAGAAGATCGCGATGTCGAAGGCGAGGCTGATGCCCGCGGTCGGACCGGTCAGGGTGAGCAGGCCGTTGCGGCACTGCGGGGTGTCGTGGCCCAGCCCCTGCACGCCCTGGATGTTACAGATCGGCCTGATCAGTACGCGGACCAGCCGCTCCCAGAAGATGAAGCCGATGATGCCGCCGAGCAGGATGGCCAGCGCGGCCTTGATCAGCCGCGAGCGCAGCTCGCGGATATGCTCCATCAGCGGCATCCGCGCGGCGTCGTCCGCGGAACGTCCGGCTTTGGCTGCCACGTCTCGTACCCGTCTCTAGTTCTCGCTGCTACTTCTGCGGGGTGCTGCTCTTGTGTGCGGGGTCCTGGACCACGTCCCCGGGCTCGGCCACGATGACCCGGTTCTTGGGCAGCGGCACGTCGTCGCGCAGCGCCTGGGTCTCGGACTTCAGGATCTGGCGGGACTTGCGAATGTTGCGCAACGTCTCCGGAATCCGCTTGTAGCCGAAAGCGACCATACCGATGAGTATGATCAACGTGAAAGACTCTGCGCGCCCGAACATCCTGCCTCCTTCTCCTGTGCCCTTAAGGTGTCAAGCGGTCGGACGGCTTGTCAACGGACGGGGGATAAAGATTCCCCCGGCGCACCCGTCCCGGCCTGCAGCTGGGACAGCTGCGCCTGCACGGGGGCGGCCGCCTCGGTCAGCATCGGCGTCACCCGCTTGACCTCCTTGGTCAGCACCCGCAGGCTCTGCCAAACCCGCAGGCCGAAGTAGCTGAGCGCGGCGAGCGCGAGCACGCCGAGCACGACACCGGTCACGATCCAAACCATCACGCCGCACAGCCTACCCGGAGGCGGGCCGGGAACGGAGACCGCCCGGCCCGCGCGCGCCCAGTCGTCAGACATTTCGGGGCGTGGCCGACCGGGCGCACTGCGTCACACCGAGCTTGCGGCACTGGTCAGAGCCTTGTCAGGGCCGCGCGGCCGGAGGCTCAGTCGGCCGCCGGGCGGCCGGCGAAATCGTACGACCGGGCGTAGTCGACGACCAGCCGGGTGGTCGCCCCGACCGGGTGCAGCCGGTACGGGCTGAGGGTGTGGATCGGCACGACCACCTTCGGCGCGATCCGGTGCAGGAACCGGTGGGTGTCGTCCTGGTAGGCGTGGCCGACGTTCCCGATCTGCCGCCGCTCGATCCCGAGCCGGGCCAGCCACTCGGTGAACAGCTGCCAGCGCGGCTCGAACGGGCCGAGCGGCTCGCCGTTGGCGTGCAGGAACACCGTGGCCGGGCCGGCCGGCAGGTCCAGCAGGTCGGTCAGGCGGTCCGCGTCGATCTGGAAGACGTACTCGCCCGGCGCGGCCCGCAGCCCGTCCAGGCCGAGCGCCGAGTGGGAGAGCGGGTCGGGCACGCCGAGCGCGGCCAGGAAGGCCGCGACCCGGTCCGGCCAGACGATCGTGCGCCCGGCCGCGGCGGCGATCGTGACAAACCGTTCCACCCGTTCCACGTCGCGCGGGTACACGGTCAGCAGGACCAGGTCCGGGTTGCCGTCCAGGGCCTCGGCGAAGGAACGCTCGGTGTCCGCCTCGGTGCGCAGCGGGTGGTACTCCTCGAAGCTGAGGGTCGTGCCCTCGGTCACCAGCACGTCGCAGCCGGCCACCCGCTCGGCGAAACCCCAGGACAGCTCGGGGTGGTGGCCGTGGAAGCGGTAGTCGCCGGTGAACGCGAGGATGCCGTCGCCGGTGTGCACGAGATAGCCGCTGGCCCCGGGCACGTCGTGGTCCACCGGGATCCGTTCGACCCGCATCGGGCCGACCGCGACCGGTTCGCCGTCGCCGACCTCGATCCAGTCCGGGTCCCCGCCGGCCAGGCCCTCCCCGGCCCCGGCCAGGGCGCGCAGCAGCCGGGCGGAGTCGGGCGAGGTGTGCACCGGCACGTCCGGGCGGATGAACCCGGCCAGGCCGACGTGGTCGATGTGCGGGTGGGTGACGAACACCGCGGTCGGCTCGCCCGGCTCGGCCAACCGGTCGCCGGGGTCCAGCGCGGCCGGGTCGAACAGGCCGGGGATGGCCGGGGCCGCGCCGACCCGGAGCCGGTCGGCCAGGCCGCGCCCGGGCCGGGTGCCGGCCGGGGCGCGGAACAGGTCGCCGTCCCGGGGGATGTCCGTGCCCAGGTCGAGCAGGACCCGGTGGCCGCCGTCCCGGACCACCACCTTGCTCGATCCGATCACGCCCACGCCGCCCCAGAATTGCATCGTCGCCATGTGTCTGCCGCCGTTCCCTCGTACTCCCGCTGCCTATTCCGACCGGGCCGGGCCGGAGAACCGCCCGGGGTCGCCGGCCCAGGCGCGCAGGACGGGAAGCAGCTGCTCCGCGGCGACCGCGGTCGCGGTGGCCGGCCCGTCGGCTCTGCCGAACCGGTCAATGTAACCGGTGACCGCGCCGATTTCAACCGCCGGTTCGATCTCGTTGCGCCAGTGGTCGCCGATCGACAGCAGCCGCCAGGGGTCGGCGACCGCGCGGGAGCGGCCGGGTTCGGCGCCGAGCTCGGCCGCGAGCAGCCGGCGCAGGCCGTCCGGCTTGCCCAGCGAGCCGGCCACGTGGTCGAACAGCTCGTGCGCGCCGAGCCGGCGCAGCAGCACGTCCACGCCGGGCAGCGGGCTGTTGGTGGCCAGGACCAGGCGGACGGTGCCGCGCAGCTCGCGCAGGGCCTCGATCAGGGCGCCGGCCGGTTCCAGCTGCATCTCGGTCTCGGTCATGTGCACCCGGGTGGCGGCGAAGGCCTGGTCGATCGCGTCGAAGTCCAGGCCGTAGACCCGGCGGCCGAGCTGGAACGCGGCGCCCCAGCCGTCGATCGACTCGCGCAGGGCGGCGGCCTCGACCGTGTCAGTGCTCTGCTCCGCGGCGGCCGGGCCCAGGGCCAGGTAGCGGTCCAGTGCGGCCAGGTAGCGGGCGGCCGGGCCGGGGTCCAGGCGGGCGGCGAGCAGCCCGGCGTAGTGGCGTACCGGTGCGTCCCCCCGGTAGAGCGTGCCGTCGAAGTCGGAGACGAGGATCAGTTCTGTCATGGTCGTGCGCACGCTCTTCTATTCTTCGGTCGCGGTTGGGGGCCCGGGGTGGGGCAACGCTACTTCAGCGAGCCGGCCGCGGACAGCGCGCCGCGGATGAACTGGCGCTGGAGCAGCAGGAAGAAGATCATCACCGGGAGGGTGGTGAAGGTGACCGCGGCGGCCAGGCCGGTGTAGTCCGTCCCGTAGGCGCCCTTGAAGTTGGCCAGGCCCACCTCGACCGGCTGGACCGAGGGGTTGTCCCCGGCCATCACCTCCGGCCACAGGAAGGAGTTCCAGGAGCCCATGAACGAGTTGATCGCGATGATCACCAGGGCCGGGCGGACCATCGGCACGCCGATGTACCACAGGACCCGGAGCCGCCCGGCGCCGTCGAGGGCGGCGGCGTCGAGCAGCTCCTGCGGCATCCCCAGAAAGAACTGACGGACGAGGAAGATGCCGAACACGCTCGCGCCGAACGGGATGATCTGGATCCAGTAGGTGTTGATCAGGTGCAGGTCCCCGGCCAGGATGTAGTCCGGGATGATCAGGACCGTGGTCGGCATCATCAGCACGGCCAGGACCATGACGGTCAGGACCTTGCGGCCGGGGAAGCGCAGCACGCCGAAGGCGTAGCCGGCCAGCACCGAGGTGACGATCGCCAGCAGGGTGGTGCAGCCGGCGATCAGGATCGTGTTGGCGAACAGGCGCAGCCAGGGCGCCTCGCCCCAGGCCCGGGACCAGTTGGACCAGTCCCAGTGCGGCACCAGCACCGGCGGCACCTGGAAGAAGTCCCCGGGCCGGTCCACCGAGACCACGAAGACCCAGTAGAGCGGGGCGAAGAAGAGCAGCGCGAGCAGCACCGCCAGGGCCCGGCGGACCAGCCGCCAGGCCCGGGAGGAGCCCACGGCCTCGCCGCCGGACCGGCGCCGGGCGGTTCTGCCCGGGCGCCGGCCGGCTGCTGCACCGGCTTTCACCAGTGGTATCGATGCCATGTGTGTCGTCAGTTCCCGGTCACTGGTCGGCGGTCTCGGTGGCCTGGCAGGCGCTCTGCGCGGTGCCCAGTGCGGCGGACGGCGCGGTGCCGTTGCTCAGCATGGCCCCCATCGCGTTCTCCAGGTCGGTCCCGCAGGCGGTCACCCACTGGTACGGCGGGTCGACGAACGCGGTGGCCAGGGAGCCGGCCGCGGCGGTGACCCACGGGTTCTGGGACACGAACGCGGCCATCGCCGGGTCGGTCAGGGCCTGCGCGGTGGCCGGCAGGTAGCCGGTGCCGGAGGACCACAGCGCCTGCACCGCGGGCGAGGCGAAGTACTGCAGGAAGGTCCAGGCCGCGGCCTGCTGCTGCTCGGTGGCGGAGCTGAAGACCACATCGTTGGCGCCGGCCATCTCGGTGGCCGAGCCGGCCGACCCGGTCGGCAGCGGCATCGCGCCGGTGGTGAAGGTCTTGGACTGCTCGTAGTAGTAGCCGGCGGTCGAGGACAGGTCGAACATGCCCTTCTGGCCGAGCAGCGCGTCCTCGCCGGGGTAGCTGCCGGGCGCGTTGGAGCCGACCGCGAGGGCGCCGCTGGACTTGAGGTTCAGGATGTACTGGGCGGCGGCGATCGCGGCCGGGGAGGTGAACTGCGGGGCGCCCTTGGCGTCGTACATCGGGGTGCCGTTCGCGTTGGCCAGGATCTCGAGCATGGTCTCGGCGTCGGAGTTCGGGTTCACCGTCATCGCGGTCACCCCGCCCTTGCTCACGGCCTTGGCGTCGGTGGCGAAGTCGGACCAGGTGGACGGGACGGTCAGCCCGTCGGCGGAGTACAGATTCTTGTTGTAGAAGAAGACCTGGACGCTCTTGCCCACCGGCCACATGGATAGCTTGCCGTCCGGCAGGTAGAGGTCTTTCTTGACCCCGGCGTAGAAGGTGTCCAGTTCGGCCGGGTCCGAGGTTCCGGCCAGTGTGCTGATCGGCACGATCGAGTTGGTCGCGGCGTAGGTCGCGGCCCAGCTCTCGTAGGCCTGGGCCATGGTCGGGGCGTTGTGGGCGGCCAGCTTGGCCGTGTCCGCGGTCTGCAGGGCGGTGTAGTTGGAGTAGACGTCGAGCTTGACCGTGATGTCCGGGTTGGCCTTCTGGAAGTTCGCCACCACCGTGGCCAGGGTGCTCTTGAGCGTGCCGGACGAGTCGACCTCGTCGTAGGTGATGGTCACCGGGCCGGTGACGGTCGGCAGCGGGGTCGCGGCGGCGGCCGAGGTGCCGGAGCCCGCGGCCGGCGTGGACGCGCCGCCCGCACAGGCCGTCGCGCCGAACGCCAGGAGGGTGGCGACGGATGCCGCGGCGGCGCGGCGGGTGGCCGCGGCGCGCCGGATCGCGTCGATCTTCGATGACTGAGGTCGCATGGTGTGCGAACCCACCTTTTCTCTTCGGGGAGGTTGTCGTACCGGACGGGACTTCGTGCTGCCGGCGGGTTCCGCCGTCGGCCGGGGGTGCCTGTGGATGCCGGGTGGGCGTCAGTACAGGCCGGCCGATTCGGAGGAGGTGGTGCGCCGCCGGACGAGGGTGAAGAAGACCGTGATGAAGAACAGCACCACGGCGATCGCGGCTCCGTAGCCGTCGTCGGCCAGGGAGATGGCCTCGTAGAAGATCAGGTAGCTCAGGGTCGTGGTCGCGTTGTCCGGACCGCCCTGGGCCATCTCGTAGAACTGGGTGAACGCCTGCAGCGAGGTGATCGTGGTCAGCAGCACCACGAAGGTGACCACCGGCCGCAGCTGGGCCCAGGTGATGTGCCAGAACTCCTGCCAGGGCGTGCAGCCGTCCACCTGGGCCGCCTCGCCGAGCTCGTCCGAGATGACGGCCAGGCCGCCGAGGAAGATCACCGTGGTGAAGCCGACCTCGTGCCAGAGCGAGTACACGATCACGGCCGGCATGGCCGCCCCGGAGGAGCTGAGCCAGGCCGAGGTCGGCAGGCCGGCCGAGCGCAGCGCCCAGTTGGCCAGGCCGAACTGCGGGTCGAAGATCCACACCCAGGCCATCGAGGTGGCGATGACCGGGGTGGCGTGCGGCATGTAGACGGCCAGCCGGCTGGTGTTCAGCAGCCGCCCGCCGCGCTGGAGCAGCAGGGCGCAGCCGAGCGAGATCGCGGTGCCGCCGACCACCATGGCCGAGGCGAAGTAGAGCGAGTGGGCGAAGCTGCCGAGGAAGGACGGCGATCCCTGCTCGAACAGCCGGGTGTAGTTCTTGACGCCGAGGAACTTGGAGTAGGCCGGGTCGGCCGACTGCCAGTGCCAGAGCGAGACGTAGAAGGTGTACCCGGTCGGGATGATGATGAACAGGGCGAAGATCAGCACCGCCGGGGCCGAGTAGGCCAGCCCCCACGGGGAGCGGCGGAAGTCGCGCACCGGGCGCCGGGTCCGGCCGGACCGGACGGCCGGCTCGGGCGCGGTGGTGGCCAGGGCGCTCACCGCGTCCCGCCCTGTCGACGAACGTGCTGCTCGGTCACCTTGTGGTCTTCCCGTCCGGCCGGAATACGTCATGCGACCGGGAGCCGACATCCTGTCCCGCTGCTCTCCGGTCAGCACTCAGTGAACCGGTGCCACGTTACGGGCTCGCTAAGAACCGGAGAATAATCGGGTACCAGACTCGCTATTCTGGGGTCGGTATGAAATCCTGGAATGTTGGCCACTCATACCCCGAGCCGACTCGTGGATCTTCCGGGACCATGGCAGCAGTCGACCTTCTCCAGGCGGTGCCCGACCGGCCCGCCGCGCACTGTCTGAGCCGACGAGCATCGAGCGGCGCGGCCACAAGCCGCGCCGCGAAGGCCGGTCAGGCCACGCAGACACATCGATCAGGGCTCTGAGCGGACGGCCCGGGCGGCTGCGGAAAATCCCCTGGCGGGCGGCGGAACCCGCGGTCTAGCAGTCCGCTGAAGATCTTGGAACGGCCTCGGCGGTCGCAGCCGGCTGTGCGGGCGATTCAAGCACGCGACCGACCGGTTCACCACCGAGGAGGTGGCGATCGGGGGCGTGACCATCCCGCCGGCCGAGTGGGTCGTGCTCGCGACCGCGGCGGCCAACCGGGATCCGGAGCAGTACCCCGAGCCGGACCGGCTCGACCTCGACCGGGAGGCCGGCGGGCACCTGGCGTTCGGGCACGGAATCCACTACTGCCTCGGCGCCGCGCTGGCCCGGATGGAGGCCGAGGTCGTCTTCGGCCCGCTGCCGGCCCGGTTCCCGGACCTGTCGCTCGCCGTGCCGGCGCAGGAGCTGCGGTGGCGCCGGACCAGCCTGATGCACGGCCTGGAGGCGCTCCCGGTCCGCGTCGACGCCGGGTGACGAGGGCCCGGCCGGCGCCGGTTTGGGTATCGGCGCCGATCAGGCGTAGTTGGCCAGCGCCGCCTGCGCGGTCTGCCGGACCTCGTCGACGAACTCGGCCGGTCCGAGCACCCGCACGCTGCCGCCCAGGCGCAGCACCAGCCGGCGGATCCGGTCCTGGTCGGCCACCCGCATGCCCACCCGCAGGCCGCCGTCCGGCAGCTCCTCGACCAGTTCGCAGGGGTAGTACTCGGGCACCCAGCGCGAGTCGGCGGCCAGTTCCAGCACGGCCAGCGGGTCGGCGGCGTCGGTGCGCAGGGCGGAGACGGCCGAGTCGGTCAGGTCCAGCCGGACCGCGTCGGCCGGCGGCGCGCTGGGCCGGTCGAGCACCTCGATCGCCATCACCCGGTCCAGCCGGAACATCCGCATCGCGGCCGAGGACCGGCACCAGCCCTCCAGGTAGGCCTGGCCGGACAGCAGCGCCACCTGGACCGGGTCCACGTCCCGTTCGGTGATCTCGTCCCGCGAGGCCACGTAGTAGCGCAGGTGCACCAGCCGCTTGTTCACCAGGGCCTCCTGCACCGCGGCCATCACCACGTCGCGGGCCTCGAAGGCGACCGAGAGGCGTTCGGCGACCACGGCGGCCTCGCCGGTGACCCCCTCCAGCTTGGCGATCGCCCGGCTCAGCGCGTCCCGGTCGGCCAGGCCGGGCACCTGCGCGAGCGCGCGCAGGGCGACCAGCAGGGCCACCGCCTCCCGGGTGGACAGCCGCAGCGGGCGCACGATCTGCTCGGCCGGGTTCTCCAGGTGGATCGCGCCGCCCTCGGCGACGTGCGCCTCCATCAGGTCGTCGGCGAACCCGCCGGGCAGCCCGCAGAACCACAGCAGGTTCAGGTCCTTGGCCACCTGCTTCTGGGTGACGCCGAACTCCTCGGCCACCTCGCCGACCGTGGTGCCGGGGTGGCTGCGCAGGTAGGGCACGAGGTTGAGCAGACGCTCGACCTGGGTCACGGCACTGGTCACGCGGCCACCTCCACGACGTCGGCGCCGTCGGCGGACGGCCGGTCCGTCTCCGGTCCGGGCGCCGCGGCGGCCGCGGCCACAGCGGCGACCGGTTCGCGCCGCGGCGCCTCCGGGGATGCGGAGCCGGCCGGGACGGACTCGGTCCGCGGGCCGGGCACCGTGACCGCCGGAACGGATACAGAAGCCTGATTCACTGGGCCTGAACATGCGTTCGAAGATTTATCCGAAATTTTGCCTTGGCCGGCCTCCGGAGCCCGCCCCGGCGCGGCCGGCGCGGCGCTCGGCCCGGCCTCCTGCGGTACCTGCGCCCGGAGCCGGGCGATCACGTTCCGGCGCAGGCCGGGCGGCTCCAGGACCACCAGGTCGGCGCCGAACTCGGCCAGCCAGCCGCTGGCCTCGTTGCCGAAGGCCACGGTCAGGGTGTCCCAGCCCTCCGGACCGGCCGTGACCTCACTGGCCATCCGGCGCAGCTGGAAGCAGGTCCCGGGCCGGGCCAGCAGGGTCGCGACCTGGCTCGGCTCGCTGCTGGAACCGGCCGCGTAGGCCTCCACCTGCGCTCGCACATCCAATCGGGCCGGGGCCTTGTGGCTCGGCGCCCGGCCGGTGAGCAGCACCGGACCGGTGATCCGGTCCAGCCGGAACACCCGGGCGTCGCCGCGGCCGACGTCGAATCCGGCCAGGTACCAGCGGCCGCGCCAGGAGTCGATGGTCCACGGCTCGACCTCGCGCACCGCCGACTGGCCGTCCCCGCGGCGGTACGGGAACCGCACGATCTGCCGCTCGTAGACCGCCTCGAGCAGCGGTTCGAAGGCGGGCGCCTCGGCCCGCACCCGCGGCTCGATCCCGGCCGGCGAGGGGTCCCCGATCTCCACGCCCGCGGCCTTGAGCTTGAGCAACGCCGAGGAGGCGGCCTGGGCCAGGGTGGCCTGCTGCCAGAACCGGGCGGCCAGGCCGAGCGCCGCGGCCTCGTCCGGTTCGAGCTCCAGCTCGGGCAGGGCGTACTCGCCCGGGGCGATCCGGTAGCCGATCTCGTCCTCGAAGTAGGCGTTGACCGCGCCGACCTCCAGCGGGATGCCGAGCTGGCGCAGTTCCTCCTTGTCCCGTTCGAACATCCGCTCGAAGGCCTCGTCCGAGGAGCAGGCCCGGTAGGGCTCCAGGGTGGCCCGCAACCGCTCCTTCGGCACGAAGGTCCGGGTCGCGAGCAGGCAGATCACCAGATTGACCAGCCGTTCGGTCTTCGTCGCCGGCATCCTCGGTTCCCTTCGATCGGCACGGCCGTGATGTGTCCGTCAAAGCTATCTGGTCGCCGCCGTCTCCCGCACCCGTCCCGGTGCGGCGAACGGCGGCGAACGGCGCCCCGCAGACGCCTTTCCGACGCCCCTGCGGCCGTCTCGGAGCGTCCCCCGGAGCCATCACCCGGATTCCCCCGGGACGCCCGCGGGACGCCTTTGCCGACGCCCCGTCAGACTCCCGTCCGCCTCCCGCCGGACGTCCGGGCCCCGGCCTCGGGCCGGCCGCCGGTCCGGCCGCGGGCCGCGCCGCCGACTCTCTATGCTGTCGGTGTGATCAGCTGGCGAGAGGGACTCGTGACCGCGCTCGGGCGCGCCTGGCCCGGAGCACAGGAGTTGACCGTACAGGTCGGCGAGGCGTCTGTTAAGGCGCTGGCGTTTCCGGCTCTGGTCGGACAACCCACGGTCGGCGACCGGGTGCTGCTCAACACCACCGCGCAGAACCTGGGCCTGGGCACCGGCGGCTACGCCATGGTGACCGCGCTGCCGGACCGGCTCCCGCCGGACCCGCCGCCCGGGCCGGGCCACCTGGTCAAGGCCCGCTACACCCCGCTGCAGACGATCGTGCTGGGCGCGGACGAGCAGGACTCGCCGTACCACGACCTGCTGCGCGAGGCGGACTCGATCGACGGGATGCCGGTGGTGACCGCGGACCTGCACTCGGCCCTGCCGGCCGTGTGCGCGGCGATCCTGGCCGACCGGCCGGGCACCCGGATCGTCTACGTGATGAGCGACGGCGGCGCGCTGCCATTGTGGTTCTCCCGGACCGTGGCGCAGTTGCGTGAGGCCGGCTGGCTGGCCGGGACGGTCACCGTGGGCCAGGCCTTCGGCGGCGACCTGGAGGCGGTGACCGTGCACACCGGGCTGCTGACCGCCCGGCTGATCCAGCAGGCCGACGTGGCCGTGCTCACCCAGGGCCCGGGCAACCTGGGCACCGGCACCCGCTGGGGCTTCTCCGGGGTCGGCTGCGGGGAGGCGGTCAACGCCGCCGCGGTGCTCGGCGGGCGCCCGGTGGGCGTGCTGCGGGTCTCCGAGGCCGACGCCCGGGAACGGCACCTGGGCCTGAGCCACCACAGCGTGACCGCCTACGGCCGGGTCGCCCTGGCCCGGGCCGAACTGGCCGTGCCGGCCGAGCCGGGGCCGTTCTGGGACAAGGTGCGCGAGCAGGCGGCGGAGCTGGCCGGCCGGCACGACCTGCGCGAGGTCGACTGCGCCGGGCTGGACGAGGCGCTGGCCGCGAGTCCGGCCCCGCTGTCCACGATGGGCCGCGGCCTGGCCGCCGACCGGGCCAACTTCCTGGCCGCGGCCGCCGCCGGCCGGCTCGCCGCGGCCGGGCTGTCCGGCCCGGCGCCCGGGTGTGGGAAGGTGGACGGCGACAACGGATCGCGAAAGGACCACAACGATGGCGCTTGAGAAGCCCGAGATCGACTTCCCCGAGGGCTCGGCCCCGGCCGACCTGGAGATCGTCGACCTCTGGGAGGGCACCGGCGAGGAGGCCGGCGCCGGCCACAACGTCTCCGTGCACTACGTCGGGGTCGCGTTCTCCACCGGCGAGGAGTTCGACGCCTCCTGGAACCGCAACTCCCCGTTCCAGTTCCCGCTGGGCAAGGGCCGGGTCATCGCGGGCTGGGACCAGGGCGTGGCCGGCATGAAGGTCGGCGGCCGGCGCCGGCTGACCATCCCGGCCCACCTGGCCTACGGCAACCAGAGCCCGACCAAGGCGATCAAGCCGGGCGAGACCCTGATCTTCGTGGTGGACCTGCTCGGCGTCAGCTGAGCCGGGACGCACGGTACACGTCCCCGGCCGGGCCGCGACCGCGGCTCGGCCGGGGACGTCGCGCGTCCCCTGATTCATCCGAACGAGCGATGGGTGGACCACCCGTACCGGGAATCAGTCCCGGACGTAGTAGTCGCCCAGGACCCCGTCGTAGCCGCCCCCGGGACGGCAGCAGCGGCGGAAACCGGCGCCCGGAGCCGCACGGGCAGGGATCCTGGCCGCCGAGTTTCTCGACCAGTTCCTTGTCCCCGCCGATCACCCGGCGCCCGCGCTTGACCCGGGTCTCGCTGGGGGAACCCCCGGCGGCGCTTGCTGAGCGGTTCGAGCGCGGGCTCAAAAGGACGAGTCGAACTCTTCTTCGCGGTACATGACAGCCTCCTTCGTCGGGGTGCACCGGGTCCGTATGCGAAGACGGACGAGGGCACCACTGCGGATACGAGGGCTGAGCGTACGGCCGATCGGCTGGCGCAGCCAGCGATTATTCACCGGACCGGGTGATCCGGCCCCACCGCCGGCACCGGCTGCTGCCGGTCGCGCGGCCAGATCCCTGCCGAGTTCACGTCCTCTTCAGGATACGTCGTGATGATCTCCTGCGGCGCGGCCTTTCGGACCACGCCGCAGGAGATCGTCAGCACCCTGCGTGGAGCGTCACGGCCGCGGCTTGGAACCGCTCTTGGACATGGCGATCCACTTCTTGCGGCGTTCGGCGGCCAGGCGGGCGTCGCTGCGCGAGGCGATCCACTCGTTCTCGCGCTGCAACTTCAGGTAGCTCTCCATCCGCCGCTCCGACAGCGTGCCGTCGGCGAGGGCGGCCTGGACCGCGCAGGCGGGCTCGGTCGCGTGCGCGCAGTCGTCGAAGCGGCAGCCCTGGGCCAGGTCCTCGATGTCGGCGAAGGCCTGGGACAGGCCCTCGCCGCCGTAGAGGCCGACGCCGCGCAGGCCCGGGGTGTCGATCACCACTCCCCCGCCGGGCAACGGGGTCAGTTCCCGGGTGGTGGTGGTGTGCCGGCCCTTCTCGTCCGCCGACCGGGTCTGCTGGACCGCCATCACCGCGGCTCCGGCGAGCGCGTTGAGCAGGGTGGACTTGCCCGCGCCGGACTGGCCGATCAGGGCGCTGGAACCGGTGGTGCAGGCCCGCAGGACGTCCATCCCCGCGCCGGTCTCGGCGCTGACCGCGAGCACGGTCGCGCCGGGGGCGATCTCCTGCACGTCGGCCAGGATGAAGCCCGCGTCCTCGACCAGGTCGGCCTTGGTCAGCACGACCAGCGGTTGGGCGCCGCTCTCCCAGGCCAGGGCGAGGAAGCGCTCGATCCGGCCGAGGTCCGGGTCCGCGGCCAGCGAGACCGCGATCAAAACCGTGTCGACGTTCGCGGCCAGCACCTGGCCGACCGAGGAACGCCCCGCGCCCTTGCGCACGACGGCCGTGCTGCGCGGCAGCAGCGCGGCGACCGCGGGCAGCGGCTCGGCGGCCAGGTCGACCGCGCACCAGTCGCCGGTGCAGGGGCAGTTGAGCGGATCCGGGTCGCCGACCGCCCGGGAGTCGGCCCGGACGGTGCGCAGCCCGCCGGACCCGGGGTCGGCGACCAGCAGGTCGCACCGGCCGCGGTCGACCCGGGCGATCCGGGCCGGGGTCAGGCCGGCCGCGGCCAGCGGGGCGAAGGACTCGTCGAGGTCGGCGGTCCAGCCGCAGCCGGCGAGCAGGGAGTGAACGGAATCGGGGGCGGAACCGGACGGGGAACCGCCGGTGAACGATGCGTGGGACAACGCAGTGGAACCCTTCGGGAAAGGCTGGGCCGTCCCGGGGAACGCGGCGCTGAACGCGGGAGAGTACGTCGACGCTCGGGCGTCAGGCGGCTGCCGGGAGGGCGGGACGATGTGCGCCGGGGCTGCTCAGGGCAGCTGTCATCACCGTGTCAGGCATCTGGCCCACCTCCCTCTTCCCTGTGGTGTCCGGTCGGGTCCCGGACGGTCGCCGTTCGTGCGCTGTCGGGCGCGAGCATACTCCGGCACTCCCGGCCGCGCATCCGATTTCCGGCGGCGCCTACAACGCGTCGACGATGTCGACGACGAACACCAGCGTGTCCTTGGCGCCGATCCCGGCCGTGGGCCGGCCGCCGGACGGGCCGTAGCCGTCGGCCGGCGGGATGACGAGCAGCACCCGGTCCCCGACGTGCTTGCCGACCAGGCCGGTATCCCAGCCCGGGATGACCTGGCCGGCCCCGATCACCACGCCGTAGGCCTGCTTGCGGGTGAACGAGGAGTCGAAGTTCTTGCCGGTGTTCCAGTCCACGCCGGTGTACTGCAGCACCAGGGTCTGGCCCTTGGCCACGGCCGCGCCGGTGCCCTTGATCAGCACGTCGGACACCAGGGTGGTCGGCGGCGCGACGCCGGCCGGGATGGCCACGGCCGGGTTCCCGGTGCCGGGCTCCCCGGTGATCTTCGGCAGCGCGGCGTCGGTCTGCGCGGCCTGGGCGCCGGTGATGTCGGCGTTGGCCGGGTAGCCGCCGACCACGTCCAGGACGAACACCAGGTCGTCGGAGCCGGCCACCCCGGCCTTGCTGTTGCCCGCGGAGCCGAAGGCGTCGGCCGGCGGCGAGACCACCTCGATCCGGCTGCCCACCCGGGCCCCGACCAGCGCGGTGTTCCAGGCCGAGAGCAGGCCGGAGGTGCCCAGAGTGACCACCTGGGGCTGGTTCGGGGTCTTGCCGCCATCCTCGGAGTAGGTGGTGCCGAGCATCTTGGCCCCGGTCCAGTCCATCGCGGTGTAGTTGACCGCGGCCAGTTCCCCGGCGGCCAGGACCGAGCCGCTGCCCTGGACCAGGATCCGGGTGGACAGCTCGGCCGGCGCGGCGGTGTTCGCGGGCAGCACGATGGTGGCCTCCTGGCCGACCGCGCCGCTCACCTTCGGCAGGGCGCCGGCCGCGGCCGGGCCGCCCGGGCTCGCCGCCGCGCTGGAGGAGCAGGCCGAGGCCGCCGCGCCGAGCAGCAGCGCGGCCAGGCAGCCGGCCAGGGCACGGCCGCGGGCGCCGCCGTTCAGTGAATCCGTACGCACTGCGAACCGTCCCGTGTCTGAGTGGTCCGGGAGTACCGGGCGACCAGAACGGTCCCGGGTCCCGGGCGGACTGGCTCAGACTAGCGGGTCGTATCGGTACCGACGCGTCGATACCAAGACTTTACACTCCATCGTGGGACACACTGGTTCACCCGGCCACCGGTCCCGGAGCCGGGGAACGCGCCGGTGAGCGGCCCGCGGGGGCCGGCCCGCGGCGGCCGCGGAGTCCGGCGGAGTTCCGCCGGACCGCGCCGGGCCGCCGCGCGCCGCCACGCCCTCGGGCGCCGTGCCTCACATGGAGGCGATCAGCTTCTCCACCCGCTCGTCCACCGAACGGAACGGGTCTTTGCACAGCACGGTGCGCTGCGCCTGGTCGTTGAGCTTCAGGTGCACCCAGTCCACCGTGAAGTCGCGCCGCTGCTCCTGCGCCTTCTTGATGAACTCCCCGCGCAGCTTGGCCCGGGTGTTCTGCGGCGGGATCGACTTGGCGGTGTAGATGTCCAGGTCGCGGGTGATCCGCTCGACCAGGCCGCGCCGCTCCATCACGTAGTACAGCCCGCGCCTGCGGTTGATGTCGTGGTACGCCAGGTCCAGCTGCGCGATCCGCGGGTTGGCGATGGTCAGGCCGTGCTTCTCTTGGTAGCGCTGGATCAGCCGGTACTTGATCACCCAGTCGATCTCCCGCTCGATCTTGCTCAGGTCCGCCTCCTCGATCGCGTCCAGGGTCCGCTCCCACAGCTCCAGCACCTTGGCCACGGTGCCGGTGCGCAGGTCCCGGCGGTCGGCGAAGTCGGCCGCCTTGGCCAGGTAGTCCCGCTGGATCTCCAGCGCGCTGGCCTCCCGGCCGGTGACCAGGCGCAGCTTGCGCTGCCCGGTCAGGTCGTGGCTGACCTCGCGGATGGCCCGGATCGGGTTCTCCAGGGACAGGTCGCGCATCGCGATCCCGGCCTCGATCATCCGCAGCACCAGGTCGGTCGCACCGACCTTGAGCATCATCGTGGTCTCGCTCATGTTCGAGTCCCCGACGATCACGTGCAGCCGGCGGTAGCGTTCGGCGTCGGCGTGCGGCTCGTCCCGGGTGTTGATGATCGGCCGGGACCGGGTGGTGGCCGAGGAGACCCCCTCCCAGATGTGCTCGGCCCGCTGGCTCACGCAGTACACCGCGCCGCGCGGGGTCGGCAGCACCTTGCCCGCGCCGCAGATCAGCTGCCGGGTGACCAGGAACGGGATCAGCACGTCGGCCAGCCGGGAGAACTCCCCGTGCCGGGTGACCAGGTAGTTCTCGTGGCAGCCGTAGGAGTTGCCGGCCGAGTCGGTGTTGTTCTTGAACAGGTACACGTCCCCGGCGATGCCCTCCTCGTGCAGCCGCCGCTCGGCGTCCACGACCAGGCCCTCCAGGATCCGCTCGCCGGCCTTGTCGTGCACGACCAGTTCCTCGATCGAGTCGCACTCCGGGGTGGCGTACTCCGGGTGCGAGCCGACGTCCAGGTAGAGCCGGGCGCCGTTGCGCAGGAACACGTTGGAGGAGCGGCCCCAGGAGACCACCCGCCGGAAGAGGTAGCGGGCGACCTCGTCCGGGGACAGCCGGCGCTGTCCTCGGAACGTACACGTGACGCCGTATTCGTTCTCGAGCCCGAAAATCCGACGGTCCATCGGCTTCCACCGCCTCGCTTCGCGTACTGCCTTGATAAAGGGGCCTTACTCTTGTGCCGTGGAGCCGTCCTGCCCGCCCTCTTCGTCGAGCACCTCGTCGATCAGGTCGATCACGTCGGTGTCCGGGTCGGCCGCGGCCGTCGGCGCCGCGGTGGTATCAGGGGCCTCGGCGGAACCGGCCGGCTCGGCCGACGCCTCCGGGCCCTCGCCGTTGCCGTTCTCGCCGAGCTCGTCCCCGGCGCCCGGCTCGTCCGACAGAAGCCGGGCCAGCTGGGCGCCGGTCACCCGGCGGAACTTGCGCTCCTGCTTGCGGTTGCGGTCGAGCACCGCGACCTCGAGCTGGTTGGGCGCGATGGTGCGCGGCTCGGTGCCGTCCCGGCCCAGCGCGTCCACCGCGACCCGCAGCACCTCGCCCAGGGTCGCCCCGGCCACGTAGGTGCGCTTGAGCACGGTGCTGACCGCCTCGGCCGGGCCGCCCATCACCACGAAGTCCTGCGCGTCGGCCACCGAGCCGTCGTAGGTGAGCCGGTAGATCTGGTCGTCCTCCGGCCGGTCGCCGACCTCGGCGATGATCAGTTCGACCTCGTAGGGCTTGCTGGCCTCGGAGAAGATGGTGCCCAGGGTCTGGGCGTAGACGTTGGCCAGGCCCCGGCCGCTCACATCGCGCCGGTCGTAGAGGTAGCCGCGGGTGTCGGCCACCCGGACCCCGGCCTGGCGCAGGTTCTCGTACTCGTTGTACTTGCCGGCCGCGGCGAACGCGATCCGGTCGTAGACCTCGCTGATCTTGTGCAGGGCGCGGGAGGGGTTCTCGCCGACGAGCAGGATGCCGTCGTCGTAGGCGAGCACCGCGACGGAGCGGCCGCGGGCGATGCCCTTGCGGGCGTAGTCCGCGCGGTCCTTCATCAACTGCTCTGGTGAGACGTAGAACGGCGTCGACACGTTGCTTCCTCGTCAGTGGTCGAAGTGGATCGGGCAGGGTGGCCGGCCGGGCCGCGGCCGGCTCAGCTCAGCTCAGCGGCGCGTTCGGCCCGTCGGGGGCCCCGTAGCGGGCCGTGACCACGGTCTGGACCAGCTCGCCGACCTCGGCGTCGGCCAGGTGGCGGTAGCCGTCCTCGGTGACGACCATGACGACCGGGTAGATCTTGCGGGTCAGGTCCGGGCCGCCGGTGGCCGAGTCGTCGTCGGCCGCGTCGTAGAGCGCCTGGATGGCCACGGTGGCCGCGCCCTCGGCGTCCAGGTCGGCCCGGTAGAGCTTCTTGAGCGAGCCGCGGGCGAAGACCGAGCCGGAGCCGACCGCGTAGAAGCCGAACTCCTCGTACTGGCCGCCGACCGGGTCGTAACTGAAGATCCGGCTCTCGCCGGACTGCACGTCGTACCCGGCGAACAGCGGCACGACCGCCAGGCCCTGCATCGCCAGGGACAGGTTGCCCCGGATCATGGTGGCCAGCCGGTTGGCCTTGCCCTCCAGGGACAGTTCGACCCCTTCGATCTTCTCGTAGTGCTCCAGCTCGACCTTGAAGAGCTTGACCATCTCGATCGCCAGGCCCGCGGTGCCGGCCACGCCCACGCAGGAGTACTCGTCGGCCGGGAAGACCTTCTGGATGTCGCGCTGGGCGATCATGCTGCCGGCGGTGGCCCGCCGGTCCCCGGCCATCACCACGCCGCCGGGGAAGGTCAGCGCCACGATCGTGGTGCCGTGCGGGGCCTCCAGCGGGACCGGCCCGCCGCCCGGCACCCCGAGCTCGGCCATCCGCCGGCCCGGCAGGTACTCCGGCTTGTACGCGGAGAGGAACTCGGTGAACGACGGCATCGCCGCATGGAAGAACGGTCCGGACAGCGGTCCCAGGTCTGGTCCACCGCCATGATTGCGCTGCGAGGCCACGTGTACCCTCTCTCGTCTCTCTGGTCACAAAGGTGGTCGTGCCGGTCCGGCCGCCCGCTCGGGGCCCGCCGGCCGGACTGATCGGAAAGCCGGCTGGCACGCCCAGCCGGCCCGTGCGGGGCTACTGCCCGCCCTTCTGGACGAAGCCGCGGACGAACGCCTCGGCGTCGGTCTCCAGCACCTCGTCGATCTCGTCCAGGATGTCGTCGACGTCCTCGGAGAGCTTGGCCTGGCGCTCGCGCAGCTCGCTGGACTCCTCGACCGACTCCTGCTCGTCCTGGCTCTCCTGGCGCGAGACGCGCTCCTGGCCGCCGCCCTCGGTGTTCGCCATCGTAAGATCTCCACCCTTCCCAATCGGCCCCGGAAGACCTGTGATCAAACCCTACGCCCTGCCCCCGGCTGGAGGGAGGGATTTCCCCCGCCACCGGGTCGCTCGCCGGGCTGATGCCCAACGAGCGCCCGGTTCACACCGGGGAGATTTCGGCGCACCGCGCACCGCGCTCCGGCGGACACCGGTCCGGCGGGCGGGCGCGGCTCACCGGCGGGCGAGGCCCGCGGGCGCGCGAGGGCTGCGGTCACTTCGTGCCGGTGATCTCGGCCACGAGTTCGGCGGCCGTGCGGCAGCGGTCGATCAGGCCCTCGACGTGCGCCTTGGTGCCGCGCAGCGGGTCGAGCGTGGGCACCCGCTGGAGCGACTCGCGGTCCGGCAGGTCGAAGATGACCGAGTCCCAGGAGGCGGCGGCGACCGAGTCGGCGTACTTGTCCAGGCAGCGGCCGCGGAAGTAGGCCCGGGTGTCCGGCGGCGGGTTGTCCACCGCGGCCCGGATCTCCGCGTCGGTGGTGATCCGCTCGAACCGGCCGCGGGCGGCCAGCCGCTGGTACAGGCCCTTCTCCGGCCGCACGTCGGAGTACTGCAGGTCGACCAGGTGCAGCCGGGCGTTGTCCCAGTCCACCGCGTCGCGCATCCGGTAGCCCTCGAGGATCTCGCGCTTGGCCACCCAGTCCAGCTCCCGGGTGAGCGTCATCGGGTCCGACTCCAGCCGGGTGAGCACGGACTCCCAGCGCTCCAGGACGTCCTTGGTGACGTCGTCCACGTCCGTGCCGTACTTGTCCTCGGTGTACTTGCGAGCCTGCTCGAAGTACTCCATCTGCAGCTGCACCGCGGTCAGCTTGCGGCCGGAGCGCAGCATCACCAGGTGTTTCAGGCTCGGGTCGTGGCTGATCTGGTGCAGGGTGCGCACCGGCTGGTCGATGGTGAAGTCGGTGGAGATGAACCGGTCCTCGATCATGGCCAGGACCAGGGAGGTGGTGCCCATCTTCAGGTACATCGGGATCTCGGCCAGATTGGCGTCGCCGATGATCACGTGCAGCCGGCGGTAGCGCTCCGGGTCCGCGTGCGGCTCGTCCCGGGTGTTGATGATCGGGCGCTTGAGGGTGGTCTCCAGGCCGACCTCGACCTCGAAGAAGTCCGCCCGCTGGGAGATCTGGAAGCCGTGGGTGCGCCCGTCCTGGCCGATCCCGACCCGGCCGGCCCCGGTGAACACCTGGCGGGTGACGAAGAACGGGGTCAGGTGCCGGATGATCTCGGCGAAGGCGGTGGCCCGGGAGACCAGGTAGTTCTCGTGCGAGCCGTAGGAGGCGCCCTTGTTGTCGGTGTTGTTCTTGTAGAGGTTGATCGGCAGCGAGCCGGGCACCACGGCGGCGTGCCGGGCGGCCTCGGCCATGATCCACTCCCCGGCCTTGTCCCAGACCACCGCGTCCCTCGGGTTGGTCACCTCAGGGCTGGAATACTCCGGGTGGGCGTGGTCCACGTAGAGCCGCGCGCCGTTGGTCAGGATCACGTTGGCCAGGCTGGAGTCCTCGTCGGTCAGCTGGCTCGCGTCGGCCAGCTCGCGGGCCAGGTCGAACCCGCGGGCGTCGCGCAGCGGGTTCTCCTCCTCGAAGTCCCACCGGGCCCGCCGGGCCCGGTGCATCGCCGAGGCATAGGCGTTGACGATCTGCGACGAGGTCAACATCGCGTTCGCGTTCGGATGCCCGGGTACGGAGATTCCGTACTCTGTCTCACTGCCCATTACCCGTCGTACGCTCATAGTGACCAGCCTATGTCGTCCGGACGCGGTTCGGGACCGTCGACCACCAACGAAACTCTCCCCATTTCTCACCACCCGGTCCCGGCGCGGGACCACGTCGTCCCGCGCCGGCTGACGTGCGGCGGCCGACCGGCCGCCCACGTGTCGTCGGCGCACCCTTACAGGTACTGCCCGGTGTTGCTGACGGTGTCGATCGAGCGGCCGGACTCCGACCCCTTCTTCCCGGTGACCAGGGTGCGGATGAACACGATCCGCTCGCCCTTCTTGCCGGAGATCCGGGCCCAGTCGTCCGGGTTGGTGGTGTTGGGCAGGTCCTCGTTCTCCTTGAACTCGTCCACGCACGCGCCGAGCAGGTGCGCGATCCGGATCCCCTTCTGGTGCAGCTCCAGGAAGTCCTTGATCGCGGACTTCTTGGCCCGGTCCACGATGTTCTGGATCATCGCGCCGGAGTTGAAGTCCTTGAAGTAGAGCACTTCTTTGTCGCCGTTGGCGTAGGTGACCTCGAGGAAGCGGTTCTCCTCGGTCTCCGAGTACATCCGCTCGACCGTGCTCTGCACCATCGCCGACACGGTCGCGCCCCGGTCGCCCGAGTGCTCGGCCAGGTCGTCGCTGTGCAGCGGCAGTTCCGCGGTGAGGTACTTGGCGAAGATGTCCTTGGCCGCCTCGGCGTCCGGACGCTCGATCTTGATCTTGACGTCCAGCCGGCCGGGCCGCAGGATCGCCGGGTCGATCATGTCCTCGCGGTTGGAGGCGCCGATCACGATCACGTTCTCCAAGCCCTCGACGCCGTCGATCTCCGACAGCAGCTGGGGCACGATGGTGTTCTCCACGTCGGAGGACACCCCGGAGCCGCGGGTGCGGAAGAGCGAGTCCATCTCGTCGAAGAAGACGATCACCGGAGTGCCCTCGCTGGCCTTCTCCCGGGCCCGCTGGAAGACCAGGCGGATGTGCCGCTCGGTCTCCCCGACGTACTTGTTCAGCAGCTCCGGGCCCTTGATGTTCAGGAAGTAGCTCTTGCCCTGCTCCTTGCCGGAGAGCTCGGCCACCTTCTTGGACAGCGAGTTGGCCACCGCCTTGGCGATCAGGGTCTTGCCGCAGCCGGGCGGGCCGTAGAGCAGCACGCCCTTGGGCGGGCGCAGCTTGTGCTCCTTGAACAGCTCCGGGTGCAGGTAGGGCAGCTCGACCGCGTCCCGGATCAGCTCGATCTGGCCGCCGAGGCCGCCGATGTCGGCGTAGTCGATGTCGGGGACCTCCTCCAGGACGAGTTCCTCGACCTCGGACTTGGGCACCCGCTCGTAGACGTAGCCGGACCGCGGCTCCAGCAGCAGGGCGTCGCCGGTGCGGATCACCGTGTCCAGCAGCGGCTCGGCCAGCCGGACCACCCGCTCCTCGTCGGTGTGCCCGGTGACCAGGGCGCGCACGCCGTCCTCGAGGATCTCCTTGAGGGTGACGATCTCGCCGACCTTCTCGAAGGCCATCGCGGCGACCACGTTCAGCGCCTCGTTGAGCATGACCTCCTGGCCGGGGCGCAGGTCGCCGAGCTCCAGGCTCGGGCTGACCGTCACCCGCAGCTTGCGGCCGCCGGTGAAGATGTCGGCGGTGCCGTCCTCGTTGGCCTCCAGGAACACGCCGAAGCCGGCCGGCGGCTGGGCCAGCCGGTCGACCTCCTCCTTCAGCGCGATGATCTGGTCCCTGGCGTCGCGCAGGGTGGAGATCAGCCGCTCGTTCTGCGCGGTCAAGCCGGCCACGGTGGCCTGCAGCTCGCCGACGCGGTCCTCCAGCGCCCGGTCCCGGGTGCCGCGCGGGCTCTCGGCCAGGCGCCGCCGCAGGACGGCGATCTCCTGTTCGAGATACGCGACCTGGGCCGCCGGGTCCGCCCCGGGCCCGCCGGGTCCGGAACCGACCGGGTTGGCCCGACCGGTCCGGGAACCGGTGGCTCGCTGGGGCTTGTCGTCTTCGTAGGTTGGCACGGTCCTCACCTCCTCGCGGAGTGCTGCGACGATACGACCCTACCTGGCACCGGGGACCGGCAAACCAAACTCGGGGAAAGTCCGCACGATCCGGTGTCCTGGAGCCCGCCGAAGTCCGGCGACCTCCACTGTGTCGACAGCACTGCCAAGAACACGATTCCCCCTCCACCGCTCATTCATGTTGGGTCGCGGGCACCCGTTCGGATCAATCTTGTAACGCTCGGGGAGCGTGATCCGTTCCGGCAGGCTCGATCATTCCGCGTGCGGCGGCCATCTGTCGAGAGCGGATCGCGCCGCGCGGCGGCGGACGGCCGGTCACCGGGCCGTGACCGGCCGCGACCGCGGGACACGTGTTCGGGCGTGTCGCGCAGGCCGGAGCAGGGGTGGCCCCGGGCCGGGGTGGGGGCGGCCAAGGTTTCCGGGGCCGTCCGGGCGGGCCGGCCGGGGCGCCCACACCGATGTTTCAGGGGTGTTTCGGGGATGGCTGAGGGGTGGCGGAAGAGGCTGCGAGTGTGACCAAGGGCACGGCAGGGGTTGACCGGCCGGGCCCGCATCCGGGCGGCGGGCGGGTGCGCTGCGGCCGGGCGCGGTGGCGTATGGTCGGAAGGAAGCAGTGACCGTGTGAGAGAAGTGGGGAGACCAGGATGGCCGGGCCCGGCGAGCAGCTTGAGGTGTGGATCGACCAGGATCTGTGCACCGGGGACGGATTGTGCGTGCAGTACGCCGCGGACGTCTTCGAACTCGACATCGACGGCCTGGCCTACGTGAAGGACGAGGCCGGCGAGCTGCTGCCCGCCCCGGGCGCGCGGGCCTCGGTGCCGGCGGACCTGGTGCTGAACGTGATCGACTCGGCCAAGGAGTGCCCCGGGGAGTGCATCCACGTGCGCCGGGCCGGGGACGGCGTGATGGTGGCCGGGCCGCTGGCCGAGTAGCGGTCGGCCAGGATCGGGGCGGTTCGCCCGGTCGGGCGATCGGATGGTTGCCCGGTCGGGCCGGACGGGGCCCGGGCGAACGGGTTCGAGCGGCCGCCGGAGGCTGCGGACGGGCCGGATCCGGGCGTGGGGGGGCCGTGTTTCCGCGCCACCTTCTTCACCGTGACGGCCGACGCCCGGACAGGGCACGGCCGACTCCCCGAACCGAGCAGGGCGCCCCGGTGACCCGGGGCGCCCTTGCTGTCCGATCCCTGACGCCGTGCCGTCCGGCTTCGCGGCGGTCTACGGCAGGTTGCCGCGGCGGGCCATCCGGGCCTCGCGGGCCAGGTTCTGCGCTTCCCGGTCGTCGGCGATGGCCTGGGTCTGCCAGGCGTCCTCGGCGTCCACGCCCTTGGCCGGGCGGCGCCGGCGCGGCGGCAGGTCCACTCCGTCGGCGATCCGGCGGGCGGTGACCAGGAAGCCGGTGTGGCCGATCATCCGGTGGTCCGGGCGCACCGCGAGGCCCTCGACGTGCCAGGTGCGGATCATCGTCTCCCACGAGGTCGGCTCGGCGAACCGGCCGTGCTCGCGCAGGGTCTCGACCGTGCGCGACAGCTGCGTGGTGGTGGCGACGTAGCAGATCAGCACGCCGCCGGGGGCCAGCACCTTGGAGATGGAGTCGACGCAGTCCCAGGGCGCCAGCATGTCCAGCACGACCCGGTCGACTTCTTCCGGGCCGATCGAGGCGACCAGGTCGCCGACGGTCAGCTGCCAGGCCGGGTGGGCCTCGTCCTGGCCCTTGGTGCCGAAGAAGCTGCGCACGTTGCGCTCGGCGATCTCGGCGAAGTCGGCCCGTCGCTCGTAAGAGTGGACCAGTCCGGTGTCGCCGACCGCGCGCAGCAGCGAGCAGGTGAGCGCGCCGGAACCGACCCCGGCCTCCAGCACCCGGGCGCCGGGGTACAGGTCGGCCATCGCGACGATCTGCGCGGCGTCCTTCGGGTAGACCACGGCGGCCCCGCGCGGCATGGACAGCACGTAGTCCGACAGCAGCGGGCGCAGGGCGAGGTAGTCCATCCCGCCGGTGGAGCGCACCAGGCTGCCCTCGGGCTGCCCGATCAGCTGGTCGTGGTCGAACGAGCCCTTGTGAGTGTGGAACTGCTTGCCCGGGGTCAGCGGGAAGGTGTGATGGCGCCCCTTGGTGTCGGTCAGCTGGACGAGGTCTCCGGGCCGGAAGAGGCCCTGGCGCTGTTCGGTTTCACTCACACGGTCCAGTCTAGACGAGTAATTCCGAACTCTGGCGCGGCGAAACGGCACGCCCAGCCACCACCGCTGAACCGTTTCGCCGTGCCCACCCACCCACCAGGTCAACGCACCAACCAGCAGCTCGCCTTGGGCGCCAGAGTTCGGAATCACTCGTCTAGCGGTGGCTCGCACCACCGTTTTCACCCGCGCAGGAACGCGTGCTCGACGTCGGTGGCGGCCAGCACGCCGTAGATCGCGCCGTCCGGCTCGGTGACCAGATACTCCGGCGCCGGGGCGCTGCGCAGGGCGGTCAGGAACTCCTCGCCGACCAGGTCGGTGGTCAGGGTCAGGCCCGGGCGCAGGGCCCGGGAGACCGTGCCGACCTGGACCCAGGGGTGCTGGGCCAGCGGGACGGTGAGCACCGAGGCCTCGTGCACCAGGGCGGTGGGCCGGCCCTGGCCGTCCACGATCACTATCCCCCGGGCGCCGACCGCCGCGGCCCGGCGCATCGCCTCGGCCAGGGGCAGCTCGGCGGTGACCGGGACCGCGCGCCGGGTCAGCTCGCGCACCCGCAGCCGCGGGATCCGGTCGCGCAGCCGGGCCACGGTCAGCGCCTGCGAGGTGCCGACCCAGATGAACGAGCCGATGAAGCCGGCCACCGCGAAGGCGTAGACGTCGGCCCACGGGTGCCGGCCCCCGCCGCCGCCGTAGCCGACCTGCAGCCCGAACACCAGGAAGAACATGGCCACGGCCATCACCCGGCCGACGTAGGCGGCGGCGACCGTGCCGGCCATCGGCTTCTTGGTCGCGGCCCAGACCGCGGCCCGCAGCACCCGGCCGCCGTCCAGCGGCAGCCCGGGCAGCAGGTTGAACACCCCGACCACCAGGTTGGACGCCCAGAGCGAGAAGACCAGGTAGAACACGGCGATGTAGAGGTGGGTGGACTGGTCGGTCAGCTTGGGCATGGCCGCCCAGACTGCCCAGCCGCCGGCCCCGAGCACCAGCGACAGACCCGGGCCGGAGGCGGCCACCGCGAACTCCTGCCAGGGCGTCTCGGCCTCCTTCTCGATCTCCGAGACCCCGCCGAGGAAGTAGATCACGATCCGGCGCACCGGCAGGCCGAAGTGCTTGGCCACGACCGAGTGGGCCAGTTCGTGCAGCAGCACCGAGGCGTAGAGCAGCACCGCGAACAGGAAGGACATCAGGTACCGGCCGCGGCCGAGCTCGTCGACCGCCGTGGTGTTCAGCTCGTTGCCGAAGTACAGGGTGATGACCGCCGCGATCACGAACCAGGTGGGCGAGACCACGATCGGGATCCCGAACGGCTGCCCCATCGGCAGGCCGCCCCGGCCCCGGCGGGTGACGGCCGAGTCGTCGCGGGTCCGGCCGTCTTCAGGATTGGGCTTGTCATCACTCACAGAGGTGATGCTACGGGTATCGCCCGCTCGGAGTGGTCACCGCGGTCGCCGCGCGGTGCGGAATCGGCGGAGAATGCGCCGGGCGGCCCGGGCGGCCCGGGCGGCGCGGCGTCCGGGCCGGCGCTCGTCCAGCGCGTCCGGCCGGTGCGCGCCGGCCGCGGCGGCGTCAGGCGTCCAGGGCGAGCCGGTAGAAGCAGTGGTCGTCGGTCGTGCGCACCCGGACGAAGCCGTTCTTCTCCAGCACCCGCTGGGAGGCGAGGTTGCCCCGGTCGGTGTCGGCGTTGACGGCGGTGACCCCGCCGTGCGCGCGGCAGATCCGGACCAGCCCGGCCACCGCCGCGGTGCCGTAGCCCCGGCCCCAGTCCGACTCGACCATGCCATAGCCGATGGTGACCTGGCCGAACCGGTCCGGCGGGCCGTAGAACCCGGCCGAGCCGACGGTCCGGCCGTGGCTGAGCGGCACGATCAGGTAGACGCCGAACGGCGCGGGCTCGGCCGGGGCCGCGGCGACCCCGGCGGCCGGGCCGGAGTCGTCCTCGCGCGGGAAGCCCTCGGCCCAGTCGTCCTGCTCGGCGGGCTCCCCGGCCGCCACCCGGGCGGCGTGCTTCCTGGTCAGGGGCAGCAGCTCGATGGTCTTCGCGGTCGCGTCCTGCATAGGGTCCCCGATCAGATCGGATCATGTACTCGTCGGACAACAAGGTATCTCGGCCGGGCCCAGCAATTTACCCCGCGGCCCGGCCGGCCGGGGTACCCGCGGGGCCGGTCCGGAAACCGGGGCGGACGTTGTCCACAGGTCCGGCCGAAACGGCACTGCGGCGTCGGCGGCGAGGCTTAGGATCGGGGCCATGGACGCCTTTCCGGACGACGGTTCGCTCTTCGACGTGGAACGCCCGGTGCTGCCGGTGGACCTGCCCGCACGGCTCTCGCCGTCCCGGGCGGCCGACTTCACCCAGTGCCCGCTGATGTTCCGGTTCCGGGTGATCGACAAGATCCCGGAGCCGCCGAGCCTGGCCGCCACCCGCGGCACGCTGGTGCACGCGGTGCTGGAGCGGTTGTTCGACCTGCCGATCGGCCAGCGCACCCCGGACGAGGCGGCCGCGCTGATCGGCCCGCAGTGGGACAAGCTGGTGGCCAAGCACCCGGAGCAGCGGGAGATGTTCGCCACCCCGCAGGAACTGGCCGAGTGGCTGGAGTCGGCCCGGACCCTGCTGGGCCGCTACTTCACCCTGGAGGACCCGAACCGGCTGGAGCCGGCCGAGCGGGAGCTGTTCGTCCGGGCCGAGATCGGGGCGCCGGACGCGCGGCTGGAGCTGCGCGGGGTGGTCGACCGGCTGGACGTGGCCCCGGGCAACCTGCTGCGGGTGGTGGACTACAAGACCGGCAAGGCCCCGGCGCCCGGGTACGAGGCCAAGACCCTGTTCCAGATGAAGTTCTACGCCCTGATCCTGTGGCGCTCGCGCGGCACGATCCCCAAGCGGCTGCAGCTGATCTTCATGGGCAGCGGGGACGTGCTGACCTACGACCCGACCGAGAAGGACCTGCTCGGCACGGAGAAGAAGATCACCGCGATCTGGCAGGCGATCAGCTCGGCGGCCGAGAACGGCCGGTGGCCGGCCACCCCGACGAAGCTGTGCGGCTGGTGCAGCTTCAAGCCGATCTGCCCGGCCCACGGCGGCACCTGCCCGCCCGCCCCGCAGGTCACCGTGGTCCCGGCCAGGAGCGCGGAGAAGGAGGCCGCGGACAAGGCCGCGGCCTCGATCCCGGCGCAGGGCGGGAGCGCGGAGCAGATAGTGCTCGGGCAGTAGGAGCGGCTCGGGCACGGCCGGGCGCGCGAGCGGCGGCAGACAGCGTTCGCCGGCCGCGTTCCCGGCCCGGCCTCAGTCGAACAGCCCGCGCAGGCGGTCGAGCGTGACCGTGTCCAGCGAGGTGGCGATCGTGACCAGGCGGTGTTCGGCCACCGGGACGCCGTGCGGGACGGACATCACCCGGCAGCCGGCCGCGGCCGCGGCGGCGGTGCCGCTGGGCGAGTCCTCGATCACCGCGCAGTCGGCCGGGTCCACGCCGAGCAGCCGGGCCGCGGTCAGGTACGGCTCCGGGTGCGGCTTGGGGTTGACCACGTCGTCGCCGGAGACGGTGTGCCGGAAGTGGTGCGCGCCGATCGAGCCGAGGCAGGCGTCGACCACCCGGCGGGTGGAGGCGGAGACCAGCGCGGCCGGGATGCCGGCCGCGGCGATCTCGGTCAACAGCTCCTTGGCCCCGGCGATCAGCTCGATCCCGGCGCCCAGGCGGGCGGCCATGGCCCGGTCGATCCGCTGGTTCAGCTGCTGCGGGGACAGCGGAATGCCGCTGACCGCGAGCAGGTAGTCGACCACGACCTCGTTGGGCTTGCCCAGCACCTGGAGAGCGTGCTCCGGGCCGAGCTCGAAGCCGTACTCGGCCAGGATGCCCACCTCGGTCGCGAACCAGACCGGCTCGGAGTCGATCAGGGTGCCGTCCATGTCGAACAATATCGCTGCTGGCGTGCTCAAGGTCGTCCTTCTGGGCTCGGGTGGGCGTGGCCGCGCGGTGGCGCGCGGCCCGGGTCGGGGCCGGGCGGCGCAGGCCCGGCGCACGGCGCGGTTCGGCTGCGGGCTGAGCCCGCCAGTATAGGTCGGCGCGGACGGCCGCCCGCGGCTTGCCGCGCCGGGCAGGGCCGATCAGGTGTTGAAATACGTCGCTTCCGGATGGTGCAGCACGATCGCGTCGGTGGACTGCTCCGGGTGCAGCTGGAACTCCTCGGACAGGGTCACCCCGATCCGCTCCGGCTCCAGCAGGGCGGTGATCTTCGCCCGGTCCTCCAGGTCCGGGCAGGCGCCGTAGCCGAGCGAGAAGCGAGCGCCGCGGTACTCCAGCTTGAGCATCCCGTCGATGGTGGCCGGGTCCTGTCCGGCCAGGCCGAGCTCGGCCCGGACCCGGGCGTGCCAGTACTCGGCGAGCGCCTCGGTCAGCTGGACGGACAGGCCGTGCAGCTCCAGGTAGTCGCGGTACGCGTTGGCCTCGAACAGCTTGGCGGTCTCCCCGGCGATCCGGCCGCCGACGGTGACCAGCTGGAGCGCGACCACGTCGGTCTCCCCGGCGCCGAGCTCGTCGCCGTCGGCCGGGCGGAAGTAGTCGGCCAGGCACAGGTGCCGGTCCCGGCGCTGGCGCGGGAAGGTGAACCGGGTGCGTTCGGCGCCGTGCTCGTCCAGCAGGATCAGGTCGTCGCCCTTGGACACGCAGGGGAAGTAGCCGTAGACGACCGCCGACTCCAGCAGGTTGTCGGTCAGCAGGCGGTCGAGCCACATCCGCAGCCGGGGCCGGCCCTCGGTCTCGACCAGCTCCTCGTACGAGGGCCCGTCCCCGCCGCGGGCGGCCCGCAGGCCCTACTGGCCGAGGAAGGTGGCCCGCTCGTCCAGCCAGGAGGAGTAGTCGGCCAGCTGGATCCCCTTGATCACCCGGGTGCCCCAGAACGGCGGGGCCGGGATCGGGTTGTCCGTCGCCACGTCCGAGCGGGCCGGCATCGGCTCCGGTTCCTGCGCGGCGGCCGCGATCCGGTTGATCACCCGGCGTTTGCGCAGCTCGGGCAGGGCGGCGCCGGGCTTGCCGGCCTTGATCCCGGCGATCGCGTCCATCAATCGCAGGCCCTCGAAGGCGTCCCGGGCGTAGCGGACCTCGCCCTGGTAGATCTCGGCGAGGTCCTGCTCGACGTACGCGCGGGTCAGCGCGGCCCCGCCGAGCAGCACCGGCCAGCGGGCGGCCAGGCCCCGGGTGTTGAGCTCCTGGAGGTTCTCCTTCATCACCACGGTCGACTTCACCAGCAGCCCGGACATCCCGATCGCGTCCGCGGAGTGCTCCTCGGCGGCGGCCAGGATGGCCGAGATCGGCTGCTTGATGCCGATGTTGACCACGGTGTAGCCGTTGTTGGTCAGGATGATGTCGACCAGGTTCTTGCCGATGTCGTGCACGTCGCCCTTGACCGTGGCCAGCACGATCGTGGCCTTGCCGGAGGCGTCGGCCTTCTCCATGTGCGGCTCCAGGTAGGCCACCGCGTTCTTCATCACCTCGGCGGACTGGAGCACGAAGGGCAGCTGCATCTGGCCGGAGCCGAACAGCTCGCCGACCGTCTTCATCCCCTCCAGCAGGATCTCGTTGACGATCACCAGCGCCGGGCGGTCGGCCAGGGCCTCGTCCAGGTCCGCTTCCAGGCCGTTGCGCTCGCCGTCCACGATCCGCCGCTGCAGGCGCTCCTCCAGCGGCAGCGCGGCCAGCTCCTGGGCCCGGGTCTCCTTGGAGGAGGCGGCCGAGACGCCTTCGAACAGTTCCAGGAAGCGGGTCAGCGGGTCGTAGTCCTCGGCCCGGCGGTCGTAGATCAGATCCAGGGCGACCTCGCGCTGCTCCTCGGCGACCCGGGCCATCGGCAGGATCTTGGAGGCGTGCACGATCGCGGAGTCCAGCCCGGCCTCGACGCACTCGTTCAGGAACACCGAGTTGAGCACCTGGCGGGCGGCCGGGTTCAGGCCGAAGGAGATGTTGGACAGGCCCAGGGTGGTCTGCACGGCCGGGTGCCGGCGCTTGAGCTCGCGGATCGCCCCGATCGTCTCCAGGCCGTCCCGGCGCGACTCCTCCTGGCCGGTGGCCACGGTGAAGGTCAGGCAGTCGACCAGGATGGAGGACTCCTCCACGCCCCACCCTGCCTGATCTCTCGGCCGGGTGATGTCGGCGATCAGCCGCTCGGCGATGGCGACCTTGTGGTCCGCGGTGCGGGCCTGGCCCTGCTCGTCGATGGTCAGCGCGATCACGCCCGCGCCGTGCTCGGCCGCCAGGGCCATGATCCGGGCGAACCGGGACTCCGGGCCGTCGCCGTCCTCGTAGTTGACCGAGTTGATCACCGCGCGGCCGCCGAGCAGCTCCAGCCCGGCCTCCAGCACCGGCGGCTCGGTCGAGTCCAGCACGATCGGCAGGGTGGAGGCCGTGGACAATCGTCCGGCCAGCTGCTTCATGTCGGCCACGCCGTCGCGCCCGACGTAGTCCACGCACAGGTCCAGCAGGTGCGCACCGTCCCGGATCTGGGCCCGGGCGATCTCCACGCAGCCGTTCCAGTCCTCGGCCACCATCGCCTCGCGGAAGGCCTTGGAGCCGTTGGCGTTGGTCCGTTCGCCGATGGCCAGGAAGCTCAGGTCCTGGCGGAACGGCACGGCCTGGTAGAGCGAGGCGGCGGCCGGCTCGGGCTGCGGGCGCCGGCGCACCAGCTCCCGGCCGCGGACCCGCTCGACCACCAGCCGCAGGTGCTCGGGCGTAGTACCGCAGCAGCCGCCGACCAGGCCGAGGCCGTACTCGCGGGTGAAGCCGTCGTGCGCGTCGGCCAGCTCCTGCGGGCTGAGCGGGTAGAGCGCGCCGTCCTTGCCCAGCACCGGCAGGCCGGCGTTGGGCATGCAGGACAGGCCGACCCGGGCCTGCTTGGCCAGGAAGCGCAGGTGCTCGCTCATCTCGGCCGGGCCGGTGGCGCAGTTCAGGCCGATCATGTCGATGCCCAGCGGTTCGAGCGCGGTCAGCGCCGCGCCGATCTCGGAGCCGAGCAGCATGGTGCCGGTGGTCTCGACGGTGACCTGGGCGATCAGCATCAGGTCGCGGCCGGCCGCGCGCAGGGCCCGGCGGGCGCCGATGATCGAGGCCTTGGTCTGCAGCAGGTCCTGGCTGGTCTCCACCAGCAGCGCGTCCGCGCCGCCGTCGATCAGCCCGGCGCACTGGGCCTGGTAGGCGTCGCGCAGCAGGGCGTAGGGCAGGTGGCCGAGGGTGGGCAGCTTGGTGCCCGGGCCGATCGAGCCGAGCACCCAGCGCGGGCGGTCCGCGGTGGCGTAGCCGTCGGCCACCTCGCGGGCCAGCCGGGCGCCGGCTTCGGAGAGCTCGTAGACGCGCTCGGCGCAGTCGTACTCGGCCAGGGCGGCGTGGTTGGCGCCGAAGGTGTTGGTCTCCACGCAGTCCACGCCGACCGCGAAGTACGCGTCGTGCACGGCCCGGACGATGTCCGGGCGCGAGACGTTCAGGATCTCGTTGCAGCCCTCCAGGCCCTGGAAGTCGTCCAACGACGGGTCCTGGGCCTGGAGCATCGTCCCCATCGCGCCGTCCGCGACCACGACCCGCTCGGCCAGCGCTTGACGCAGCGGATTCGGGGAAGAGCTCATCGACGGGCCTCGCTTCTCAACGGCACGGTTCTCAACGTCACGCAGCACCCCCAGCGTACCGACCCGGCCGAACCCGGCGGGCGGCCGTCTCAAAGGCGTAGGCTGGGGACCGAACACGGCCGGACCCAGCACGCGGCCGGCCCGACCACTACAAGGAGGCACGGGTGATCGAGCTCGAGGAACTGCCCGAGCTGGTTGACCCGGTGATGATCGCGGCCTTCGAAGGCTGGAACGACGCGGCCGACGCCGCGTCCAACGCGGTGCATCACCTCGCCGAAGTACTCGGCGCCGAGGTATTCGGATCCATGGACGCCGAGGACTACTACGACTTCCAGGTCAACCGGCCCACCCTGGTGGTGGACGACGAGGGGGAACGCGAGATCCTGTGGCCCACCACCCGCTTCTCGGTCGCGCGGGTCCCGGTCCAGCCGCGGGCGGGCAAGCCCGGGCTGTCCGCGGCCGGCCGGGACCTGCTCGGCCCGGAACCGGACGACCCGCCGGCCGGCGAGCCGCGGTTCCGGCACCTGGTCCTGCTGCACGGGATCGAGCCGAACATGCGCTGGCGCTCCTTCGGGGAGGAGATCTTCGAACTGGCCCGGGACCTCGGGGTGGACACCATCGTCTGCCTCGGCGCGCTGCTCGCGGACGTGCCGCACACCCGGCCGGTGCCGGTCTCCGGCTCGTCCACGGACGCGCAGCTGCGGGCGGCGCACAACCTGGACAAGCCGACCTACCAGGGTCCGACCGGGATCAACGGGGTGCTCCAGGAGATGGCCCGGCACGAGGAGGTCGAACTCGTCTCGTTCTGGGCCGCGGTGCCGCACTACGTGGCCCAGGCCCCGTGCCCGAAGGCCACCTTGGCCCTGCTGCGCCGGATCGAGGACGTGCTCGACCTGAGCGTGCCGCTGGGCGACCTGCCCACGGAGGCACTGTCCTGGGAGACCAGCGTGGACGAGCTGGCCGCGGACGACACCGAGGTGGCGGAGTACGTGCGCACCCTGGAGGAGGCCAAGGACACCGCGGACCTGCCCGAGGCCAGCGGCGAGGCGATCGCGCTGGAATTCGAGCGCTACCTGCGCCGGCACGAGCGCCGCGGCGGGGAGGACGGTGGTCCGGTGGCCGGATCGGGTGAACGCCCGGCCTGAGGGCCGCAGAGCCGAGGTCCGCGGGTCTGAGGGCTCAGCGGCCTGAGGACGGACGGGTGCCGTGCGCGTGCGGGCGTGCGGACGGCTTGCCGACGGCGCGGCGCAGCGGGCGGCGGCGATCGGCTCGGGGGCGAGGACGCAGGGCGGCGCAGGCGCCGCGCGGTCGCTCATAAGGGTGATATCGCGGGCGGGGCGGAATCACGGACCGGCAACGATGCCGGCCGGGTTCCGGGAACGGGATGGTTTTGAAAATCGTTTTCAGTTAAGCTGGAATGCAGCCGCCTTCCCCTGCGCTGAAAAGGCATGTGCCCACGATGAACCGTCCCGCCCCGTCCCCCGCCCCCGCCCACGCGGGCCGCGCCGACCGCCCGGTCCGCCGGGCCGCCGCCGCGTCCGTGCTCGCGCTGGCCCTGACCGCGGCGTTGGCGGCCTGCGCCACCACCCGGCCAGGCAGCGCGGCCGCGGCCGTCGCCGGGTCCGGTGGCAGCGCACCGGTGCGGGTGGTCGCGGCGGAGAACTTCTGGGGCTCGGTGGCCGGCCAGCTCGGCGGCGACCGGGTCACCGTGACCAGCCTCATCACCAACCCGGACACCGACCCGCACGAGTACGAGCCGACCGCCGCCGACGCGCGCACCATGGCCGCGGCGCAGCTGGCCGTGGTCAACGGGATCGGCTACGACACCTGGGCCGACAACCTGATCGCGGCCGACCCGGCCCAGGACCGGACCGAGCTGAAGGTCGGCACCCTGCTGGGCCTGGCCCCCGGCCAGAACCCGCACCAGTGGTACTCCGAAGCGAGCCTGGACACCGTGATCGACGCGATCACGGCCGACTACCAGAAGATCGACCCGGCCGACGCGGCCTACTTCGCCGCGCGCAGGGCCGACTTCCTGAACTCGGCCCTGGCCCCGTACCATGCACTGATCAGCGAGATCAGGGCCGCGTACGCGGGCACCCCGATCGGCGCCTCCGAGTCCATCGTGGCCCCGCTGGCCGCGACCCTGGGCCTGGACCTGCTGACCCCGCAGACCTTCCTCGACGCGATCAGCGAGAACAACGACCCGACCACGGCCGACAAGGCCCTGATCGACCGGCAGATCTCGACCCACGCGATCAAGGTGTACGTGTACAACAGCCAGAACGTCACCCCCGACGTCCAGGCCCAGCTGGCCGAGGCCACCGCGGACCACATCCCGGTGGCCACCGTCACCGAGACCCTGGCCCCGGCCGGCGACACGTTCCAGGCCTGGATGGCCGGCGAGCTGACCGGGCTGAGGAACGCCCTGGCCCAGGCGACCGGGCACTGAGACCCGCGGACGACTGCGATGACACTGAGAGCCGAGACGATGACGAGCACCACGGCAGCCGGCCAGGCCGCCACCCCGGCCGGCCCGCCCGCCCCGGCGCCCGGCCCCGCGATCGACCTGCGCGGGCTGAGCGCCGCGGTGGCCGGACGCACCCTGTACCGGGACGTGGACGCCGTGATCGGCCGCGGCCAGTTCGCCGCGATCCTCGGCCCGAACGGCGCGGGCAAGTCCACCCTGGTCCGGATCCTGCTCGGCCAGCAGGCCCCGGCGGCCGGCGTGGTGCGGGTGCTCGGGCAGGCGCCCGGCTCGGCCAACCTGCGGATCGGCTACCTGCCGCAGCGCCGCGGGTTCGACCCGAGCCTGCGGATCCGTGGGGTGGACCTGGTCCGGCTCGGCCTGGACGGGCACCGCTGGGGGATGCCGCTGCCCTGGGGCGCCGGGGCGCGCGCGGCCAACGCCCGGGTGGGCCAGATGCTGGACCTGGTCGGCGCCGGGCACTACGCCGACCGGCCGCTGAGCGAGTGCTCCGGCGGCGAGCAGCAGCGCCTGCTGATCGCCCAAGCCCTGGTCCGCGACCCGCAGCTGCTGCTGCTGGACGAGCCGCTGGACAGCCTGGACCTGCCGCACCAGGCCGGCATCGCGGCGCTGCTGGACCGGGTCCGCCGGGAACGCGGGGTGGCGATCGCGATGGTCGCGCACGACATCAACCCGATCCTGCCGTACCTGGACTACGCGCTGTACCTGGCCCCGGGCGGCAGCCTGGGCGGCCCGCCGCGCGAGGTGATCACGACCGAGTCGCTCAGCACCCTGTTCCGCACCCGGGTCGAGGTGCTGACCGCCTCGGACGGCCGGCTGCTGGTGCTCGGCCAGCCGGACGCCCCGGCCGAGGGCCGCCACGAACACCCGAAGACCGCCGCCGATGGCGACTGACGCGCTGGTCGGCAGCCCGTTCTCGTGGAACCTGGTCACCGACTTCCAGTACATGTGGTCCTACCCCTTCATGGTCAACGCGTTCCGGGCCGGCACCCTGATCGCGGTGGCCGGGGCCCTGGTCGGCTACTTCGTGGTGGTGCGCCGGCAGACCTTCGCCGCGCACAGCCTGGCCATGATCAGCTTCCCGGGCGCCTCGGGCGCGCTGCTGCTGGGCGTTTCGACCACGCTCGGCGCGCTGGGCTTCTGCATGGCCGGGGCGCTGCTGCTGGCCGCGGCCAACCGCGGCGGGCGCAGCGGGCTGGCCGGGGACAGCGCGGCGACCGGGACGCTCCAGGCGTGCGCGCTGGCGCTCGGCTACCTGTTCGCGAACCTGTACCACGGGTTCAGCGGCGGGATCACGAACCTGTTGTTCGGCCAGATCACCGGGATCACCTCCGCGCAGGTCGCCGAGCTGGCGGCCGGGACCGTGGCGGTGGCCGCGGCGCTGGCGGTGATCGGCCGTCCGCTGCTGCTCGCCTCGGTGGACCCGATGACCGCCCGGGCCGCGGGCGTGCCGGTACGGGGGCTGGATTCACTCTTCCTGGTGTTGGTCGGGGTCGCCGTGGCGCAGGCCGGGCAGATAACCGGCGCGTTGTTGGTGTTCTCGCTGGTGGTGCTGCCGGCCGCGACGGCGCAGCAGGTGACCACGCGGCCGGGGTGGGCGTTGGCTGTGAGCGTGGTGATCGGGTTTGTGGCGACGTGGGTGGGGTTGATTTTCTCGTATTACACGCCTTATCCGCCCGGGCCGGCGATCACGACGCTGGCGTTTGCGTTGTATGTGGTGGTGCGGGTGGTGAAGCAGGTCCGGCGTAGGTCGGGGGGTGCGGGGTTGGTGGTGGCTGCGGCGGCCGATGGCGGGTCTGGTGGGCTTGGCGGGACCGGTGCTTCCGGTGCTTCCGGGCAGCTGGCTGTCAGTGGTGGCCCTGGGTCGGGCTCAGGCTCGGGCCCTGGCTCGGGTTCGGGTTCGGGTTTGAGTTCGGCCCCGGGCTCAGGTTCAGGATCGGTTGCCTCCGGCGGCAGTGGCGCGGACCTCCCGGCGGGTGAGCTCTCGGGCCGGGCGTCCGGCGCGACGAGCGGAACGGCGGACCACTGATGCTGTATCTCGACACGGTTTTCATGCAGCACGCGCTGCTGGCCGGGACCGGCGTGGGCCTGGCCTGCGGTCTGGTCGGCTATCTGACCGTGCTGCGGGCCCAGGTCTTCCTCGGCGACGCGCTGAGCCACGTGGCGTTCGTCGGCTCGCTCGGCGCACTGGTCGCCGGGCTCGCGCCGATGGCCGGGCTGTTCGCGGCCACCGTCGGCACCGGCGTCGTACTCGGCCTGCTCGGGCAGGAGGGGTCCGGAGGCGGCCGGGTCGGCGGACGGCGCGGCGCGGCGGACGGCGGCAGGCGCGGCGCCCGGGCCGGGAACCGCGGCGCGGGCGGCGCCCAGATCGCCGACGACATCGCGATCGGCGCCCTGTTCGCCTGGATCCTCGCCCTCGGCGCGCTGCTGCTGACCGTCTACACGACCAGCAAGTCGGCCGGGAACGCGGCCGGCGGCGTCAACGTGCTGTTCGGATCGATCCTCGGCCTGTCCTCGGCCCAGGCCTGGACCGGCCTCGCGGTCGGGATCGCGGTGAGCGTGCTGTCCGTCCTGCTCGCCCGCCCGCTGATCTTCAGCACGGTCGACCCGGCCGTGGCCGCCGCGCACGGGATCCCGGTGCGGACGCTGGGCATCGCCTTCGCCGGGCTGATGGGTTTGTGCGCCGCGGAGGCCACCCAGGCGGTCGGCTCGTTGCTGCTGCTCGGATTGATCGCCGCACCCGGCGGCGCCGCGCGAGTGCTGACGGCGAACCCGTACCGCGGCCTGGTCCTGTCCGCTGCGATCGCGGTGGTGTCGGTGTGGGCCGGGTTGCTGTTGTCCGCGCTGATTCCGCATTTCACCCCGGCCACGGCGATTCTGGGCGTGGCCGGATTGTGCTTCGTCCTCGCGCACGTACCCGGCCAGGTGAGCGCCAGGATCGCCGCCCGGAGCGTCACGGCCTGAGGTCGGGCGGGATCATGCCAAGCGGCATTGCGACTGCCTCACCGCACGTTCAGCGGGATCCGTGCCCGTGTTCGGGCCGGACGCCAACTCGGCAAGTGTGATCGTCATCGATGAACGCCTCACGGTCAGCCCGGAAGCGTGCGTAATAGACAGACGGCAGCGCATCCGCACTGACTTTGAGCTGCGTCCAGGAAAACGGCCGCTTGAGCCGTGGCTCATCGGACGCGTCTTCCTCGTTCGCCGCCGTATCGCCCAGAACAGCCATTACAGCGCGATACCCAGCAACGCATCCAGCGCACGGGAGACGAGTCCGGGCGCCGCCGGGTCGAGTCGGGTGTCGTCGTCGGGGGCGGGGTCGGTGGCCCAGGTGGCCCAGGCGTCGACGGCGGCGACGGCGGAGGGGGTGTCCAGGTCGTCTGCCAGGGCGGCGCGCAGTTGGGCGAGCAGGGCGTCGGCGGGTGGGGCGTCGGGGCGGGAGACCGCGGCGCGCCAGTGGGCCAGGCGTTGTTCGGCGGCTTCGAGGACCTCGGGGAACCACTCCCAGTCGGACCGGTAGTGGTGCGAGACGATCGCCAGGCGCACGGCCATCGGGTCGTGGCCCGCGGCGCGCAGCTTGGAGACGAAGACCAGGTTGCCGCGGGACTTGGACATCTTCTCGCCGTCCAGGCCGACCATGCCGGCGTGTGCGTAGACCCGGGCGAAGGGCCGTTCGCCGGTGACCGTCTGGGCCTCGGCGGCGCCCATCTCGTGGTGTGGGAAGGCCAGGTCGCTGCCGCCGCCCTGCACGTCGATGCCCATGCCCAGGTACTCCAGCGCGATCGCGGCGCACTCGATGTGCCAGCCGGGGCGGCCGGGGCCGAGCGGGGTCTGCCAGGACGGGTCGCCGGGGCGGGCGGCCAGCCAGAGCAGGCAGTCCAGCGGGTCGCGCTTGCCGGGGCGCTCGGGGTCGCCGCCGCGCTCGCCGAATATCTTGGCCCGCAGGGCCGGGTCCAGGCCGGAGACCCTGCCGAAGTCGGCGTCGCGGTGCACGTCGAAGTACACGTCCTCGTCCACCCGGTAGGCCGCGCCGCTCTCCAGCAGCTTCTCGACCAGGCCGACGACCAGCGGGATCGACTCGACGGCGCCGATGTACCGGTACGGCGGCAGCACGCGCAGCGCAGTCATGTCCTCGCGGAACAGCGCGGTCTCGCTCAGCGCGAGCACCTGCCAGTCGGTGCCGTTCTTGGCCGCCCGTTCGAGCAGCGGGTCGTCCACGTCGGTGACGTTCTGGACGTACCTCACCTCGTACCCCGCGTCGTGCCAGACCCGCTGGACCAGGTCGAACGCGATGTAGGTGGCTGCGTGGCCGATGTGGGTCGCGTCGTAGGGGGTGATCCCGCAGACGTAGATCCGGGCCGGGCCGTCCTGCGCTGGGCGCTGCGGGGTCGAGATCTGAGTACCGGTGGAGGTGTCGTGCAGCCGCAGGGGCTCGCCGCGGCCCGGGAGCAGCGGCAGGTCGGTGGTAGGCCAGGCATCCATGGTCACACTCTATGCGCTCGCGTATGCCCGCGCCGAGCCCGGACGTCCGGCTATGCGCCTTTCGCTCCGGTCACACGCCTGATCAACCCGGCTGCGGGCGACGCGGCGGTTTCAAACGGGTTTCGATCCGCGCGGCCGGCCGGGAGCCCAGACCGGATCCAGGCCTGCGGAATGCGGCGGGAGGGCGGCGCGGGGGCTGGCGGCGGTAGGTGGCGGAAACAATCGAGCCGGGGACATCTCCCAGCCGCCGTGTCAGGGTCCCGCGACGGTGAGCGCGCTGTCCAGGCCGAAGAATCCGGCCAGGTCGGCGGCCTCGGCGGCCAGGTCGGCGGCGATGTCCCGGACCGGGCGCTCGAACAGCTGCACGCTCACCGTGCCGACCTTCGCCGTGCGCTTCTGGGTCCAGGTGCCGACGAGCCGGCCGTCGACCACGACCGCCGCGCGGGCGACCCCGCCGAGGTAGATCTCGCCGAGGTGGGCCGGCTCCAGCAGCAGCGCGCGGTCCCGGTAGCCGAACAGGTAGTTGTCGAAGACCGGGATCAGGCGCACGGCCGGGGCCGGACGCCGCAGGGCCGCGGCGACCGCGCCGGGGTCGGCCGGGTCGGCCCGCAGGAACATCGGCGCGCCGCCGACCTCGACCGGGAGCAGTTCCGGGGCCAGCCGGCCGACCGCCTGCCGGGCCGGGCCCAGGCCGATCCCGGCCCAGGTGGCGAAGTCGGCCACACTGGCCGGGCCGAAGCCGCCGAAATACCGCCGGGCCTGTTCGAGCACCACCTCCTCGGCCGAGTGCAGCTCGCGGGCGGCCGGGATCCACTGGTCCAGCAGCACGTAGGTCGGGTCGCCGGGGCCGGCTTCCGGGCCGCGGCAGATCAGGGCGTGCGAGGCGGCGTACACGAGCAGGTGCACCGGGGCCTGGCCGGACTGCTCGATCGGCAGGCCGTTCCGGACCAGCCGGGCGACCAGTTCGTTCTTGGTCAACTGGCCGGAGTCGAGCAACACCTCCTCGATCAGGGGCAGGGCCTCGGCGCAGACCTCCTCGGTCAGCCCGAGCTCCTGGCGCCGGGTGCGGTACTTGGCCGCGATCACCGGGCCGTAGAAGGCGACCAGCCAGCGCAGGTCCTCGGCGGGCACCATGTGCAGCGTGCCGCGCATCAGCCAGCTGGTGACGACCTGCCGGTCCAGGTCGTAGGCCTGGGTGACCTGCTCGATCCGCAGACCGCGGGCCCGGGCCCGGATGCCGAGCCGCGCGGCGCCGGGGTTCTGCGCCTGCAGGCCGCCGGTCTCCCGGGCGACCGCGGCCACGTCCGGCTTCGCCGCCGCGCCGAAGCCCTGGCCGGCCATCCGCAGCGCACTGGCCAGGGCCGGTTCGATTCTGATGGTCGCCATGGGCGAGACCTTTCGATGAGCCGGAGCGGGAGGCCCCGGGGAACCGCTGGTGGCGCGTACTACGGGGCCGAAAGCGGCGGTCGGGCGGCTCTAGACCGGCGGCCAGGGGATCGGGCGGGCACGGCCGTCCGGGCCGGGGAAGCGGGCCTGGGCCAGCAGGTCGTCCAGCCGGGCGTGGAACGCGGCGAGTTCCTCCTCGGCCAGCAGCTCGCCGAGCCGCCCGGCCAGGGCCGGGTCGGCGCGCAGCCGGCGCAGGCTCTCGGACTCGGCCGCGGTGAACTCCCGGCCGGCGAAGCCCCACAGCAGCGTGCGGACCTTGTCCTCGACGTGGAACGAGACCCCGTGGTCGATCGCGTAGAGCGCTCCGCCCGGGCCGGGCAGCACGTGCCCGCCCTTGCGGTCGGCGTTGTTGATGACCAGGTCGAACAGGGCGATCCGGCGCAGCGCCGGGCTGTCGCGGTGGGCCAGGACGCCGCTGCCGCCGCCGGCCAGGCCGACCTCGATGATCCCGCACCAGCCGGACCGGTCCGCGTCCCGGTTCGGCAGCACGGCCAGGAACTGCTCGGCCGCCTCGTCGACGTCGACCCACTGCTGGCACATGCCCGGGCCGTACGGGCCGTCGCGCAGGACCGTGCGCGGGACCAGGTCCCAGCCCAGCGCCTCGCTGACCGTGTACGCGGCGAACTCGCGGGCCGCGAGGGTGCCGTCCGGGAAGTCCCAGAGCGGCCGCTCCCCCGCGATCGGCTTGTAGACGCAGGCCAGGCCTTCGACCTTGGGGACGGTGTCCGAGTAGCCGTCGTCCTCGTCCTCGTCCTCGTCCTCGTCGTCCGAGTCTTCGTCGAAGTCCTCGTCGTCTGCGTCGTCTTCGAGGAGGTCTGCGAGCAGGTCCTCCTGGGCCGCGGCAACGGCTGCGGCGTCCACGGCACCGTCCGCCGGGCCGGCCTCCACCGGGTCCGTGGCCTCGCAGTACAGCGTGGCGTTGGACGCCTCGGTCAGCCGCCCGCGGACGGTCAGCGTGCCGTCGCGCAGCAGGTCGCTCACTACTCGGCCGCCCGGCGACGGTAGCCGTTCTGCCGGGGGCAGACGTGGCCCTCCGGGTCCAGCGGCAGTTCGCACAGCGGGCAGGGCGGGCGGCCGGCGCCGACCACGGCCTGCGCCCGGGCGGCGAAGGCGCGGGCCTGGCCGCTGGTCAGCCGGACCCGCAGGGCGTCCGGGGCGTCCGCGGTCAGGTCGTCGGACAGCGGCTCGGCCGGGTTCTGCGCGTCGGTCACCGCGCCCGCCTCGATCACCACCCGCTGCCGGGACTCGTCCCAGGCCAGGGCGAGCGAGCCGACCCGGAACTCCTCCAGGATCGGCTGGTCCAGCGGGCCGTTGTCCGGGGACCGGGCGGTCAGCGCCTCGGTCGGCGCGGCGCCGCCGGAGCCCAGCCGCAGCACGATCTCGTCCAGCAGTTCGCCCAGCCGCTCGGCCAGCAGGGCCACCTGCTCCTTCTCCAGGGCCACGGTGGTGACCCGGGCGCCGGCCTTGGCCTGCAGGAAGAAGGTCCGCGCGCCGGGCTGGCCGACCGTTCCGGCCACGAATCGCTCCGGGGGATCGTAGACAAACAGCTGCCGTGGCACGGTACTTCCTCCAACGCTTCGATCCAGTGGGTACTGCACTACGGGTGGTTCGTGCTGCCGTGTTTCGTCCTGTTCCCGCACACCGCGGACTGCAGGGCGGGCTCGGCCGAATTTTACCCTTCGGCCGCTACCGGGCGGCGGGCGCACCGGATCCGCCGCCGATCTGCGCGTCGCCGTCCGGCCGGCGGCGGCCGGAGCGGGCCTTGCTTCTGGCCGGGACCAGCGTACCGACCGGGCTGTCGGTGTCGTTGATCCGCAGCAGGAACGGGCGCATCTGGGTGTAGCGGATCACGGTGACCGAGCAGGGATCGACCTGGATCCGCTGGAACAGGTCCAGATGCATGCCGAGCGCGTCGGCGATGATCGCCTTGATCACGTCGCCGTGCGAGACCATGGCGTAGCAGGCCTCCGGGCCGAGCTGCTCGTTCCAGTCCCGGACCGCTTCGACCGCGCGGGCGGACATCCGGGTCATCGACTCCCCGCCGGGGAAGGTGACCGCGCTCGGGTGGTTCTGCACGACCGGCCAGAGCGGCTCTTTCGCCAGGATCTTCAGCTCGCGTCCGGCCCAGTGGCCGTAGTCGCACTCGTTGATCCGGTCTTCCAGATGCAGCGGGATCGGTTCGGGCGCGGCGGCGGCGCGAGCGGTCCGTCGGCGGGCGGGTTTGGCCGGGGCCGCGTCGGGATCGGCGGCCGGGGCGTGCGGGTCCGCGGGCGCGGCGGCCTTGGCTGCCGGGTCGGGCCCGGCGCCGGGGACGCGGGCGTCCAGCAGTGCGGCGGAGGTCTGCCGGGTGCGTTCCAGCGGGCTGCTGACCACGGCGGCCAGCGGCACCCCGGCCAGCCGCAGGCCGAGCGCGGCGGCCTGCGCGCGGCCGTGGTCGTCCAGCTCGACCCCGGGCGTACGGCCGGCCAGCAAGCCGCCGGCGTTGGCCGTGGTACGTCCGTGCCGGATGAGCAGTAGCGTCGCCATGGCACCGAGCCTACTGCGCCGGAGCGGTCTGATTCGCGTCGGCGCCCCCGCCGGCGATCTCTCGGCTCCGGGCGGCCCGGCCGCCGACGGCCCGATCCGGCGGGCGGGGCCGGGCCCGGTGCGGGCCGGCCGCGCCCGGGGTGAGAGGCCTGCTACGCCTGCTCGGCCAGCCCGGCCGCGGTCAGCGCGCCGAGGCCGGTCTCCAGCGCGCTCAGCCGGCCCTCCAGGGTCGGGGCGAACGGCGAGAGTGTGAGAGTCGTCACGCCCGCCTCGGCCAGGACCGCCATCTTCTGCGCGATCCGCTCCGGCGGGCCGATCAGGCTGGTCGCGTCGATGAACTCGAACGGGACCGCGGCGGCGGCGTTGCGGTGCTCCCGGGCCAGGTACAGCTCCTGGATCCGGTCGGCCTCGGCCTCGAAGCCCATCCGGCAGGCCAGCTGGTTGTAGAAGTTCTGCTCCTTGCTGCCCATGCCGCCGATGTACAGCGCGGCGTACCAGCGGATCTGCTCGGCCGCGCGCTCCAGGTCCTCGTCGACCACGATCGGCACGGTCGGCACCACGTCGAACCCGGCCAGGTCCTTGCCGACCTTGGCCCGGCCGGCCCTGATCCGGTCCAGCTGCTCGGCCGCGAACTGCGGGGAGAAGAAGATGGCCAGCCAGCCGTCGGCGATCTCCCCGGCCAGCTCCAGGTTCTTCGGGCCGACCGCGGCCAGGTAGACCGGCAGCTCGGTGCGGACCGGGTGCACGGTCAGCTTCAGCGCCTTGCCCGGGCCGCCGGGCAGCGGCAGCTGGTAGTGCCTGCCGTCCAGGGCCACCTTCTGCCGGCTCAGCGCCAGCTTGACGATCTCCACGTACTCCCGGGTGCGGCCGAGCGGGGCTTTGAACGGGACCCCGTGCCAGCCCTCGGACACCTGCGGGCCCGACACGCCGAGGCCGAGCCGGAACCGGCCGCCGGACAGCGAGTCCAGGGTGGCGGCGGTCATCGCGGTCATCGCCGGGGTGCGGCCGGGGATCTGGAACACGGCCGAGCCGACGTCGATCCGCTCGGTCTGCGCGGCCACCCAGGACAGCACGGTCGCGGCGTCCGAACCGTAGGCCTCGGCGGCCCAGCAGACCGCGAAGCCGAGCCGGTCCGCGGCCCGGGCCAGGGCCAGATTGTCCGCGTCGTTGCCCGCGCCCCAGTATCCGAGGTTCACGCCCAGCTTCATCGCTGCCTGCCTTAGTCCGAGTCCGAAGTGCTCACGTCCGCAGGGTCCGCGGGAGCCGGTCCGGCGAATCCTACTCACCGGTAGCTTAGAGCCAACCAGGCGACCGCGGACACGTTGTGCACAACCGAACAGGTGAGGAGGCTCAGCCCGGTCGGTCCGAACCGATAGATTGCCCGCATGGAGCAGCGACACTTGGGCCGGACCGGACTGCGCGTCTCGCGGCTGGGCCTGGGCACGATGACCTGGGGCCGGGACACCGACGAGACGGACGCGGCGGACCAGCTCAAAGCCTACCTGGACGCCGGCGGCACCTTCCTGGACACGGCCGACGTGTACACCGACGGCGAGTCCGAGAGCATGGTCGGCCGGCTGGTCGAGGGGATCCGGGGCGAGGTCGTGATCGCCACCAAGGCCGTCTCGGTGCGCCGGGACGAGCGCCGGTTCGACGCCTCCCGCCGGCACCTGCTGGCCGCGCTGGACGCCTCGCTGGCCCGGCTGGGCACCGACTACGTGGACGTCTGGCAGATGCACGCGTACGACGACGACACGCCGATCGAGGAGACCCTGGCCGCGCTGGACACCGCGGTCGCCTCGGGCAAGGCCCGGTACGTGGGGGTGTCGAACTACTCCGGCTGGCAGCTGGCCGCGGCCGCCTCCTGGCAGCGGGCCGTGCCCGGCCGGGCCCTGCTGGCCAGCGCGCAGATGGAGTACTCGCTGCTCCAGCGCGGGGTCGAGCGCGAGGTGGCCCCGGCCGCGTACGCGCTGGGCCTGGGCCTGCTGCCCTGGTCCCCGCTGGGCCGCGGGGTGCTGACCGGCAAGTACCGGACCGGCACGCCGGCCGACTCGCGGGCCGCGTCGGACCGGTACGGCGCGTTCGTCGAGCCGTACCTGGGCGACGCGGCCCGGCGGATCGTGGACGCGGTGGCCACCGCCTCGGACGGGCTCGGCGTGGCCCCGGTCGAGGTGGCCCTGTCCTGGGTGCGGGACCGGCCGGGGGTGACCGCGCCGATCGTCGGCGCGCGCACCGCGGCCCAGCTGCGCGGGATCCTGGCCACCGAGGACCTGACCCTGCCGCGGGAGATCCGCTCGGCCCTGGACGACGTGTCGATGCCGGAGTTCGGGTACCCGGACCACGGCTGGAACCGGGCCTGAGCCCGCCCGCCCGGCGGCGACGATGACGCAGCGACGATGACCAAGTGCAAGACGACCACGATGAAAACGACGGCGAAGGCCCGTGCGGCGGCAGTGCCGGCGCGGCCATGACCGACGATCGAACCGACTCGGAACCAGAGACAGGGGGGCCAGCCATGGCCGACGCGATCGCAGCACCCGGACCCGGACCGGACCCGGCGGACCGGGCCGACCCGGCCGCCGAGGCCGGGGCCGGGCCGACGGGCCAAGCCGACCAGACGGGCCAGGCCGGGCAGCGCGGCCGCGGGCCGTCGAAGGCCGACCTGGAGAGCCTGGTCCAGGCCGGACACGCCGAGGCTCAGGCCCAGGCCCGGACACAGCCCGGGCCCGCAGGCCAGGTCCCGGCGCCGGGCGAGTCCGCCGGCCCGGGCGAGGGCCCGGGACAGGTCGCGCGGGCAGCCGCCGGGCCGGCCAAGCCCGACCTGGCCCTGCTCGGCTGGCTGAGCGAGGCCGGGGCGCCGCCGGCGATGGCCGGGCGGATCATAGACTTCCTCGGCCCGGAGCCGGCCGGGCAGCTGCGGGAGAACCCGTGGCAGGTGCTGGAGGTGCCCGGCGTCGGCCCGACCGCGGCCGACGCGGTGGCCCGGGCCGTGCTCGGCACCGAGACCGAGCCGGAGGACCCGCGCCGCACCCGGGCCCTGGCCGGCTGGCTGCTGCGCCGCGCGGCGCACCGCGGCAGCACGGCGCACGGCGCGGACGTGCTCGCCCAGGAGCTCAAGCAGCTGCACGTGGCCGACCCGACCGCCGCCATCGCCGACGCGATCGAGACCGGGCAGCTGCACGCCTTCGCCGAACCGGTCGCGCTGGACGAGCACAGCGGCCGGGACGAGGAGGAGGAGTTCGAAGAGCTCGACGACACGGACGACGACGACCCGGCCGCGATGCTGACCAGCCCGCGGACCGTGCTGTGCCTGGAGCGCTGGACCTTCGTCGAGCAGGCCGCGGCCGAGGTGGTGCAGCGGTTGTTCGCCACCCCCGAGCCGGTCGAGGCCGGGCCCGAGGCCGGCCCGCTGGCCGCGGCGGTGGCCGAGAACGGCCTGACCCTGGCCACCAACGCGGACACCGCCGCGCTGCTGCCGGTGCTGGCCGCGTTCCCGCAGGCCGTGATCGCGACCCCGAGCGCGGCCGGGCTGCGGACGCTGCACGAGGCCGGGGTCGCGGCCGTGGACGTGCGCACGCTGGCCGCGCAGGACTACGCCGGCCTGGCCGGCGCGCAGGTGCTGGTCGTCGCCGACGCGCAGCTGCTGAGCCTGGAGGGCGGCACCGCGCTGCTGGAGGCGACCGCCGAGGGGACCCATGTCCTGCTGGCCGGAGATCCGGTCTCGTTGCGCTCGGCCGAGCCCGGCGCCCTGTTCCGCGACCTGCTGGAGATCGACGAGCCCGAGTTCGGCGGCCTGCTGCCCCGGCAGGCAATCAAGCGCCGGCCGACCGGGCCGCTGACCTCGCTGATCGAGGCGGTCCGGTACGGCGGCCTGCCGCCCCGGGAACTGCTGCAGGGCGAGGACGGCCAGTCCAAGGAGGTGGTGATCGTCACGGTCAAGGACCCGCAGGAGGCGGTCGGCCGCACCCTGCAGCTGGTGACCGACTCGATCCCGCGCACGTTCACGTTCGAGGCGGACCAGATCCAGGTGGTCGCCCCGCGGGCCGACGGGCCGGTCGGCACGCACACCCTGAACGCCGCGCTCAAGTCCCGGCTGAACCCGGGCCCGGGCCGCTGCGCCGGGTTCGACCCGGGCGACCGGGTGGTGATCAGCGGCCCGGTGCCCGAACTGGGCCTGTTCGGCGGCGAGACCGGGCTGGTGACCGGGGCCGACGCGCAGGAGCTGACGGTCCGGTTGGACCCGCCGCACGAGATCCGGCGGCCGGCCGTGGTCCCGGCCGGCCTGGCCGGGACCGAGGCGGGCGCCGGATCGCCGGCCGAGGCCGGAGCCGGGTCCGGGGGCGAGGCCGCGGGCGAGACAGAACTCGACGAATCGGGCCCGGCTGCCGGCCCCGCAGCGGGCGGCGCACCCGGTGCGGGAGCCGTCGCGCCGGAGCCGGAGGTGCTGTGGCGGATCGACGCCGCCGGGGCGGCCGAGCGGCTGCGGCACGCCTGGGCGCTGACCGCGCGCGAGGCCCAGGGCGGGCGCTGGCCGGCCGTGGTCGCGGTCTTCGACGGCGCCGCCGCCGCCGAGCTGACCCGGGCCCTGGTACTCGGCATGGTCGGCCTGGCCACCGAGCACCTGTCCGTGATCCACGGCGCGGGCGCCATGCTCGCCAAGTCGGTCGAGAGCATCCCGGACCAGCCGCGCCGGACCCGGCTGCAGTTCGCCCTGCGGGACTGAGGAACCGGAGCACCGGGTACCGCCCGGCGGCACTTCTCCGCGCGAACCGCCTCAGGGTGCTGAGACGGGCCGGAAAAGAGATATCGCCGGGCGGTCCGCCGCTGCCCGCAGGTGCTGGGCAGATCGGCGTCGGCTCGGCGACACTCGCGGAACGCTTCCGCGAGACGGGTCAGGCGCTGGTCGGTGTCAGATCAGACTTCGGTCATCGTGCCTCGTCGTGAGGCGGGAGGAGCGCTCCGGTTCCGGGGGCCGGGGTCAGCCGACTTCCCGTTCCTCTTCCTCGTCTTCTTCCTCGTCCTCGTCGTCTTCGTCCTCTTCGACGTCGAGTTCCTCCTCGTCCTCCTCGTCCTCGTCGAAGAGTTCGTCCTCCTCGTCCTCGACCGTGTCCACCCGGAAGAGCAGTTCGTGCGCGGCGTCGGCGAAGGGCTCGTCCTGCCAGCCGCCGGGCAGTTCCGGATCGGCCGCGACCACCCAGGTGGTGGACTCGCCCGGCTCCAGGCCGAACTCCTCGGCCCGGTAGGCGACCTCGTCCGGCTCCAGCACGCCGAACAGCTCGGCCACCGCGCTGCGCACGTCGGCCAGGTCCTCGTCCAGGCTCTCCGTGGCGCCGCGGACGGCGCTGATCAGCACCTCGGGCTCGGCGACCAGGTAGTCGCGCCGGCTGAGCACCGAGAAGGCCTCGATCTCCTCCGCGTCGTCGAACTCGTCCGAGGGCTCGACCGGCACTTCGAACGGGGTGACCTCGTCGTGGACCTCGTAGAGCAGTTCGTCGTAGGCCTCGGCGGCCGCGGCCAGCGCGTCGAAGGCCTCGAGCACCGCCGGGTCCAGTTCGCGGGATCGGGACTCCACCGCGGCCAGGTGGACGTCGATGGCCGCCTTGAGCGCCTCGGCGGCGGCGCGGACCTCCAGGGCGCTCGGCGGCACGGGGTTGAGGGTGGGGGTGTCTTCAGCGGTCTCGGGCATGGGCAAAACGGTATCGGAGATCCGTGCCCGATGGCATCTGCAAAACGGCGGGAGTTGTCTCGATCTTGGCCGCCGCCGGGCCGCGGGCCGGGCCCGGCGGGCCCCGGACCAGCCGCGACCGGCCCGGGCCGGACCCCGGGGCGGGCGGCCGGGGCCCGGGAGATTACGATTCAGGTCATATCGCCGCCCGCCCGGCCCCGCTCTCCCCCGAGGATCGATCATGTCCACCACCACGCCCGCCGTGACCGCCGCGCACCCGTTCCGGGAGCGCCCCCTGCTCGTCAAGGGCTACCTGGTCTTCGCCTGGGCCACCGGCATCATGGCGGCGATCCTGTTCTTCGTCGGGATCCCGCTGCAGTACGTCGCACACGTCAACCAGGTCGACGAGATCGTGGGCGTCGTGCACGGCGTCGGCCTGTACCCGGCCTACGTGATCCTCTCGATCCTGGTGGCCTTCAAGTACCGCCTGTCGATCCCGCACATGGCGCTGATGGCGCTGGCCGGCCTGCTGCCGGGACTGTCGGTCTACGTCTCGCTGCGCACGGTCAAGCACATCGACGCGAAGGAAGAGGCCCGGCTGGCCAAGCAGGCGGCCAAGGCCGCGGCCCGGGCCGCACGCAAGAAGGTGCCGGTCCAGGCCGGACAGGGCACGGCGCAGGCTCCGGTCGGCACGTCCACCGGGGCCGAGTCCTCCGTCGGTTCCTGAGGCTCGGGCTTGCGGGACCTGGGCCGGGGCGGGCTCAGGCTCAGGCTTCGATGCGGCGCCGGGCCGGTACGTCTGCTGATTCGGTGAGCGGGTCCGCGTCCGGGCCGGGCTCGGGGGCCTCGTCGAGATCCAGGTCCGAGTCCAGGTCCGAGTCCAGATCCGGATCGAGGTCCGGGTCCGCGATCCGCGGGCCGTTCAGCTCGCGGCGCCAGTAGACCACGTACCAGACTCCGGCGATCACGGCGAAAACGCACCACTGGAACGCGTAGCCGACATTCAGCAGGTCCCAGGACGTCCCGTGCGCGGGCAGCGGGGCGGGCACCGCGGTCAGGCCGCCGCTGGTGGACCGGCTGTCGGTGGCCGAGAGATAGCCGTTCAGCAGCGGGTAGGGCCAGGTGTTGGCCAGGTTGGCGGGGGCGATCACGCTGACCTGGTTCGGCCCGTTGGCGGGGGCGCTCGGCTCGGCCTGGACGATGCCGTTGTCGTTGACGTCCCCGGTGGTCGACTCCGGTTCGGCCGCCCAGCCGACCACGGAGATCTGCCCGGCCGGGGGCGCGGGGATCGCCGGCGCGGCCGAACCGTCGGCGGGCAGCCAGCCGCGGTTGACCACCACGTCGTGGGCGCCGCCGGTGATCAGCGGGGTCAGCACGTAGTAGCCCTGGCGCCCGTCGAGCACGCGGCCGGGGACGAGCAGCTGACGGGTCGGGTCGTACCGGCCGGAGGTCTCGACCGCCTGGCCGGCCTGCGTGCCGTTCAGGCCGTCCGCGGGGGTGATCACCGAGTCCAGCGGCTGCGGGGTGCGCCAGGCGGCCAGCTGGGTGTCGGTCAGCGGCTGCACCCGGTGCCCGGCGTGCCACTGCCAGCGGCCGAGCAGCACGAAGGCCACCATCAGCAGAACGATGCCCACGTGCGCGGCCAGCCACTTCGGGCGGACCAGATCCTCCCGGGTCAGGGCCCGGTCCCGGGCCGTCGGCTCCGGCTCGAAGTCCGCGGACTGCGGTTCGGCGGTCTGGTCGGCGGACGCATCGATGGCAGGCACCCCGCCAGTATCCGACCCGGGCCGGTCCGCCCGCGCACCGGGGTACGCCGGACCGCGCCGCGCTAGACGAGTTGTTCCGAATTCTGGCGCGGCGAAACGGCTGATCGGCGGCGCCTGGCCGCACGCCGCGGCCAACCGCAGACGACACAGGTATGCGGTCGACCGCGGCGCACGCCCAGCCACCGCCGCTGAGCCGTTTCGCCGTGCACACTCACCCGGCAGGTCAGCGCACCTACCAGCAACTCGGCTCAGGCGCCAGAATGCGGAACAACTCGTCTAGGTGAGCAGCAGCCGGCCCAGCCGCCGGGAGGAGATCAGCAGGCCGGCCGCGCCCATCACGGCCAGGTACCCGGCCCGGGCCAGCAGCGGCCAGCCGACCAGACCGAGGGTGAGCCCGCGGACGATCTCGATGCCCTGGTACAGCGGCGTGCACTCGACCAGGATCTGCAGCGTGCGCGGGTAGACCGAGAGCGGGAAGAAGGTGGTGGAGAACAGGAACATCGGCATCATGCCGAGGGTCACCCATTCGAAGTCCTGCCAGGAGCGCATGAACGTGGTCGCCGCCATCCCGGCCCCGGCGAAGGCGAAGCCGATCAGCAGGGCCGCGGGCAGGGCGAGCACGGTCCACCAGGACTGGGCCGCGCCGAATCCGGCCAGCACGGCCAGGAACGCGACCGCGTAGAGTGCGCCGCGCAGCAGCGCCCAGGTGATCTCGCCGAGCGCGACGTCGGCCACGCTCATCGGGGTGGCCAGGACGGCGTCGTACACCTTGCCGTACTTGAGCTTGAAGAAGATGTTGAAGGTGCTGTCGTAGATGGCGCCGTTCATCGCGGCGGTGGCCAGCAGGGCCGGGGCGACGAAGTCGACGTAGGTGACCGCCTGGCCCGAGGGCAGGCTGATGCCGGGGATCAGCTTGCCCAGGCCGACGCCGATGGACAGCAGGTAGAAGACCGGTTCCAGCGCGCCGGACAGCAGCACGACCCAGCTGCGGCGGTAACCGAGGTAGTTGCGTTCGACCAGGTAGAGCGAACGCCTGGTGCCGAAGCCGGTGAGCGGCAGGGCGCGGGGCGGGGGCAGGGTCAGTGAGGTCATGTCGACTCCGAATCAGACGTAGAGGCGACGTCGGTAGGTGAGCTGGCCGGCCAGCAGGCCCGCGGTGGCCAGGACGGCCAGGTAGGCCACGTGGATCGCCGCCGAGCCCCAGGTCGCGGTGCCCAGCGTGAGCGAGCGGCACAGTTCGGTGCCGTGCCACAGCGGGGTGGCGAACGCGACCGGATAGGCCCAGTGCGGCAGTTGGCGCCAGGGGAAGAAAGTGCCGGAGAACAGGAACAAAGGGGTCATCACGAACCGGAACAGGTTGGACAGGGTCGTCTCGGTGTCCAGGGTGATGACGTACGCCATGATCGGCAGGGTGAAGGCCGCGCCGGTCAGCACCGCCGCGGGCCAGGCGAGCAGGCCCTCCCAGCCGGAGACCGCGCCGAACGCGGCCGCCACGCCGAGGAAGAAGCCGGTGATCAGGGTGATCCGGGCCAGGACGAACAGGGCGTGGCCGCGCAGCACCTGGGCCGGGCGCTGCGGGGTGGCGATCGCGGCCCAGTAGTTGCCGGCCCACTTGATCGCGCCGAGCACCGGGTAGGTCGCGTCGCCGAACGCGGTCTGCATGGCCGTGGCGGCCAGGATGCCGGGGGCGACGAAGACCAGGAAGCCGCCGCCGCCGGGCAGCGTGTGCTCCCGGTTGACCAGGCTGCCCAGGCCCAGGCCCATCGCGGTCAGGTACAGGGCCGGGCCGAGCAGCGCGCTGGCCACGGTGCCGCGCAGGGTGCGCCGCTGGAAGGTGAGCCAGAACCGGAACTGGCGCACGCTCTGGGAGTCGGTGAGCCGGGAGCGCCGCTCGGCGGCGGCCGGGGAGATGGTCGCGGACATGGTCAGTCCACCAGCGTCCGGCCGGTCAGGGTGAGGAACACGTCCTCCAGGCTGGCCCGGCGCACCAGCGTGGTCAGCGGTTGGAACCCGCGTTCACGCACGGCCGCGAGCGCGGCCTCGCCGTCGTCCGCGTAGACCAGCAGCCGGTCCGGCAGCACCTCGATCCGGCGGTACAGGTCCTGCTCGGCCGGGTCGGCCAGTTTCTCGGCCGCCTGGTCCTGCTCGCCGAGCCGGAACCGCAACTCCAGCACCTCGCGGGTGGCGTGGGTCTCGATCAGTTCCTGCGGGGTGCCCTCGGCGGCGATCCGGCCCTTGTCCATCACGACCAGCCGGTCGCACAGCTGCTCGGCCTCGTCCATGTAGTGCGTGGTCAGGATCAGGGTCGTGCCCTGCTGTTTGAGCCGGTAGAGCCGGTCCCAGACCACGTGCCGGGCCTGCGGGTCCAGTCCGGTGGTCGGCTCGTCCAGGATCAGGATCTCCGGATCGTTGATCAGCGAGCGGGCGATGGTCAGCCGCCGCTTCATCCCGCCGGAGAGCGAGTCGACCTTCTCCGCGGCCCGGTCCGACAGCTGCACGAACTCCAGCAATCGCTCGGTCCGTTCCCGGATCACCGCCCGGGGCAGGCCGAAATAGCGGCCGTAGACGTAGACGTTGTCCCGGACCTGCATCTCGGTCTCGAGGGTGTCCTCCTGCGGCACCACGCCGAGCCGGGCCCGGATCCGGGCGCCGTCGGCGGCCGGGTCCATCCCCAGCACGCTCAGCCGGCCGCCGGTGACCGGGGAGACGCAGCCGATCATCCGCATGGTGGTGGACTTGCCCGCGCCGTTCGGGCCGAGGAAGCCGAACACCTCGCCCCGGCGGACCCGGAAGTCGACCCCCGCCACGGCGACGAAGGGCTCGGCCCCCTTCTTGGTGAAGGTCTTGGTCAGTCCGCGCGCCTCGATCAGCACGTCGGGATCCGGGGAGGAAGTCTGTTCGAGCACGTCGGAGACCCTACCGGGCGGCGCCGACACTATCGAGTGCTTTTCCGGGCCGGACGGGCGGCGGCGCGGCGGACCAGGCCGCGGCGCCGCCGCCGCCCGCGGAGGCTATCGGGAGGCCGGGCCGCTGCCGGGGGTGCCCTGCGGGCCGGGCTGGGCGGGCTGGCCCAGGGTGCCGTCCTGGCCGTTCGGGCCGTTCTGGGCCAGCAGCGCGTCCCGGATCGCGGTCAGCAGCTCGATCTCGGTCGGCGCGGCCTTGGGCTCGGGCAGCCCGAGCAGCTTGCGGCGGCGGATGTTGAGCTGGTTGATCGGCATCACGATGGCGAAGTAGACGCCGGTCGCGATCAGCACGAAGTTGAGCACCGCATTGACCATGGACCCGTACAAGATCTTGGACTTGTTCAGCGTCCAGTACAGGTTCGAGTAGTCCTGCTTGCCGAAGGCCGCGGTGATCAGCGGCGTCACGATGTCGTTGACCAGAGCGGTGACGATCGCCCCGAAGGCAGCGCCCATGACCACCGCCACGGCCAGTTCGATCACGTTCCCGCGCATGATGAACGTCTTGAAACCCTTAATCACTTTTCCACCCATCCAATCCTGCTCTACCGGAAGCCACGGAACACACCTGCGTAAACGAGGCCGATCCGGAACGGTTATCCACAAGCGCAACGGTCAACCAGACCCAGGTCCGGGCGCAAGGGCCGGGCCGAGTGTGCGGGGGTGGTGGCGGGGCCGGCGCAGACGGGGGGTACCGTCGTGGCGTGCGTTCGTTCCGGTTCGTCCTGACCCCGAAGTGGCTCGCCTTCCACGCCCTGACGTGGTTCGTGCTGATCCCGGCCTTCATCTGGCTGGGTTTCTGGCAGCGCGGCCTGTGGAAGGCCCGGGACCACGCCCAGGGCATCGTGCTCAGCGCACTGGCCGCCAGGCCGGTCGCGCTCGACGGCGTGGACCCCGCGGGCCACGACGTGGCCCAGTCGCAGCAGTGGACGATGGTCTCGGCCACCGGGCACTACGACACCGCGCACCAGTTCATGGTGCGCAACCGTTCGCAGAACGAGAACCCGGGCTGGTACGTGGTCACCCCGCTGGTGCTCCCGGACGGCTCGGCGGTGCTGGTGAACCAGGGCTGGATCCAGGAGTCGCAGACCAGTGACAACCCGCTGACCACGCCGCCGTTCCCGCCGGTGCCGACCGGGACGGTGACCGTGACCGGCGCGCTCCAGCCGGACGAGACCACCGCGACCACCCGGATCCGGGACGACACCTCGAGCCTGCCGACCGACGAGGTCGCGCTGATCGCCCGCCCGGACATGGCCGGCCGGGTGCCGTACCGGCTGCGCGACGGGTCGATCCAGCTGACCGGTTCCAGCCCCGCTCCCCTGCCCGGCGCGGCCCAGGCGATCCCCGGGCCGAGCTACGACAACACGATGTACATCGCGTACATGATCCAGTGGTGGGTGTTCGCGCTCGTCATGCCGTTCACGTGGTTCAAGCTGATCCTGCGGGAGGCCGACGAACTGGCCGCCGCGGAGTTGGACGAGGACGACGAGGACTACGAGTATGACGAGGAGTACGAGGGCGAATACGATGAGGACGGCGAGTATGACTACGAGGACGAAGCCAGCGGCGACGCGGTAGAAACCGATGAAGACGACCTCCCGGATCCGGACGCGGACGTGGCCGTCGGCGCGGGTGCCGCCGCCGGTGCGGGCGCGGTAGCCGCGGCAGCGGGAGAGCCCTCGGCCTGACCGGGTCTGCGAGGACTCGGCCGCCGGACGAGACGCTTCGGCGGTGACCGGCGCCGTTCCCGCGACCGTTCCGGCCGACGCTCAGGACTCCGCGCGCAGCCGGGTGAGCAGGATGGCGAAGGCCTCGGTCGGGAAGATCTGCAGCGTCTCGCCGACCGAGTCCGAGGGCAGCCGGGTGAGCCGGTCCTCGCACCACCAGTAGACCTGGTCGGACACCGGGCCGGGACAGGTCTCGAACTGGCGGTAGGCGAACCGGGCCAGCGCCCCGGCGGCCTGCTCGACCGCGTCGGACTCGATCACGTGCGCGGCCAGCAGGCGCCGGTGCGGCAGCGCGACCAGGGCGCCGTTGCGCTCGGACCAGCCGGGTTCGCCGGCCAGGTAGTGCCGCAGCCAGTGCAGGTGGGTCGGCACGTAGTGGCCGTCCCCGGACAGCTCGATCAGGCTGGCGCCCTCGGCGGTGAAGCGGCGGCGGCCGAGCGCGCCGTCCGTGCGCACGTTCTCCCGGGCCCGGAGCACCGCGGCCGGGCCGGAGACCGCCCAGCCGGCCAGTTCCCCGGCCCGGACCAGGCGCAGGCTGTCCGGCGAACGGACTTCGACCACCTCGACCAGGTCCTCGGTCACCGGCTGGCAGACCACCGCCTCCGGGCCCTGGTCCGGCAGCAGCAGCGCGGGCAGGACCGAGGCGGGCACGATCCGGCTGCGCAGCAACCCCTCGACCCGGGACCAGGAACCGTCGGCGGCCTGGGCGCCGGACGGCTGCGAGCGGTCCGGATCACGCTCCCGGTCCCGGCTCTGAGTGCGGCCGCGGTCCTGGTCGCGGCCGCTTTCCCGGTCGCCGCTCGGCTCCTCGTCCGGCTCGGCGTCGAGGCTCAGAAGCTCGCGGACGAACTCCTCGACCAGCCCCGGCCAGTCCGCGGCCGCGGACTCGCGCATGCCGCGGCACAGTTCGCCGCAGTCGACCCGGATCGGCGGCCGCGCGGCGGCCGCGGGCGCGGGCTCCCGGCCGGCCGTGGCCGCCAGGACTTCGAGGTCTTCGACGCCGAGCACCCGCCAGCGCAGCCCGAGGCCGCGCAGCGAGACCTCCAGCAGGCCGAGCGCGGCCATGCCGACGGAGTCCCCCAGCGGCCACAGCGCGGCCGGGTCCGTGTCGAAACCCCCGATTCCGCCGTGCACGCAAGGCATTGTATCCGTCACGCAGAGTGTCCGCGAACACGGTCGGGGGGCGCACGGGAGCACGGAGCGGCACAAAACCGTACGGATCGCCGTCGACCATCGCGGAAAGAACCGGCCGGGCCGTGACTACCGTCGCCCGGACGGCGTTGTAGTAGACGTGCCGGAATACCAGAGCCTCCCTTCTGCGCCCGCCCCGCCGACCATGCCGTCCCCGCCGACCATGCCGTCGCGCTCCTCGCTGCCCGCGCAGGCCAGGCGGTCCGGCGCGGCCGACCCCGCCGCCGGGCCGCGGCCCCGGCCGGCCCGCGGCCCGGCCGGGCTCGGGCCGCGCAGCCCCAGCCTGATCGGCGCGTCGATGCTCGGCTCCGGCCTGCCCGGGGTGCCGCGCTCGCGCCGGGTCGAGTCGGTCAGCACCGACCCGGTGATCACCGACCCGGTCTGGGCCCTGATCGAGCCGCTGATCCCGGCCAAGACCCGGCGCCGGCGGCACCCGGGCCGCAAGCCCCTGGACGACCGGACCGTGCTGACCGGCATCCTGGTGGTGCTCGGCCGCGGGATCGGGTTCGAGCGCCTGCCCGGCGACCTGGGCTACGGCTCCGGGATGACCTGCTGGCGGCGGCTGCGGGACTGGCAGCAGGCGGGCGTGTGGCCGGCCATGTGCGCGATCCTGGCCCGCTCGCTGCCGGAGGGCTCGCGGATCGACTTCGACCGGGTCTCGATCGCGCTGGACGTGCCGGACGCCCCGGTCACCCGGCGCCCGGCCCCGGCCCGGGCCAAGCAGCCGTCCGCGGTCGCGGCCGAGTTCGGGATGACGCTGCTGCGGTGACCGGGCCCGGCCGCGGCCCGGCGCCCGGCCCGGGCGGCCCGAAAAGGGCGGGCTGATCACGGCTGGTCAGTGGGCAGCGGGTAGCATCACGTGGTTGTGAGCCAATCACCCGAACACCTCGCCGCGCCGGGTACGCCGAAGGCCGGGGCGCGGGCCGCCGCACCGGCCCGGATCCGCAGTCTCGTCGCCGTGGGCGACTCGTTCACCGAGGGACTCGCCGACGCGTACCCCGGGCCCGGCGGCCCGGCCGGCCCGTTCCGCGGCTGGGCCGACCTGGTCGCCGACCACCTGGCCGGACAGGCCGCGGCCGAGGACGCCGGCGCGGCCGGCGAGCCGTTCCGCTATGCCAACCTGGCCGTGCGCGGGAAGCTGATCGGCCAGATCCTGCGCGACCAGGTGCCCCCGGCCGCGCTGATGGGCGCCGACCTGGTCACCCTGGCCGGCGGGCTCAACGACATCATGCGGCCGGGCTGCGACGTGGAGGCGGTGTGCGCGGACCTGGTCCGGTGCGCCGACATCCTGGCCGCGCAGAGCGGCACCCTGGTCCTGTTCCGCTCGATCGACTTCTCCCGCCGGATGAAGTCCGGCCGCCGGCTGGTGCCCAAGATGGCCCGGCTGTCCGAGACGGTCGACCAGGCGGCCGGGCAGTACGGCGCGATCGTGGTCGACCTGGGCTCGGCCCGGGTCTTCGACGACACCCGGCTGTGGGCGCCGGACCGGATCCACCTGAGCGCCGACGGCCACCGCCGGGTGGCCGCGGCCGTGCTCGAAGCCCTCGGCCGGCCGACCGGGTTCGACTGGCGGGCCCCGCTGGCGCCCCGGCCGGAACCGAACCGGCTGGCCCGGACCGGCAGCGACGCGGTCTGGCTGGCCGCCTTCCTCGCCCCCTGGATCAAGCGCCGGCTGACCGGGAGGTCCTCCGGCGACGGCGTCGCGCCCAAACGCCCCGAGCTGACCCCGCTCGCCCCGCCGACGGCCCGGCCGGCCGGCGCCGCACCGGCCCCGGCCGCGCCGGAAACCTCGGCCGAGCGGGCCGATTCGTCGCCCGCGCACGACTGATCCGGCCTATCCTCTCGACGTGGGCGTAAGATCAGGGAACGCATACGGTGGGTGAGTGCAGATGATGGAGTTCCGGCTACTGGGCCCGACCGAAGTCCTGCGCGCGGGAGTGCCCGTGCCGGTGGGCGCGGCCAAGCTCCGGGCCCTGCTCGGCACGCTGCTGATCGACGCCGACTGCGTGGTGTCGGCCGACCGCCTGACCGAGGCGCTGTGGCCGCGCTCGCGCCCGCCCTCGGTCACCTCCTCGCTGCACAACCACGTGCTGCGGCTGCGCCGGCTGCTCGACCCGCAGGACGGCGGGTCCGACCCCGGCCAGGACGGCGGCCGGATCCGCGCGGTCCCGCCGGGCTACCTGATCCGGGTCGCCCCCGGCGAACTGGACCTGCACACCTTCGCCGCCCGGTGCGCCGACGGCCGGGACGCGCTGCGCGAGTCCCGGTGGCACAAGGCCGCCGCGGACCTGACCGCGGCGCTCGCCCTGTGGCGCGGGGCCCCGTTCGCCGGGATCCCCGGCCTGGACGGCGAGCACCCCAGGATCGAGCAGCTGGCCGAGATGCGGCTGCAGGCGCTGGAGGGGCGTACCGCGGCCGAGCTGGAGCTGGGCCGGCACCTGGAGCTGATCGGCGAGCTGCGCACCCTGGCCGCGACCCACCCGCTGCGGGAGAGCTTCCACGGCGCGCTGATGCTCGCGCTCTACCGGGCCGGGCGGGAGGCGGAGGCGCTGGACGTGTTCCTCGCCCTGCGCCGCACCCTGGTCGACGAGCTCGGCGTGGAGCCGTCCGCACGCACCCAGGACCTGCACGGCCGGATCCTGCGGTCCGACCCCGGGCTGATGGCCGGAGCCGGGACCGACGGCGCGGCCCGCCCCGCGCCCGCGCCCGGGCCGGGCGCCGAGCTGTCCGGCCCCGGCCGCGGCGGCCGTCCGGGCCGCGCGGGCGCGCCGGGCCTGGCCGGGCCGGCCGGGTCCCTGGACACCGCGGGCCAGGAGCCGTTCCAGGTCGGCCCGCGGTTCCAGCTGCCCGCCGACACGCACACCTTCACCGGCCGGGACGGCGAACTCGAGGAACTGTCCGCCCTCGCCCTCGGCAGCGCGGGCGAGGGCACGGTCGTGCTCTCCGCGATCAACGGGATGGCCGGGATCGGCAAGACCTCGCTGGCGCTGCGGGCCGCGCACCGGGTCCGCGGCAGCTTCCCGGACGGGCAGCTGTTCCTCGACCTGCACGGCCACACCCCGGGCCTGACCCCGATCGCGCCGGACGACGCGCTGGAACGGCTGCTGCGTTCGCTCGGCGTGCCCCCGCAGTCGATCCCGCAGGGCCTGGACGAACGCGCCGGGCTCTACCGGCACACCCTGGCCGACACCAAGACCCTGATCGTGCTGGACAACGCGGCCAGCAGCGCCCAGGTCCGGCCGCTGCTGCCCGGCACGGCCGGCTGCCTGGTCCTGATCACCAGCCGGCGCCGGCTGACCGGGCTGGACGACGCGCGCACGATCGCGGTCGGCACCCTGCCCACCCCGGCGGCGGCCGAGCTGCTGCACCGGATCGCCGGGCCCGGCCGGATCCCGCCGGACCACCCGGGCGCGGCCGAGCTGATATCCCTGTGCGGGAACCTGCCGCTGGCCCTGCGGATCACCGCCGCCCGGCTGCGCCACCACCGCACGCTGCGGATCGAGGACGTGGTCGACCAGCTGCGGGACGAGAACTCCCGGCTGGACTACCTCCAGGACGAGGACCGCAACCTGGCCGCGGTCTTCGAGTCCTCCTACGCCGCGCTGCCGGCCGCCGAGCAGACCGTGTTCCGCCGGCTCGGCCTGGTCCCGGGCCCGGACTTCGACGCGCACGCCGTGGCGAACCTGGCCGCGGTCGACTTCCGGGCCGCGCAGCGCCTGCTCGAATCGCTGCTGAACCACAACCTGGTCCTGGCCCACGCGCCCGGGCGCTACCGGCTGCACGACCTGCTGCGCACCTACGCCCGGACCCTGGCGAACGCGGAACCGGAACAGGACCGCAACCAGGCCGTCGGGCGGCTGCTGGACTACTACGAGCACACCGCCGACAGCGTGTTCGCCAAGATCGACCGGCGGCCGCGGTCGCACGGCGCCGCGGCCGGGGCCGTGCTGGCGTACAGCTCGCGGCAGCTGGCCGACCGGCGGGAGGCGCTGCGCTGGATGCACCTGGAACGCGACAACCTGATCGCCGTGGTCGACCTGGTCGGCTCGGACGGCCTGGACTCGCGCGGCACCGCGCTGACCGACGCGCTCGGGGTGTTCCTGCGCAAGGAGGGGCCCTGGGAGCTGGCCGTCAAGGTGCACCGGACCGCCGTGGACACCGCCCGGCGGCGCGGTGACCGCCGCGGCCAGGCCGACGCGCTGGCGGACCTGGGCAGCACCCAGTCCCTGGTCGGCGGCCCGGAGTCGGCGATGGGCCCGCTCGGCCAGGCCCTGGCGATCTACCGCGAGGTCGGCGACCGGGGCCGGGAGGCCGACGTGCTGCTGCGCTCGGCCGAGGTCTGGCTCGGCTGCGGGGCCTACCCGGCCGCGGCCGACCTGATCGAGCAGGCCTCGGTGATCTACCGGGAGACCGGCGACCAGGTCGGGGAGGCCGGCGCGCTCCAGCTGCAGGGCCGGCTGCAGCAGACCTACGGCGACTACCAGGCCGCGGCCGACGCCCGGGCCCGGGCGCTGGCCATCTGCCAGGCCGCGAACGCGATCGACATCGAGGCCGACATCCTCTACGACCAGGGCCGGATGCTGGAGGTGACCTGCGACTACCCCGCGGCCCTGGCGGCGTACACCCAGGGCCTGGCCAAACACCAGGCGCTGGGCAACCGGCGCAAGGAGGCGATCGTGCTGTGGCGGCTGGGCCGGCTCAGCGCCACCACCGGCGACGGCGAACGCGCGGTCACCCTGTACGAGCAGGCGACCTCGCTGCTGCACATGCTCGGCGACAACCAGATCTGGGCCTACGTGCTCGGCGACCTGAGCCGGGTCCTGCTGGTCATGGGCGATCCGGCCGCCGCGGCCGACCGGGCGACCAGCGCGCTGGGCCTGTTCCAGCGGCGCAACGACCGGCACGGCGAGGCCAACGCGTTGCAGGACCTGGGCCGGGCCCGGCACGCCGCCGGGGAGCACCGGGCCGCGCAGGACCTGCTGCGGCGTTCGCTGGCCGCGTTCCAGGAGGTCGGCGACCGGCAGGGCGAGGCCGAGGTGGGCAACAGCCTCGGCGCCCTGGCCGCCGACACCGCCGGCCCGGACCAGGCCCTGGTGCACTTCCGGCAGGCCCTGGAGCTGGCCCGGGCGGTGCGCAGTCCGCTGGACGAGGCCCGGGCCCTGGACGGGATCGCCCGCTGCGACGACCGGCTGGGCAAACACCCGAGCGCGGTGGCCCACCTGGACCAGGCCCTGGCCGTCTACCGCCGGATCGGGGCGGCCGAGGCCGAGGCCGCCGCGGCGCAGCTGGCCGACTGGCAGGCCCGGTACGCGGCGGCCGCGGCGGACTGAGCCGGGCGGCGGACGGCGCAGCGAGCAGCGGGCCCGCGAGAACAGGGCTCTGGTCTACGTTCCCTGCGACAGCGGCCGATGTGGAAGGTCCTTCGGTTCCACACTGCGCCGGGCCCTACGTCCCCTGCGTCAGCGGCCGATCCGGGCCGAGAGCAGCCGGTCGAGCGCGACCTCGCCGCCGTACGCGACCGCCCCGGCCAGCGCGCCCTGGTCGCCCAGGGTGGAGACCTCGATCCGGGGCGGGTAGGGCAGGCGCTTGGCCACCTCGGCCCGGACCGGTTCGAGCAGCAGGTCCGCGTTCAGGCCGATCCCGCCGGCCAGGATCACCAGCTCCACGTCGACCACGGCCGCGATCGGGGCCAGGTACACCGCGATCCGGCGCGCCTCCTCGGCCACCAGCAGCCCGGCCAGCCGGTCCCCGGCCCGGGCCGCCTCGAAGATCTGCTCGGTGCTGACCGGCGCGGCCAGGGTGCTGGGCAGGCCGCGGAACTCCAGCCAGTCGGCCGCCACCGCGCACAGGGCCTTGGCGCAGGGGTCGAACGGGTTGCCGTCCACCCCGCCCTCCAGCGCGAAATCTATCTCCCCGGCCGCGCCGTTGCGGCCGCGGTGCAGCCGGCCGCCCAGGACCAGGCCCGCGCCGACCCCGGTGCCGATGGACAGCACCGCGAAGTCCTCCCCGGCCGTGCCCGCGCCCAGCCGCCGCTCGCCGAGGGCGGCCAGATGGATGTCGTTCTCCACCAGCACCGGGCCCTGCGGCGCGCCGTCCCGGCCGAAGGCCTCCAGCAGCGCCTCGCCCAGCGCGAAGCCGTTGAGCCCGGGCACCGCGGCGCCCTGGCAGACCCGGCCGGTGCCCTGCTCGACCACGCCCGGCGCGGCCACCACCACGACCTGCTCGGCCCGGTCCGGCACCCGCCCGGCCTTGAGCAGCCGCCGGCGCAGGGCGACCGCGTGCTGGATCACGCCGGTGATGTCGGCGCCCTCGATCTCCACCTGGGCCCGGGACCTGACCTCGCCGTCCAGGGCGGCCACCACCCCGCGCAGGAACCGGGCGCCGAGGTCCAGGCCGACCACGAAACCGGCCTCGGGCACCGGCTCGAAGAACAGCGCCCCGTAGGTCGGCCCGGTCCCCGCCCGGCTGACCTCGCGGACCAGGTCCGCCTCCAGCAGGGTGGTCAGCGCGGCCGACACGGTCGGCTTCGAGATGCCGACCTGCCGTGAGATCTCCGCGCGCGACACCGGGTGGCTCGTGCGGATCGTGTCGAACACGGTCCGCTCGTTGAGCACCTTCAACATCGGCGCGGTCGCGGCCTGCGACTGGATCACATCATGCCTCATACGTTGGCATGATAGAGCAGACCCGGGGCCTGCGGGCGGGCACGGGGCGGGGTCGGCCGGGTCGCGCGGCCGCGCGGCGCCGATCCCGGCCGCGGGGAACGGAATCGTTTCCGGTCCGGGCGGCCCCGGCGGGCGATTTGGGCGCAGTGCTATCGACCGCTTACCGTAGAGGTGTGCCGATGACGCGGTTCCGCCTGCCGGGCCCGACCGAGGTGATCCGGGCGGGGCAGGTCGTGCCGGTCGGGGCGGCGAAGATCCGCGCGCTGCTCGCCGCGCTGCTGCTGGACGCCGACTCCACGGACACACCCCCGGCATCGCGCCGACCGTCCCGGACGACGCGCTGGAACGGCTGCCGCGTTCGCTCGGCGTGCCCCCGCAGTCGATCCCGCAGGGCCTGGACGAACGCGCCGGGCTGTTCCGGCACGCCCCGGCCGATACCAAGACCCTGATCGTGCCGGACAACGCGGCCGACAGCGCGCAAGTTTCGCCGCGCCAGAGTTCGGAACCACCCGCCTACGGCGCGAGCGCCGCCAGCGCGCGGATCCGGCGGACCTGGGCGGTGCGCTCGGCGGCGCACTGGGCCTCGTAGTCGCGTTCGGCCGCGCCCTCGAGCAGGGCTTTGGTCTCGGTCAGGGCGTCCCGGTCGGCGGCCAGCAGCTCGCGCAGGAACACCTCGGCGTCGATCCGCAGCCGGGCGGTCGGCACGATCCGGTTGGCCAGGCCGATCCGCTCGGCCTCGGCCGCCTCCACCCAGCGGCCGGTGGCGCAGATGTCCAGGGCCCGGGCGTAGCCGACCAGGCTGGTCAGCGGCTTGGTGCCGCCCAGGTCCGGGACCAGGCCCAGGGTGATCTCGCGCATCGCGAACTTCACGTCCTCGGCCACGATCCGCAGGTCGCAGGCCAGGGCCAGCTGGAAGCCGGCGCCGACCGCGTGGCCCTGCACCGCCGCCAGGGTGATCAGATCCGGCCGGCGCCACCAGGTGAACGCCTCCTGGAACGCCGCGATGGTCAGCTCCGCGTCGTGCGGGTCGCCCCGGCCCAGGTCCAGCAGGGTCTTGGTCACCGGCCCGGCCGAGCCCGGGTCCTCGGCGACGAACATGGTCCGGTCCAGGCCCGCGCTGAAGGACACGCCCTCGGCGCACAGCAGCACGGCGCGCACGGCCGGCGGCAGGGCCCGACCGATCTGGGCCAGCTGCCACCACATCGAGGGGGTCATCGCGTTGCGCTTCTCGGCCCGGTCCAGCGTCACCGTGGCCAGCTCGCCGGACACGGTCAGCCGCACGCCGGCCTTGGCCGCGGCGCGGACCCGCTCGGCGGGCCAGAAGTCGTACTCGGCCGCCGCGGCGGGCGCCGTCGCCGGATCGGGGGTAGTCGTCCCTGGGACCATGTTCGCCGTTCAACCTCATCCGTGTCGGGTCTCGCGCAGGCCGCACGCTGCGCTCCGACCCTAACCGAAGCAGACCGGGAAGGCGGAACCGGGGGCCGCCGCCGGAGCGTCGTCCGGGTGCTGTGCGGTGGTGTGGGCGGGATTGCGCGGGCCGGGCGGCCGGGCCCCGCCGGTCCCCGCCAAGATCCACCGTCGGAAACCGCGGGCCGGACAGAACGACCCCGGTGTGCGAATCGGACCCCGGAGGCGTGGAATAATAGACGCGGCAGTGCACAACACCCGGGCACTGGTTCGCCGGCGCGAGCATGCCCTCGTGCGGGCGGAAGGCAAAGACCCCGGCCGGTGAGGGCCGGGGCCTCGACGTGGGCTGTCGGCCGAGTGGGTGTCGGCCGGCGGTGCCTGGTGCGCGCGGTCGTCGGCCGCCTAGAGCCGCGGTGGCCGCGCCGTGGCGCGGTGGTGCTGCCGGATCAGGCCGTCTTCGCCTTGCCGCGGGTCGCACCGCCGCGGCCGCGCAGGACGACACCGGACTCGCTGAGCATCCGGTGTACGAACCCGTACGACCGGCCGGTCTCCTGGGCCAGCGCCCGGATGGACTCACCCGCCTCGTACTTGCTTTTCAGATCGGTCGCGAGCTGCTCTCGCGCGGAACCGGTGACCCGGCTGCCTTTCTTGAGAGTCTCGGCCACACGTGCCTCCTTGAGAGGGTGGGATGGATCCCACGTAACGAAGGTAGATGCGAGGGGATCACCCCCCGCACCGTTGTGTGGATGTATGGGCTCAATTGCCCACAACCAACACAGGGAAGTGCGCTCTGATGACCCATGATCACCCCTCTCGGCCTAGATGACCACCGATTCGCCGAACAAAATCAGCTTCTATTCCCGCGGCCAGGCCATGATTTACCCGCGTATGCCATCATTTGTTCCGATTTTAGGGGCCTGCCGTTACAATACTGTGACGCTTAGCTATCGACAATCTGTCGGTTACAGTGTGCATCCGGCCGCGGCGCGACCTGCCGATAGCGGCCGGATCCGTGCACTATGCGCGCGCCACGTGCGCATTATGCGAGCGAGACCAGATCCCGGTAGCCGTCGTTCCACAGGTCCTCGACGCCGTCCGGCAACAGGATCAGCCGCTCCGGGGCGAGCGCCTCGACCGCGCCCTCATCGTGGGTGACCAACACCACGGCCCCCTCGTAGGAGTGCAGCGCACCGAGGATCTCGGCCCGGCTGGCCGGGTCCAGGTTGTTCGTCGGCTCGTCCAGCAGCAGCACGTTGGCACTGGACACGACCAGGGTGGCCAGCGCGAGCCGGGTCTTCTCCCCGCCGGAGAGCACCGCGACCGGCTTGTCCACGTCGTCGCCGGAGAACAGGAAGGAGCCGAGCGTCTTGCGCACCTCGACCAGGTCCAGGTCGGGGGCGGAGGAGCGCATGTTCTCCAGCACCGTACGCTCGGGGTCCAGGGTCTCGTGCTCCTGCGCGTAGTAGCCCATCTTCAGGCCGTGGCCCGGCTCGACCTGCCCGGTGTCCGGGGACTCGACCCCGGCCAGCAGGCGCAGCAGGGTGGTCTTGCCCGCGCCGTTCAGGCCCAGCACGACCACCTTCGAGCCGCGGTCGATGGCCAGGTCCACGTCGGTGAAGATCTCCAGCGAGCCGTAGGACTTGGACAGTCCCGAGGCCATCAGCGGGGTCTTGCCGCAGGCGGCGGGCTTGGGGAAGCGCAGCTTGGCCACCTTGTCGCTCTGCCGGACCGCCTCCAGGCCGGACAGCATCTTCTCGGCCCGCCGGGCCATGTTCTGCGCGGCCACGGTCTTGGTCGCCTTGGCCCGCATCTTGTCGGCCTGGGTGTTGAGCACCGCGGCCTTCTTCTCCACGTTCGTCCGCTCGCGCTTGCGCCGGCGCTCGTCCGCCTCGCGCTGCTCCAGGTAGAGCTTCCAGCCCATGTTGTAGAAGTCGATCGCGGTGCGGTTGGCGTCCAGGTGGAAGACCTTGTTCACGCAGTGCTCGACCAGGTGCACGTCGTGCGAGATGACGATGAACCCGCCCTTGTACGTCTTGAGGTACTCGCGCAGCCAGACGACCGAGTCGGCGTCCAGGTGGTTGGTCGGCTCGTCCAGCAGCAGGACTTCGGCGTCGCTGAACAGGATCCGGGCCAGCTCGATCCGGCGGCGCTGGCCGCCGGAGAGGGTGCGCAGCGGCTGGCCGAGCACCCGCTCGGGCAGGCCCAGGCTGTTGGCGATCACGGCCGCCTCGGACTCGGCCGCGTACCCGCCGCGGGCCAGGAACTCGGCCTCCGCGTTGGTGTACCGGCGCATCGCCTTGTCGTGCTCGGCCGGGTTGGTCGAGCCCATCAACTCCTGGGCCGACTTCATCCGGCGCACCGCCTCGTCCAGGCCGCGGGCGGACAGGATGCGGTCCTGGCCGAGCACGTCGAGGTCGCCGGTGCGCGGATCCTGGGGCAGGTAGCCGACCGGGCCGGACCGGGTGATCGTGCCGGCGGCCGGCACCGTCTCCCCGGCCATGGTCTTGGTCAGGGTGGTCTTGCCCGCGCCGTTGCGACCGACCAGACCGATCCGGTCGCCCGGTCCGACCCGGAACGAAGCCGACTCGATCAGGACGCGGGAGCCGGCGCGCAGTTCGACCTGGGAGACAGTGATCACCCGACCATCCTACGCGAGCGGCGGCCCTGCCCCGGACCGCGATCGGAGCGTGAGAAAGCCCGGATCACGCTGTGGGCATCGACTACCCCGCGGTCACAGCACACTCCTGCTCGCCGTCTGGTAGAGCTCGGGCAGCTTCTCCGCGCCGATACGTGCCGCGATGCGCACGCCGAGCACCGCGAGACCGACCCCGTACACGGCCGCGGCGGCCATCAGGGCCGGCATCCGGACCGCGGCCGAGACCGACTGGGTGAGCAACGCCGCGGCGATCACCGGGGCCACCGCCGCCAGCACGGCGATCAGGGAGCCGAAGCTGCCCGCCATCACCTGGCCCTTGTAGCCGTCCATCGCCTTCGGCGTCGGGCTGCCGACCCGCTTCTCCACCGGGTAGGGGAAGGCGACCGCGAGGTTGTCGCCCACGCCCAGGGCCGCGCCGACCCCGGCGAAGGCCACCGCCGCGGACAGGCAGCCGTCCACCGGGTGCTTGGCCAGGGCCGCGACGCCGAAGCCGATCACCAGCAGCACCGGCACCGCGACCGCGGCGGTGGCCAGGTTCAGGCCGGCGAAGTAAGCACGCAGCGAACGCCGGTCGGTCAGCGCCATCGCTTCCAAGCCGAAAGCCGGGCCGGTGTTGCCGACCACGTTGGCCCCGAAGATCCCGACGAACGCGGATCCCAGGCCGGTGCACAGGAACACCGCGACCAGGTACGCCGGGGTGAACACGCTGCCGATCGAGCCGGCCAGCGCGATGACCACGACGAAACCCCAGAAGATCAGCGCGCCCGGCTCGCGCCGCTGGTAGACCCAGGCCCGCGCGGCCACCGTGCCGACCAGCCCGCGGGCGGCGAACGGCAGGCCCGAGCCGCGCACCGCGGCCGACTGGGTGGTGCTGTCCGCGGTGGTCAGGGCCCGGCCCAGGGTCCTGATCCAGGCCGCGCCGAGCAGCACGATCACGACCGCGAGCAGGGCCAGGCGCAGCAGCGCGACGCCGATCCGGCCGGTCGAGGCGTCCTGCACGGCGTGCGCGGCCAGGCCGGGCGGGAACCAGCGCAGGATGTCGTCGGCGGACGTGAAGCTGGAGGCGTTCAGCTTGCCCTCGGCCGCGACCTTGGGCACCACCTGGACGAAGAACTCGTACAAGGCGAAGATCGGGATGACCAGGAACCCGGCCAGGTCCTTGCCCTTGCGCGAGCGCAGCAGCCCGGCCAGGCCCGTGGTGACCGCGCGGGCCAGCACCATGCAGAAGAGCAGTTGCAGCACGACCGCGAGCAGCGCGACCACGATCCCGGCCGCGCCGTGGGCCAGGCCGATGGTGACGCCGAGCAGGCCGAGCAGGTTCGCCAGCGGCCAGGCGCCGACCGCGGAGGCGGCCAGCAGCCCGATCGCCAGCGGGCGCAGCCGCAGCGGGTAGAGCGCGAGCGTGGCCGGGTCCAGGGTGCCGTCCAGGCCGAAGACGACCAGCGGCAGGATCAGCCAGCCGAACGCGTAGGAGGTGAAGGTGACCGTGGTCAGGTCCACCGCGCCGGCGTTGCCGCGCAGGGCGGCCAGGCTGACGAACGTGCCGATCGCGAACAGCACGGCGACCACCACGCTGGCGATGAACGAGCCCTTGACCTGCTTGGAGCCGCGCAGGGCGCCGAGCAGCAGGCGCAGTTTCAGCTGGACGAAGAGCCAAGCCACGACAGATCCTCCCCGTCGTTCGCGCGCGAGCCGACCAGGTCGATGAAGGCCTGGTGCAGGGTCTTGCCGCCGCGCACCTCGGCGGTGGTGCCGGTGGCCACGATCCGGCCCTTGTCGATGATGGACACGTGATCGCAGACCTGCTCGACCAGTTCCATCACGTGGCTGGAGAACAAAACGGTGGAGCCGGAGGAGACGAACCGGGTCAGCAGCCTGCGGATCACGTCCGCGGACACCGGGTCCACACCTTCCAGCGGCTCGTCCAGGAAGAGCACGGCCGGATTGTGGATCAGCGCGCACCCGAGCGCGACCTTCTTGCGCATGCCGGTGGAGTAGTCCGCGACCAGGCGGCGGCCGTCGCCGGTCAGGTCCAGCACCTCCAGCAGCTGGGCCGACCGGGTCCGGGCCTCGCCGGCCGGGATGCCGCGCAGCCGCCCGGCGTACTCCAGCAGCTCGCTGCCGCTGAGCCGCTCGAACAGCCGGACCTCGGCCGGGACCACGCCCATCACCGCCTTCGCGGCCGGCGGATCGGCCCAGACGTCGACCCCGTTGATCGCGATCCGGCCCAGATCCGGCCGCAGCAGCCCGGTCATCATGGACAGCGAGGTGGTCTTGCCCGCCCCGTTCGGCCCGACCAGCCCGGCGAACGACCCGGCCGCGATCTCCAGGTCGATTCCGGCCACCGCGGTCTTCGAGCCGAACTCCTTACGCAGCTGACGTACCGAGATGGCCGCCTGTGTCATGTCTCTCCTTCGTGAGTGGAGATCGGAATCTGGTGTGGGCATGTGCGTAGTCTCCCGCACCTCGCCGCCCGACGCTCGTCCGAGGACATTGATCGGGCCCTGTCTCAGATCATGACTGTGTAACGCTCGACACAAGTAGCTGGACCGTACCGCGTGGCTGCGCGACGATACCCCGATGACCGACCAGAACCCCCGCCAGATCGCGGACGCCTACCTCGCCGCCCTCTGTGCGCTCGATCCGATCGCCGCCACGTACCTCGGAGTGAACCTCGGGGACGACAGGCTGCCGGACTTCTCTCCCGCAGGCTCGGCCGCCGAGGCCGCATTGTGCCGGCGTACCCTCGCCGACCTCGAAGCCTGCGCCCTCGCCGGGCTCGACCGGGAGCCGGCCGACGCCGTGTGCGGCCGGCTGCTGCGCGAGCGGCTGGAGGCGGACCTCGCCCGGTACGAAGCCGGGGACCACCTGTGCGCGGTGGGCAACCTGCACTCCCCGGCGCACTCGGTGCGCGGCGTCTTCTTCAGCATGCCGGCGGCGACCGAGGCCGACTGGGCGGTGATCGCCGGGCGGCTGCGGCACGTGCCGGGCGCGCTGGACGGCTACCGGGCGTCTCTGGCCGAGGGCCTGACCCGGGGCCTGGCCGCGGCCCCGCGGCAGGTCGACGCGCTGCTCGGCCAGCTGGCCGCCTGGCTGGGCGAGGACCCGGACGGCGGGCCGGGCTGGTTCGCCGACTTCGCCGCGGCCGGGCCCGAGGCGCTGCGGGCGCAGCTGGGCGCCGCGGCGCTGGAGGCCACCGCCGGGACCGGCCGGCTGCGGGACTGGCTGCGCGAGGTCTACGCCCCGGCCGTGCGCGACACGCCGGACCCGGTCGGCCGGGACCGCTACCGGCGCTCGGCCCGGGTGTACACCGGCGCCGACGTGGACCTGGACGAGGCGTACGACTGGGCCTGGGCGGAATGGCGCCGGATCGACGCCGAGATGCAGGGCGTGGCCGGGCAGATCAAGCCCGGCGCGACGCCCAAGGAGGCGATGGCGCACCTCGATCAGCACGGCCACGCGATCGAGGGCGAAGAAGCGGTGCGGGTCTGGTTGCAGGAGTTGATGGACCAGGCGATCGTGGACCTGGACGGCGAGCACTTCGACCTGGCCGGGCCGATCCGGAAGGTGGAGGCGATGCTGGCCCCGCCGGGCAGCGCGGCGGCGCCGTACTACACCGGTCCCTCGCTGGACTTCGCCCGGCCGGGCCGGACCTGGCTGCCGACGCTGGGCCAGACCCGGTTCCCGACCTGGAACCTGGTGTCGACCTGGTACCACGAGGGCCTGCCGGGCCACCACCTGCAGATCGCGCAGTGGACGCTGCTGGCCGACCAGTTGTCGAAGTACCAGGTCACCCAGGGCCGGATCAGCGCGAACAGCGAGGGCTGGGCGCTGTACGCCGAGCGTCTGATGGACGAACTGGGCTACCTGTCCGACCCGGCCCGGCGGCTGGGGTACCTGGACGGGCAGCTGATGCGGGCGGTCCGGGTGATCATCGACATCGGGATGCACCTGGAGCTGGAGATCCCGGCCGGATCCGGGTTCCACCCGGGCGAGCGCTGGACGCCGCAGCTGGGCCGGGACTTCCTCGGCCGGTACTGCGGGCGGCCGGACGACTTCCTGGACAGCGAGCTGATCCGCTATCTCGGCCTGCCGGGCCAGGCGATCGGCTACAAGCTGGGCGAGCGGGCCTGGCTGGCCGGGCGGGCGGGCGCGCGGGCGGCCGCGGCGGCCCGCGGCGAGGAGTTCGACCTGAAGGCCTGGCACATGAAGGCCCTGTCGCTCAGCCCGCTCGGGCTGGATCAGCTGGTTGAGGCGCTGAGCGGGTTGTAGGCGCAGGAGCTACGGGTGGGCGGGGCGGGCGTTTCGGCGGCGATGTGCCGCCGCTGACGCCCGCCCCGCCGCGGCCCTGATGGTCACTGGTATTCGGCCAGCCGTGGTCGCACGCCCAGGATGGTCAGCGCCAGGATCAGCAACGCGGCCAGGATCGGCAGGACCGTCCAGGCGCCGAGGCTGCCGAGGGCGGAGGCGGTCGAGGCCGAGAACGCGTTCTCGTTGATCGCGGTGACGGCCTGCAGTCTGGTGAGGTAGGCCTCGTAGATGCCGTCGGACTGGGTCGGGCCGGTGCCGGTGTCGAAGGTGATGGCGGCGGTGAGGTCGCCGGAGCCGACGTCGGCGCGCAGTTGCCGGTCCGCCTTCTGGTAGGCCAGGTAGCCCTGGGCCGCGGCGAGCGCGGCCGGGCCTTCGCCGGCGAAGGTGATGTTGTTCAGCTCGGTGCCCAGGTATCCGCTGAAGGGCGTGTTGTCGCTGGTGAACGCGGGCGGCGGGCTGGGCAGCGCGCCGACCGCGACCGTCAGGGCGCTCAGATAGGAGTCGAACGTGACGCCCGGTCCGAGGTCGAGCAGCTGCTGCGACTCGTCCTCGAAGTCCTGCTGGTACTGCCCGCCGCGGCTCGGGTCGACCAGGTAGCGGCTCTCGTCGGCGTTGGCCTGGGAGCTGACGGCCTGGGCGTTCGTGAGCGCGATCACCGAGTCGAAGGCGTCTGATTTCGCCACGGTCAGCTTCTTCGCCTCCTGACCCATCAGGGCCGCGCCGAGCACGGTGACGACGAGTACTGACACGGTCGCCGCGGCGAGGAAAGGGTTGAGCACGCGGCGAAACGCCCGGTGCAGGTAGAGCTGGAAGAGCACCAACGCGGCGACGAGCAGCAGGCCGATCAGGACGACGATCCACAGCGTCCGCTCCGCCGACGCCCTCTGGCTGACATAGGTCTGATTCAGCGTGGCGGCATTGCGGGTGATCAGCTCGCCGGCAGCCGGGATGAGGACGGTGCGCATCTGGTCGGTGGCCCGGTCGTACTCGGCCAGGGCGGCTGCGTCCGGACGCCCGGCCACGCCAGGGCTCTGCGACTCCAGCAGCCGGACCACGGCGACTTCGCCCTCGTATGCGGCCAGGCCGTTGAGCAGTGCCTGCACGGATTTCCGGGTCGCGGCGTCCGACCCGGCCGCGGCGATCGCCGACTGCAGGACGGAGTCGATGGCGGTCTGGTCCGCGGTGAACCGGGCCGCGGCCGCGGTGGCGGTCCGGGCGAAGGCCGGGTCCTTCCCGGCCAGTAACAGGTTGGCCACCTGCGCATCGAGATCGCTGAGGGTCCCGGACAGTGCCGCGGTGTTCTCCACCTCCGGCCCGGCCGTGCCGCCGATCTCGGCGATGCCGCCGCGCAGTCCGCCGACCGCGGCCAGGAGCGTGAGGGCCAGGGCCACGGTCAGCGCCGCGATCAGAGCCGTTGCGGCTTTCAGGCGGGTCGGGGTCGTCCACTGCCGCAGTCCCCGGGCCCCGAACGAGAGCCTGGCCGAGACCGGGCTCTGCAGAAGATGTGTGCTCACAGATGATGAGTGGACTGGTGCAGCGGGCCATGCCCGGCCACGCATACGCGTCTCTAACAACAGGACCGTGATTATCTACGACCCACCTACACCATCTGAGGACTGCGAACCGGCGACGGGGAACTGAGGAGCTCGCACAACGGGCGGGCTGCGGGCTTTCGGGGTCACCCGCGGTTAGGATCATCGGGTGACCCCGCAAGCAGAGCTCAGTTTCCGGCGGGCCCGGCGCGAGGACGTGCCGGCCCTGATCGACCTGCTGGCCGACGACCCGCTCGGCCGCAACCGGGAGACGCCCGCGGACCCGGCGCCGTACTACGCGGCGTTCGAGGAGATCGACGGCAGCCCGGCCCAGTACCTGGCCGCGGTCGAGTCCGATGGCGAGGTGGTCGGCACGTTGCAGATCACCGTGATCCCGAATCTGGGCCGCGGCGGGATGAAGCGGTGCCTGATCGAGGCGGTGCACATCCGGCCGGACGCGCAGGGCCGGGGCCTGGGCACCCGGATGATGCAGTGGGCGATCGACTACGCCCGCGAGGCCGGGTGCGGGATGGTGCAGCTGACCTCGCACCGGACCCGGACCGACGCGCACCGGTTCTACGAGCGGCTGGGCTTCGAGGACACCCACGCGGGATTCAAGCTCTACCTGGGCGAACACCAGATCTGAGCCCCGCGCGGGCTTCGTCAGCCGCGGCCGCGCAGCCCGTCGAACACGATCGGCAGCAGCCGGTCGATCTGAGCCTGCGGATCCGGGGAGTTCTCCGAGCCGAGCGTGGTCGCATGCACGAACTTGAACACGTCGTTCAGGTCGATCCCGGCGCGCACGGCCCCGACCTCCTGCGCGGCCGTCAGCAGCGAGGCCCCGGCCTTGTGGTAGAGCTCCCGGCAGGCGGTCAGGTCCAGGTTCTCCGCGAGGGTCGCGTCCTTCAGGCCGTGGTTGCGGCACATCGACCCGGCCAGGTAGCGCACCCACTCGGTGAACGCCTCGCCGGGTGGCAGGGTGGCGGACAACTCGTCGGCCTTGTCGCTGATCCCCTGCACGTAGTCGCGGTAGACCGCGTCCAGCAGCGCCGAACGATTGGGGAAGTGCCGGTACAGCGTGCCGGCGCCCACCTCGGCCCGGCGGGCGATCTCGTCCAGCGAGGCGTCGGCGCCGTGGTCCAGGAACGCCTGGCGGGCCACGGTCAGGATCCGCTCGTAGTTGCGCCGGGCGTCGGCCCGCATCGGGCGCGGCGACACCACGGACACGCTCTCGGCCGGCGCCACCACAGACACGGCCGCGGCGTCCGCGGACGCGTCGGCCGAGACGCCGCCGGACACCCTGGCAGCACGACTCACCGGAACCCCCTTGCTAAGCGGAGAGTGTCTCCGCTACGCTCGGAACTAAGCGGAGATGAACTCCGCTTGCGTTACGTGCAGAAGTCTAACCAATCGTGCGAGCAGTGCCAACACGCTTGTGCGAACAACGGGACGGGTCACTCCCTTGTCAGTCACCAAAGACATATCCTCGGCTCCCGCCGACACCGCCGACACCACCACCACCGAGTCCACTCCCGCCGCCGGACCCGCGGTCCGGCCGCCCGATCCGCCGGAGCAGCGCAACCGCAGACCCGGCCTGACCCTGGCCGTGATCATCACCGCGCAGCTGATGATCACGCTCGACATGACCGTGGTCAACATCGCCCTGCCGAAGATCCAGAACACCCTGCACTTCTCCGCCACCGGGCTGTCCTGGGTGGTCAACGGCTACCTGCTCACCTACGGCGGCCTGCTGCTGCTCGGCGGCCGGGCCGGGGACATCCTCGGCCGGCGCCGGATGTTCCTGACCGGCATCAGCGTGTTCACCGTCGCCTCGGTGCTCGGCGGGATCGCCCCGAACGCCTCGCTGCTGCTGGCCGCCCGGGTGCTGCAGGGCGTCGGCGGCGCGGCCGCCGCGCCGAGCGTGGTCGCCCTGATCATGGCCAACTTCGCCGAGGGCCGCGAACGGGTCCGGGCGCTGAGCTACTTCTCGGTCACCTCCGGCGTCGGCGGCTCGATCGGCCTGGTGCTCGGCGGGATGCTCACCTCCTGGGCGTCCTGGCGCTGGGTCTTCTTCATCAACGTGCCGATCGGCCTCGGCCTGGTCCTGGTCGCGCCCCGGGTGATCCGGGAGACCAAGCGCTTCCCCGGCCGGTTCGACCTGGCCGGCGCACTGTGCACGACCGGCGCGATGACCAGCCTGGTCTACGCCTTCATCCGGGTCTCCTCGGACGGCTGGAGCAACGCCGGGACCCTCGGCTCGTTCGCCGCCGCGGTCGTCCTGCTGGTCCTGCTGGTGCTGGTGGAGAGCCGTGCGGTCCAGCCGATCCTGCCGCTGCGCCTGGTGGCCGAGCGCAACCGGGCCGGGGCCTACCTGACCATGCTGTTCTCGATCGCCGGGATGTTCGGCATGTTCTTCTTCCTGACCCAGTTCGTGCAGAGCGTGCTCGGGCTGTCCCCGGTGGTCGCGGGCGTGTCCTTCCTGCCGATGACGCTGACCATGATGTCCGCGGTGCGGATCCTGCCGCGGCTGCTGCCCCGGGTCGGGGCCAAGCGGATCATGATCCCGGGGGTCGCGATGGCGGCCGGCGGCCTGTACTGGCTGACCCACGTGACCACGCACACCACCTACCTCGGCGGCGTGCTCGGGCCGATGCTCCTGGTCGGGATCGGCATGGGTTGCACCATCCTGCCGTTGAACGTCACCATCCTGTCCGGCGTGCAGGCCAAGGACTCCGGGGCCGCGGCCGGAGTGCTGCAGACCATGCAGATGGTCGGCGGTTCGCTCGGCCTGGCCGTCCTGGTCACGGTCTTCGGCACCGCCGAACGGTCCTCGGCCGCGGGCCACGCCACCGCGCAGGCCGCGCTGGCCCACGGCATGGCAAGTGCCTTCGACGTCGCGACGGTGTTCGCGGTTTGCGCACTTGCGCTGGTGATCGCAGTGATCAGAGTCAGGCCCCGGACCGGGACCGCAGGCTGAGAAAGCGCTCGAAGGGACTTGCGGCCCACCCCGATGCTGTGAGAAATTGCGCCGTCAAAAGGGAACTGACGTTCCATGAAACGGCGGGACGTCACGACATTGGGGTGGGCCGTGAACGGTTTCTTCAAGTTCGTCATCCGCGGGAACATCATCAGTCTCGCAGTCGGCGTGGTCATCGGCACCGCGTTCACCGCGCTGGTCACCGCGTTCGTCAGCGCGTTCCTCAGCCCGCTGATCGCCTGGGCGACCAGCAGCGTCAAGGACTACAGCAGCATGAAGTTCAGCCTGGGCAACAGCGTGTTCGCCTACGGCACCTTCATCAACGCGGGGATCACGTTCCTGCTGACCGCCGCCACGATCTACTTCCTGGTCGTGCTGCCGATCAACAAGATCATGGGCGAGCTCAACCCGCACCACGACCTGGGCAAGGCCAAGCGCTCCTGCCCGGACTGCCTGTCGCAGATCCCGGCCAAGGCCAAGCGGTGCAGCTACTGCACCGCGGTCGTGGACCCGATCCTGGACGAGGACTCGGACAAGCTGATCGAGGAGGCCCCGGGCGAGATACCGCTGTCCGGCTCCGTGTCCTCGATCTCGCTCAAGCCCGAGGCCGCCAAGGAATAGCAGGGTCCACCCGCACCGGCATCCGGGTTCTGACCCGGACCCGGATCAGGAGCCGGCCGCAGGGTCGGGGCCGGGCCGGCGCCACGAAGGTCTCACCGGGCGCGAGCAGCGCCAAGCGGTCATCGAGCCCTGCCGCGACGAAGGCGTTCCGCAGCGGCCCGGCCCCCTCGGTGAAGTGCCGCCAGCTGTTGAAGTGCACCGGGACCACCTGCCGGGCCGCCAGGATCCGGGCCGCCTCGGCGGCCTGCGCGCTGTCCAGGGTGAGCAGCGCGCCGTCGAACAGGCGGGGCGAGCGGGCCGCCCCGGCGAACAGGACCGCGGTGTCCACCGGGCCGAACCGCTCGGCGATCCGCCCGACCACCTCCAACGAGGCGTTGTCGCCGCTGACGTAGACGGTCGGCAGGTCCGGCGCGGTCAGCACGAAGCCGGTCACCACGCCGGAGATCGGCTCGCAGCCGTCCGGCCCGTGCTGCGCGGGCACGGCCGTCACCCGCAGCTCTCCGCCGCCCGGCCGGGGCAGGTCGACATGCTCCCAGGGGGTGAGCCCGCGCGCGCTGCCGCCGAGCCGCTCAGCGCCGTCCGGAGTGGTCAACGTGATCGGGATCCCGGCCAGGTACTCGCGGCCGGACCGGTCGAGGTTGTCCGGGTGCTGGTCGTGCGAGAGCAGCACTGCGTCGACCGGGCCGAGGTCGGCCGGCCCGAAGGCGGCCGGGGCGGTCTTGGCCAGGGTGCTGCCGGAGCCGCTGACATACTCCCCCGGCTCGTCGAAGGTCGGGTCGGTGACCAGGCGCAGGCCGCCGATCTCGATCAGCGCGGTCGGGCCGCCGACGCTGCGCACGGTCAGGGCGGGAGCGGGCGGGGGCACGGTGGCCTCGGGCTGGGCGTTCACCAGGGACATGGCAATCCTCACGGAATTCGTAGCCTTTTGACGTGAGATGAGCGTAGCCACTTCTCACGGCAATGCGCAAGAGTTAGCATGAGAGGTATGCAGCTGCCACCGCCCGCCCCCGGCGAGGACCGCTACCGCGCCCTGGCTCTGGCCAACACCCGGCTCCTGGTGACGAACGAGCTCGTCGACCGGTTGAGCGACCCCGCCGCCGGCACGGCCTGGCTCAAGGACCAGGGCCTGGCCCCCGAGGACGGCCGGCTCGGCGAGCCCTGCGCGATCCGGCTGCGCGCCTTCCGCGACCACGCCCGCAACCTGCTCGCGGCGTTCACCGCCGACGCCGAACCCGCGCCCGCGGACCTGGCCGCGCTCAACGACGCGCTCGCCCGCACCCCGGCCGCGACCCTGCTGGTCTGGGACAAGGAAAGCGGACCGCGCCGGGTCGAGCCGTTGTCCGCGGATCGGTTGGCCGACACGGCGATCGCCCGCCTGGCCGCCGACACGGCCGACCTGCTGACCAGCGAGGACGCCTCAGCCGTGGCCGCGTGCGGCTCCCCCGGATGCATCCGCTACTACCTGCGCACGCACGCCTCACGGCAGTGGTGCAGCACCCGCTGCGGCGACCGGGTCCGGGCCGCGCGGCACTACGCGCGGCGAACCGGCAAGGCGGAGCCGGTGGCGTGATCGGCTGCGCGCCTCTCCGGAGGTGACCGCACGAGCGTCACCCGGCCGGACTGCGAGTTCGACGACGCCCGCGCGAAGAGTGCCGCGGCTCAGCCGAACTGCACCGACCGCTTGGACATGCCGAGCCAGAACCCGTCGATCACGCTGCGCTGCGCCCCGAGGTCCGCCTCCGCAGCGCCGAGCGCGACGAACAACGGCGCGAAGTGCTCCGTGCGCGGGTGCGCGTACCGGCCGGCCGGGGACTTGCGCTCGAAATCGATCAGCGCGTCGATGTCGGCGGCGGCCAGCGCGCGCCGCCCCCAGTCGTCGAACTCGGCCATCACCGGCGGCACCGAGCCGTCCCGGGCCATCGCGCGCAGGTTGTGCGTGAAGAAGCCGCTGCCCATGATCAGCACGCCCTCGTCCCGCAGCGGCGCGAGCTTGCGGCCGATCTGCATCAGCTTGGCCGGGTCGAGCGTCGGCATGGATATCTGCAGGGTCGGCACGTCCGCCTCGGGATACATCTCGACCAGCGGCACATACGCGCCGTGATCCAGCCCGCGGTCGGTGTCCTGCACCGGCGTCCCGGCCGACTGCAACAGCGCGCGGACCGACCGGGCCAGGTCGGGCGCGCCGGGCGCGGCGTACTTCACCTCGTAGTACCGCTCCGGGAACCCCCAGAAGTCGTACACCAGCGGCACGGTCCGCACCGCGCCGAGGGCCAGCGGGGCGTCCTCCCAGTGCGCCGAGACGACCAGGATCGCCGTCGGCTTCGGCAGCGCGGCCGACCACGCGGCCAGCTCGCCGGGCCAGACCGGGTCGTCGGCCAGCGGGGGCGCGCCGTGGCCGAGGTAGACGGCCGGCATCCGGCCGTCGGTCGCGTGCTCCGGCGCGTCGGTCGTCCGCGTCTGCTCTGCCATGGTCTGCTCCTCAGCGGGCCGCCCACATGGGCCCTACCTGCTCGGAAACAGCTGAAAAGGCCGGAGTATTCCAGACCGGCCGCCGGGCCGATCCGCCACGGCTCAGACCGAGGGCAGGGTCCAGTCCACCGGCTCGGCGCCGAGCTGGCTCAGGAACGCGTTGGCCCGGCTGAACGGGCGCGACCCGAAGAAGCCGCGGTCCGCCGACATCGGGCTCGGGTGCGCCGACTCCACACACGGCACCGCCGGGGCCAGCAGCGGCCTCAGGTCGCGGGCGTCGCGGCCCCAGAGGATGGCCACCATCGGGGTGCCGCGCGCGGCCAGCGCCCGGATCGCCTGCTCGGTCACCGCCTCCCAGCCCTTGCCCCGGTGCGCGGCCGGCTTGCCCGGCGCGGTGGTCAGCGCCCGGTTCAGCAGCAGCACGCCTCGACCGGCCCAGGCGGACAGGTCCCCGTTCATCGGGGCCGGCAGGCCGAGGTCCTGGCTGTACTCGCGGAAGATGTTGACCAGGCTGCCCGGCAGCGGGCGCACCTGCGGGGCGACCGAGAAGCTCAGCCCGACCGCGTGGCCCGGGGTCGGATACGGGTCCTGACCCACGATCAGCACCCGGACCTGGTCGAACGGCTGCTGGAAGGCCCGCAGCACGGCCGGCCCGGGCGGCAGGTAGCTGCGGCCGGCCGCGATCTCCGCCCGGAGGAAGGTGCCCATGGCCGCCACCTGCTCGGACACCGGGTCCAGGGCCTTGGCCCAGCCTGCTTCGACGATCTCCGCTAACGGACGCGCGCTCATGAGCGTTCATCATACTGGCGCGCGCCGACATGATCCGGGGTTCCGCGATACTCGGCCCGCAGCCGGGCCGCGGCGAATCAGACCCCGCGTTCCGGCGGGCCGGACTTGCCCCGTCGGACGCCGATCGAGCAGACTCCAACCGACCGCGAAAGCCCTCCGCACCAAGGAGCCCTGCCCTATGTCCCGCGTCCTAGTGTTCGCCGGCTCCCTGCGCCGAGACTCCTTCACCAGGGCCACCGCGCAGGCCCTGTGCGCGCTCGCCCCGGCGGACTTCGACATCGAGGTCTACCCGCTGCCCGACCTGCCGAACTACAACCCGGACGACGAAGGCGAGAACGTCCCGGCCGCCGTGGCCGAGCTGCGCGCCGCGATCGCCGCGGCGGACGGGCTGGTCTTCGTCACCCCGGAGTACAACCGGTCCATCCCCGGCCTGTTCAAGAACCTGGTCGACTGGGGCTCCCGGCCGGTCGGGGCGAGCGTGCTGCGCGGCAAGCACGTGGCCACCCTCTCGGCCTCGCCCGGCGTGCAGGGCGGCATCCGCGCGCTGGTGGAGCTGCGCCGGCTGCTGACCCTGGTCGGCGGCTACGAGGTGCTCGGCCCGGAGATCGCCGTCCCCGAGGTGCCCAAGCGGCTCGGCACGGACGACCAGGGCCGCCCGACCATCACCGACGAGGGCACCGCCGGGATGATCACCAAGCTGCTCAAGGGCCTGCAGTACTCGATCGACAACGCGCTCGCCGCGCACATCAAGCTGGCCGCGGAGCACGCCGACAAGGACTGAGGCGCGCGGCGCCGCCCGGGCGGTGCTGCGGCAGGCGCCTGCTACCCCGCGCGGCAGCCTGTTATCTCGAATCCCGCTAGGACGGGTCCACGGCCGAGGAGCGGCGCACCACGAGCTTGGTCGGCACCGTGCCCGGCCCGAACGGCGGGATCCGTCCCTGCGCGCCCAGGCCCGCCCCGGCCCGCCCGTTGCGCCCGTGCCCGGCCGCCCCGATCAGGGTGACCAGCAGTTCGATCGCGGCCGTGGCCAGGCCCAGCGGGTCCTGGGCGATCGTGGTCAGCGCCGGGCGGACCAGGTTGGCCGCCTCGATGTCGTCGAAGCCGACCACCGCGAGCTGCCCCGGGATGGCGAACCCGTGGTCGGCGAAGGCGTGCATGGCGCCGATGGCCATCTCGTCCCCGGCCACGAACACCGCGGTCGGCCGCTCGGCCAGCCCGGCCAGCCGCTCCCCGGCCGCATAGCCGCTGGCCAGGAAGAAGTCCCCGGACTGGACGTAGTCCTCGGGCAGGTCCAGCCCGCGCTCGGCCACCGCGTCCCGGAACCCGGCCAGCCGGGCGGCCGCCGGGAGCATCTCGACCGGGCCGGCGATGGTGGCGATCCGCCGGTGCCCGAGGCCGTGCAGGTGCTGCACCGCGGCCACCGCGCCGGCGTAGTTGTCCGAGGTCACGTAGGAGGCGTGCGGCCCCTCGATCGGCATGTCCAGGGCGACGCAGGGCAGCCCGGAGTCGACCAGCGCGCGGGCGGCCGGGCGGTCCGCGTCCACGCCCATCAGCACGATCCCCTCCAGCTGGTGCTGGCGGGCCGCGTCGACGTACGCGCGGGCGCCGGGGTCGCGGTCGTCGACGTTGAGCACCAGCAGGTGCCGCCCCGACGCGCCGAGCGCCCGTTTGATCCCGACCAGCAGGGACTCGAGGAAGGGGTGGCGCAGCCCGTCGGCGCCGTAGCCGGTGTCCCACAGCAGCCCGACCGTGTCCGAGCGGCCGCGGACCAGCGCCCGGGCGGACTGGCTGGGCCGGTAGCCGAGGCGGGCGGCCGCCTCCTGGATCTGCAGGCGCGTCGCGGCGCTCACCTCGGGGTGGCCGTTCAGGGCCCGGGAGACCGTGGCCACCGACACTCCGCACTCCCGGGCGAGCTCCCGGATGCCCGTCAACGCGCTGCCCTCATTCTCTGCACACGGCCTATCAGACCACACCGGCCGCCACCTGTGCTCCGTGTGCGGGCCGCGGTGACGCAGCCGGCGCCCGGCCGGCCCGGTGCGCCGGGCCCGGGCCGGCCGGCCGCGAGCAGGTCACAGCCGGGCCGCGCCCGCCCGGCGGGCTGCGCGCCCCGCGAATGAGCTGCGGGAAAGCAACGTGTGAGCACCCGGGGAACAGCGACCGAACAAACGGTCGGGATGCCCTGGCCGGGCCGCCGACCGCCTGGCGGACCGGTTCTGCCGGAAGCCGGATTATGTCGAACTTAGGCCGCGCTTAGGGCGGCGGGGGATGAATTGTGGGCAATCGCGCCGCAACGGTTGACGGGCCCGAGATCAGTACGCATACTCTCGACCGAGCGCTCCGTAAACGTTTTCGGAGAATCTTCTTCCCCGCCCCTTTCGGCAGGAGCCATGCCCCAGCACCAGCCCGCGCCGCGGCCCCCGGGCCGCCGCCGCACCACCCGCCGGACCATCTTCGCCATGGTCACCGCCGCCATTCCGGTGATCGCCCTGGCCACCGCGGTCTGGCTGCCGACCGACGCCCAGGCCGCCGCGGTCCCGCCCGCGCCGGTCGGGATGAGCACCGTGTACAGCGACGGCTTCGGGGGCGCGGCCGGCACCGGCGTCGACTCCTCGTGGACCTACGACATCGGCACGCAATACAACGGGTCCGGCTGACAGCGTGCTGGTGAACCGGACCAACACCAGCGCCGAGTCGATCACCTATCTGTTGAACGGGACCGTGTTCTATACGATCAATGAGAGCCCGGTGCCGACCGCGACTTGGCGGGCTGCTATCGACCATGGTTTCTTCATCATTCTGACGTGGCCATCGGCGGCGCTCATCCGAACGCGTGTACCTGGAATTCGCCTCCGGCGCAGGCGGCAACCCGCCCTACGCCAGCCTGCACTACTTCGACTTCCCGGCCCACTGAGCACAGAGCGCGTGTCAGACCGACGACATACATAGGAAACCGGCGGCCGGGCAGCTTCTCCCCGGCCGCCGTATTCATCTGACTCCGTGTCACAGCGCTACAGTGGCACTATGACGACACCGTCTCGCCGCGCCCTGATTCGCGGAGGCCTTGATCAGGCGACCTTGGCGCCAGAGGTCAGAGCCGCTCTCGCCGATCAGGCCTGGTTCTCCACGCCCGAGTGGCAGGCGGGCGAGCGCGAAGCCCGGAGCAGCTCGTCCGGGGCGAAGGAGAGTTCTTCGACAACGACGAAGACTTCCCCGCCTCATTCGGTTCGCAGCAGTAACTGAACGGAGAATGCCGTGCGCGTCGGTGTGACCGGCCACATGAACCTGAGCGACGCATCGGTGCCGCTGGTCGCCGATGCGCTGCATGCGTACCTCGGCGCGCTCGGTGATGCGCCGCTCGTGGGGGTCAGTTGCCTGGCCCGGGGAGCGGACTGCGTGTTCGCGGAGGTGGTGATCGAGCTCGGCGGGCGGCTCGAGGTCGTGCTGCCTTCCAGCGACTACCGCGACGCCCAGGTCGAGGCGGACGACGCCCCGCAGTTCGACCAGCTGCTCAAGGAGGCGGCCGAGGTGAAGACGATGCCGTTCGATACCGCCGACCAGGACGCCTACGCCGCCGCCAACGAGGCGATCCTCGACTCCGTCGACCAGCTCGTCGCGATCTGGGACGGCAGCTACTCCGCCAACAAGGGCGGCACCGCATGCGCCGTCGAAGCGGCCCGATCCCACGGCATGGCCGTCACCGTGATCTGGCCCGAGGGAACGACGCGCGCCCAGTCCGACAGCGAGCTACATCGCGCCGAGACCGCAGCGGCCGTCGAAGCGGAAAAGTAAGCACCATCTCGACCACGCATGACTCCGCCGCAGCCCGGCCAACCTACGACGACATCAGCGATCTGCTGGCCGAGCTAGACCTCTCCGACGAAGACCTCGATCAGGCAGGGCGGCAGACCGAGGATCGCCCCCGGGCCGACAGCGAGTCGGCACGCCCAGCAGCGCCGGGATCATCTGCGGCGCCAAGGACAAAACTCGCGACCACCGATTCCGGCGATCGCGAGTCCTGACTGGCCGGCCGTCACCTCAGACCGACCGGCGAAAAATCCTGCTCAGACGTTGAATCCCAGCGCCCGCAGCTGATCCCGACCATCATCGGTGATCTTGTCCGGCCCCCACGGCGGCATCCAGACCCAGTTCACCCGGAAGTCGGCGACCAGCGGGTCCAACGCGATCCGGATCTGATCCTCGATCACATCCTGCAACGGGCACGCGGCGGACGTCAGGGTCATGTCGATCACCGCGACGTTCCCCTCGTCTACCGTCAGCCCGTAAATCAGGCCCAGGTCCACGATGTTGATGCCCAGCTCGGGATCGACCACGTCCTTGAGCGACTCGGTCACGTCGTCGAGGGCTGCCACTGCTGTTTCACTCACGGTTCTACTTCCCTTCGGCGGAGGCCGGGACGGACAGGGCTTGGGCGGTGGCGTCTTTCCACGCCATCCAGGACAGCAGGGCGCACTTGACCCGGGCCGGGAACTTGGACACGCCGGCGAACGCCACCGCGTCCTCCAACAGGTCCTCGTCGCCGACGCCCTCGCCCTTGGACTGCATCAGCCGCAGGAACTCCTCCTGCACGGCCAGCGCGTCGCGGACGGTCTTGCCGATCACCAGGTCGGTCAGCACGGACGCGGACGCCTGGCTGATCGAGCAGCCCTGGGAGTCGTAGGACACATCCTGCACCACGGCCTGGTCGCCGAGCTGCACGTCGGCCAGGTGCACCCGCAGGGTGACCTCGTCGCCGCAGGTCGGGTTCACGTGGTGCACCTCGGCCTCGTACGCGTCGCGCAGGCCCTTGTGGTGCGGGTTGCGGTAGTGGTCCAGGATGATCTCCTGGTACATCGATTCAAGCTGCATGGCCGTCGCTCACACTCCGAAGAATCGCTTGACGTGTTCCAGGCCGTCGACCAGCGCGTCGACCTCGGCCTCGGTGGAATACACGGAGAAGGACGCACGGGTGGTGGCCGGGACCCCGTAGCGCACGCACACCGGGCGCGCGCAGTGGTGGCCGACCCGGACCGCGATGCCCTGCTCGTCGAGCACCTGGCCCACGTCGTGCGGGTGGATGTCGCCGAGTTCGGGCGAGCTGAGCACGAACGAGATCGCGCTGCCGCGGTCCTCGGTGGTGTCCGGGCCGATGATCCGCAGGCCCTCGACCGTGTGCAGCTGCTGGAGCGCGTACGCCGTGATCCGGCGCTCGTGCTCGGCGACCGCGTCCATCCCGATCGCTTCCAGGTAGTCGATCGCCGCGCCCAGGCCGACCGCCTCGGCCACGGCCGGGGTGCCCGCCTCGTACTTGTGCGGGATGGCGGCGAAGGTGGAGCCCTCCATGGTCACGGTCTGGATCATCTCGCCGCCGCCGAGGAACGGGGGCAGCTCGTTGAGCAGGTCGGCCCGGCCCCAGAGCACGCCGATGCCGGTCGGGCCGAGCATCTTGTGGCCGGTGAAGACCACGAAGTCGGTGCCCAGGGCCTGCACGTCCAGCGGCAGGTGCGGGGCGGACTGGGACGCGTCGAGCAGCACCAGCGCGCCGACCTCGTGCGCGCGCCGGACGATCGCCTCGATCGGGTTGATCGTGCCGAGGATGTTGGACACGTGCACCACGGACACGATCTTGGTGTTCTCCGAGATCACCTCGTCCAGGTTCGACAGGTCCAGCCGGCCGTCGTCGGTCAGGCCCAGCCAGCGCAGCTCGGCGCCGGTCCGCTGGGCGGTGAACTGCCAGGGCACGATGTTGGAGTGGTGCTCCATCTCGGTGATCACGATCCGGTCCCCGCGGCCCACGCCGTAGGGCTCGGCGGCCCAGCCGAGCACGTTGGCGACCAGGTTGATCCCCTCGGAGGAGTTCTTGGTGAAGATCACCTCGCGCCGGTCCGCGTTGATGAACGAGGCCACCTTGTCCCGGGCGCCCTCGTACATCGCGGTGGCCTCCTCGGCCAGCACGTGCACGCCGCGGTGCACGTTCGCGTGGTGGTTCTCGTAGTACTCCGTCATCGCGTCCAGCACCTGCCGGGGACGCTGGGACGAGGCGGCCGAGTCCAGGTACACCAGCTGCTTGTCACCGTGCACCTTGCGCGTCAGGATCGGGAAGTCCTTGCGGATCAACTCGACGTCGTACGCAGCCGCGGTGGTGGTCGTGCTCATGCTGCGGCCTCCTCGACGCCTGCGGTGTACTTCTCGTACCCCTCGGCCTCCAGCACCTCGGCCAGTTCGGGGCCGCCGGACTCCACGATCCGGCCGGCCGCGAACACGTGCACGAAGTCGGGCTGGATGTACCGCAGGATCCGGGTGTAGTGGGTGATCAGCAGGATGCCTACCTCGCCGGTCGCGCGCACCCGGTTGACCCCCTCGGACACGATCCGCAGGGCGTCGACGTCCAGGCCGGAGTCGGTCTCGTCCAGCAGGGCGATCTTCGGCTTGAGCAGCTCCAGCTGGAGGATCTCGTGCCGTTTCTTCTCCCCGCCGGAGAAGCCCTCGTTGACCGAGCGCTCGGAGAAGGCCGGGTCGACCTGGAGCCGCTCCATCGCGGTGTTGACCTCCTTGACCCAGGTGCGCAGCTTCGGCGCCTCGCCGCGGACCGCGGTGGCCGCGGTGCGCAGGAAGTTGGCCACCGACACGCCGGGGACCTCGACCGGGTACTGCATGGCCAGGAAGATCCCGGCCCGGGCCCGCTCGTCCACGGTCATCGCGAGCACGTCGTCGCCGTCGAGCAATACCTGCCCGCCGGTGATCTGGTACTTCGGGTGCCCGGCGATCGAGTAGGCGAGGGTGGACTTGCCGGAGCCGTTGGGCCCCATGATCGCGTGGGTCTCGCCCTGCCTGACCGTCAGATCGACCCCGCGCAGGATCTCCTTGGCGCCGCCTTCGGTGTCGACGGACACGTGCAGGTCGCGGATTTCGAGAGTGGCCATCGGTTAGTTCTCCTGGTTCACGGCGACGTACACAGCGCCGTCTTCGATCTTGACGGGATAGACGGGGACGGGTTCGACGGCCGGCAGGCAGCTGGGTTTGCCCGTGTCCAGCGCGAAGGTGGAGCCGTGCAGCCAGCACTCGATCTCGCCGTCCAGGACCTCGCCCTCGGACAGCGGGACGTTCGCGTGCGAGCACATGTCGTGGAGCGCGTGCACCCGGTCGGCCCGGTCGCGCACCAGGGCCACCGGCACCCCGTCCACGTCCTCGGCCCGCGGCGCGTCCACTTCGAGCTCGGCCAGTTCGCAGACCTTCACGTAGGCCTGGTCCGGCGGGGTCGCGGTCTGGCCGCTCATGCCGGCACCACCGTCCGGGCCAGCTCGGCCTCGACCTTGTCGGTCAGCCGCTGCTGCAGGTCGGGCAGGCCGATCTGGTTGATCACCTCGGCGAAGAAGCCGCGCACGACCAGCCGGCGGGCCTCGGCCTCGGTGATGCCCCGGGCCTGGAGGTAGAACAGCTGCTCGTCGTCGAACCGGCCGGTGGCCGAGGCGTGCCCGGCCCCGGCGATCTCGCCGGTCTCGATCTCCAGGTTGGGCACGGAGTCGGCCCGGGCGCCGTCGGTGAGCACCAGGTTGCGGTTGAGCTCGTACGTGTCGGTGCCCTCCGCGTTCGCCCGGATCAGCACGTCGCCGACCCAGACGGTGTGCGCGTCGGCGCCCTGCAGCGCGCCCTTGTAGGTGACCCGGGACCGGCAGTGCGGGACCGCGTGGTCGACGAACAGGCGCTGCTCCAGGTGCTGGCCGTCGTCGGCGAAGCACAGGCCGAGCAGTTCGGCGTCGCCGCCGGGGCCGGTGTAGTGCACGCTCGGCACGACCCGGACCAGGTCGCCGCCGAAGGTGACGTTGACCGACTTGAAGGTCGCGTCCCGGCCCAGCTTGGCGTGCTGCTGGGACAGGTGCACCGCGTCGCCGTCCCAGTCGTGCAGGATCACGGCGGTCAGCTTCGCGCCGTCGCCCAGCACGAACTCGACGTTGTCCGAGTACACGGCCGAACCGGTGTGTTCGAGCACGACCACGGCCGAACCGAAGCGCTCCACCCGGACCTGCACGTGCCCGAGGGCGACGCCGCCCTCGCCGTGCAGGGCGATCCGGATCGGCTCGGCCGCCTCGGTCTCCTTGGGCACGGTGACGACGGTGGCCTGGCCGAACCCGGCGTAGGCGAGCGCGCCGGCCCGGTCGGTCGGCTCCCCGGCCTCGCCCAGCCGGGCGTCGGACCGGTCCACGGTCTCCACCCAGGCCGGGTCGGCGCCGGTCACCGTGACCGCGACCTTGCCGTCCGGGGCCGGGTCCTGGTGCAGCCCGCGCAGCCGGGCCAGCGGGGTGAACCGCCAGTCCTCCTCCCGCCCGGTCAGCGCCGGGAAGGCGCCCGGGTCGAAGGAGGTCAGCCGTTCGCCGCGGGAGGCGAGCACCTCGGAGTGGGTGCGGCCGGTGCCGGGGCCGGCCAGCCGGGCCCCGTCCCCCTCGCGGCCCACCGCCACCCCCGCGGCGATGCTCGCGCCCTTGTTCGTCTCAGCCATCAGTCGTCTTTCGTTCCTGGTCGTGCCGGTGGATCGAGCTTCTGACAAAACGTCCCGGCCCGGACAGCCCGGGCCGAGGATGCGCACGGCGGCCGGGTCGGCGACGGCCGGCCCGGCGGCCCGGCCCGGTCAGCCGACCGAGCCCTCCATCTGCAGCTCGATCAGCCGGTTGAGCTCGAGTGCGTACTCCATCGGCAGCTCGCGCGCGATCGGCTCGACGAAGCCGCGCACGATCATCGCCATCGCCTCGTCCTCGGCCATGCCGCGGCTCATCAGGTAGAACAGCTGGTCCTGGGAGACCTTGGAGACGGTGGCCTCGTGGCCCATCGACACGTCGTCCTCGCGCACGTCCACGTAGGGGTACGTGTCGGACCGGCTGATCGTGTCGACCAGCAGCGCATCGCACTTCACGTTCGACTTCGAGTGGTGCGCGCCCTGGTTGATCTGCACCAGGCCGCGGTACGAGGTGCGGCCGCCGCCGCGGGCCACCGACTTGGACACGATGGTCGAGGAGGTGTGCGGCGCGGCGTGCACCATCTTGGACCCGGCGTCCTGGTGCTGGCCCTCGCCGGCCAGGGCGATCGACAGGGTCTCGCCCTTGGCGTGCTCGCCGAGCAGCCACACGGCCGGGTACTTCATGGTGACCTTGGAACCGAGGTTGCCGTCGATCCACTCCATGGTCGCGCCCTCGTGCGCCGCGGCGCGCTTGGTGACCAGGTTGTAGACGTTGTTGGACCAGTTCTGGATCGTGGTGTAGCGGGCCCGGGCGTTCTTCTTCACGACGATCTCGACCACGGCCGAGTGCAGCGAGTCGGAGCTGTACACCGGGGCGGTGCAGCCTTCGAGGTAGTGCACGTACGAGCCCTCGTCCACGATGATCAGGGTGCGCTCGAACTGGCCCATGTTCTCGGTGTTGATCCGGAAGTAGGCCTGCAGCGGGATCTCCACGTGCACGCCCGGCGGGACGTAGATGAACGAGCCGCCGGACCAGACCGCGGTGTTCAGAGCGGAGAACTTGTTGTCCCCGGCCGGGATGATCGTGCCGAAGTACTCGCGCACGATGTCTTCGTGCTCCTTGAGCGCGGTGTCGGTGTCCATGAAGATGACACCCTGGCGCTCGAGGTCCTCGTTGATCGAGTGGTACACGGTCTCCGACTCGTACTGCGCGGAGACGCCGGAGAGCAGGCGCTTCTTCTCCGCCTCCGGGATGCCGAGCTTGTCGTAGGTGTCCTTGATGTCCACCGGCAGGTCGTCCCAGGAGGTGACCTGCTTGTCGGTGGCCCGGACGAAGTACTTGATGTTGTCGAAGTCGATCCCGGACAGGTCCGCGCCCCAGTTCGGCATGGGCTTCTTGCCGAACAGGCGCAGCGCGTTGAGCCGGTTCTTCAGCATCCATTCCGGCTCGTTCTTCAGGGCCGAGATCTCCCGGACCACGTCCTCGTTCAGGCCGCGCCGGGCGGTCGCGCCGGCGGTGTCCGGGTCGGCCCAGCCGAAGTCGTACCGGCCCAGCGTCTCAAGCTCGGGGTGAGTGGTGCTCATGCTGATCCGTCTCCTTCGTACGCCGGGAGGGCCGGCTGGCCGGCCGCCCGTGGTCTTGCGGCCGGTGCGGCCGGGATGAACGTGGTGCACACCCCGTCGCCGTGGGCGATGGTGGCGAGGCGCTGGACATGGGTGCCGAGCAACTCGGCGAAGGCCTCGGTCTCCGCCTCGCACAGCTGCGGGAACTGTTCGGCGACGTTCTGCACCGGGCAGTGGTGCTGGCACAGCTGCTGGCCCTGGGCGGCCGCGGCGGACGGCGAGGGCCTGGCCGATCCGGCCGACCGGCCCTGGGAGGTCTGCGCGCCGGCCGAGGCCGCGTAGCCCTCGGTGGTCAGCGCCTCGGCCAGCAGCCGGGCCCGCTCGGCCGGGTCCGCGGCGGCCAGGTCGGCGCCGTAGCGCGCGGCCAGCTCGGCGAACCGGCGGCGGGCGAACGCGGCCACGGCCTGCTCCCCGCCGAGCTCGGCGATGAAGCCGAGCGCGTCCTGGGCTAGGGCGTCGTACGCGTGGTGGAACACGGCCCGGCCCTGGCTGGTCAGCGCGAAGATCTTGGCCGGCCGACCGCGGCCGCGCTGGCCGTAGACCCGCTGTTCGCGGGCCTCGATCAGGCCCTCGGCGAGCAGCGCGTCCAGGTGCCGGCGCACTCCGGCGGCGGTCAGGCCCAACCGGGTGGCCAGGTCGGCCGCGGTGACCGAGCCGTTGGCCAGGATCAGCCGGGCGACCCGGTTGCGGGTGCCCTCGCGGTCCTCGGCGACGGCGGCGTTCGCGGGCGCGGCGGCGGGGTCGGCGTCCGGCTCACAGGTCGGGTCGACGGTCGGGAAGGCATTGGCCGCGGCGGCTGTTATGCCTGACAGGGATGAGGCGTGCGCTGCGGGTGTGCCGGTTGAGGTGGAAGTGGCGGGCAGGCCGGCAGAGGCGGGCATGGCCGCCTGCGCTTCCTGATCCACTACTCCCATGGTTTTCACAACACCATTGTGAGCTTATTCATTCCGGGGTGGCAACCAAGGGTTACCTAACTTCGAGCTGGTCCGGGGACGGGCTGTGACTGGGATCGCACGGCCGAAGGCCCACCACACCCGATCTTGCTGGAAGCGCCCATGGCTCGCCGATCCCCGGGCGAGATCCGCGCACACTTGCGCCGCCACCGCCGCATCCACGGTTCCCGCGAAGTCATCCGCGGCCTGTCTGCCGCGACGAACCGCCAGATCAGCCAGTTCGAACGGCGCAACAGCCTGGCCCCCGGAACCCTCGCCGGCGCATTCCGCACATGGACGCGCCCAACCAGACGAGCCGGACCACACGAACACCACACCGACGGCTACGGCTACGGCTACGGCTACGACTACGGCTACGACTACGACTACGGCACGACGATTTGGCAAGACATGCACGCGCGCACCCTGCTCGAAGCAGTCCTGCACACGATGAGCCCCAAGGCCACCCGCGAACTCCGCCGAGCCATCGCCCCTTTAGACGCGCGCTATCTCGCAAGCACCCTCAACAACCCATTCGCCGGAAGCCACCTACCGTGGTGGCTGCGGTGGCATCTCCCCTGACCAGCCCATGCACTCGCGGGCTCAGCCGCAAGTGGAATGACTGTTTGATCACTTTCGCCCACCCCCGCCCGCTCCTCAAGCCACCCGCACACCCCACACAACCATGCACAGTGCCAACCATCACGCCCCGACGCAACTATCAGAAAAGTCACACCCACCCGCGGAACCCCGAAAAACCACAGCTCATGAACTCCGCGAACACCACCCGACCACCGACCCCACCCTCCCGCTAAGCCACACCCCGTGGCAGAGCGCGCAACGGTCAAACCGTAGACTCCCCGTCATGCATGAGCAACACCCGCCCGCCGTCGAACTGCGGGGACTGGTGAAGCGCTACGGCGCCAAGACCGCGGTCGACGGACTCGACCTGACGGTCGAATCCGGCTCGCTCACCGCGATCCTGGGCCCGAACGGCGCCGGGAAGACCACCACGATCGAGTGCTGCGAGGGCTACCGCAGGCCGGACGCCGGGTCGGTCCGGGTGCTCGGCCTGGACCCGGTGGCCCAGGCGGCCGAGTTGCGGCCGCGGGTCGGCGTGATGCTCCAGTCCGGTGGGATCTACCAGGCCGTGCGGGCGATGGAGATGCTCCGGCACATCGCCTCGCTGTACGCCGACCCGCTCGACGTGGACGCGCTGGCCGAGCGGCTCGGGCTGGACTCGTGCGGCAAGACCTCGTTCCGCCGGCTCTCCGGCGGGCAGCAGCAGCGGCTGTCCCTGGCGCTGGCCGTGGTCGGCCGGCCCGAGCTGGTGTTCCTGGACGAGCCGACCGCCGGGCTGGACGTGCAGGCCCGGCGGGCCACCTGGGAGCTGATCGAGCAGCTGCGCGCGGACGGGGTGACCATCATCCTGACCACCCACCTGCTGGACGAGGCCGAACGGCTGGCCGACAAGGTGGCGATCGTGGACGCCGGCCGGGTGATCGCGTACGACACCCCGCAGCGGCTGGCCGACTCCACCGCCCGGACCGACTCGATCCGGTTCGACGCCCCGGCCGGGCTGGACCTGGCCGCGCCGGCCGCGGCCCTCGCGCCGGACTGCACCATCCGCGAGACCAGCCCGGGCAGCTACCGGGTGGACGGCAAGATCAGCCCGCGCAGCCTGGCCGCGGCCACCGCCTGGTGCGCCGACCTGGACGTCATGCCGCGCAACCTGGCCGTCGAGCAGCGCAGCCTGGAAGACGTCTTCCTCGATCTGACCGGACGGGACCTGCGATGACCGCCTCCGCACTGGACAACGCCGGGCTCGGCCCGCGCCCGGACACCGACGGCGCCGCCGCCGGCTCCCCCGGCCCCGCCCCCGCGGACGGCCCGGTCACGATCACCGACCGCGGTTCCGGCCCGCTGCGCGCCCCCGGCTCCTTCCGGCCCGCGCCCAAGGCCGCCAAACCTGCCGCGATGGTGCTGGCCCAGGCCCGGCTGGAGAGCCGGCTGCTGCTGCGCAACGCCGAGCAGCTGCTGCTGGCGATCGTGATCCCGGCGCTGATGCTGATCGTGTTCTCGGCCGAGAAGATCGGCACGGTCACCGGCAGCCGGATCGACTACTTCGCGCCGGGCGTCATCGGCGCGGCGGTGATGTCCACCGCGTTCACCAGCCAGGCCATCGCCACCGGGTTCGAGCGGCGCTACGGCGTGCTCAAGCGCCTGGGCGCCAGCCCGCTGCCGCGCTGGGGGCTGCTGCTGGGCAAGAGCCTGAGCATCCTGCTGGTCGAGTGCGTGCAGCTGGTCCTGCTGATCGCGATCGCGCTGGTCATGGGCTGGTCGCCGCACGGGTCGCCGCTCGCGGTGCTGCTCCTGCTGGTGCTCGGCACGGCCGCGTTCAGCGGGCTGGCCCTGTTGCTGGCCGGGGCGCTGCGGGCCGAAGCGACGCTGGCCGTGGCGAACTTCGTGTTCCTGGTCTTCCTGGCCGCCGGCGGGGTGGTCGTGCCGCTGACCAAGTACGGCGCCGACGCACGCTCGGTGCTCCAGTTCCTGCCGATCAGCGCGCTGACCGACGGCCTGCGCGACGTGCTCCAGCAGGGCTCGGCCATGCCATGGGGGCCCGTGGGCATCCTGGCCGGCTGGGCGGTCCTGGCGATCGCCGCCGCCGCACGCACCTTCAAGTGGGAGTAGGACAGACGTGAACGAGACCACGGCCACGGTGCCCCAGCAGCGCGCCGACGCGGAAGCCGGGCCGGCCGAGCGCGCCTCCGGCGGGCGCTGGGCCCGGATCTGGGGCCGCGGCTGGCATCCGGGCGAGCGGACCGTGCAGCTGGCCTGCCTCGGCGCCGTGATCGCCAACACGCTGATCGTGATCACCGGCGGCGCGGTCCGGCTGACCCAGTCCGGGCTCGGCTGCCCGGACTGGCCCGAGTGCACGGCCGGTTCGCTGGTGCCGGTCTCCTCGCTCGGCTACCACGGGATCATCGAGTTCTCCAACCGGATGCTCACCTATGCGGTCACCGCCGCGGTCGGCGCCGCGATCATCGCCACGGTCCGGCGCAGCCCGCGCCGTCGCGTCCTCTCCGGCCTGTCCTGGCTGCTGTTCTGGGGCGTCGTGGCCCAGGCGATCATCGGCGGCATCTCGGTGCGCACGCACCTGGCGCCGATCTGGGTCGCCGTGCACTTCTGCGTGTCGACCGGCATGATCGCCATCTCGTACGTCCTGTGGATCCGCAGCCGCGAAGGCGACGGGCGCCCGAGCCTGCTGGTCCAGCGCGAACTGCGCTGGCTGACCGTCGTGCTGACGGCCGCGGTCGGCGCCGTGGTGATCGTGGGCACCCTGGTCACCGGGACCGGCCCGCACTCCGGGTCGGCTGACGCAGGCAAGCGCCTGCCTTTCGTGCCGGTGGACATCACCCAGGCGCACGCTGACCTGGTGTTCATCGTGGTCGGCCTGACAGTGGCGCTGTGGTTCGCGCTCAAGGCCACCGACGCGCCCGAGCAGATCGTGCGCGCGACCCGCGACCTGTTCCTGGTCCTGGCCCTGCAGGCCGTGATCGGCTACACGCAGTACTTCACCGGCCTGCCCGCATGGCTCGTGCTGTGCCACATGGCCGGCGCCTGTGCGGTGTGGCTCAGCGCATGGCGGGTCCTGATGGCCATGCGCACTCGCGGGGCCGAGGACGAGGTCCAGCCTGCCGAGCTTTCCCGCGGGTAGGCGGTCCACTGCGCCAAGGCTCCGGGATACGCGAGCCGCGCCGGCCTATGCAGGTTGCGTGCTTCAGGTGGCCGGTTACTGCCTGCCTGGGTAGACCAAGCCAGTGGGCTAAGGAGGTCGCGCCATGTCGGTGTTCGAGTCGAATGATCCGATCGAGTACAACGTGCACGAGGCAAAGAACCAGTCTTCCAGAATCCTCGCCCGCGTCGAACGCGGCGAGGAGATCACCATCAACCGGGCGGGCGAACCCATCGCCAAGATCATCCCGTTCCGCCGGCCGCGGCCCGACCGCAAGCCGGGAGCCTGGCGGAACAAGGTCGTCGTCCATGAGGGCTTCGACGAACTGCCCGAGGACGTGGTATCCGCTTTCGCCGGAGACGGAGCGTTTTCCCCCGGAACCGGTTCATGAGGCTTCTGCGCGACACCCACGTCGTGCTCCGGTGGCTGGCCGACGTTCCCGCTCGGATCCGCACTTCGGCTGCCGAAGAGACCCGGCAATAGCACCACAACGACCCGTTCGATCGAATGCTGATCGCCCAAGCCCGGATCGAAGGTCTGACACTCGTCACCGCCGACAAGATGATCCCGCTCTACGATGCGGCAATCCTGCATCTCTGACCAGCCGACTCGATCGGATCCCGGCTCGGGTACTTCCTAGCCTCCCGCCCTCCTGGCACACTGACGGCCGGGAGGGGATCTCGATGACGGCGGAAACTCTTGGCTTTCCCTTTGTCGTCTGGTGCGGCGTGCTGGGCGTGATCATGGTCGTTGCGCTGACCGCGCGCCTGCGCCAGTGGCGCCACGGGCGGCTCGCGCGGCCGGTGCCGGGCCGGGTGGTCCGGATCCAGCCGCGGGCGAACACATCCGGCGGGATAGGCAGCCTGATGGCCGAGGTGGCGGTGACCGACGCGCTCGGGAACCAGTCCGTCGTGCGCACGTTCCCGAAGAACGACACGGGCGGCATCTGGCTCGGGCGGGAGCTGACCCTGTGGCAGCGGCCGGGGGCCAAGACCCCGCCGCGGCTGATCCGGCCCGGGCGGCAGGAGTGGCCCGGGCGCTACCTCACCATCGCCGGGAGCGCGTTCGCGGCCCTGGTCGTGGTGGTCGCGGTCCGGGTGGCGAAGATCGACCAGAACTCGGTCGCCGTGCTCAAGCCGGCCGGGATCGCGGTCGCGGCGTACTCGGCCGTCGCGGTGGTCGTCACCCTGGCCCGGCTGATCGCCACCCGCCGCATCCTGCACGGGATCCCGGTCCCCGGCCAGGTGATCGGGCTGGTCAAACAACAGACCACCAACCAGGACAACACCACCTCGACGACCTACCGCCCGATCGTCGCGTTCACCGCGGCCGACGGGCGGCAGGTGTTCGGCCTGGCCTCGACCTCCGGGTCCCTGCGGCGCCGGTGGGCCGGGCGGACGGTGCAGATCCGGCACGAGCCCGGCCGCCCGGAGTCCTTCCGGCTGGCCAAGCCGTCCGAGGCCTGGGGTTACTTGTCCAACGTGCTGTTCAGCCTGTTCATGGTCGCGGCCGGGTTCGCGGCGACGGCCTACGCGCTGCGGAGGCAGTAGCTTCCGCGGCGCGCAGGCCGTCGTGGGGACTTCGCGCCGGTCGGCGCCAGGGTCTCAGCCCTTGTTGGCGCCGAGGGTCAGGCCGGAGACGAACTGGCGTTGCAGGGCGAAGAACACGATCAGCGTGGGCACCGCGACTATCAGCGCCGCGGCCGAGATCAGGTTGTTGTTGGTGAAGAACTCACCGGTCAGGTCGTTCAGCGCCGCTGTGATCGGCCGGTTGGATCCGGTCTGCATCAGCACCGTGGCCCAGAAGAAGTCGTTGTAGATCCAGGTGAACTCGAGCGTGGCCAGGGCGGCGAGCACCGGGCGGCACAGCGGCAGGATGACCTGCCAGTACTGGCGCCACTCGGACGCGCCGTCCACCCTCGCGGCCTCGGACAGCTCCTTCGGGATGGTGCGCATGTAGTTCGACATCACGAACACGCAGAACCCGGTCTGGAACGCCACGTTGACCAGGATCAGGCCGAGGAACGTGTCGTCGAGCTTGCCCGAGTCCGACGCCCAGCCCGGCAGCGGGATCAGCTGGTACATCTTGTACAGCGGGGTGATGATCGCCTGCTGCGGCAGCAGGTTGCCCGCGGTGAACAGCATCAGCAGCCAGATGTTGAGCTTGAAGCTGTGCCGGGCCACCACGTACGCCGCCATGCTGGCCAGGCCGAGGGTCAGGATCAGGGCCGGGATGGTGATGATGGCCGAGTTCTTGAAGTACAGCGGCAGGTCCGCCTCGCTCCAGGCGTTGGAGAAGTTGGTGGCGTTGTACGTTCCGCCGGCCGACACGTAGCCGCGGGTCGCCGTGTCCGCGTAGGGCCGCAGCGCGGTGTAGAGGGCGTAGAGCAGCGGGGTCAGCCAGATCAGCGAGACGCCGATCAGGAACACGTGCAGGAGCACCCGCACCGGCCGGGTCCGCTGCTTGTGGCGCAGATTCTTGGTGCGCGCCACGTCCGAGGCGCTGTCGGTCAGGGTGGCGGCGGTCACGAGCGGGAGTCCTTCCGGAACGTCGTGTACACGTAGGGCACGACGAAGGCGAGCGAGATGACCAGCAGGATGGTGGCGAGCGCCGAGCCGAAGCCGATCCGGCTGGACTCACCGATGATGTTGGTGGTGATCAGCACCGACAGCAGTTCCAGGCCGTTGGTCCCCTTGTTGATGATGTAGACGATGTCGAAGGCGCGCAGCGACTCGATCACGGTGACGACCATGACGACGATGTTCATCGGGCGCAGGGCCGGCCACATCACGTTGCGGAAGGTCTGCCACTCGTTCGCGCCGTCCAGCTGCGCGGCCTCCTGCAGGGCCGGGTCGACGGCCTTGAGTCCGGCCAGGAACAGGATCATCACGTAGCCGGTCTGCCGCCAGCAGGCCATGATCAGCACGGCCCAGATGTTCAGGTTCGGATTGCCCAGCCAGTCGGTCAGGCTGCCGTGCCCGGGCATGCCGGTGTGCCCGTCCAGGTTGTTGACCAGACCCTGGGTCGGGGAGAAGACCAGCTCGGTCATGAACCCGACCAGGGCCAGGGAGAGCACGACCGGCATGAACAGGATGCTCTGGTAGATCCGGGAGAAACGGATCTGCTTGTTCAGCTGGAACGCCAGGAACAGGCCGAAGGGGGCCGGCAGGGCGAAGAAGACCACCAGCCAGAGCAGGTTGTGCTCGATGGCCGGCGGGAACTCCGGGTAGATGGTGAAGATGGTGGTGTAGTTCTTGGTGCCGACCCACTGGATCTTGTCGAAGCCGCCGATCCCGGTCCAGGTGGCGAAGGACAGCACGACCGTGGCCAGCGCCGGCACCCAGACGAAGGCGACGGTCAGCAGGGACGGGATTCCGCCCATCAGGGTCAGGGTCAGCCGGTCCCGGGGCCCGAGCCGGGCGGCCCCGGAACGGCGCGGTCGGCGGCGCGGCGCGGGCGGTGCGCTCTCTCGGGCGGCGGCAACAGTCATCGGGGGGTTCCTTGCGGGGTCGGGACGTACGAACGGGAGAACAGCGGCGGGCTGTGCGGAGCCCGCCGCTGGTCTTTGCAGGACGACGGTGGGCAGTGCGCGCTCGCGCACTGCCCACCGGGGCGGCTCAGCCCGCGGTCGCCCAGATCGAGGTGGCCTGCTTGGCGACATTGCTCAGGATCGAGGATGCCGTGCTGGGCGCGTTGAGGAAAGACTGGATCGCCGGGAGCATCACCGGGTCGGCGAAGTCCGGCCGGGTGTCGCGGTCCATGAACTGGGAGATCTGCTTGGCGCCGGTGATCAGCTTGATCGCGTCGGTCTGCGGCTGGGTGTACTTGCTGGTGTCCACGCCGTTGGCGGTCGCGATGTCGGCCGGGTTGTTGGCCAGGAACAGCTGCTGGGCGGCCGGGGTGCCGAGGTACTCGAGCAGCTTGACCGCGCCGGCGTGGTTCTTCGGCTTCTGCGACATCATGAAGCCGTCGATCGGGGCCTCGACCGCGTCCTGGCCGTAGGACGGGTTGATCTCCGGGAAGGCGAAGAAGCCGAGGTCGTTGGCGTTGGCACCGGTGAAGATGGTGCCGATCTGGTCCAGGCCGAGGACCATCATGCCGGCCTGCTTGTTCAGGATCTGGTTGGCGCCCTCCTGCCAGGTCAGACCGAGGAAGCCGGGCGAGTAGTACGGGATCAGCTGCTTCCACTGGTCGAACACCGCGGCGACCTGCGGGCTGTCCCAGCCCTTGCCGGTGCGCATCAGGTTGATGTGGAAGTCGAAGCCGTTCAGGCGCATGTTCAGGTAGTCGAACGTGCCCATCGCCGGCCAGCCGTCCTTGTCGGTGAAGGCGATCGGGATGAGCTGGTCGGCCTTCATCTTGTTGGCCAGGGCGATGAAGTCGTCCCAGGTGGTGGGGGCGGTGTAACCCTTGGAGGCCCACAGGCTCTTGCTGTAGAACACGGCCCAGGGGTAGTAGTCGAACGGCACGAAGTAGTAGTGCCCGTCGGTGCCCTTGCTCTGCGCCTTCATGGCGTCGGTGTAGGAGCTGCCGATGGTCTCCCACACGTCGTCCACGGTGCTGGCCAGGCCCTGGCCGGCGAAGAACTGCATGCGCTCGCCGGCGAACCAGTCGAACACGTCCTGCGGGTTGCCCTGCAGGTACGTGGTGATGGTGTTCTGGAAGGTGTTGTGGTCGACCCAGTTGACGTCGACGCTCAGCCCGGTGGACTTCTCGGCCGCCGAGAACACGGTCTGGTACGCGCCCTTGGGCTCCGGCACCGCGGCGTTGGACCCGAAGGAGACGGTGCCGGAGGCCGCGGAGCCGCCGCCGGCCGCGGGCTTCGAGGAGGAGCTGGAACACGCGGCGAGGGACGGCAGCGCCGCCACGCCGGCCGCCGCGACCAGACCCTTCAGCACGGCCCGGCGGCCAAAGGTGGGCATGGCGTTGTTTGGTTGTGGGCGGGTGAACGAGGTCACTGGATGCCTCCGTAATCGGGGAGTGCGCTGAGGGTCGGTACTCCGGGGTTGAACCGTGCGGTGGTGGGCGGTGCGGTGGTGCGGTGGTGCTGTGACGGGCGGAACTGTGGGCTATTGACAGGTCCGAACGCGAACTGATCGCATTCAAACGAGAACAAACAATCTGGCGCAGATCAAACCGCCAGAACCACGCCCCTGTCAAGGGTTCTTGCTCAAAATGAAACAACGAGGTGGGTTCGGCTTAACCCTGGCGCGCTAGGAAACACACCGCTACTGTGGCATTTCGAGGGTTTCCGGCGGTACAGCCGCGCCGGAACCTGTTTGAAGTAGTTCGGTTATGTGCCAGCCCGGTGCCCGGAACCACGCACCGGCGGCAGTCTCAAGGATCAAGGAGCCGGGAGATGTTGGCGGCACAGCGGCAGAGCTGGATTCTCGACGAGGTCCGGCGGGTTGGCGGGGTCCGGGTGAGCGACCTGACCCAGGCCCTCGGGGTCTCCGATATGACGGTGCGCCGGGACCTGGACGCGCTCACGCGCAAGGGGCTGATAGAGAAGGTGCACGGCGGGGCGACCAGCCGCCACCCCGGCTCCACCGACGAGCCCGGATTCGAGGCGAAGGTCGGCCGCGAGCGCGCGGCCAAGGACGCGATCGCCCGGCGGGCGACCGAGCTGGTCCGGCCGGGCACCGCGATCGGGGTGACCGCGGGGACCACCACGCACGCGTTCGCCCGGGCGATGGCCCGGGTCGCCGATGTGACCGTGGTGACCAACTCGCTGCGGGTGGCCGAGGTGCTGCACGCGCACGGCGCGGCCAGCCAGACCGTGATCCTGACCGGCGGCGTGCGCACCCCCTCGGACGCGCTGGTCGGGCCGGTGGCCATCCAGTCGATCCGGGCGCTGCACCTGGACTGCGTGTTCATGGGCGTGCACGGGATGGCCGACACGGCCGGGTTCACCTCGCCGAACCTGATGGAGGCGGAGACCAACCGGGCCCTGATCGCCACCGCCCGGCGGCTGGTCGTGCTGGCCGATCACACCAAGTGGGGCATGGTCGGCCTGTGCGCGATCGCCGACCTGTCCGACGCCACCGCGCTGGTGACCGACGCGGAGCTGCCGCCGGAGGGCCGGGAGCTGCTCGGCGACCGGGTCGGCGAGCTGATCCTGGCCGGGGAATCCGACAGCTGATTCGCGGCGGGCGGCGGCACGGCTCTCACCTGCATCGTTACGCGTATTCGGACCGCTCGTCAGAGCGTTCTGCGCGCCGCCGGAGGCAAAACGCACACCGGCGCGACCAACTCCCACCGGACTCCCCCGTGTGACTGTGCGTGCGCACTTGAGGGTTCATCAACGCGATCGAACATTTCAGAAATATTTCTTCGGACACTTGACGACATAAACAAACACGAGTTTGCTGACCGATGCCACCCGCGCAGCATGGTTCGGCGGCCGACGAGCCGCGCGGTCACACGCCCTCGTCCTTCCTGTCCGGAGGAATCCGTGCCATCTCTGTCCAAGCCGCGCCTCGGCGTCACCCTCGCCGCCGTGGCCAGCCTGCTCGGGGCGCTGTCCATCGGCGCCCTGTCCGCCCCGCCCGCCTTGGCGGAGGCCAACGGCGTGGCCACCACGCCCCTCATGGGCTGGTCCAGCTGGTCCTTCGTCCGCAAGGACCCGACGGCCGCCAAGATCGACGCCCAGGCCGACGCCATGAAGAGCAGCGGCCTGGCCGCGGTCGGCTACCAGTACATCAACATCGACGACTTCTCCATGTCGTGCAACTCCAACGGCCCCGAGGTCGACTCGAACGGCTACTGGCTGACCGACACGTCCAAGTTCCCCGGCGGCATGTCCGCCGTGGCCTCACACGTGCACGGTGACGGCCTGAAGTTCGGCATGTACGTGACCCCGGGCATCCCGGAGAACGCCATCCTGAACAACCCGACGATCGAGGGCACGTCCGACAAGGCCGCCAGCATCGCCGAGACCAACGTGACCGAGAACAACTACAACTGCGGCAACATGCACGGGATCAACTACTCCGCGGCCGGCGCGCAGGCGTACATCAACGGCTGGGCCGACGAGCTCGCCTCGTGGGGCGTGGACTACATCAAGATCGACGGCGTGGGCACCGGCGACATCGCCGACATCCAGGCCTGGTCGACCGCGCTCAAGCAGACCGGCCGCCCGATCGCGCTGGAACTGTCCAACAACCTGGCCATCTCGGACGGGTCCACCTGGGCCACCCTGGCCAACGGCTGGCGCACCAACGGCGACATCGAGTGCTACTGCGGCAGCAACGGCAGCAGCTTCCCGCTGACCGACTGGGGCAACGTCTCCAGCCGGTTCAACTCGGCCGCAGCCTGGCAGCCGTACGCCGGCCCGGTAGTCGAGGGCTGGAACGACATGGACTCGGTCGAGGTCGGCAACGGCTCGAACGACGGCCTGACCGTACCCGAACGCCAATCCCAGCTGTCGCTGTGGTCGCTGGCCTCGGCCCCGCTGATCCTCGGCTCGGACCTGACCAACCTGGACTCCGGGGACCTGGCGCTGCTGAAGAACAAGGCCGTGATCGCGGTGGACCAGGACGCTACCCCGGCTGACCGGCTGGCCACGGGCACCAACGAGCAGGTGTTCGACAAGCGGGAGAGCGGCGGGGACTTCGTCCTGGGCATCTTCAACACGGACACCTCCAACAGCCACTCGTTCACCGTGAACCTGGCCACGGCCGGTTTGACCGGGACCGCGAACCTGACCGATCTGTGGTCGGGTAGCTCGCTTGGTAGTGGTAGCTCGGTGACGGTGACGGTCCAGCCTGGTGGCGTGGCGCTGATCAAGGCGACCCCGGCCACGGGTACGGCTGGGACGAAGGAGCTCAAGCAGTCGGCGTCTGGCAAGTGCGTGGACACGTACAAGGAGCTGTACACGCCGAGCACCAAGGAAGAGCTGTGGGACTGCAACGGCGGCTACAACCAGGAGATCTCCCCGACCTCCGCTGGCGAGCTGCGGACTCAGAACGCCACGGAGTGCCTGGATGTGTACAACAACGAGACGGCTGCTGGGTCGCTCGTGCAGTTGTATCCCTGCAATGGCGGAGCCAACCAGAAGTGGACTGTCGAGTCGAACGGCGAGGTTGTCGGGCAGCAGTCTGGTAAGTGCTTGGACGCCTCTGGCGGTGGGACTGGTGATGGGACTCAGTTGGTCATCAACACTTGTACCGATGGCAGTAGCCAGAAGTGGTCTTGGAACTAGGTGGTTGGTTCTGGGGCTCGCTGAAGGCTCTGGGGCTCGTTAAGGGTTCTGAAATCGATGGGCTGATTCACCACTGAGCTGCGGACCCGGTTGAACCACAGCCGGGTTCGCTGATAGACCGGGCCGGGTACCGCTGAGTTCTTGCAGTACCCGGCCCTTCCATGGGGGTTTGGGGTATGGGCGGGGGCTTCCAGCGGGGTTGTGGGGTGCTGCTGTTTGGTTGCGCGGCCGTGTCAGTGTGCGTTTACTGCTTTTTGCCTCCGGCGGGCCGGACTCCAAGGGGAGGGGGCTTGGTCTGTCGGGTGGCGGTTTTGTGGGGGGTGGGTTGGGTTGTGGGTCGGGGGGTTTCCCTCGGTGGCCCAGTCGGCCTACGGTGCCACCCCGGTCAGGGCCTTGTAAAATCCCGGATGTTGGTTTTGTGCCCTGGTTTTGGTGGTGGTATCCGGGATTTGACAAGGCCCTGACCGGGGTGGCAGGCTGCGCCCCGCCTGGGCCACCGAGGGAAACCCCCCGACGGAACCAGCTATGCGCGGAAGCCGCGCAGGCCCGGGAAAATACCGCAGTAGTCGGGCGAAGCATGGGCCTGGTCCGGCGAGTTGCGGGTGGCGGGTGGCGGGTGGGCGGTGGGCATGGCGGGTGGCGGTCAGTGGGCTTGATTAGCATGCTGCCGCATGAGTGATCTCTTCGAGTTGACAGTCACGTTCGACCTGCGCGATGAACTGGGCGACCAAGAACTCGCGGAATTGCGGTGGCACCTCGGCCTCGGCCCGCAGCCGGAGAGCCTGACCATTGTGACCGAGTTTCCAGTGGTAGAGCTCGACGACTCAGCGGAACCGATGATTTTCGACGAACCAGTGATCTTCGACGACCCATCTCCACTGCTCGCCGAGAGCGGCGCGGCATGGCGGGTGGGCGGCGCACTGTGCTCGGCGCTGTTCGACTGGGAGGGCGAGCGCGAGGTGCGCGAAGGCTGGGCACTGACGTGCCGCCAAGACCTACACCCGGATTCGTTCGAAAGACCGGCGAACTGGTCACACTGGCAATCCGCGCAGACGCCATAGCAGCCTGAGCACGGTGATCCGGGCGCGCGCAGTTCTGGGCCTGCGCGGCTTCCGCGCATAGCTGGTTCCGTCGGGGGGTTTCCCTCGGTGGCCCAGGCGGGGCGCAGCCTGCCACCCCGGTCAGGGCCTTGTC
>DASZBX010000066.1:0-90485 GCA_035943635.1 Actinocrinis sp. | reverse complement strand
TGCGGACTCGAGCGCACCAGCGCGACCGCGTCGCGCCGGAACTCCTCAGAGTGTTTGGGTGGGCGTGGCATCAACTGCCCCTTCCTGTGAATCGTGCGAGATCCACGTTAAGGGGTGTCTACTCTCCGGGGGACGGCCCATGGTGACCTTGGCGGTGGTCTGTGTCGGGTTGGTCGCGCTGCCCGGCTTGGCTGCGGCCGATGACACGACGGTTTCGTACGACACCCTGCGTACCGGGTGGGATCCGAATGAGCCGAATCTCGGGCCGTCCGCGGTGTCGGCGTCGGATTTCGGGCAGCTGTTCTCTACTGCGGTCGCCGGCCAGGTGTACGCGCAGCCCCTGGTCGTGGGCGGTACCGTGGTGGCGGCGACGGAGAACAACTACATCTACGGTATGGATGCGGTCACGGGCGCGGTCAAGTGGTCGCGTAGTGTGGGACCGTTCTGGCCTGCCTCGACGCTGGGTTGCGGGGACCTGGTGCCGAACATCGGTATCACCAGTTCGCCGGTGTATGACCCGGCTACCGGTTCGGTGTTCTTCGTGGCCAAGGTCAATGACGGTGCGGATGCGGCGCACCCGCATTTCTACATGCACTCGATCGACCCGGCGACCGGGGCCGAGCGGTCCGGGTGGCCGGTGATGATCCAGGGGCAGGCCACGAACAATCCCGGCAACACGTTCAATGCCGAGACCGCCAATCAGCGTCCGGGTCTGCTGCTGCTCGGGGGTGTGGTGTACGCCGGGTTCGCCAGTAACTGTGACTACGGGCCGTACGTCGGTTATGTCGTGGGCGTCAAGACGAGCACGCCGGCGATGTCCACGCTGTGGTCGACCGAGTCGGGGTCGGCGTCGGCGGAGGCCGGGATCTGGCAGTCCGGCGGTGGTCTGGTCTCTGACGGTGCGGGCCGGATCATCGTGGCCACCGGCAACGGGGTGTCCCCGGCGCCGGGCCCGGGTACCAGCCCGCCCGGCACGCTGGGTGAGTCGGTGGTGCGGTTGCAGGTCAACAGTGACGGTTCGCTGACCGCGAAGGACTTCTTCAGCCCGAACAACAACAGCAAGCTGGACCAGGACGACACCGACTTCGGCGCCGGCGGCCCGATGGGCCTGCCCGCCGGGTTCGGTACCAGCGCGCACCCGCACCTGATGGTGCAGAGCGGCAAGGACGGGCGGGTGTTCCTGCTGGATCGGGACAACCTCGGTGGCATGGGCCAGGGGCCCGGGGGCGCGGACGCCTCGGTCGGTGCGCCGGCCGGTCCGTACAACGGTACCTGGGACCATCCGGCGTTCTGGGGCGGTGACGGGGGCTACGTCTACGATGTGGAGAACGGGGGGTATCTGCGGGCCTTGAAGTACGGGGTGGACGGCAGTGGGCTGCCGGTGCTCTCCTCGGCCGGGACGAGTTCCTCGACCTTCGGGTTCACCTCCGGGGCCCCGGTGGTCACCTCGGACGGCACCACGTCCGGGTCGGCCATCGTGTGGGTGGTGTACTCCAGTGGGTCTGACGGTTCCGGCGGGCAGTTGCGGGCGTATGACGCGGTGCCGCAGAACGGCCAGCTGCACCTGCGCTACTCCGCCTCGATCGGTACCGCGAACAAGTTCGCCACCCCGGCCACCGACGCCGGCCGGGTCTACGTCGGCACCCGGGACGGGCACGTGATCGCGTTCGGCCGGCCCACCACCGCGTCGCTGACCTCCCCGCCGACCGACTTCGGCAGCGTGGCGGTGGGTAGCACCGGGCATACGACGGTCACCGTCACCGCGGCCCGCGCGGTCACGGTCTCGGCGATCTCGGCCACCGGGCCCTACGGGGCCACCGCGCCCGCGCTCCCGGTCAGCCTGAGCACCGGCCAGACCCTGAGCGTGCCGGTCACCTTCACCCCCACGGCCACCGGCGGAGCGACCGGCAGCCTGGTCTTCACCACCAGTAGCGGCACGGTGTCCTTCGACCTGCACGGCACCGGGACGAAGACCGGGCTCGGGGCCACGCCCGGCACGCTGGCGTTCGGCACGGTGCCCACCGGCGCGCACAACACCGTCAGCGTGAGCATCACCAACACCGGTACGGCCTCGGTCACGATCACCGGTTCCACCGCGCCGACAGCGCCGTTCAGCGCCACCGGATTCCCGGCCAACGGATCCACCCTGGCCGCAGGGGCCTCCGTCTCGATCCCGGTGACCTACACCCCGACCGTGGCCGGGAACCAGAGCGGTTCGCTGACGGTCACCAGCAGCGCGGGCGCGGTGAGCGTCCCGCTGAGCGGAACGGCGGTGACCGGGGCGGCGCATCTGAGCATCTCGCCCAACCCGCTGGACTTCGGCCAGGTCGCCCTGGGCCAGTCGGCGACCAAGACCTTCACCATCGCCAACACCGGGAACATCACCCTGACCCTGACCAAGGCCGCACCCCCGGTGGGCGTGTTCAACACCAGCACCCCGGTCTCCGAGGGCCAGCAATTGTCCCCGGGCGACAGCATCACCCAGACCATCACGTTCACCCCCACCGCCCTGGGGGCGGCCTCGGCCCAGTACTCGATCACCGGTGACGACGGGCAGGGCGCGATCCTGGAGAAACTCACCGGGACCGCCGTGGCCGCCACCACCGGTGAGATCACGTCCGGAATCGCCGGCAAGTGCCTGGACGACAACAACCTCAACGCCGACGGCACCGCGGTCATCATCTACGACTGCCACGGCGGCCCGACCCAGACCTGGACCGTGAGCAACGGAGTGCTGCAGATCAACGGCAAGTGCGCGGACGTGACCGGCCAGGGCACCGCCAACGGCACCAAGGTCGAACTCTGGGACTGCAACGGCGGCACCAACCAGCAGTGGACCGCCGAAGCCAACGGCGAACTGGTCAGCGTCTCCTCCGGACGCTGCCTGGACGACCCCGCCTCGGCCACCGCCAACCAGACCCAGGTCCAGATCTGGGACTGCAACGACGGCGCCAACCAACAGTGGACACTCCCGTAGACCAGACCGAGAAACACTGATCACAGCAACCAAGGCCGTGGTCGGACGAGGCGAGCAGCCCCGCCCGGCCACGGCCTTGCTTAGTTTGATGGCGCTCCGCCTAGTACGCCGGACGGCGGGATCTGCGCGAAAACGAAGATCCACGCGACACGCCGACTCCCGTACCTTCGCGAGGACGCGGAAAGCAGGCATCGACTCGGTCGTCCTAGCAAAGCCGTTGCCTAGCCCAGAGTATGCTCATTTCGTGGGGAGACATGCCTCTGGCCCGCCACCGGACCCGGATGACGAGATCCGCGAAATGTTCCGGGGCGACATCGAGGACCGGGCTCGGCGAACAGGGTGGCAGGTCTGTCTCGTCGCTGCCGCCACCGGTCTGTCCGCCTGGGCTGTCAGCGCGTTCACGAGGGGTCTTCTCGGGTCTTGGCGTTTCGCACTCGTCGTGCCGCTCGCGCTGTCTGCGGCGTACACGGGCATGTTCGCAATCGCATTCCTGGTATTCGCACTGGTCGCTAAGGTCACAGCGAAGGACGCACCGCGGTGGCTGCGTTTCTGCGCCCGCCATGGCGGCGACGGTGTCGGCGGACTGCTGGCCGCCGGCCTGCTGGTCGTGGTGTTCGCGCCCGTTTCCCCTCAGCCGCAGTCCTGGCGGATCAACTGCGCGATCGTCGGCGGAGCGTTCGCGGCGGGCATCGCCACGGGGATCGTCCGGCGCAGGCGACGGCGGACCAAGTGGAGGAATGCGCGGGACCGGCAAACCTGACGTAGCCACCAAGCCGTCGGGATCCGATTGATCTACTGGAATGCTCAGGCGTAGGCGTCCGAACGCCGGTCGGCGACCACGGAGACGAAGTCGCCCACGCGCGGTGACGAGAACACGCCCGGCCCGCGGGACACGCCGCTTTGCGATCCCGGACCCCGAGAGCGGTATCCGATCATCCCCAGCGCGTACCAATCCGCGCGCGGCGGCCAGGACATCTTGGTCGAAGCGCCAGTGTAGGGCCGGTTTGCCGTCCGGGCCGATAGCGGTGCACATTCACGAGGCAACCCGGCGGGTCTTGCTGATCGTACCGGCGCGGGCGGCAATATTCTCGACGATGATGTGGTGCGCCCGCCGACCCCGGTCCGGACTTCGTCGAACTCGTCAGTGGGCTTGCGCCGGTGTTTGTCGCGGGCCCAGCGCTGACCATGAGCCTTGCCGCTCGCATGACACGTCCGTGGTGCAGGTCGTGGCGGACGGTGACCTGGTAGCCGAGTTTCATCAGTTGGCGAAGGACCAGAAGTTCGACGTCCTTCGAGACATCGCGGCGCGCGACGGTGGCCAGGGCGCCGAGGAGTTTGCGGGTGATCCGGTAGGCGATGGTGATCAGCATCTCGCGATGCTCTCAAGGCCGGCGGAGGAGAGGAGACACCACATCTTCATCGCCCAGAATCGTATGACCGAGCCACACAGGCTCTGCACTCCTGACGGAGCCTGTGACTCTCCTGAACCAGCAGGCGCGTCCTCGCCATCCGCTCTGTCAGGCTCTCGATGAGTTCCCCTGCGGTGTACAGCAGTTCCACATTCATGGCGTGCAGGTCCTCGCCATGGCCGACCGACTCCGCCGAGCCGGTGTGATCGCGCGTCATGCCCCCATTGTCCTCGGAGACCACCGGCATGGTGAGCGTAGGCGGATGCGTTGCTGTGATGGAGTTGCGCACCAGCGTCTGACTACTCGCGCTCGGCGCCGATCGTCGATGTGTGCGGGCAGACCGCGGCTGTCGCGTTGGCCGAGGATGTCGATCATGGTTCCTGCACTGCGATGCTTGCGCTTGACGATTCGTCGAAATCCGGCTGGTGCCGGGCTTGTTCGGGCGCTGTGCTGTTAGCGCCGGGTGACGGCAAGATGAGTGCGTGCCAGGCGTGCGGTCTCCGAGGCGATGCCGACGCCGACGGCGAGCGCGAGTGCGGTGGCCGCTGCCTTGCTGAGGTCGGCCACTCCATCGATGATCTTGCCCTGTCCCAGGCCGAGTACACCGGTGTAGAGCAGAGATCCGGGGAGCAGGGGCCCGAGGGCACCGGTGATGTAGGGCAGCGGGGGCAGATGGCGCAGCAGGCAGGCGCACTGGCCGAACAGTGCCGCGCTGAATGCGGCTACGCCGGTGGCGGCGATGGGATTGATGTCCCAGGTGCCGGCGAGCAGGTCGAAGGCGGTCCAGGCGAGGGCGCCGCCGACGGCGGTGGCCGGGAGGATGGCGCGCGGGGTGCGCACCATGATGGCGAGGCAGGCGGCGAGGACTGCGGCGGCGGGAATCTGCACTGGTGAGGACAGGCTGTGGTCGAATCCCCCCTCGGGTGCGAAGGCCGCGCCGAGGCGCACTCCGGCGGGCAGGACCGCGAGGACGCCGATGATGATCCCGGCGACCAGGAAGAGCACTTCGAGCAGGCGGGCGGCGGCGGTGAGGTAGAAGCCGGTCAGCCCGTCCTCGATCGCGCCGACCAGGGTCCGGCCCGGGAAGAGGGCGAACAGGGAGCCGGTGACGACGGCCGAGCCGCCCAGGCCCGCACCGGTCAGGGCCAGGCCGACGCCCGCGGCGGCGGCGGGTACGGCGGCGGCCGCGTTGAGGTAGAAGTCCGCCAGGCTCAAGGTGGCCAGCGCCGCGGCGAGTCTGCTGCCCGCGACGGCGGCGAGGAAGGCGAGAGCGAAGGTGATCCAGGCCCTGGCATCGGATCGTCCGCTGACCAGCAGGGAGGCGCTGGCGGCCAGGACGCCGGGGGCGAACGCGTGGATCCAGGCGGGATACGGTGGCCGCTGGGCGTCGATCGCGTCCAGGTCGCGGCGCGCCTGGTCGGTGTCCGGCGGGCGCCTGGTGATCTGGCTGATGAGCTGGTAGAGCGCCACGAGCCGTTGATAATCGGGCTTGCGGCGGCGCACGGTGCGGGTGATGGTCACCGGTGCGGTGTGCTGCCCGACCTGACGGCTGACGGAGATCATCGTGAACGTGACCTGCGGCTCGCAGTCCGTGCGCCCGTAGGCGCGCAGGACCGTGAGCATCGCCGTTTCCACGTCCGCGGCGCCTTCTCCTGCGGCCAGCAGCCGCTCTGCGATCCGCAGGCTCAGATCGAGCACCAGGACCGTGTGTCGTTCTGCTTGGGCGTTGGCTGTGTCCTCGGCGCGCGTGCGCCGCCGGCCGGGACGAAGGCGCGGCAGACGGCGTAAACGGTGCAGCGCCGTGTGTGTTGCCCGGGAGACGGGGCTCACAGAGAGTGCAGGACGTCGACAACCAGCCTGGTCCCGCCGCTGGCCAGCAGGATCACCGCGATGGCGACCAACAGGATGCCGGCGATCTTCTCCAGGGTCGCGGCGGCGGCGGGGGAGACGCGCCGTCCGAGATGCCCTGCGGCGTAGAGGGTGATGCCGGTGACCGCGGCGTAGGCCAGTGCGGCGATCGACAGGCCGATCGCGCCCGTCCAGCTGTCGGACTGCGCCCGGTAGGAGACGAAGAAGCCGAAGGTGGTGCCGCCGAAGGTGAGCGGGAAGGTGAGCGGGGTGAACACGATCGAGCGCCACGGCGGGCGCGGGGCGCCGTTCACGGCCTTGGGATCGGGTTCGGCCGGCTTGGTCGAGCCCATCATCATCGGCACCGCCGCCAGCATCAGCGCGACGCCTCCGGTCGCGGACAGGGCCGCGGTGCTGATGCCGAGCAGCGCCAGCAGCGGCTCGCCGACCCACAAAGCGGTCATCGACATCAGCAGGACGTTGAGGAAAAGGCCGATGGCGATCTTGCGCTGCTCGGCGTTGCTGTAGCCCTCGACGTAGGGGATGTAGGAGGAGAGCGCGGCCAGGGGGCTGTAGAGCGCGAAGAGCGCGACGAACAGAAGCCACGCGTTCGCGAATTCCAGGTGATGAGTGATCATGGTAAGCGCGCGTCCGTCAGAATTCGACCGCGTCGCGGATGATCGGGCAGGTCATGCAGTGCCCGCCGCCGCGGCCCCGGCCCAGTTCGGCCCCGACGATCGTGATGACCTCGACCCCGGCCTTGCGCAGCAGGGTGTTGGTGGTGGTGTTGCGGTCGTAGGTGAACACCACCCCGGGCTCCAGGGCCACGGCGTTGTTGCCGCTGTCCCACTGCTGGCGCTCGGACGCGTAGGCGTCTCCGCCGGTTTCTAGCACGCGCAGCTCGTTCAGGCCCAGTGCCTTGGCCACGACCGTGGTGAACGGCGTGGAGCCCTCGTCGACGACCTCGACCCCCGGGGCCTTGTCGGTGGGGTGCAGCGAGAAGGTGTGCACCGCGTCCATGATGGTCGGGTAGAGAGTGACGATGTCGCGGTCGGCGAAGGTGAACACTGTGTCCAGGTGCATTGCGGCGCGCAGCTTGGGCATTCCGGCCACCACCACGTGGTTCGCCGCGTTGGCGCGGAACAGTGCCTCGGCGACCTGTGTGATGGCCTGGCGGGAGGTACGCTCGCTCATGCCCATGAGCACCACGCCGTCGCCCACCGGCATGATGTCCCCGCCCTCGAAGGTGGCCTGGCCCCAGTCCTGCTCCGGATCGCCCCACCACACCGTGGAGCCGGTGAAGTCCGGGTGGAACTGGTAGATCGCCTTCATCAGCAGCGTCTCGTCGTGCCGCGCGGGCCAGTACAGGGGGTTGAGGGTGAGGCCGCCGTAGAGCCAGCAGGTGGTGTCGCGGGTGTAGAGGGTGTTGGGCAGCGGCGGCATCAGGTAGTCGCGCACGCCGGTGGCCTCGCGGGCCAGGGACAGATACGGGGAGCGGAAGTCGCCGGGCAGGTCCGAGGTCGCCATGCCGCCGATCAGCAGTTCGGCCAGCTGGGCCGGCGCGAGGGTCTGGAGGTACTCGCGGGTGCCGTCGATCAGGCCGATTCCGACCTGGTTGGCGACGACCTTGCGGTCCAGCAGCCAGTCGCGGGCCTCGGGGATCGCCATGGTCTGGCCCAGCAGGTCGTGCAGCTCGACCACCTCGACCCCGCGGGTCTTGAGCTTGTTGACGAAGTCGGCGTGGTCGCGCTGGGCGTTCTCCACCCACATCACGTCGTCGAAGAGCAGATCGTCGGCGTTGGACGGGGTCAGACGGCGGTGCGCCCTCCCCGGCGCGCACACGAGAACTTTCCGAAGGCGGCCGACCTCGGAATGCACGCCGTAGGCTGAAGAAGGCCGAGACTGATCGCCACTCATGGTGCCTCCATTGCATGGATATTTTGACTCATCCCTTTATATGATGGCTCTCGGATTGCGGCGCGCCGCGAGTCGGACCGTTGGGCCAGGAGGAGGATGGCCAGGCCCGTCATCGAGCGCGGCAGACTGCGGGCCGTCTCCGCCGGACGGCGCCCTGGTTCACGGTGTGGTCAATTGGGTCCTAGCCACTACCATGCCGGTACGGGCTCGTCGAGGAGCGAAGGCGTGACCTGCCGCCGCATCGATGCCGGAAGGGCTGCGCCATGGATCCCGCTCTCACATCTCAGAATCTGGCCGAACTGGGCTGTACGCGCGGCTACCCCGCGGTCTCGGTCCTGATGCCCCCCGGCGCGAGCCTGAGGCCGCGCAGGATCCGGTGCGGCTGCGCGACCTCATAGCGGCGCCCGAAGCCTCATCGAGGCGAACATCGGCATCCGGCCCCCACCCGCGCGCCTGAGCCCGGAAAACACCGCCCTCGCCGCGCGCACCGCCGCAGCCCTCACCACTCGACCCGTCCTGAACCGGGCCGATCCAGAACCACCCACGCGAGGCGATCCGCAAGCCCTCCACCAGCACCGGCACCTGCCACGGCGCCCTGCTGGTCGCCACCGGGCAACTCGATGCCTTCCTCCTCCTCGGATCAGGCCCCTGGGACATCGCGCCACTCGTCCCGACCGTCGAGGAAGCCGGCGGCAGCTTCGACGACCTCACCACCCCATCGAGCACAGAGATCGTGTCCGCGCTATTCGCCAACCCCGCGCTACGCCAACAGATTCTCAACGCCACGAACCACAGGTTTTGACAATTGCTCCTCCTGCCCCATTGTACCGATCTTTGCGCAGGCGCTGAGTGGCGACGTTTCGCGCGGTCGGGCCGCGGCCGCAGGGCGGTGAGCCGTTCGTGCCTCCGTTCGTATGCCGGAACGCCGCCCGGACCTTGCGGTTCGGGCGGCGATCGGCCGGCTCAGCCGGTCCTGCGCACGTGAGGGCGGTGAGGTGTCAGAGGGACGGCACGGTCCATCGCTGGTTGGCACCGCCGTTGCAGTCCCAGATTTCGAGTTGCGTGCCGTTGCTGGTGCTGGCCGCGGTGTCGTCGAGGCAGCGGCCGGAGCCGCGGTTGACGAGCGAGCCGTTGGCCCCGGCGGTCCACTGCTGGGCGGGGGTGCCGTTGCAGGTGTAGAGCTGGACGAGGGTGCCGTTGGCGGTGCCGCCGCCGGTCACGTCCATGCAGGTGCCCAGGACGCGCAGGCTGCCGTCGGACACCACCGACCAGTCCTGCGCGGGGCTGGCGTTGCAGGTCCAGATTTGGACCTTGGTGCCGTTGGCGGTGCTCCCCGCGTTGTCGTCGATGCACAGTCCCGATCCGACGCCGGCGGTGATGGGCCCGGACGGCGGGGCCGGCAGGTCCCATCGCTGGTTGGCGCCGCCGTTGCAGCCCCAGACCTCCACCGAACTGCCGTTGGCGGTGGCGTTGGCGGTCACGTCCAGGCACAGGCCTGACGCGCGGTTGACGACCGTGCCGTCGCCCTTGAGGGTCCACAACTGGCCGGCGCCGCCGCTGCAGTCTGCGATGTCCGTCTGCGTGCCTTGCGCGGCGCTGCCGGGGGCATCGAGGCACTTGCCGAGGACCTGCACCTCGCCGTTGGGCAGGTACGTCCACTGCTGGTTGGTACCGCCGTTGCAGTCCCAGATGTCGAGTGCGGTACCGCTGGCGGTGTTGAAGCCGGGGTCGTCCAGGCATCGGGCGGAGTTGGCGCTTTCGAATCCTCGGGGCGGGCCGGGGTTGGTGCCGGTTCCCCAGCCCCACTGGACCCGGTCGAGTCCGGACTGGTTCTCGATGCTGACCGTCCCGTCACTGTTGAGGGTCGTGATCGCGCAGGACCCGGTCTCGCACGGGCCCGGTCCGGTCGTCTGGGTGGTCTGTTTCACGCCTGTCCACAGGATGGACCCCATGCCGAGGGCACGCACGGTGTCGGTGATCCCGTACAGGTAGGACAGGTCGTTGGTGCCGTCGCGCGGGCCGTCGTAGTTGACCCCGGTGTTCATCGGGACGCCGAATTCGGTCAGGACGGCGCGGCTGCTGTAACCGCACAGGTGGTTCTTGAAGTCGTTGATCCAGTCCTGTTCGTAGGTGTGGGAGTCGCCGAACATGCTGTACAGGTGGATCGACAGGAGGGTGCCGTTCAGTGCCGAGTCCTGGCCGACGGCGCACAGGTCCGCGTCGCCGCTGGTGCCGGGGACGATGACCCGGCCGCGGGGGACGCTGGGGTAGGTCGACAGCCAGGTCTCGGCGGTGCTGAGGATCTGGCTGTCGCTCATCCAGGGTTCGTTCATGATGTCGAAGTAGAAGTTGCTGCTGCTGCCGTACTTGTTCACGACCGTGGTCCACATCTGGTAGAAGGCCGTCGTGTCGCCGATCGACCCGCCTTGCAGCCAGGGGCAGATGACGACGTTCATGCCCAGCGCGGTCGCCGCGTCGAACGCGGCGGTGTAGCTGTTCCACCACGATGACGAGGTGGTCGCGGTGTTGATGCCGAAGCGGACGGTGTTGACGCCTGAGGCCTGGAACCCCTTGAGGATCGTGGTGGCCTTGGAGTAGGTGGTCTGGTAGCTGTCCGACTGGGACAGGCCGACCGGGATGTTCGGGCCGGTGATGAAGTTGTCGTCGGGGTCGGCCCAGTTCACGCCGTGGAACTGGTTGGCGGCGGCGAACGCAGGCTGGGCGGCGGCCTGCGCCTGGACCGGCAGCGCGAGGACCAGCCCCAGCAGCAGGGCCAGGGCCACGCAGACCCCGGAAAGGGGTCTCCATACGTTTCTGGACGGCATCGTTGCTCCTGTCGTGGGAAGCAGCGACCCAATCAGCGCCGGAAGCGTGAGGATCGATTGTCGCCGAAGCGTGCGCCGATGGATCGGGGCCATAGTCATTTCCTTCGTGTTCCAAGTTCTGCCGACAACATGAGCGAGGATCGCCACGACGATGGGCCACGTGAGCCCGAGCGCGGCAGCAGTCCGATAATGTTGAGAACTGTTCCGTATTGAGACATCGTTTGACATCGTTGTCAATGGGTCCGAAACATCTCCCTGTGAGGTGCGGCGCGCATCATCCGTCCTCGAAGTCTTTTTGGTTACCAGCTCTTGACAGCGCGCCAGATCGGTACTTTGCTTTCTGGCACGGCGCTGACAACGTTGTCACCCTCTGCTGCCGGACCAATGACGCGGGCTCAGGTCCGCCCGGCGACCGAACGAAGGACACGCGATGAACGGCATGTTAAGGGCAGGACACTGCCGCAGAGCGCGCCGCCCGAGGAGGACGGGCCGCCTGCCGACCCGGCGCGCGGCGCTCCTGCCGCGGCACGCACGACGGCGTGTCCGAGCCGTGCCAGGCCTGCCCACCGCAACTCCATCACCTGCACCGGCCTGCCGCAGCAGGCATTTTTCTCGTCCAGCGCCCGACCCTGGTGGTTTATCCGCCAGGGTTCTGATCTCGTAGGATTGACTCGCGGGCGGCTTGCCGTCGATCGTCGTTCGCGGGGAGGATGAGGGTCGTGTCGATGCAGCCTTCGCCGTGGCCGGAGTCGAATGTGCAGGTCGCGGCTGCGATCAAGGCGATCTACCGGCGCAAGGCGTTGCCGCTGGCGGTGCAGGTTCGGGACATGCTCGGGGAGGTGTTCCCGGATGAGGGGTTTGCCGCCGGGTTCGGCACGCGGGGCCGGCCGGGGTATTCGCCGGGGCGCTTGGCGCTGGTGAGCGTGTTGCCGATGGCGCAGAAGCTGACCGATCGGCAGGCTGCGGAGGCGGCGGGGCGGGATCCGTCCTGGAAAACGAACTGCTGCGCGCCCGCCGGGCGGCCGAACAGGAACGCGAACGACTGCGGGAGCTGACCAGGGTGCTCCAGCGCACGCTGCTGCCGCCGGTGCTGGCCAACGTGCCGGGCCTGGACGTGGCCGCGTATTACCGCCGATCCAAGGGCCGACGACCCGTCGCATCACGATTTTCAGCGTCCTTCTAGGCGAGGGCGGGGCGGCGGCCAGGCAACCCCAGTCGATGACAGGAAACTGCGGTCCCGCACCCACGATCTGATCTTGCCTGATGGCGCCTCGGCTGCCCGGGCCGCAGCAACATGCCATTTCATCGACGGGGTCGGGTCCGCGTCGCTAGGTTTCGATGCGTGCCGAGACGCCGTCATCCACTGCGGGGCAGACCTGTCGCCCGTATCCCGGCGCTCGTGGCCATCGGATCGGCGCCACCCCCGCCGTCCCGGTCTGGTTTCCGGATCTGGCGCGGCGGGGGTGGCGCCGACGAAATGGACTTCGAATGACCATCCTGCAGTCGAACCCGCCGATCCCCGCGCCGGTGGCGACGGCGCCGCCGGCCCAGTTGCCGCCTGCTCCGCGCGAGCACCTGGCGTCCCCGGTCACCCAGGCCGCTCTGCGGATACAGAACGCCCTGTTGGCCGGTGCGCGCGAGTACCTGGCCGGTGAGGGCTTCGTGGAACTCCTGCCGCCGGTGATCGGACCGGTCACCGACCCGGGTGCGCGCGGCGCGAAGCAGGTGGACGTGGACTACTACGGCCACCGCTACAAGATGATGACCAGCAGCATCCTGTACAAGCAGGCTTCGCTCACAGCCTTCGACAAGATCTTCTACGTCGCCCCGAACGTCCGGCTCGAGCCGCCGGAGACGGCGACCACCGGCCGGCACCTGGCCGAGTTCCACCAGCTGGACGTGGAGATCGCCGGCGGCCGGCGGGCGGACGCGATGAAGGTCGCCGAGCAGGTCCTGGTGCACGCGGTCGGCCGGGTGGTGGACGTTCTGCCCGAGGCGCTGGCCGCGCTCGGCCGGGACCCGGACGCCTTCGCGGCGCTGCGCGGCGGGTCGTTCGGCGCGGTGTCGCACGCCCAGGCGGTGGCCGGGCTGATCGAGCACGGGCACCCGCAGAACCCGGACGCCGAGATCGACTGGGCCGGCGAGCGGATCCTGTCCGCCAAGTCCGACCGGCCGTTCTTCATCACCGACTACCCGAAGGGTTCGCGCGGCTTCTACGATCGGGAGGACCCGGAGCGCCCGGGCGTGCTCAACAACTTCGACCTGATCCTGCCCGAGGGGTTCGGCGAGATCTCCAGCGGCAGCGAGCGGGAGTCGGACTACGGCCGGATCGTCGGGCGGATCCGGGAGACCGGCGAGAACCCGGCCAAGTACGGCTGGTATCTGGACCTGGTCCGCGCGGGCATTCCGCACAGCGCCGGGTTCGGGATCGGGATCGAGCGGCTGACCCGGTACGTGGCCGGACTGGCCGCGATCTGGCAGGCCACCGCGTTCCCGAAGCTGCCGGGCGTGGTCGCGCCGTGACCGGGCTGTCCGCGCCCGGCTTTCCGGAGCGGGCGGTACGGGCGCGCGCCCGGGGCGGGGCGGGGGCGGTGTTCCCGCCGCTGGAGGATTACGGGACGACGGTGTTCGGGCAGGCGTGGGCGGCCGGCGCGGTCGACGCGGCGGCGAACGGCGGCGACCTGATCGACGAGTCCCGCCTGGTCCCGCCGGTGTTCATGCCGCAGCGGCTGGAGAAGCTGATCGACCTCGGGCGCGAGCCGCTGCACGGCGACGTGGACCTGCGCACCCGGATCGGCGGGTTCGACTCGGCGCTGCCGCTGTGCCTGTCCGCTTTCGGCTCCACCACGATCGCCAGCACCGATCTCGGCCTGGCGGCCGGGCGGCAGGCGGCGCGGCTGGGCATTCCGATGGTGATCGGCGAGAACATCGTGCCGATGAACGGCTATCGCGGCGTGGGCGTGCCCGCCGGCGGCGATGGCCCCGACGAAGCCGAGTCCGCGTCGCCGCTGTCCGGCGGCTTCGGCCGCGGCGCCGGAAACGGTCTGCTGGAACGGATTCTCGGATACGCCGAGTGCGCCCGGGACGGCCTGGGCGGCGTGATCGTCCAGCAGAGCGCTGATGATGCGGACGCCGAGGTGTGGAACCTCGTGTACAGCGATCCGCGGGTGCAGCCGCTGCTGGAATCGGGCCGGCTCGGGTTCGAGCTGAAGGTCGGCCAGGGCGCCAAGCCGGGCCTGGGCGGGATGACCGTGCTCGGCCCGGCCGCGGCGGCCGGGGCCTCGGCCCAGTACTCGGTCGAGCCGGTGTTCGGCGAGAGCGGTGGCCGGTTCCTGCGCTGCGGCAGTCCCGGCACGTTCACCGCCGAGATCCTCAGCCGGCAGATCCAGCTGATGCGCAACAACTTCCCCCGGGCCCGGGTCTGGGTGAAGCTGCATCCGGGCCGGGACGTCGCTTTCGCCGCCGCCACCGCGTGGCGGGCCGGTGCGGACGCGGTCGCGGTGGACGGCGCCGAGGGCGGTTCGGGGTGGGCCCCGACGGCCTTCCTGGACCAGGTCGGGCTGCCGCTCGCGGACTGCCTGCTCGACCTGCGCGCGGCCGGACCGCGGCCGCCGGCCGCGACCCTGCTGGTCTCCGGGCGGGTCTGGGAGGGCGGCCGGGTGGCCAAATGCCTGGCCCTGGGCGCCACCGCGGCCAGCCTGGGCCGGGCGGCGCTGATCGCGGTCGACGAGGATCCGGAGCACGGACTGATCCGGCTGGCGGCGGCCCTGGAGCTCGAGCTGCGGCTGCTGATCAGCGCGCTCGGGAAGTACCGGGCGGCGGATCTGGACGGGCAGGACGTGCGGCTGCCGAGACGGGCTGGCGGCGGACCAGCCGATCCTGCCGTCGACGCGGACGCGTGGGCGGCCGGCCTGGCCGCCTGAGCGGGCGCAGCAGGCCGCGACCAGGCCGCAATCAGAAATAAGAAAGCTGAGATGGCTCGCCGTACCGCGTCGGACCAGACGCGGGAGGGCGGGCCGTTCCGCTGTCAACCGGCAAATCTCAGTGGTCGATCTTACTTGTCCGCTATCGCTCGGCCGGCGTCTTCCCGGAAGCGAGCAAATGACAGGAAGTTGCCGCCGGCGGAAGGCAAAAGCTGCACGCGGGGGCCGATCCGGATGAATCCATGACCTGATGCTGTCGTTCGGTGCAGCTACCGGCCGCAGCCGTTGCCCGGCCGAATCCGGATACGTAGATTCGTTCTCGCAAGGCAGTACGGAAATAAAGCAGAACCCATATTCACAGTTCGGTCGGTGAGGCCGGGCGCAGCGACTGATGCAGGGACGACATGGAAGCGAACGAGAGTCAGACCGGGTCCGCACAGCGCGGATGCGCGTTGGTGACGGGCGGGTCGCGCGGCATCGGGAGGGCGGTGGCCGTGCAGCTGGCCGCGGACGGCTTCGATATCGCGTTCTGCTACCGGAACGGTACTGAGGCCGCACTGGAGACCGAGAAGCTGGTGCTCGAGTACGGAGTCAAGTGTTACCACGCCCCCTGCGACGTGGCCGACGGGTTGGCCGTGGAGGTCTTCGTCAAGGCCGCGCAGGCCGAGCTCGGGCCGGTGTACGCGCTGGTCAACTCGGCCGGCGTGGTCCGCGACAGCCCGCTGGCGATGATGTCGCCGCAGGACTGGAGCACGGTGATCGAGACCAACCTCACCGGTACCTTCAACTTCTGCCGGACCATCGTCTTCGGACTGCTCAAGCGCGGCGCCGGCGTGGTCGTGAACGTCTCCTCGGTGGCCGGGGTCTACGGCAACGCCGCGCAGACCAACTACGCCGCGTCCAAGGCCGGCATCCACGGGCTGAGCAAGTCCCTGGCCAAGGAGGTCGGCCGGGCCGGGATCCGGGTCAACGTGGTCGCCCCCGGGTTCATCGAGACCGACATGACCGCGGACCTGACCGACAAGCTCCGGGCCGGCGCGCTCAAGCTGGTCCCGATGCGCAAGTTCGGCACCGCCGAGCAGGTGGCCGAGATGGTCTCCTTCCTGGTCTCGGACAAGGCCGGCTACATCACCGGGCAGATCATCCAGGTGGACGGCGGGATCGCGCTGTGAACGCCGTGAGCGCAGTGGCGCTGGCCGAGCCGGTCGCCGACACCTACAACGACACCGCCGTCGCGGCCGCCGCGATCCTGGAGCCCGCCGTCGCGGCGATTCCCGAGCCCCCCGCCGCGGCGATCGCCGAACCCGCCGCCGCGGCGCCCGCGGAAACCGCGCCCCCGGAACCCGCCCGCACCGCCCCTGACCCCCACCGCGCGGCCCCGCTGCGGGCAGTGGACCGGCACGAGATCCTCTCGGCGCACGAGATCACCGCCGAGAAGCTGATCCGGGCCGACGACCCCTACCTCAGCGGCCACTACCCGGACTTCACCATCTACCCCGGCATCTTCGTGATCGAGTCGGTGACGCAGACCGCGCACATCCTGGTCGAGCAGACCTGGGAGTCCCGGATCGGCATCGAACTGGCCGCGATCAAGTCGGTCCGGTTCGTCGCGCCGCTGCTGCCCGGCGACACGCTGCACCTGCGCTGCCTGTGCACGTACTCCGAAGAGGACCTGCTCACGGTCAAGGCGGACTGCCGAAACGACCGCGGCGAACGCACCGCGCAGATGCGGCTGGAGTTCCGCCTGGTCAAGGCGGTCTGCGGTGACTGACCACGCACACATCCGCGGGATCCTGCCGCACCGGCACCCGATCCTGATGGTGGACCGGATCGACGAGCTCGAATACTACGACCGGATCGTGGCCGTCAAGGCGGTCACCGGATCCGAGCCCTGTTACGCCGGGATCCCGGACACCGCCGACCCGCGCCGGTTCGCCTACCCGCGCTCGCTGATGGTCGAGTCGTTCGGCCAGAGCGGCGCCGTGCTGTGGCTGGAGAGCATCCGGCAGGACGGCAAGGCCCTGGAAGGCAGCCTGATCTTCGCCTCGGCCCGGGACGTGACCTTCCACCGGGACGCCTACCCCGGCGACACCCTTCGGCACGTCGCCCACATCGACAGGATCGTCGGCGACAACGCCTTCCTGCACGGCCGCACCCTGATCGACGGCGAACTGGCCGCCGACTACGGGTCTGTGATCGCCGTCGTCCGCCGGACCGATTCCCTGGCCGGCCCCGAGTCTCCAGCCGCGCCGCGGCTGGCCGCCCAACCCGAACAGCCAACGATGGAGGAAGCATGACCGCCACCGCCCAGAGCACCCACCTGGACGAACTTCGCGAGCTGATCGCCGACGTGCTCGAGATCGAGCCGGAGGAGATCACCGAGACCGGTTCGTTCGTGGACGAGTACGAGGCCGACTCGCTGCGCGCGATCGAGATCCTGGCCCGGATCGAGAAGAAGTACCGGGTCGAGATCCCGCAGGAGGACCTGGCCAAGATGGAGAACCTCAGCGCCGTCTACGAGACCATCAAGGTCCGCGTCGGCTGGGCCGACTGACATGGACCGCGTCGTCATCACAGGCGTCGGCCCGCTGGCCAGCATCGGAATCGGAGCGCGCGACTTCGCCGCCGCGCTGCGGGCCGGGCGCAGCGCCATCGCACCGATCGAGAGCTTCGACCCGGTCGGCTTCCCGCACCACATGGCCGGCGAGATGCGCGGATTCGAACCCGATTCCTGGGTCCGCAACATCTCGCCGGGCGAGTGGGGCCCGGCCAGCGTGTTCGCCGCGGCCGCCGCGCGCCTGGCCTTGGACGACGCGGGCATCGACCCCGAGCAGGTGCGCCGTTCGCGGGCCGGCTCGGTGATCGGCACCACCAGCGGCGAGTCGCAGGTGATCGAACGGGCGATGCGGCTGTGGATCGAAGACGGTCCGCAGTCGCTCCCGGCCGATCGGATCTCCCTGACCCCGTCCTACCGGATGGCGGTCGCCGTCAACCGGGAGCTCGGCCTGACCGGCGAGGCGGTGACCCTGGCCACCGCCTGCTCGGCCAGCAACTACGCGATCGGATACGCCTACGACCTGATCCGCAACGGAGACGCCGACTTCATGATCGCCGGCGGCGCCGACGCCATGTGCCGGTTCGCCGTGGCCGGGTTCTACCGGCTCGGCGCGCTGACCAAGGAGGTCTGCTCGCCGTTCGACGCGGGACGCTCCGGCATCCTGATCGGCGAGGGCGGGGCCGCGATGTTCCTCGAGTCCCTCGACAGCGCGGTCGCCCGCAACGCCCGGATCTACGCCGAGGTGCTCGGCTACGGCCTGACCTGCGACGCCTCGCACATGGTGTCGCCGGACTCCGGTTCGATCGCCCGCTGTATGCGCCGGGCGCACCGCAACGCCGGGATCAAGGCCGCCGAGGTGGACTACATCTCGGCGCACGGCACCGGCACTCCCTCGAACGACACGATGGAGGGCCGCGCGGTCCTGGACGTGTTCGGCGACAACCCGCCGCCGATCAGCTCGATCAAGTCGATGCTCGGCCACACCATGGGCGCGGCCAGCTGCTTCGGCGCGATCGCGTCGGTGCTCGGGATCAGCGGCGGGTTCCTCCCGCCGACCATCAACCACACCCGGCTGGACCCGGAACTGACCGGCTTCGACGTGGTGCCCAACCAGGCCCGGGACGCCGATCTGCGGATCGTCCAGAACAACGGCTTCGCCTTCGGCGGCAACAACGCCATCACGATCTTCGGGAGGCCCGAATGAGCAGCTCGACCATCGCCGGGACCGATCTGCCGGCGACCGCGCCGCTCCCCGGGCCGGCCGCCGGATCGCGGGCCGCGGCCGGAGTGCTCGCGGTCAGCGGTTGGGGCATCTTGTCCTCGCTCGGCATCGGCGCGGACGACTTCGCTCCGGCCTGGCGTGAGCGGCAGAGCGGTATGCGCGACGTCAGCGGCATGTACGAGACGCCGCTGCCGGTGGAGCAGGCCTGCGCGCTGACAAACTTCAGCGTCCGCGAGCACCTCGGCCGCAAGGGCACCAGCTTCTTCGACCGGACCACCTCATTGACCGTTGTCACCTGCGGGCTCGCGCTCAAGGACAGCGACCTGGAAGTCGACGACGCCAACCGCGGCGAGGTCGGCATCGCGATCGGCAGCACTACCGGAGGCGTGCAGTCCCTGTGCGACTTCATCACCGAGACGATCGTCAACGACCCGCCGTACCTGGTCAACCCGGTCCTGTTCCCGTACGCGGTGATGAACGGCGCGGCCAGTTCGGCCGCGATCTGGTACCAGCTCAGGGGCGTCAACACCACGGTGTCGGACGGTCAGCTCTCCTTCCTGGCCGTGCTCAAATACGCCCGCAACCAGATCCGCAACGACTACGTCGAGGCCATGGTCGCCGGCGCGGTCGAGGAGTTCAGCCCGCACCGGGCCTGGGCCGCGCAGAAGCTGCGCGGCGGACAAGAGGGCCGGTCCCCGCTGGGCGAGGGCGCCGCGGCGTTCGTGGTCGAGTCGGCGCAGCGGATGCGCGCCGCCGGCCGCCGCCCGGACGCCGAGATCCTGGCGATCGAGACCGGGCTCTACGACCCGCCGCTGAGCGGCGCGGGCAGCGGCGCGGACGGCCACCGGGACCCCGGGGCCGGCCTGGCCGAGTGCATCACCAAAGCGCTGGCCGGCGCCGGGATCCGGCCCGAAGAGGTGCGGATGGTCGCCTCCTCACTGGCCGGCTCGCCCGTCCGGGAGGACGTGGAACGGCGCGCGATCACCTCCGTGCTCGGCCCGGACGCCCTGACCGTCGCAGCGCCCGGCTCCGCGCCGATCGTGCTGCTGCCGGTCAAGGACCTGCTCGGCGAGACGTACAGCGCCTCCGGCGCCCTGCAGCTGGCCGCGATCCTGTCCGAGCACCGCGGCGTCCCGGAACTGGACGGCGCCGTGTCCGTGCTCACCTCGGTCACCACCGAGGGACTGGTCGGCGCGGCCGTGGTCAGGGGGTGGAGCCGTGCAGACGGCGATCAGCGGAGTTGAGGCGGTCACCTGCCTCGGCGACGCGGAGCAGACCTTCCGCGCCCTGTGTGAGGGCGCGACCGGAGTCGGCCCGCTGCTGCGGGACCCGGACCGGTTCGGGGTCGACTACGCCTACGAGATCACTGACGACTTCGAGGGCCGCCGGGCCAGCCGCTGGCTGGCCCGGGCCGTCCAGGGCGCGGTCCGCGCCGCCGGGCTCGACCCGGCCACCCGCCGGGTGGCCGTCATCGTCGGCACCGGACTGCGCGAACTTCCCGACGCGGAATGGTGGTGGGTCGAAGGCGACTCGATGACCCTTCCCGAACTGCACTTCGCCGCCGTGATCCGCGAAGTGCTGCCGCAGGCCACCGAGGTGCTGACCATCTCCAACGCCTGCGCGGCCTCCGGGTACGCCCTGGCCGTCGGCGCCGACCTGCTCGCGGCCGACGAGGCCGACGCGGTCGTCGTGGCCGGCTGCGACTCGGTCACGGACAGCTTGCTGGCCGTGATCGGCCGCGGCAGCCCGATCCGCAGCACGTCGGTCCGTCCGTTCGACTCCGAGCGGCAGGGCGTACTGCTCGGCGAGGGCGCGGTGGCGGTCGTCCTGGAACCGGCCGAGCGGCTGGCCGCGGACGACCGGCCGGCCCTGGCCTGGCTGCACGGCGTCGGCCTGACCTGCGACGCCTTTCACGAGACCGCGCCGGACCCGAACGGCATCGCGGCCTGCATGCGCGAGGCGCACCAGCGGGCCGGGATCGGGGCCGCCGACGTGGACCTGGTCCTGGCACACGGCACCAGCACCGCGCTCAACGACCCGGCCGAGGCCGCGGCGCTGTCCGAGGTGTTCGGCGAGTCGGCCGGGCAGGCCCTGGTCACCGGGATCAAGGGCGCGGTCGGGCACACGTCCGGCTCGGCCGCGCTGATGGCCCTGGTGGCCGCGGTGCAGGCGATGCGGGACGGGATCGTGCCCGCCGTCTGCGGCCTGGACGACCCGATCCCGGAGGCCGCGCCGCTGGGACTGGTGCTCGGCTCGGCGGTGCCCGCCCGGCCGCGACTGGCCCAGGTGGACGCGTTCGGATTCGGCGGAGTGAACACGGTCGCCGTGATCGGAGCCGCTGTATGAACGCTTACACGGGGACCGCGGGCACCGGCGCCGCGTTCGACGCCTCGGCGAACGTCGTCGTGGCCGGATACGCGGTGCACGTGCCCGGCGCAAGCTCCTGGGAGACCGGCGGCGCGGCGCCCGAAGGCGAGCCGATGTGCTCGGCCGAGGAGGCGCAGCAGATACTCGGCCGCAAAGGTCTGCTCTTCAAGGAGCCGGCCACCCGGCTCGCGATGTGCGCCACCCAGCGCGCGCTCGGCCTGCCGGACGGCCGCCCGACCGGGCCGATCGACCTGGCCGACCGGACCGCGGTCGTGGTCAGCTCGAACCTGGGCAACCTGGAGACGGTCTGCCGGATCGCTGTGGGCGTCCGGGAGAGCGACTACCGGGTGGTCAGCCCGCTGGAGACGCCGAACGCCTCCAGCAACGTGATCGCCAGCACGCTGGCGATCCGGTTCAAGGTCACCGGGGCGAACTTCATGCTCTGCAACGGCGCGACGTCCGGAACGGACGCGATCCGGCTCGGCGCGCGGCTGATCCGGGCCGGCCGGGCCGAGCAGGTGATCGTGGTCGGCGCCGAACCCGAGGACGAGGTGTCCCAGGCCCTGGCCAAGAGCCGCGACCCGGGAACGTACGGCGAGCACGGGATTCCCGCGCTGCGCGCCGCGGCGGCCTGCGTCGTGCTGGCCAAGCAGGGCGACCGGCCGGCGGCCGGCCGGCAGGTGCTGCTCGGACCGAGCGGCGTGCTGCCCCCGGGCGCCGAGCGCAGGCGGGTCGTACCGCCGGAACTGTGCGGCCTGGTGCACGTGCCCTACGGACTGACCCCGCTGCCCCGCGACCGGTGCGCGAGCCTCGGCCCGCAGGAATGGGTCGACCTGACCGAGCGGCTCGGCGAGACGTACGGCGCGCTGGGAGTGCTGCAAGTGGCAGCCGCCGCGGCGAGCCTGTCCGCAGCCGACGGTCCGCAGAGCGCGTACACGGCCTGCGGCGACTCGGTCGAAGGTTATGGCTGGCAGTCCCTGTCCGTACAGGACCAGGCCTGATGAGCGCGCTGCGACGGCCGGACGCCGCCGGAGAGACCCGCGCCGGCCAGATCGCCTGGACCCGCCTGCCGGACGCGATCGTGGACGGCGAGCGGCTCGGCCTGCACGTGGCCGGGGAGCCGGACCGTCCGGCGCTGCTCCTGCTGCACGGGATCGAGGACGGCTGGTCCAGCTGGAACCGGCTCGTCCCGTGGCTGCTGCCGGACTACCGCTGCTACGCGGTGGACCTGCCGTGGCGCACCGCGGGCGACTACCGCTGGCGCAGCCGCGGCGCCGCCTGGTGGACCGGCGCCGCGCTGGCCGCGCTGCCGCAGCGGCCGGCGGTCGTCGTGGCGCACTCGTTCAGTGCCAACGCCCTGCTCCAAGGCATCGACGCCGGCACTCCGCTGGCCGCCGACGCCATGGTCCTGATCTCTCCCTTCTACCGCCCGCCGACCGTCCCGGTCGACTGGCACACCTTCGAATGCTCACGCGCCGACTTCTACACCACGATGACCGCGGGCCTGCGGATCCGGCTCGGCGACCGCGTCCAGCGGCTCGAACCGGAGATCTTCGACCGGATGGCCAGGACCATGCTCGACGGGATCGGCGTGCTCGGCTTCCTCGCGGTGTTCGAGCAGTTCGCCGCGGCCAGCGAACTGGACCTGTCCGCTGATCCGGCCCGGTCGATGGTCGTGGCCGGCGCGCTGGACCCGGGGATCGCGGGAGAACGGGCCGACTGGCTCGCCCGCGCCCTGCCCGGCGCCGAGATGCACGTGCACCGGGATTTCTCCCACTTCTGCCATGTCGAACAGCCGGACCGGGTCGGGCCGCTGATCGTCGACTTCCTGCGCGGCCGCCGCGACCGCGGCGCCGCGCCGGCCGGCAGCTCCACCAGCGCCGCCGCCGCCGACCCACGTCCTACTCCCGTGTCCCCGCCAGAGAGGAACCTGCCCATGCCGACGCCCGACGAGACCCCCGGCCGCTACACCGGACGCCCACGCTATGAGGGTGCGAACATCAGTACTTTCATCGGGTTCAAGAACTTCACCGCGCTGGCCGAGGACGCCCTGCTACAGCACTTCCGCGACCGCGGCTTCGGCCCGCAGGGACTGTTCGAGCGGTACGGCCTCGGCCTGACCGTCGTGCACTCCTCGCTCCGGCTGACCGCGACCATGCACACCGACGACCTCGTGGTCGCCGACGTGACCGCGATCGCGGCCAAGCCCGGCCAGGGCGCCGCCTTCGACGTGAAGCTGGCCGCCGAGCGCGACGGCCAGGAGATCAAGCTGCTCAACGGCAAGATGCGGGTCCAGCTGGTCGCCGAGAAGGACGGCACCCCGGTCGAACCGGTCCCGGCCGAACTCGCCGCCTACGTCGTACCCGAGGTGGCCACCGCCGGAGCGGCCTCGCCGGTCCCGGCCGCCGACGCCGCGCAGGTGACCGCCGCGCTGGCCGCCGCCTCCGGCAACGACTTCGCCTGGTCGTACAAGATCCCTTACTTCGCCTGCCACTACTACACCCGGATCCAGCACTCGGCCTACGCCAAGCTCCTCGAAGAGGCCGTGGACCGCTACCTGGAGCACGTGGACCTGCCGATCACCGGACTGCTCGCCCAGCGCGACTGGATCCCGGTGGTCTCCCGGTCCCGGATCGACCTGCACGCCGACGCCCACATGGGCGAGACCCTGCTGATCACGTTCGCGGTCGACGACGTGATCAAGGACACCGTGTTCACCGCCCGGATGGAGTGCCGGGTCCAGCGCGCCGACCAGTTGGTGCACATCGCCTCGGCCACGATCATGCACGGCTACGTGCTGGCCCGCGGCGAGCGCGCCTTCCAAGACCTCGTGGTGCTCGACGCACCGACCCAGACCGCCCTGCTCGGAGGTGCCGCATGAGCCGCAAGCCCCGTTTCTACTTCTCCTTCCACAGCCCGTTCAGCTGGATGGCCAGCCACCAGGTCGAGCGCCGGCTTCCGGACGCGCACGAAGTCCTCGAGTACATCCCCTACTTCGAGCCGGACGAGCAGACCTGGGAGGTGCTCAACGCCCGGCACATCGAGATGCACTACACCTCGATGTCCAAGGCCAAGCACCTCTACATCCTGCAGGACACCAAGCGGCTGAGCGCCAAGTACGGGCTGTCGATGAAGTGGCCGGTCGACGTGGACCCGTGGTGGGTCCTGCCGCACCACGCGTACATGGCGGCCCGGCGGATCGGCCGCGGCCGGGACCTGTACTGGGCGCTGTCCGAGGCCCGCTGGGAGCGCGGCGAGAACATCTGCGAGGTGGACGTGGTCCGCCGGATCGCCGACTCGATCGGCCTGGACGGCGACACCCTGGCCAAGTCCCCGCAGGACGAGGACCTGCGCGCCGAAGGCATCGACGCCCTGGACAAGGCGTACATGGACGACGTGTTCGGAGTGCCGTTCTTCAAGATGGGCCCGAACCGCTACTGGGGTCTGGACCGGGTGGACGTGTTCCTGGACGCCTTCGAGAAGTCCCGCGCGGACGCCGCGGCCAAGGAAGCCGGGAAGGTCGCCGTGAACGGCTCGGCCGGGGCGCCGACCCGCGCGGTCTCGGACGCGGCCGGCGCGCTGGCCCAGGCCGCGCAGACGAACCCGCTGGCCGGCGTGCCGGTGGCCTTGCTGGACCGGGTCGGCAGCTATGACCTGGACACCGCCGGCGGGTGTGGCTGATGTCCGGGGCGGCGATCGAGGCCGAGGGCCTGGGCCGCAGCTTCGGCGGCCGGGCGGCGCTGGACGGGGTCGACCTGTCCGTGCCCGAGGGCACCGTGTTCGGCCTGCTCGGGCCGAACGGTGCGGGCAAGACCACCATGGTCCGGATTCTGGCCACCCTGCTGACCGCCGACCGCGGCCGGGCCGTGGTGGCCGGGTACGACGTGGCCCGCGAGCCGGGCCAGGTGCGCCGGCGGATCGGCCTGACCGGCCAGCTGTCCGCGGTCGACGACAAGCTGACCGGCCGGGAGAACCTGGTCCTGGTCGGCCGGCTGCACCACCTCGGCCGGACCCGGGCCAAGCAGACCGCCGACGAGCTGCTGGAGCGGTTCGGCCTGACCGAGCCCGGCGCCCGCGCGGCCGGGACCTACTCCGGCGGGATGCGCCGCCGGCTGGACCTGGCGGCCAGCCTGATCGCCGACCCGCCGGTGCTCTTCCTGGACGAGCCGACCACCGGCCTGGACCTCACCAGCCGGCTGGCCCTGTGGCAGACCGTGCGCGAGCAGGTCGCCCGCGGCACGACCGTGCTGCTGACCACGCAGTACCTGGAGGAGGCGGATCAGCTCGCCGAGCGGATCGCGGTCGTGGACGGCGGCAAGGTGATCGCCGAGGGCACGCCGGAGCAGCTCAAGCGCAAGGTCGGCGGCGAGCGGCTGGAACTGGTCTTCGCCACCGGCGAGCAGGCCGGCCGGGCGCTGGGCGCACTGGCCGGGCGCGGTTCGGACGCACCCGTGCTGACCGAGGACGGGCTCGGCGTGAGCCTGCCGGTGGACAACGGTCTGCGCACGGTCGGATCGGCGGCGACCACGCTCGCCGACCTAGGCCTGGAAGCACAGGACTTCGCGGTCCGACGCCCGTCGCTCGACGACGTGTTCCTCGCGCTGACCGGGCAGCCGGCCATCGCGGCGCCGGCGAATCCGGCCGAGCAGACCCCTCATCCGGACCTGGCCGCAACCGCCGTCACGACGACTACGACCACTGTCATCCCCACCACAGCAAAGGATGGATCGTGAGTACGGCGAGCGTGTACGAAGCCACCGGCGACGCATATGCGCTCGCCGGGCGACACATGAGACACCTGATAAGGGTGCCGCAGAAACTCCTCGGCACGACCTTGATGCCGATGGCGTACGTGGCGATCTTCGGCTACCTCTTCGGCAGCGTGATCACCGTCCCCGGCGGCAGCTACCGGCAATACATCATGGCCGGCGTCTTCACCCAGATGATGCTGTCCAACGTGGCCAACACCGCGCTGGGCGTCACCAGCGACCTGAACAACGGCCTGGTCGACCGGTTCCGCTCGCTGCCGATCGCGCGCAGCGCCGTCCTGCTCGGCCGGACCGCCGCGGACCTGGTGCTGGCCGCCACCTCCTGCGTGCTGATGGCACTGGTCGGCCTGCTGATCGGCTGGCGGGTGCACAACGGCCTGCTGCCCGCGCTCGGCGGCTTCGCCGTCCTGATCGCGTTCGGCTACGCGATGACCTGGTTCGGCGCGCTGCTCGGAATGGCCCTGCGCACGCCCGAGGCGGTCAACGCGATCGCCTTCCTGATCATCATGCCGCTGACCTTCCTGTCCAACGCCTTCATCCCGCTCGACGGCCTGCCCGGCTGGCTGCGCGGGGTGTGCGAGTGGAACCCGATCAGCGTGGTGGCCGCGGCGGTGCGCGACCTGTTCGGCAACAGCGCGGACGTCACCACCCGGCTGGCGTTCCCGGAGGAGCACCCGGTGCCGCTGGCACCCGCGCTGATCATCCTGCTGCTGGCCGCCTTGATGCCGCTCGCGGTGCGGGCCGGCAAGAACGCGGTGACCCGGTGACCGGCGCGCGCGGGGGCGCCCTGGAGCTGACCCCCGCGCAATCAGGAGTCTGGTTCGCCCAGCGGCTGGACCCGGCCAATCCGGTCTACAACATCGCCGAGTGCGTGTGGATCGACGGACCGGTCAACGCCGCGCTGTTCGAGCGGGCGCTGCGCCGGACCGTGCAGGACACCGACACGCTGCGGATCGCGATCGTCGGCGACGAGTCCGCGCCGCGCCAGCTGGTGCGCGACACGGTCGACTGGGAGCTGTCGCTGCTCGACCTGAGCGGCGAGGCCGACCCGGACGCCGCCGCGGACTTCTGGATGCGCGCGGAGTACACCCGCCCGGTCGACCCGGCCGGCGACCGGCTGTTCGAGTTCGCCCTGATCCGGCTGTCGGACCGGCGCTACGCCTGGTACCAGCGCTACCACCACGTGGTGGCGGACGGACTGAGCGTCGTCCTGATCGAGCGGCGCGTCGCAGAGGTCTACTCCGCGCTCGCCGCCGGACTGCCGGTCCCGCCCAGTGGCTTCGGCCCGCTGGCCGACTTGATCGCAACGGTTGCCGGGTATCGGGAATCGGACCGGTTCGACCGCGACCGCGGGTACTGGCGCGAGCGTTTCGCCGACCTGCCGGACGCGCCCAGCCTGGCCGGCCGTACCGCGCCGATGCCGCACGCCCTGGTGCGCCGCACGGTCCGGCTGGAGCAGGCCGGCGCCGACCGGCTGCGCGCCCTGGCCCGGTCGGCCGGGGTCGGCTGGCCGGCTGCGATCGTCGCCGCGACCGCCGCGTACATCGGCTCCGCGGCGGGCAGCGAGGACGTGGTCCTCGGCCTGCCGGTGGCCGCGCGCACCGGCCGCGAGTGCATGAACGTGCCCGGGATGCTGTCGAACGTGGTGCCGCTGCGGCTGGCGATGCGCCCGGACCGGTCCGTCACCGAACTGGTCGCGGACAGCGCCCATGAACTGCACCAGGCACTGCGGCACCAGCGGTACCGGTTCGAGGAACTCTCCCGCGAACTCGGCCTGCTGGGCACCGGGCGGCGGCTGTTCGGGCCGCAGCTGAACATCGTGATGCTCGACCACCGGCTGGAATTCGCCGGATACCCGGCCGCCGTGGCCAACCTGGCCGGGGGACCGGTGGACGACCTGTCCATCGTGCTCGACGGGCGGGTCGGCGGCGGCGCCCTGGACATCGAGTTCGCCGGCAACCCGGAGCTCTACGACGAGCGAAGCCTCGCCGCGCACCAGGACCGGCTGCTCGGACTGCTGGACGCCTTCACCGAGGACGGCGGCCGCCTGGTCGGCCGGATCGAGACGGTGACCGGCGCCGAGCGGGACAAGGTACTGACGCAGTGGGCCGGGCCCGCGCTGCCGGTCCCGGGCGGGACTCTGACCGACCTGTTCGAGGAGCAGGTCACCCGCACGCCGGACCGCCCGGCGGTGACCCACGAAGCCACGACCCTGACATACGCGGAGCTCAACGCGCGGGCGAACCGGCTGGCCCGCCTGCTGGTGGCCCGCGGTGCGGCGCCGGAGACCTTCGTCGCCCTGGCCGTGCCGCGCTCGGCCGAGATGATGGTCGCGCTGCTCGCGGTGCTCAAGGCCGGCGCGGCCTACCTCCCGGTCGATCCCGGATATCCGGCCGACCGGATCGCGTTCATGCTCGAAGACGCGCAGCCGGTGCTGGTTCTTTGCACCGGGAAGACCGCCGGGCTGGCGTCGTCGTCCGGGACCGGCACGAGCGCCGAGTGGCTCGTCCTGGACGGCGCCGAGACCGAGGCCGCGCTCGCCGGCGACGCCGTGGCCGCCGCGAACCTGACCGACGCCGAGCGCGCTGCCGCCCTGCTCCCCGGGCACGCCGCATACACGATCTACACCTCCGGGTCCACCGGCAGGCCCAAGGGCGTGGTGTGCTCACACGCCAACGCCGTCGACCTGGCCTGCTGGGCCCGGACCACCTTCGACGCCGGTCAGTTCGACCGGGTCCTGGCCGCCACCTCGCTCAACTTCGACGTCTCGGTGTTCGAGATGTTCGGCCCGCTGACCTCCGGCGGCAGCATCGACATCGTCCGCGACCTGCTCGCCCTGGCCGAGCTGCCCGGCGGCTGGTCCGGCAGCCTGATCAGCGCCGTGCCCTCGGCTTTCGCCGAGCTGCTCGGGCTCGGCGAGGTGAGCGCGCAGGCCGGCACGGTCGTGCTGGCCGGCGAGGGTCTGTCCGCGCGCGCCGTGGACCAGATCGCCGCCGCCGTCCCGGGCAGTGAGATCGCCAACATCTACGGGCCCACCGAGGCCACGGTCTACTCCGCGGCCTGGTTCTCCGAGGGCGAGCGCCCGGCCGCGCCGCCGATCGGCCGGCCGGTGGCCAATTCCCGGGCGTACGTCCTGGACTCCTGCCTGCGGCCGGTGCCGATCGGCGCGGTCGGCGAGCTCTACCTGGCCGGCGACGGCCTGGCCCGCGGCTACCTCGGCCGCCCCGGCCTGACCGCGGACCGGTTCACCGCCGACCCGCACGGACCGGCCGGCTCGCGGATGTACCGCACCGGCGACCTGGCCCGCTGGACCCCGGAAGGCGAACTGGTCTGCCTGGGCCGCACCGACCACCAGGTCAAGATCCGCGGTTTCCGGATCGAACTGGGCGAAATCGAGGCCGCGCTGACCGCGCACCCGGACGTCGCCCAGGCGGCCGTGGTCGCCCGCGAGGACCGGCCCGGCGTCAAGCAGCTGGTCGGCTACGCCGTCGGCCGGCCGGCCGAGGGCGGAAACGCGCCACTGGACCCGGCCGCCCTGCGCGAGCACATCGCCGCGCGGGTGCCGGAGTACATGGTGCCCGGCAGCATCGTGATTCTGGACGCCCTGCCGCTGAACCCGGCCGGCAAGCTCGACCGCCGCGCCCTGCCCGCGCCGACCTACGGCGGCGCCGTGACCGGCCGGATCGCCCGCGACGAGGTCGAGCAGACGCTGTGCGAACTGGTCGCGCAGACCCTGAACCTGCCGTCGGTGGGTATCGACGACAGCTTCTTCGACCTCGGCGGCGACAGCATCGTCGCGATCCAGCTGGCCGGCCGGGCACGAGCCGCAGGGCTCGTGTTCACGCCGCGGGATGTGTTCGAGGCCAAGACGATCGCTCGGCTCGCGCCGCTGACCACGCCGGCCTTGGAAGCCGCGGCGGCCGAGGACCCGGACGCCGGCATCGGCGAAGTCGCCCTGCTGCCGGTCGTCCACCGGCTGGCCGAGCGGACCGGGCCGGTGGACGGATTCTGCCAGAGCATCGCGGTGAGCGCGCCGGCCGGATTGACCGTCGACGCGCTCACCCGGGCGCTCGGCGCACTGCTGGACCGGCATGACGCGCTGCGGTTGACGCTCGTGCGCGGCGCGGACGGCTGGTCGCTGGCCGTTGGTCAGCGTGGGACGGTCGACCCGGCTCGGGCGCTCGGCCGGATCGACGCATCCGCGTTGTCCCCGGCCGAGCTCGCCGACCTGGCCGGGACCGAGCGCGCGGCCTTGTCCGCGGCGCTCGACCCCGAGAACGGCCGGATGCTGGCGGCGACCTGGCTCGACGCCGGGCCGGACCGTCCCGGCAGACTCCTGCTGGCCGTGCACCACCTCGCTGTGGACGGCGTCTCCTGGCGAATCCTGCTCAACGACCTGGCCACGGCCACCAGCGCCGACGAGGACAACCCGGCCGAACCGGCCTCCGTCGGCACCTCGCTGCGCACCTGGGCCGCATGGTCGGCCGAGGAGGCGAACCGGGACGAGCGCGCGGCCGAACTGCCGTACTGGCTCGACACCCTGGCCGCGCCGCCCGCCGACCTCGGCTCGCGCGCGCTGGACCGGGCCGCGGACACCGTCGGAACCCTCGGCACGGTCACCCTGACCATGTGCCCGGACACCACCGCCAAGGTGCTCGGCGCAGTGCCCGCGGCGTTCCACGCCGGGATCGACGACGTGCTGCTGGCCGGGCTCGCCCTGGCCATGGCGGACTGGACCTGGCGGACCGGCCGCCGCACCGACAGCACCGTCCTGGTCGACGTGGAAAGCCACGGACGCGAGGAATCCGGCGCCGGCGCGGACCTGTCCCGCACGGTCGGCTGGTTCACCGACATCCACCCGGTGCGGATCAGCGCGGACATCCTCGACCTGGACGCCGCGATGTCCGACGAAGCCCGCCTCGGCGCCGTGCTCAAGCAGGTCAAGGAGCAGCTGCGGACCGTTCCCGGCGACGGGCTCGGCTACGGACTGCTGCGTTACCTCAACCCGCAGACCGCGCCGCAGCTGGCCGGCAGCGCCCGCCCGCAGATCGCGTTCAACTACCTCGGCCGGTTCGCCGGCGCCGACGGTTCGGCCGCAACCTCCGGTGCCTGGTCTCCGGCCGCCGACGCCGACGGAACCCCCGCGATGGGCGCCTCGGCCGACCACGGACTGTCCCTGGCCCACGCCCTCGAAATCAATGCCCTGACCGTGGACGGCCCCGGCGGCCCGCGGTTGTCGGCGACCTGGTCCTTCCCGACCGGGCTGCTCGCCGAGGACGAGGTCCGCGACCTGGCCGGAACCTGGATCAGGGCACTGACCGCACTGGCCCGGCACGCCACCCGCCCGGGTGTCGGCGGACGCACGCCGTCCGACCTGGACCTGGTGCCGCTGGCCCAATCCGAGATCGAGGAATTCGAACAGCGCCACCCCGGGCTGGAAGACATCCTGCCGCTCACCCCGCTGCAGTCGGGCCTGCTGTTCCACTCCCTCTTCGACGGCCGGGGACAGGACATCTACACCGTCCAGTTCGTGTTCGACCTCGAAGGCACCGTGGACGAGCCCCGGCTGCGCACCGCGGTACAGCGGCTCGTGGACCGGCACCCGAACCTGCGCTCGGCCTTCCACCAGCGGGAGAACGGCGAAGCGGTCCAGATCCTGGTGCCGGCCGGCGCCGCGCGGGTCCCGTTCGACACCGCCGACCTGGCGGCGCTGAGCCCGGACGAGCGCGAGGCCGAAGCCGTCGCACTGCTCGATGCGGCCCGGACCCGCCGATTCGACCTGACCGAACCGCCGCTTCTGCGCATCCTGCTACTGCGCCTGGGCTCCGGCCGCTACCGCTTGGCGCTGACCAACCACCACATCCTGCTCGACGGCTGGTCCATGCCGCTGCTCGCCGGAGAACTGTTCTCGCTGTACGAGAACCACGGCGACGACACCGGACTGCCGCAGACCACCGCGTACCGCGAGTACCTGGCCTGGCGCTCCCGGCAAGACCAGAACGCCTCGGTCCAGGCTTGGCGCGCGGCTCTGGAAGGAGTCGAAGAGCCGACTCTGGTCGTCCCCGGCGACGCCGCGGGGTCCGAAGCGGACACCGCCGGCCCGCCGCACCGGGTCACGATCGAACTCGGCGCCGAGACCGACGCCGCGATCAACCGCTACCTGCGTGAGCACGACCTGACCTTGAACACGTTCGTCCAGGGCCTGTGGGCGCTGCTGCTGTCCGCGACGACCGGCCGCGACGACGTGGTGTTCGGTACGACGGTCTCCGGCCGTCCGCCCGAGATCCCGGGCATCGAGTCGATGGTCGGCCTGTTCATCAACACCCTGCCTGTGCGGATCCGGTTGAATCCCGGCGAGCACGTCAGCGCGCTGCTCTCCCGGATCCAGGACGAGCAGGCGCGCTTGTCGGCCCATCACCACGTGGGCTTGGCCGACATCCAGCGGGCCACCGGCAACGGCGAACTGTTCGACACCCTCACCGTGGTCGAGACCTACCCCCTGGACCCCGGCAGCCTGCCGGGCACCGACGAACTTCGGACCACCGGTATCGGCGCGCACGACGCCACCCACTACCCGCTGACCCTGATCGCCATACCCGGCAGCAATCCGACCACCGGGGCCGGCCTGCTGCTGCACCTGGACCACCAGCCGGACCGAGTCGCCGAAACCCGCGCGCGCCGCCTGGCCCGGCGCCTGGAATCCCTGGTGCACGCGCTGATCGACGACCAGGACCCCCTGGTCGGCCGGGTGGACTGGCTCACCGGACCCGAGCGCGAGCAGATCCTGACCGAATGGATCGAGACCGGCACCGAACTGCCCACCGGCACCCTGCCGGAACTGATCGAGGTGCAGGCGGCGCACTCGCCCGGCGCGGTCGCCGTGGTGTTCGAATCCGAATACCTCAGCTACGCCGAGCTGAACGCGCGGGCCAACCGGCTCGCCCGGCTGCTGGCCGAGCGCGGCGCCGGACCGGAGACCTTCGTCGGCCTGGCCCTGCCGCGGTCCGCGGACCTGATCGTCGCGCTGTTGGCCGTGCTCAAGACCGGCGCCGCCTACCTGCCGATCGACCCGGGCTACCCGCGCGACCGGATCGACTACATGGTCGCCGATGCCGCGCCGGTGCTGATCCTGACCACCGCGGAGACCGCCGGCCTGTTCGACGGTCCGGCCGCGGCCGGGCAGATCCGGATCGACGATCCGGCACTGGCCACCCGGCTGGCGCACTATCCGGACACCGATCTGTCCGACACCGACCGGCGCTCGCCGCTGCTGGAGGCCCACCCGGCGTACGTCATCTACACCTCCGGCTCGACCGGCCGGCCCAAGGGCGTGGCGGTACCGCACGCCGGGATCGTCAACCGGCTCGGCTGGATGCAGTCGGAATACCGGCTCACCGCCGCCGACCGGGTGCTGCAGAAGACCCCGTCCGGATTCGACGTCTCGGTCTGGGAGTTCTTCTGGCCGCTGATCGAGGGCGCGACCCTGGTCGTCGCCCGGCCGGAGGGACACAAGGACCCGGCGTATCTCGCGGCTCTGATCCGCGAGCAGCAGGTCACTGTGACGCACTTCGTGCCCTCGATGCTCCAGGCGTTCCTGCTGGAGCCCTCCGCGGGCGGCTGCACCAGCCTGCGGCTGGTCGCGTGCAGCGGCGAGGCACTGCCGGTGGAGGCGAAGATCCGGTTCCACGAGATCTTCGGCGAAACCAGGCTGGACAACCTCTACGGCCCGACCGAGGCATCGGTCGACGTCACCTGGTGGCGGTGCGTGCGCGGTGACGACGGCGTGTCGGTCCCGATCGGGCGCCCGGTGTCCAACACCGGCGTGTACGTGCTCGACAGCGCACTGCGGCCGGTTCCGCCGAACACGCCGGGCGAACTGTACCTGGCCGGAATCCAGCTGGCCCGCGGCTACCTCAACCGCCCGGGCCTGACCGCCGACCGGTTCGCCGCCGACCCGTTCGGCCCGGCCGGCAGCCGGATGTACCGCACCGGCGACCTGGTGTCCTGGACCGAGGACGGCACCCTGATCTACCTCGGCCGCACCGACGACCAGGTGAAGATCCGCGGTTTCCGGATCGAGCTGGGCGAGATCGAGGCCGCCGCGATCCGGTTCGCCGGCGTCGGCCAGGTGGCCGTGATCGCCCGCGAGGACCGGCCCGGCGCCAAGCGGCTGGCCGGGTACGTGGTCCCGCGCGAGGGCATCAGCCTGGATGTGGACGCACTGCGCGCCCACCTGGCCGGCATGTTGCCGGAGTACATGGTGCCCGCGGCGATCGAGGTGCTCGACGCGCTTCCGCTGACCCCGAGCGGCAAACTCGACCGGCGCGCGCTGCCCGCCCCCAAGCTCGACGCCGACCCGGCCGGCCGCGCGCCGACCACGCCGATCGAACAGGTCCTGTGCGAGCTGTTCGCCGGAGCGCTCGGCCTGGAATCGGTCGGGGTGGACGACAGCTTCTTCGAACTGGGCGGGGACAGCATCGTCTCCATCCAGCTGGTCAGCCGGGCGCGTTCCGCCGGGCTGGTGTTCACTCCGCGGGACGTGTTCGAGAGCAAGACGGTGGCCCGGCTGGTCTCGCGGGTCGGCGGCGGCGAGAGCGCGGTCGCCGAGGACCCGGACGCCGGGATCGGCCGGATCGCCCTGCTGCCGATCGCCAGGCGGCTGATCGAGGCATCCGGCCCGATCGACGGGTTCTGCCAGCGGGTCGCGGTCATCACCCCGGCCGGCCTCAGCCGCAGCGTCCTGGCCGCGTCCCTGGACGCGGTGCTCGATCGGCACGACGCGCTTCGCTCGCGGCTGGTCCGCGGCGAAGGCGGCAGCGGTGACGGCGCACACCTGGTCGTCCCCGCCCGCGGCAGCGTCGCCGCGGACGGTCTGCTGACCCGCATCGACGTCTCCGCACTGGCCGAGGACGAGTGGGACGCGGCGGCCGCGGCGCAAGCCGAGGCGATCCGGCGCACGCTGTCCCCGGCCGACGGCCGGATGCTCGGCGCGGCCTGGCTCGACGCCGGCCCGCGGCGTTCCGGCCGGCTGATCCTGGCCGTCCACCACCTCGCCGTGGACGCGGTCTCCTGGCGGATCCTGCTGCCCGACCTGGAAGCGGCCGCCTCGGCGGCGCTGCACGGCGGTACCGCGACCCTTCCGCCCGGCGGCACCTCGCTGCGCACCTGGGCGACCAGGCTCGGCGAGGAAGCGGTCACCGAGGCCCGCGCGGCCGAACTCCCGCACTGGCACACCGCGCTGACCGGACCGGACGTCCCGGTCGGCCGCCGCGCACTGGACCCGGCCCAGGACACGGTCGCCACCCTCGACACGGTCACCGTCGCCCTGCCGGCCGACATCACCACCAGCGCCCTGACCACGGTGCCCGCCGCGTATCACGCGAACGTCAACGACGTACTGCTGACCGCCCTCGCCCTGGCCTCCGCGGACTGGAGCCGGCGCACCGGGCGGTGTACCGACGGTTCGCTGCTGATCGACCTGGAAGGCCACGGCCGCGAGGAGATCGGCGCGCCGACCGACCTTTCCCGGACGGTCGGCTGGTTCACCACGCTCTACCCGGTCCGGCTGACCGCTGAGGCCGGCCCGGCGCCGACCGACTGGACCGACCGGGTCCAGCTGGACGCGGTGTTCAAGCAGATCAAGGAGGAACTGCGGACCGTCCCGGGCAACGGGCTCGGCTACGGCCTGCTGCGTTACCTCAACCCGCGGACCGCGGCGTCGCTCGACGGCCTGCCCGGCGCGCAGATCGGCTTCAACTACCTCGGCCGGATCGGCGCCGCGCAACCTGCCGCAGCCCAGAGCACCATACCGGTGCCCGACTGGTCCCTGGTCCCCGGCACCGCCATCGACGGCGGCGCCGACCCGGGCCTGCCGGCCGCGCACGCCCTGGAGGTCAACGCGGTCGCCGTGGACGGCCCGAGCGGTCCGGTGCTGTCGGCGACCTGGGCCTTCCCGGCCGGACTGTTCGACCCGGACGAGGTGCGCGACCTGGCCTCGACCTGGATCAGGGCACTGACCGCACTCTGCGAACACGCCGCGCTGTCCGGCGGCGGATACACACCCTCCGACCTCGATCTGGTGACCATCAGCCAGGACGAGATCGACGCCCTGGCCGACGAGCTCGAGACCGAATGGGGAGCCCTCACATGAACCGTCAGCAGCGCTTCGACGACGTACTGCCGCTGTCACCGATGCAGTCCGGGCTGCTCTTCCACGCCCTCTACGACGACGGCGAGCAGAGCCAGGACATCTACACCGTCCAGTTCGTACTGCGGCTGGACGGGCCGGTGGCCGCCGACCGGCTGCGGGACGCCGCGCAGGCACTGCTGGCCCGGCACCCCAACCTGCGGGCCGGTTTCCGCCAGCGCAAGAACGGCGAATCGGTTCAGGTGATCGCCTCGGTCGGCACGGTGTCGCTGCCGTTCGGCGAGGCCGACCTGAGCGGCCGCGAGGCGGCCGCCCGGGACGCGGAGTACCAGCGGCTGCTGGCCGAGGACCGGGCCGCGCGGTTCGACCCGAGCCGCCCGCCGCTGCTGCGTGCGCTGCTGATCCGGATGGCGCCGGACGAACACCGCCTGGTGCTGACCAACCACCACCTGCTGCTCGACGGCTGGTCCATGCCGTTGCTGGCCCAGGAGCTGTTCGCGCACTACTCCGCCGGCGGCCGCGCCGACGACCTGCCGGCCGTCACGCCGTTCCGGGACTACCTGGCCTGGCTGGCCGGGCAGGACCGCGAGGCCGCGCTCGCCGCCTGGCGGGCGTCGCTCGCCGGGGTGCAGGAGCCGAGCCTGATGGCACCGGCCGACCCGGCCCGCGAGGCCACCACGCCGGAGCGGATCACCGTCGAGCTCGACGAGCAGGCCGGCGACGAGTTGCGGCTCTATGCCCGTGAGCGCGATCTGACTCTCAACACCCTGGTCCAGGGCCTGTGGGCGTTGCTGCTGTCGGCGGCCACCGGCCGGGACGACGTGGTGTTCGGGACGACCGTCTCCGGTCGCCCGCCAGAGATTCCCGGCATCGAGTCGATGGTCGGGTTGTTCATCAATACCTTGCCCGTGCGCATCCGGTTGAACCCGGCTGAGCACGTGAGCGCGCTGTTCTCCCGGATCCAGGAGGAGCAGACCCGCTTGCTGGCCCACCACCACGTGGGCTTGGCCGACATCCAGCGAGCCACCGGCAACGGCGAACTGTTCGACACCCTCACCGTGGTCGAGACCTACCCGGACGTCGCCGGAACCCTGGCGGACGGCCTGCGGATCGGGATCGAGGGCGGCAGCAACAACACGCATTACCCCGTCACCCTGATAGTGATGCCCGGCGCCCGGATCCAGCTGCTGCTCGACTACCACCCCGGCGTGTTCACCGCCGAGGAGGCAGTGCAGCTGGCCGGGCGCCTCAAGAACCTGATGTCCGAACTGGTCGGCGGCCCGGACGTCCCGGTCGGCCGGATCGACACGCTCGGCGCCGGGGACCGCGAGCTGGTCCTGCGCACCTGGAACGCGACCGAGGTCGACGTCCCGGACACGACGATGCACGGCCTGTTCGAAACCCAGGCGGCCCGCACCCCCGACGCGATCGCGCTCTGCGGCCACCCGGAGACCCTCACCTACGCGGAGCTGAACGCCCGGGCCAACCGGCTCGCCCGGCTCCTCGTGGCGCGCGGCGCCGGACCGGAGTCCGTGGTCGCGCTCGCTCTGCCGCGCTGCACCGGATTGATCGTCGCACTGCTGGCCGTGCTCAAGTCGGGCGCGGCGTACCTGCCGATCGACCCGAACTACCCGCGCGACCGGGTCGACTACATGCTCGACGACGCTTCCCCGATCCTGGTCCTGACCACGGCCGAAACGGCCGACCTGGTCGCGCAGGACCGCCGCCTGGTCCTGGACGCGACCGGTTCGACCGGTGCGGTCGGCGATCTGGCCGACACCGACCTGGCCGACACCGACCGCATCAGCCCGCTGCTGACATCGCACCCGGCCTACCTGATCTACACCTCCGGTTCGACCGGCCGGCCCAAGGGCGTCGTGGTCACCCACGCGGGCATCCCGGCGTTCGCCGCGGCCGAGATCGAGCGGTTCGACGTCACCGCCGACAGCGTCACCCTGCAGTTCGCCTCGGCCAGTTTCGACGCATCAGTGCTCGAAGTCGTGATGACATTCGCCGCAGGCGCCCGGCTGCACGTGCCCGCGCCCGGCACCCTGGCCGGCGAGGAACTCTTCGCAGTGCTCTCCGACGCCAGGATCACCCACGCCCTGATCTCTCCGGCCGCGCTGGCCAGCCTGCCCAGCACCGACCTGCCGCACTTGCGCTCGCTGATCGTCGGCGGTGAGGCCACCGGTTCGGACCTGGCCGCCAAGTGGTCCACCGGCCGCCGGATGGTCAACGCCTACGGCCCGACCGAGGCCACCGTGATGGCCACCACGAGCGGTCCGATCCCGGCCGGCGCGCCCGGAACCCCGCCGATCGGCCGACCGGTCGCCAACACCCGGGTGTACGTGCTCGACTCGGCCCTGCGGCCGGTCCGGCCCGGCGCGGCCGGCGAGCTCTACATCGCCGGCGGCGGTCTGGCCCGCGGCTACCACGACCGGCCCGGCCTGACCGCGGACCGGTTCGTCGCCGACCCCTACGGCCCGGCCGGCAGCCGGATGTACCGCACCGGCGACCTGGCCAGGTGGACCGACGACGGCGAACTGGTCTACCTCGGCCGCAGCGACGACCAGGTCAAGATCCGCGGCTTCCGGATCGAACTGGGCGAGATCGAGTCCGCCCTGGCCGGCCACCCGGACGTCGCCGCCGCCGTCGTCGCCGTGCGCGAGGACCGGCCGGGCGTCAAGCGGCTGGCCGCCTACATCGTGCCGGTCGCCGGCGCCACGCCCGACCCGGAGTCGGTGCGCGAGCACGTCGCCGGGCGGCTGCCGGAACACATGGTGCCGTGGGCGATCGCGGTGCTCGACGCGCTGCCGCTGACCCCCGGCGGCAAGATCGACCGCCGGGCGCTGCCCGCCCTGAGCGCCAACGCCAAGACCACCGGGCGCGCCGCGTCCACCCCGGCCGAAGAGCAGCTGTGCGCGCTGTTCGCCGACGTGCTCGGGCTGCCCGAGGTCGGCGTGGACGACAGCTTCTTCGAGCTGGGCGGCGACAGCATCATCTCGATCCAGCTGGTCAGCCGAGCCCGCGCCGCCGGAATGCGGTTCACTCCGCGGGACGTGTTCGAGTCCCGGACCGTGGCCCGGCTGGCCCTGCGCGCCGCCGAGGGCGCCGCGCCCGCAGGCGAGGACCGCGACGCCGGGACCGGTGACGTGCCGCTGCTGCCGGTGATTCACTGGTTCTCCGGCCAGCCCGGCCCGATCGCCGGATTCTGCCAGACCGCCACGGTCGTCACCCCGGCCGGACTGAGCCTGGACACCCTGACCAAGGCTCTCAACGCCCTGGCCGACCAGCACGACGCGCTGCGGCTGAAGCTGTCCGGCGGCGACGGCGCGGCATGGGCCCTGACCGTCGCGCCGCGCGGCGGCGTCGATCTCGGCGCGGCCCTGTCCCGGGTGGACGGATCCGCCGCCGCGGAACCCGATATCGATTCCCGGATAGCAGAGTGCGACGAAGCCACCCGGGCCAAGCTGGATCCTTCGACCGGCAACGTGTTCGCGGCCACCTGGCTCGACGCCGGACCCGGCCGGGCCGGTCGGCTGCTGATCGCCGCGCACCACCTCGCCGTCGACGGCGTCTCCTGGCGGATCCTGCTGCCCGACCTGGCCGCGGCGGTCGCCGCCGTGACCAGCCGGCAGCCGGTCAGACTCGAGCCGGTCGGCACCTCGCTGCGCACCTGGGCGACCCGGCTGACCGAGGAAGCCCGCACGGCCGGCACGGCCGCGCAACTGCCCGCCTGGTTGGCCGCGCTGAGCCCGGACCAGGGCCAGGCCGAGGACATCCGCCCGTCCGCCCGAGAGCTCGACCCGGCCCGCGACACCGTCAAGACTCTGCGATCGGTCCGGCAGGACGTGCCGGCCGGGACCACCGGCGACGTACTGACCTGCGTGCCCGCCGCATTCCACGCGACCGTTGACGACGTCCTGCTCACCGCGCTCTCCCTGGCCGTCGCCGACTGGAGCCGGCGGACCGGACGTACCGCGAACGGCGGCGGAACCGGCCTGCTGATCGACCTGGAAGGCCACGGCCGCGAAGAGATCAGCGTGCCGACCGACCTGTCCCGCACGGTCGGCTGGTTCACCGCGATCCACCCGGTCCGGCTGGACCCCGGCACGGTCCGGCTGGACCGGTCCGCCGCGGACCCGGAATACGGCGCGGCCCTCAAGCGGGTCAAGGAGCAACTGCGCGCCACCCCCGGCACCAGCCTGGGCTACGGCATGCTGCGCTACCTCAACCCGGAGACCGCTCCGGCGCTCGCCGCCCTGCCGGCCGCGCAGATCGGCTTCAACTACCTCGGCCGGCTGAACGTGGGCCAGAACTCCGACGCGAGCGTCACCGAGCCCTGGTCCCTGGTCGGCGGCCTCGGCGGCGGCGCCGACCCAGATCTGGCCCTGCCGCACGCCCTGGAGGTCAACGCCGTCACCCTCGACGGCCCCGACGGCCCGAGCCTGTCGGCCACCTGGTCCTGGCCCGGCGACCTGTTCACCGAGGCCGAGATCGGCGACCTGGCCGACACCTGGACCCGCGCCCTGACCGCCCTGACCGAACACGCGGCCCAGCCCGGCGCCGGCGGCCGCACGCCGGCGGACGCCGCCCTGACCGGCGTCACCCAGGCCGACATCGACGAACTCGAGGCCGTCGAACCGGAACTCGAGGACATCCTCCCGCTTTCCCCGCTCCAGGAAGGGCTTCTGTTCCACGCCCTGTTCGACCAGGACGGCCAGGACGTCTACACCGTCCAGATCGTGTTCGACTTCGACGGCGCCGTGGACCCCGGCCGGCTCCAGGCCGCCGGAACCGCTCTGCTGGCCCGGCACGCCAACCTGCGCACCGGATTCCGCCGCTGCGGCAGCGGCGAGACCGTCCAGTGCGTCCTGCCCGCAGGCCGGGTCCGGATGCCGGTGCACGAAATCGACCTCAGCCGGCTGACCGAGGACGAGCAGCAGGCCCGGTGTCTGAGCCTGCTCGCCGAGGACCGCGCCCGCCGGTTCGACCTGGCCCGGCCGCCGATGGTCCGCGCCCTGCTGCTGCGCCTGCCCGGCGACCGCTGCCGGATGGTGCTGACCAACCACCACATCCTGCTCGACGGCTGGTCCATGCCGCTGCTGGCCCAGGAACTGTTCGCCCTTTATGAGCAGCGCGGCCAGGACACCGGCCTGCCCGCGGTCACGCCGTACCGCGACTACCTGGCCTGGCTGTCCGCGCAGGACCGGTCCCAGGCCGAGACCGCCTGGCGCCAAGCCCTGGACGGACTGGACGGCCCGACCCTGCTCGCCCCGGCCGACTCGGCCCGCGAGGGGATCATCCCGGACCGGGTCGTGCTGGAACTGGCCCCCGAGCGCACCGCCGCGCTGCTGGACCGGGCCCGCTCCCGCGGCCTGACCCTCAACACCCTGGTCCAGGCGCTCTGGGCGCTGCTGCTGGCCGGCGCCACCGGCCGCGAGGACATCGTGTTCGGCGCCACGGTTTCCGGCCGCCCGCCGGAAGTGCCGGGCATCGAGACCATGATCGGCCTGTTCATCAACACCCTGCCGGTCCGGATCCGGCTCGACCAGGCCGAGACGCTCAGCGCCCTGCTGGCCCGGGTCCAGCAGGAGCAGTCCGCCCTGCTGGCCTACCACCACCTCGGCCTGACCGAGATCCAGCGCGCCACCGGCAACGGCGAGCTGTTCGACACCCTGACCGTGGTCGAGACCTACCCGCTGGACCCCGGCAACCTGCCGAGCACCGCCAGCCTGCGCACCACCGGCATCACCGCGCACGACGCCACCCACTACCCGCTGACCCTGGCCGCCATCCCCGGCCCGGCCCTGACGTTCCACCTGGACCACGACCCGGCCCAGATCACCGGCGAGCAGGCCGGGATCCTGGCCCGGCGCCTGGGGATGCTGGTCGACCTGGTGGTCGGCGACACCGACCCGGCCGTCGGCGCGATCGACCTGCTGACCGCGCCGGAACGGCGCGACCTGCTCGGCTCGTACCGCCCGCACCGCACGCCGATGGGCCCGGACACGATCACCGCCCGGTTCGCCCAGGTCGTCGCCGACCCGGAGACCGCCGACCGCCCCGCGGTCAGCATCCCCGGCGGCCGGACCCTGACCTTCCGGGAACTCGACCGGTACGCCGAGCTGCTGGCCGACCGGCTGGCCGCGCTCGGCGCCGGCCCGGAACGCCGCGTGGCCGTGCTGCTCGAACGCTCCGTGGAACTGCTCGTCTCCGCGCTGGCCGTCCTGAAGGTCGGCGGGACATACGTCCCGCTGGAGGGCCGCTACTCGCAAGAGCGGCTGCGGCTGATGGCCCAGGAGACCGCCGCCGTGGCCGTCCTGACCGATCCGCAGCTGCTCGGCCTGGCCCAGAGCCTCGGCAGCCAGGCGTTCCCGGTGAACCTGGACGAGCTCGACCGGCTCGCGGGGGAGGGCTCTGACACCGCCCTGGCCGCCCGCGCGGCCGCCCGCCCGCCGGTGCACCCGGAGCAGCAGGCCTGCATCCTGTACACCTCCGGTTCGACCGGCCTGCCCAAGGGCGTCGGCCTGACCCACCGGGACATCGCCGAATTCGCCCAGGACCGCTGCTGGCAGAGCGGCAGCCAGGAACGGGTCCTGTTCCACTCCCCGCACGCCTGGGACGCGGCGGTGCTCGAATGGTGGGCGCCGATGCTCAACGCCGGCCACGTCATCGTCGCCCCGCCCGGGGAGCCGGACGTGACCGTGCTCGCCCGGCAGCTGGCCGAGAACCGGATCACCGGCCTGTGGCTGACCTCCGGCCTGTTCCGACTGCTGGCCGAGGAGGACCCGTCCTGTTTCGCCGCCCTGCGCGAGGTGCGCACCGGCGGCGACGTGGTCCCGGCCGCGGCCGTGCGCCGGGTGCTCGAAGCGTGCCCGGACACGATCGTGACCGACGGCTACGGCCCGACCGAGACCACCGTCTTCGCCACCCACTTCCCGATGCGGGCCGGCGACGGCGTCCCGGACACCGTGCCGATCGGCCGCCCGCTGGACGGCATGCGGGTCTACGTGCTCGACGGCGCGCTGCGGCTGAGCCCGACCGCGGCCGCCGGACACGGCGAGGGGGTCGCCGGGGACGTCTACATCGCCGGCAGCGGTCTGGCCCGCGGCTACTTCAACCGGCCGAGCCTGACCTCGGAGCGGTTCGTCGCCGACCCCTACGGCCCGCCCGGATCGCGGATGTACCGCACTGGCGACGTGGCCCGGCGGGACGCGGGCGGCAACCTGGTCTTCCTCGGCCGTGGCGACGACCAGGTGAAGGTGCGCGGCTTCCGGATCGAACTCGGCGAGATCGAGGCCGCCCTGGACCGGCACCCGGCCGTGGCCCAGGCCGCGGTGATCGCCCGCGAGGACCGGCCCGGGGACAAGCGGCTGGTCGCGTACATCGTCCCGGCCGACGCCGGCGCGGGCGCCGACCCGGCCGTGCTGCGCGGCTACCTCGCCGACTCGCTCGCCGACTACATGGTGCCTTCGGCCTTCGTCGCCCTCGAAGCGCTTCCGCTGACCGGGCACGGGAAACTCGACCGCAAAGCCCTGCCGGCGCCGGACTACGGCGCCCAGCCGGGCGGCCGCGCGCCGGGCACCGCGCAGGAGGAGAGCCTGTGCGGCCTGTTCGCCGACATCCTGAACCTGCCGCAGGTCGGCGTGGACGACGACTTCTTCGCCCTCGGCGGCCATTCCCTGCTCGCCACCCGCCTGGTCAGCCGGATCCGGTCGGTCCTCGGCGCGGAAGTGCCGATCCGGGCCCTGTTCGAGACGCCGACCGTGGCCGGCCTGGCCGAGCGGCTCGCCGCGGCCGGCGCCGCCCGGGCCGCCCTGCGCCCGGCCGAGCGGCCCGACCCGCTGCCGCTGTCCTCCGCCCAGCGCCGGCTCTGGTTCATCGACCGGCTCGAAGGCGGCGGCCCGGCCTATCACATCCCGGTGGCCCTGCGGCTGACCGGCCGGCTGGACCTGCCCGCGCTGGCCGAGTCGCTGGCCGACGTGATCCGCCGGCACGAGAGCCTGCGCACGGTCTTGCGCGAGGTCGGCGACGTGCCGGCTCAGATCGTGCTGCCCGCCGAGTCGGTCTCGGCCGACCTGCCGGTCACCTCGACCACCGAGCAGACCCTGTCCGACGACCTGGCCGCGGCCATCACAGTGCCCTTCGACCTGGCGGCCGACCTTCCGCTGCGCCCGCAGCTGCTGCGGCTGACCGACGAGGACCACGTCCTGCTCCTCACCCTGCACCACATCGCCGCCGACGGCTGGTCCATGGCGCCGCTGGCCCGCGACCTGGGCGAGGCCTACCGCGCCCGGCTCGACGGCCACGCCCCGGACCTCCAGCCGCTGCCGGTGCAGTACGCCGACTACACGCTCTGGCAGCGCGACCTGCTCGGCGACGAGTCCGACCCGGACAGCACCGTCTCCGCGCAGCTGGCCTACTGGCGCACCGAGCTGGCCGAGCTGCCCGAACAGCTCGAACTGCCCACCGACCGGCCCCGGCCCGCGGTGGCCGACCCGGCTGGCGCGACCGTGGCCGTGAACCTCGGCGCCGAGCTGCACCAGCGCCTGGCCGCGTTCGCCGGACAGAGCCAGGCCAGCGTGTTCATGTGCGTCCAGGCCGCGCTCGCCGCGACCCTGACCCGGCTCGGTGCGGGCACCGACATCGCGATCGGCAGCCCGGTGGCCGGCCGCACCGACGAGGCGCTGGACGACCTGGTCGGGTTCTTCGTCAACACCCTGGTTCTGCGCACGGACACGTCCGGGGACCCGGGCCTGCGCGTCCTGGTCGACCGGGTCCGGCAGAGCGACCTGGCCGCGTTCGCGCACCAGGACGTGCCGTTCGACCGCGTGGTCGAGGCGGTCAACCCGGCCAGGTCCATGGCCCGGCACCCGCTGTTCCAGGTCGAACTCGCCTTCCAGAACACCGCGGCCGCGCGGCTGGACCTGCCCGGCCTGACCGCCGAGGTCGAGCCGATCGAGCCCGGCAGCAGCAAGTTCGACCTCGCCTTCGACCTGTCCGAGCGGTTCACCGCCGCCGGCGAGCCGGACGGCATCGAGGGAACCGTACGCTACCGCAAGGACCTGTTCGACCAGGACACGGTCCAGGATCTGCTGGCCCGGTTCGCCCGCCTGCTCGACGGCGCCCTGCGCGAGCCCGAGCTGCCGATCGGCCGGATCAAGATCCTGGCCGACGCCGAGATCCACCGGATCACGGCCGAATGGAACGACACCGCGCGCCCGGCGCCCGAAGGCACCGTCCCGGAACTGTTCCAGGCCCAGGTGACCCGCACCCCCGATGCCGTCGCCGTCGTCGCGCCCGACGCGGTGCTCACCTACGCCCAGCTCAACCGCCGGGCGAACCAGCTCGCGCACACCCTGATCAGCCGCGGCATCGGCCCGCAGGACCTGGTCGCGCTCGCCCTGCCCAAGACCGCCGACCTGGTCGCCGCGCTGCTCGCGGTGCTCAAGTCCGGCGCGGCCTACCTGCCGATCGACATGGCGCTCCCGGCTCTGCGGATCGAGTGCATGCTCGACGAGGCGCGTCCGTCCGCGCTGCTGACCACGACCGGCATCGCCGGGCGGGAGTCGTGGAGCGCGCTGTGCGCCGAGCGGCTGTTCGTCGACCAGCCGTTACCCGGACCAGTGCCCGACCACAACCCGGCCGACGACGACCGTATCCACCCGTTGCGGCCGGCCGACACGGCGTACGTGATCTACACCTCCGGCTCGACCGGCAAGCCCAAGGGCGTCGCCGTGGAACACCGCAGCGTCGCCGACTACCTGGCCTGGACCACGGCCGAGTACGGCTCGGCCACCGGCACCACCCTGCTGCACACGCCGATCTCCTTCGACCTGACCGTGACAGCCCTCTATACCACCCTCGCCTCCGGCGGCCGGGTCCTGCTCAGCGGCCTGGCCGAGGAGGAACTGGCCGCGCTGCCGGCCGGCGAGCGCACCGATGCCACCTTCCTCAAGTGCACCCCGAGCCACCTGCCGCTGCTCAACGCCCTGCCCGGCGGCTTCTCGCCCACCGGCGAACTGCTGGTCGGCGGTGAGGCGCTGACCGGCGAGGCCCTGGCCGAATGGCGCGGCCGGCACCCCGGCGCGACCGTGATCAACACCTACGGCCCGACCGAGGCGACCGTCAACTGCGCCGAGAACCGGATCCCGCCCGGCACCGTGCTGCCCGCCGGCCCGGTCCCGATCGGCCGCCCGCAAGGCAACGCGCAGTTGTACGTGCTCGACGCCGCACTGAACCCGGTGCCCCCGGGCGTGACCGGCGACCTCTACCTGGCCGGTGCGGGCCTGGCCCGCGGCTACCTCGGCCGGCCGCAGGCCACCGCGGAACGCTTCGTGGCCAACCCGTTCGGCGCGCCCGGATCGCGGATGTACCGCAGCGGAGACCTGGCCAGGTGGACCCGCGACGGCCAACTGGTCTTCGTCGGCCGGGCCGACGACCAGGTCAAGGTGCGCGGTTTCCGGATCGAGCTCGGCGAGATCCAGGCCGTCCTGGCCGACCACGCGGACGTGGCCGTGGCCACCGTGATCGTGCGCGAGGACCGCGCGGGCGACCAACGGCTGGTGGCCTACCTGCTTCCCGCCGGCGACCGCGAGCCCGACCTGGCCGGGCTGCGCGCCTACGCGGCCGAACGCCTGCCTGTCTACATGGTGCCCGCGGCGTTCGTCGTACTGGCCGAGATGCCGCTGACCGCGAACGGCAAACTGGACCGAAAGGCCCTGCCCGCACCGGACTTCGGCTCGGCCGCGGCCTCGGCGCGCAACAGCTCCCGGGCGCCGCGCACCGCGCAGGAAGAGATCCTGTGCGGCCTGTTCGCCGAGGTGCTCAACCTGCCGCGGGTCGGAGCGGACGACGACTTCTTCGCCCTCGGCGGCCACTCCCTGCTGGCCACCGGGCTGGTCAACCGGGTCCGCACGGTCTTCGGCGTGGAACTGCCGCTGCGCAGCCTGTTCGAGGCGCCGACCGCGGCCGGACTGGCCGCCCGGCTGGCCGGCGCGGGCACGGCCCGCACCGCCCTGGCCCCGATGCCGCGCCCGGAGCGGATCCCGTTGTCCTTCGCCCAGCGCCGGCTGTGGTTCCTCAACCGCTTCGGCGACGCCACCGCCGCCTACAACATCCCGACGGCCACCCGGCTGAGCGGGCCGCTGGACCGGGCGGCGCTGAGCAACGCGCTGCACGACCTGGTGCGCCGGCACGAGAGCCTGCGCACCCTGTTCCCGGAGACCGACGGCGAGGCGTACCAGCAGATCCTGCCGGCCGACACGGTCGAGATCGCGCTGCCGGTCACCCGGATCAGCGAGGACGGCCTGGCCGAGGCGCTGACCGAAACCGGAGCGTACGTCTTCGACCTGGCCGCCGAGATCCCGATCAAGGCGCACCTGTTCGAACTCGGCGAGCAGGAGCACGTCCTGCTGGTGGTGCTGCACCACATCGCCGGTGACGGCTGGTCCGCCGCGCCGCTGGCGGCCGGACTGGGCGCCGCGTACACAGCGCGGCTGGCCGGACAGGTCCCGCAGTACGCGCCGGACGCCGTGCAGTACGCCGACTACGCGCTCTGGCAGCGCGAGGTGCTCGGCGACGAGGCGGACCCGGACAGCCCGATCTCCCAGCAGATCGCCTACTGGCGCCAGGCACTAACCGGACTGCCGGAGAACACCCCGCTGCCGGTGGACCGCCAGCGTCCGGCGGTGGCCGCGCACCGCGGCGGCGCCGTCCCGCTGGAGATCCCCGCGGCGCTGCACGGGCGGCTGGCCGAGGTGGCCGCCGAAGCCCGGGTCAGCATGTTCATGGTGGTCCAAGCCGCCCTGGCGGTGCTGCTCAACCGGCTCGGCGCGGGCACCGACATCCCGCTCGGCAGCCCGATCGCCGGGCGCACCGACAGCGCGCTGGACGACCTGGTCGGCTTCTTCGTCAACACCCTGGTCCTGCGCACCGACGTGTCCGGCGACCCGGACTTCCTGACCCTGCTCGGCCGGGTCCGGGAGACCGATCTGGCCGCCTACGCCCACCAGGACCTGCCGTTCGAGCGCCTGGTCGAACTGATCAACCCGGCCCGCTCGCTCTCCCGGCACCCGCTGTTCCAGGTCGCGCTGACCTTCCAGAGCGACAGCCGGGTCCGGCCGTCGCTGCCCGGGCTGACCGTCGGCGGCCAGGCCGTGGCCGCCGCCTCGGCCAAGTTCGACCTCTCGGTCAGCGTCCGCGAGGCCCGCGGTGACGCGGGCGATCTGGCCGGCATCGCCGGCCAGATCGAGTACGACGCCGACCTGTTCGACCGGCAGACCGTGGAACTCATGGCCGCCCGGCTGGTCCGGGTCCTGGAAGCCGTCGGACTCGACCCCCGCACGCCGGTCGGCTCGCTCGACCTGCTCGGCGCGGGCGAACGCGACCTGGTCCTGCGCACCTGGAACGACACCGCCGCCGCGTACCCCGACCAGGCCACCATCCATCTATTGTTCGAAGCCCAGCGCGCCCGCACCCCCGGCTCCACCGCGCTGATCTTCGCCGACGACTCGCTGACCTACGCCCAGCTGGACGACGCGGCCAACCGGCTCGCCCGCCACCTGATCGGCCTCGGCGCCCAGCGCGGCGACGTGATCGGCGTGTATGTCGACCGCGGTCTGGACCTGATCGTCGGACTGCTGGCGGTGCTCAAGACCGGCGGCGCCTACACCCTGCTCGACCCGACCCACCCGGTCGAACGGCTGCGCGAGATCCTGGTGCAGACCGGCACCCCGATCCTGGTCGGCACCCGTGATCTGCTCACCGGACTCGGCGCACCGGGCGTACAACCGGTGACGCTGGACGATCCGGACGACGCAGCGGCGATCGCCGGGCAGCCCGCGACCCGGCCGGCCGTCGTGGTCGGCGCCGCGGACCTGGCCTGCGTGATGTTCACCTCCGGCTCCACCGGCCGCCCCAAGGGCGTCGGCTCGCCGCACCGGGCCCTGGTCAGCACCTTCACCGGCCGCGAGTTCCTGGACTTCGGCCCCGGCCAGGTCTACCTGCAGTGCTCGCCGGTCCCGTGGGACGCCTTCGCCCTGGAGGTGTTCTCAGCACTCTTCTACGGCGGGACCAGCGTGCTGCAGTCCGGGCCGAGCCCCGAGCTGACCCAGATCGAGGAACTGTGCTCCGAGCACGGGGTCACCGCGCTGCAACTGTCCCCGAGCCTGTTCAACGTGATGGTGGACGAAGGCTCCCGGGCGCTGAAAACAGTACCCCGGTTCATGATCGGCGGCGAAGCGGCCTCCACCGCGCACGTGGCCAGGGCCCTGGCCGAACACCCGGCGATGGCGCTGCTCAACGGCTACGGGCCGGTGGAGAGCATGGGCTTCACCACCACCCACGAGATCACCCCCGAGGACGCCGGCCGCGCCTCGATCCCGATCGGCCGCCCGATCGCGAACAAGCGGGTATACGTGCTCGACGACGCGCTGCAACCGGTCGCGCCCGGCCTGCCCGGCGAGCTCTACATGGCCGGCGACGGCCTGGCCGACCGCTACGTGGCCCGGCCCGGCCTGAGCGCCGAACGGTTCGTCGCCGACCCGCACGGCGGCCCGGGCGCCCGGATGTACCGCACCGGCGACCTGGCCCGGTGGACCGCCGACGGCCGGCTGGAATTCCTCGGCCGTGGCGACCACCAGGTCAAGATCCGCGGCTTCCGGGTCGAACCCGGCGAGGTCGAAGCGGTCCTGGCCCGGCACCCGGGCATCGCCCAGGCCGCGGTGTTGGCCCGCCCGGACGGCTCCGGCGCCAAGCAGTTGGTGGCCTACGTCGTGCCCCTGCCGGGCTACGGTCCGGACGGCACCGGCCCCTCGGCCGCGCAACTGCGCGCCCAGGCGTCGGCGTGCCTGCCGCACTACATGGTGCCCTCGGTCGTCGTCACCCTGGAGGCGATGCCGCTGACCCCGAACGGGAAACTCGACCGCAGGGTACTGCTGGAACTGCCGGTGGGACCCGACGGCGCGGCCGACTCCGGCCTGCGGCGCGCGGACGAGGCGGCCCGCCGCGGCCCGCGTTCCCCGGCCGAGCAAGTGCTCTGCGAACTGTACGCCGACCTGCTCGGCCTGCCGTCCGTCGGCATCGACGAGGGTTTCTTCGACCTCGGCGGGCACTCGCTGCTGGCGACCAGGCTGATCAGCCGGGTCCGCGAGACCCTCGGCGCCAGGCTGGCGATCCGTACCCTGTTCGAGGCGCCCACGGTCGCCGCGCTCGCCGTCCGGCTGGGCGAGCAGGACGAACGCGACGCGTTCGACCCGGTGCTGCCGCTGCGCTCGGGCGGGGACCTGCCGCCGCTGTTCTGCTTCCACCCGGCCGGCGGATTCGGCTGGTCCTACGCGGGACTGCTCCGGCACCTGCCCGGCCGGCCGGTCTACGCGCTCCAGGCAGACGGCTTGACCCGGCCGGTGGATCAGGAGGCGGACGGCGCCGGCCGGCCGGCCGGCCGGCCCGGGCTGCCCGGCAGCGTGGACGAGGTGGCCGACGCCTATCTGGCCCGGATCCGCGAGATCCAGCCGGCCGGGCCGTACCACCTGCTCGGCTGGTCCTTCGGCGGCCTGGTCGCGCACACGGTGGCCGCCCGCCTGCAGGACAGCGGCGAAGAGGTCGGACTGCTCGCGCTGCTCGACTCCTTCCCGAGGCCCGGCGCGGCCGGGGCGGCTTCGCCGAAGGCCGACCTGGTCCGGTCCACCGCCGCGCAACCGGCTGCGCGAAAGTTCGGCTTCCCGTGGTTCGGCCCGATCCGCTCCGGCTTCCGTAAGTCCGTCTCGCCGCTGCCCGGCGCGATCCTCCCGGGTTCGCCGGTCTCCGGTTCCCTGCGACTGGATCCGGCGAAGTCCGGCGGCCCGGTCGTCATGGACGAGCGTGAATTCCTGACCGGACTGCTCGCCCTGGCCGGCTACGACGCGGCCGCGATCGCCGCCGACCGGATCGACCCGGAGCAGATTGCCGCGCTGCTGGCACAGCAGGGCGGAGTACTGGCCGGACTGGACGGACCACAGGTCGCGGCCCTCTACCGGATCTTCGCCAACAACTGCCGGCTGGCGGCCGAGTTCGCCCCCGGCGGCTACCGCGGCGACGCTCTGGTGTTCGTCGCCACCGAGGGCAAGGCGCCCGGCGCGCTGGACACCCCGGCCTGGCGCCCATACATCAGCGGCCTGATTGATCGGCACCCGATCAACGCCCGGCACGACGATCTGACCAACACCGGTCCGATCGCCGAGATCGGCCGGGTTCTGGCCACCCGACTGGGCCAGGGCGGATGACACCGCCCGAACCCGTACCACCCGTCAACACACCCCGCTTCATCAGGAGGATGACATGACCAATCCGTTCGAGAACGCCGACGGCGGTTTCCTCGTACTCGTCAACGACGAGGGCCAGCACTCGCTGTGGCCCGTGTTCGCGGCGGTGCCGGCCGGCTGGACCACCACGCACGGCCCGGACAACCGGGAGGCCTGCCTCGAGTACGTCGAGCGCAGCTGGACCGACATGCGCCCGGCCAGCCTGGTCCGGGCGATGCAGTCCGCGGCCGCCTGACCGGATGACCGCGGTCCCGGCCGGCCGGCATTCGGCCGGGGCCGCCCCACCGATCTACCCGACCCCCGATGCATCCGACCTCTGATCTACCAGCTCCCTGATCCACCCGTTCCCGACCAGCCTCATCCACCGATCCGGACAGCGCAGCCACCACCCCCTCGGCTCCCGCCCGGGGGCCGACCGACACCGAAAGGCAGAACGTGACCATCACCTCGGAGCGCACAAACGTCGCGCAGACAGCCGCCCACTATTATGAACTGGTCGACCGCAACGACGTCGACGGCCTGCTCGGCCTGTTCGCGCCGGACGCCGTCTATCACCGCCCCGGCTACCCGCCGCTGACCGGCCGCTCGGACCTGGAGCGGTTCTACGGCGGCGAGCGGGTCATCGCCGAGGGCAGGCACTCGCTGCACACCCTGGTCGTGGACGGCAGGACCGTCGCGGTGCACGGCGAGTTCGTCGGCACGTTGAACGACGGCAGCAGCGCCCGGCTGCGGTTCGCCGACTTCTTCGTGGTCGGCCAGGACGGCCGGTTCTCCCGCCGGGACACCTTCTTCTTCAGCCCGATGGTCTGATTCCGGTGAACCAGACTCTTCTCACCCGCGCCGACACCGACGTCGCCGCCATCACGCCCGCCGCCACAACCATTCCCTGGGTCCGCACCCCCCTGCCCGCCACTGCCCGCACCACCCCTGCCGAGATCGCCGACCGCCACATCGCCACCGGGACGGTGACGCCGTGACCCGCTCACCCATCGTCCCGGCGCCCCGCGAGCATGCGCCGTCATCCGGCCCGGACGGTCTCGCGCACGCGCCGGCCGGACCGGGTGAAGGCGGCCTCGCGCTCGCCCCGCCGCAGGACGCCGGACTGCCGGACCACGCGCTGCCCGGCGAACCGCTGCCCGCCCGCGGCACGGTCGTGCTCAGCAGCGTGTCCTCCGACTCGCACACCTGGAACCTGGCCTACCTCCAGCTCCTGCTCGAAGAACTCGGCTGGCACGTCGTCAACCTCGGCGCCTGCACGCCCGACGACATCGTGATCGACGCCTGCCTGCGGCACCAGCCCGACCTGCTGGTGATCAGCTCGGTCAACGGCCACGGCCGGATCGACGGCGCTCGGCTGGCCGCGGCGGTGCGCCGGCGGCCGGAACTGCACAGCGTGCCGGCGATCATCGGCGGCAAGCTCGGCCTGGCCGGGCAGCTCGCCCCGGACCAGGTGCACGGACTCCTGGAAGCCGGGTTCCACGCGGTGTTCCAGGACGGCGCGGACATGCACCTGTTCACCGGCTACGTCGCGGCCATCGGCGCCAGCCGCCGCGCGGTGACGCCGTGAACCGCCCGGGCTGGCCCCGGCAGAGCCCGGCCGGCACCCGGCCGGCAGTGCGGGGCAACGCACCGATTCCCGCGCCGGCGAAAGGCGGCGCAGCCCGCGGCGGCGCACCCGGAAACCATTTCCAGAACACAGATTCGGAGTCGACCGTGCTGAATCTGACCTCTGCTTCAACCCCGACGACCAGCACCCAGTCCTTTGCCGCGTTCGTCAACGCGGCCCGCGGCCGCGGCGAAATCGTGGTCCAGCCCCGGATGGGTTTCAGCGACCCGGAGCAGATGCGCGACGGACTGCTCGCCACCCGGCGGGCCCGGGCCGTCAGCGTCGGCACGCTCACCCTGGACAGCTACACCAGAGTCCGGGACTACGCGAGCGCCGCCCGGGCCCTGGCGGACGGCGCGCCGCTCAACGGCTACCCGATCCTGTCCCACCTGCAGCAGGTCACCCGCGGCCTGCTCGATTCGGTGCGCGGCCCGGACTTCCCGGTCCAGGTACGGCACGGCTCGGCCGAACCGTACGAGATCATCAGGGCGCTGTCGGTGCTCGGCCTGGACGCCACCGAGGGCGGCCCGATCTCCTACTGCCTGCCCTACGGCCGGGTGCCGTTGCGCGACGCGGTACGGAACTGGGCCCGGTCCTGCGAACTGCTGTCCGAGCAGCGCGAGACCGGCGCCGAACCGCACCTGGAGAGCTTCGGCGGCTGCCTGCTGGGCCAATTGTGCCCGCCCAGCCTGCTGATCGCGGTCTCAGTGCTCGAAGCCATGTTCTTCCGGCAGCACGGTCTGCGCAGCGTCTCACTGAGCTATGCGCAGCAGACCAACGCCGATCAGGACGCCGAGGCGCTCGCCGTTCTGGGCGCCCTGGCCGGCCACTACCTGCCCGATCTCGACTGGCATCTGGTGCTCTACACCTACATGGGCGTCTACCCGACCACCCGGGCCGGCGCGCTGCGGCTGCTGTGCGACTCGGCCGAACTGGCCGTCCGCGGCGGCGCGGCCCGGCTGATCGTGAAGACCTCGGCCGAATCCGTGCGGATCCCGACCGTCGCGGAGAACGTCGAAGCCCTGGAACTGGCCGGAGCCGTGGCCGCCGCGTGCACCCGGTCCCGGCCGGCCGCGCCGCCGCCGGACACCGGGCTGCTGGCCGAGGCCGGTGCCCTGATCGAAGCGGTACTCGAACTCGACGACGATCTCGGCGCCGCGATGCTGCGCGCGGTCGAGCGCGGCTACCTGGACGTGCCGTACTGCCTGCACCCGGACAACCCCGGCCGCACCCGCAGCCTGATCGGCCCGGACGGCCGGCTGGGCTGGGCCGACACCGGGTCGCTGCCGATCAGCGGGCGGGCTGCACATGTCGGCCGGGCCCGGGCTGGCAGCACCGACCTGCTGATGGCGCTGTCGTACGTGAAGAACCGGTACGACCAGGCCGCCGACCTGCCCGAATCCGTCCTGGCCGGCGCCGCCGCGGACACCGTTCGACGAGGCGACCCGGCCGCAGTGGGCCGGGCCGGGCGAACCGTCCGGACCATTCGAACCCTGGGAAAGGCGGACCACTGATGCCGTGGACACTGGAGCGGCTGATGCCGACGTTTGACCACCGGGAGGCGCACGACCGCTGGCTGGACGCCGAACCCGAGCGGGTCTGGGACGCTTTGTGGGACCTGCGGGTGCGCGACCTGGAGGTGACCGAGGCACTGACCCGGCTGCGCGGCGGACCGCGGGCCTGGTTCGGCGTCCGGGAGGACCAGGGCGACCGGCGGGTGATGGACAGCATGGCGCCGAAGGTGCTCGTGGCCGACCGTCCCGGCGAACTGGTCCTGACCGACGTGGCGAAGTACACCGCGACCCGGCCCAGCCACCCGGACCGCGCGGACTGGACCCCGGAGGCCTTCCACGACTTCGCCGAACCGGGCTGGTCCAAGGTCGCGATGAACTTCCGGCTGTCCGCCGAGCGCGGCGGCACCCGGCTGGCCACCGAAACCCGGGTGGTCAGCACCGACACCGCCACCCGGCGCGCGTTCACCGTGTACTGGATCCCGGTACGGGTGGGCAGCGGCATGGTCCGCCGGGACGTGCTGCGGGCCGTGGGCAAGGCCGTGAAGTGAACCGTTGTGCGGCGCCCCGGGTCCGGCGCCCGGCTCGGGCCCGCCGGACCGTGAACCGCCCGCAGGCGAACTGCCGGTGGACGATCGGCCGGTTCACGCCCGGCCGCGTCCGGGCCGCCGCGCGAATCTGCCGAAGAGGAGTGTAGAAATGACAAAGGTCGGATACGGTGCTTCCGGGCCCGGAACTCCCGCGGCCGCCCGGGCGGTTTTGCCCCGGCCGGATCAGGACAGAGACCTGGAGACGGGTTCACCGCACGACGAAGGGGACGACGCCGAGATGAGCACCCGAACGGACCGGTCTGAACCAGTCGGGACCGGCACGCGGGCCCCGGCGGCCGCCTGGGCGGGATACGCCGCATGCGGGTGGGGTTTGATCTTCGCGGCGATCAGCTTCTACTGGGGTTCCGGCGGCCGCACCCTGCTGGACACCATCGGCGGCAGCATCGAACGGATGGCGCTGGCCGGGGACACGTCCATCTACGTGGCGGTCTGGGTCACCGGCCTGCTTAAAATGGTCGGCGCGGTCCTGGCCCTGGCCCTGGTCCAGCCGTGGGGCCGGCGGCTGCCGCGGCGGCTGGTGGCTCTGCTCGGCTGGGTCGCCGCCATCTTCCTGACCCTCTACGGCGGGCTGCTCGTCCTCGGGGACGCGCTGGTGGCCGTCGGCGTGGTCAAGCAGTCCCAGCCGATCGTCTGGAAGCCGCTCTGGTGGCACCTGTGGGTCTGGGACATGTCGTTCTTCATCTGGGGCCTGCTGTTCGCGGTCGCCCTGTGGAGCTTCCGCCGGTCCGTGCGCCGGCCGCGATAGCCGGCCTCGGTCGATTCGGGCGCGCCCGGCCGGGCGCGCCCGATCCCGGCTCAGCTTGGCATGTTCGCCGGCAGCAGCTTCAACTGCGCGGCCCGGACGCCCGCCTGAAACCGGGACGTGGCATTGATATCGCGCATGAAGTCCGCCACGTGCCGCCTATACGTGCGCACTGACATGCCGAGCTCGCGTGCGGCCACGTCGTCCTTGTAGCCGTCCCGCAGCGACGCGAGGATCTGACGGGTGATCTCCTCCTGCCGCGCGTCGGCGGCCCGGCCCGGCGGCGGCAGCGGGTGCGCCGACTCCCAGCTGTCGATGAACAGACTGTGCAGCGCCTTGAGGATCGCCGGGCTGCGCACGATCAGGGTCTGCCGCACGGTCGGCGCGAACTGCGAGATCACCATCGCGACCCGGCGGTCCACCAACAGCATCTCCTGCAGCGGGGACTGCGTGATCCGCAGCTCCCGGCTGCCACCGGCCGGCATCATGCTGCGCAGCCGGTGGTAGCCGTCGTTCGTCCGCAGGCTGAACAGGATCTGCACGCCCGGCTGGTGCCCGGGCGTGGCCCGCGGGCTCAGCGCCGCCCGCAGCGGCCCGCCGAGCAGGCTTTCCGGCGTGCTCACACAGATCACCTCCTGGCGCGCCTCGGAGATCAGCTTGCGGGTGGTGATCGCCACGATCTCGTCGCTGCCGGAGAGGTTGACCACCGAGCGCTCCTCACCCAGGCCGCGGTGCCTGGTCAGTGCGTTCTCGATCAGGCCGACCGCTTCGGAGAGCGCGTTCTCTATGGTCAAGGTAGGCCCGCCCGCGGGTGCGGGGCGAGCGGACTGCTCTGTTGTCAGCAGATTCATCGGGTGTCTGACCCCCTGAGTCGGACTGGGTTTCGGGATGGATCGGGGTGTGATCAGTTCCCCGAGGCGGTTCGGTCGCCGGTCGGGCCGTGCTGGTCGTGCCGGCGCCGACTAGCCGCGGAACGCATGGAACGAGTTGGGCGTGACGAGCAGCGGAAGGTGCAGGTCCGAGGTCGGATCGCTGACCCGGAACTCCACGATGACGCGCGGGTGCAGCGGCACGCTGCCGAGCGCCGCGTAGTACCCGTCGATGTCGAACTCCAGCTGGTAGGTGCCGGCGCCGAGCGGGCCCTCGTGCCAGTCGGCCAGGCCTCCGTCGGTACCGGTGCGGCCGACCGCCAGCTGTGCCCAACCGTCCTCGGCCCGCCGTCGCAGCACCACCCGGACATCGGCCGCGAGCACGCCGAATGAGCTGTCGATCACCCGAGTCGAAAGTTGCACCCTGGCTCCCTTTCTTCCATGGAGGTTCCCGGATCGGCCGGCGCCCGGTCGGGCCGGCCGTCGATCCGTGCCCGCCGCCCGACCGGAACCGGCGGAGGCGTGGCACCGCCATCATGGGCTCGAGCATTTTCCGGATGCTATCCGCGCGGTATCCGTCCGTTTCGGCCCGACCGCGGCGGAGTAGGAAAGCATGAATAGCGAGACGGATAGCGGGCGGCAAGAGAATCGATAACGCCTGCGAATAGTTTCGTCATATCCGGACGCCGACTCACCGGCCCCGGAACCGATGAATGACTGAAGGAGCTGGTAGCGATGGCCGCCGCCCGCCGCAGAATCCTGAGCCTGAGCCTCGTTCTACTGACCGCACTCGCCGTGACCGGGGCCGCGGGGGGCTCGGTTCAGCCGCACACACCGTCCACGGCCGCCTCGTCCGGAATGACTGTTGAGGCCGACTGCTCCCCTGGATCGTGGACGCCGGGCGCCTGCCTGGGCAACACGATCTGGGGCTGACCCGCCGAGCCGGGACCGTCCGGCCGATGTATCGGGCGCACGCACTCGAGAACTGCGTGCTTCCGATCGTCGCGCAGCCAGTGCACGTCTATCGCAGGTCTATCCCAGTTACGCCGTACAGGCGCCGCGCAGCTTTCGGGCAGTCATCGCCCGATCGTTGCGCCGCTTGTTTTACCGGGTTTGGTTGCCCGCTACGCCTGGGAAAACCGCTTCGGTAAGCGCTTTCCGACTACTCTCGGTGGCAGTCCGCCTTCGTGTCCGAGGTGCGCCTGTCGTCGGGCGCCCCGGCAATATCCCGGCTATCGTCGGACCCTGTTTCCACTGCCTGATCGCCGCGGGTCCCCGGCTCGCCTTCCGCACTCGCCCGCGCTGGATCCGCAGTCCCGGCAAGCGGATCCCACACCCCATCGCCTTCCGCGACCCCCGGCGGATGGCCGGGCTCCGCGGCCGGCCGGCCGGGATCCTGTTCGAGGGCTTCGATAGAGCGCTCCAGCTCCGCGGCCAGGGGGCCCGCGCCGCGCGGGCTGAGCCCGGCCAGCACGGCCGCGGCGCTCTGCCAATCCGCCAACGCGGACACCGGGCAGCCGGCCGCCAGATGTATCTGACCCCTGATGAACAGGGACCGGGCCTGTAGCTGCGCGGCCCGCATCTCCTCGAAGCCGCGGACCGCGCGGTCCGCGTGCTCGGCCGCGGTCGGCCGCCCGGTGCGCAGTTCCAGCTCGGCCAGCACCAGCGCGACCCGGCTCTCCACCATCCGTTCCCCGATGTCGCCGGCCAGTAAGCGGGCCTGCGCGAGCCGGGCCGTGGCGGCCGGGAAGTCCTCCTTGCCCAAGTCCACCCCGGCCAAGCCGATCAGCGCGTAGCACTCGCCGACCCGGTCCTCGGATTCGCGCACCGCCGCGAGCACCCGGCCGAACGACTCGGCGGCGCGGTCGAACTCCTCGTGCCGCAGATACAGCTCACCCAACCGGTGCTGCACCTGTGCGCCGACCCGCCGGTTGCCCAGTTCGCGGCAGATCTCCGCGGCCTGTTCGAGCAGGCCGCGCGCGGTGTCGTCCTCGCCGAAGTCCAGCCGGACCTGCGCCATGTTCTGCAACACGTGCGCCTCGGCTATCCGGTCGCCGACCACCCGGAGCGTGTCCAGGGCCTCCTCCCAGCGGGCCATCGCCTTCTCCAGGTGCCCGCTCATCCGGTCCAGATACGCCAGATTGCGCAGCACCAGCGCGACGCCGTGCCGGTCGCCGAGTTGCAGGTAGAGCTCGTGCGCCCGGGTGAACTGGCGCCCGGCCTGCTCCGGCTGCTGCTCGAACATGTGCAGCGAGCCGAGCGAATAGCGCATCGCCGCCTCGCCCCAGCGGTCACCGGCCCGGCAGGACGCCTTGAGCGCCACCTCGTGCGTCTCGCGCCAGTCCCCGAAGTAGGTGTGCGACTCGAACAGCGCCACCGCGCTCAGCGCCAGGTCCCAGGCGTGCTCGATCAGCCCGCTGGCAGCGGCCTGATGCACCGCGGCGGTGATGAACAACCGTTCATTCTCATACCAGGCCAGTGGATTCTCCAGCAGCCGGTCGACCAACGGCTCCGGCAGCCGCCACCGGCTGGCCCGGCTGCGCAACTGCATGAAGTCGCCGGAGTACTCGCGCCGGTGCGCCTGCCCGCTCAGGAACAACAGCGCGCCGAGCAGGTCCTCCAGAGACTGGTGGCGGTCCGTCGGGCTCTCCTCGGCGACCAGGCGCTCGCGGGCGAACGGCTTGGTGATGTCGTGGAACCGGTAGCGGACCATCGCGCCGGCGTTTCCGGGTTCGATGTCCAGCAGGTACGCCTCGGCCAGTTCCTCCAGCAGGTCCTGGGCGGGCAGCGGGTCCATCCGCAGCAGCGGCGCGCCGACCCAGGACGGGAAACTGGAGGCCTCCAGCAGCGACAGCCGCCGGAACAGCCGCCGGGCGTCGGGGGACAGGCTCTCGTAGGTCAGCGAGATGCTCGCCCGCACGCCCATCTCGCCGTGGTTGAGCTCGTCCAGCCGGCGCGACTCGTCCACCAGGCGTTCGAGCAGGTCGGTGACGCTCCAGTGCGGCCGGGCGGCGAGCCGCGCGGCGACGATCCGCAGCGCCAGCGGAAGATAGCCGCACTGCGTGCACAGCGCGGTGACCGACTCCGGCTCCGCCTCGATCCGGTCCTTGCCGACCAGCCGGGTGAGCAGCTCGACCGCACTGTGCGGGCTGAACCCGCCGACTTCGATCCGGCCGGCCGAGGGCAGCCCGGTCAGCCGTTTCCGGCTGGTCACGATCACCGAGCACTGCGAGTTACCGGGCAGCAGGGCCGTGATCTGCTGCTCGGACATGGCATCGTCGAGCACTATCAGCATCCTGCGCTTGCCGAGCAGGTCCCGGTACATCTCCGCCCGCTCCTCGACCCCTTCCGGCAGCACCGTCCGGGTGGCGCCCAGCGCCCGCAGGAACCGTTCGAGCACGTCCGCCGGACTGGTCGGCCGATCGCCGGTGCGCAGCCGGGCGAACAGCTGCCCGTCCGGGAAACGCTCGGCCATCCGGTGCGCCACGTGCACCGCTAAGGTCGTCTTGCCCGCGCCGCCCTGGCCCACGATCACGCTTATCGGCACCGCCTGCAAGGTGTCCCGGCTCAGCCCCGGATCGGTCAGCTCGTCGATGATCCGGTCCAGGATCCGGCTGCGCCCGGTGAAGTCCGGGATGGTGGCCGGCAGCAGCCGCGGTATCTGGGCCCGCAGCGGCGTCGGCACCGGCTCGTCGTCCGGCTCCGGCCGCGGCTCGCGCCGGCCGGACCGGTCGTGGATGTCGTGGGTCCGGATCCGGTCCTGGGCCCGGTCCCGGTCCCGGCCGTGCCGCCGCTCGGCCTCGCGCACCCGCTGCCCGTCCCGGACCGGGAACTGCTCCGGGCCCGGCGCGGTCCGGCCGGACCGGGACGTACTCCGGCGCTGGCCCGCCGCCGGGCCGGGCGCGGACCCCGCCGCCGCGGGGGAGGGCGCCGGCGCCGGCGCCGCCGCCTTGGCTGAAGCGGCCCGGTCCGCCGGACCGAGCGGGGCATCGTTGAGGATGGCGTGGTGCAGCTGCCGCAGCTGCCGGCCCGGCTCGATCCCGAGCTCCTCCATCAGCACGTCCCGGGTGTGCCGGTAGGCCTCCAGCGCCTCGGCCTGCCTGCCGGCCCGGTACAGCGCGGTCATGAACAAGGCTCTGAGATTCTCCCGCAGCGGGTGCTCCTCGACCAGCCGGGCCAGCTCGCCGATCAGGTCGTGGTGCCGGCCCAGCTGCAACTCGTAGGTCAGGCACTCCTCAAGGGTCTGCATCCGCCGCTCGTCGAGCTCGGCCACGCCGCGCTGGACCAGCCGGCTGGCGATCCCGGACAGCGCCGGACCGCGCCACAGCGCGAGCCCGGCCCGCAGCTGCGCGGCCGCCTCGGTCGGATCCCCGTCGGCCAGCGCCGCCCGGCCGGCCGCGACCCGGGCCTCGAACAGCTGCGAGTCCAACTCCCCGTCGGCCACGGAGATCAGGTATCCCGGCCCGCGGGTGTCGATCAGCTGCCGCCCGTCCAGGCCGATGATCTGCCGACGCAGGGAGGAGATCGAGATCTGCACCTGCCCCCGGGAGGTGGTCGGCGGGTCCTCGCCCCAGATCGCGCTGCTGAGCCGGTCCACCGGGATGACCCGGTTGGCCTCCAACAGCAGCATCGCCATCACGACCTGTTGGCGCGGTCCGCCGAGCCGGACGATCCCGTCCCGACGCCATACCTCCAAGGGTCCCAGGATGCGAAACTGCACAGATACCCTCTCGTCTGGGACTCCCGCAATTCTTCCGGGAGACCATCGCGAAAGCCGTCGTCGGCGTCGTTCCTCGTGTCCGTGTCACTCCGCCGCGCTCTGACCCCGTGTACGTCCGAACTCCGCCGATCGGGCGGAAAGCAGCTGACGATTAAGGCCGGCCGTCAGAATAATCGGCCACAACCGCCACTGGCCGGAGCATACCTTGAAACCGGCCCCAAGGCACGCAACTTCAACTCCTTATCCAGGTTGATCGTGGTATGGACATCCGGAGGGCGCCGCGTTGTAAATCCAGGTTCATGCCCAGGCGGCAGCGGGCTGAGACATACGTCGTAAAACCCCTGGTCCGACCGGTGGCCAACGGCCCGAACAGCCAACGCGCGCAGCTGAGCCAGAATTATATCCATCCGCTTGAATGTAGTGGGAGATATAATGAATCCGTGTTCACGTTTAGCGCTCGGCCATTCTGTGGGCCGCCCCAGAGGGGTCGGAAATAGGATTTTGCCGTCCATTGTCCGTCTTGCCCCAGGGCTCGGCGGTACCGACGGGCGTTGCAGCGGGGCCTCGAAGATACAGTGGCAGGTTGGTCGGTCTTGGCCAGCCACCGGCCGACCAGGTGTGCGCGTTTGAGCAAGGCGGTCAGCTCCCGGTCGGGGGAGCGGCCCAGGCTGCCGTGAATCCCGTCGCCGCTGATGGAAAGCGTGTGGTGGCGGATCCCGAACCGAAGCCCCTCGCGGACCGTCGGTGCCAGGGCCTGGGCGCGGGCGGGAAACCCCGCGCGGAGTACGGGGTTCTTCGACACCCAGCTTGCGAGATGGGTGGTGGTGTCGGCTATCAGGGCCACACCACCGTCCACCCGCTCAGAAGACCGCCCGGCAACCCGCAGCCGACTCACGACAAGCAGTTCAACCACGATCTCTCCTCCATCCGCTCCGCCGTCGAACGCGCTAACGCCCACCTGCAGAACTGGAGAATCCTCGCCACACCGTTCCGACCACCGCTGAAAAAGTTCCCTGCAACACTACGGGCCGTCGTCGGCCTGTACTTCCTCAAAAGGGCTTATGAATAGGCCTCCGGGTGCGAACAGTACGGCATGGAGAAGATCGTGGTCACGTTCCCCGCCTCGGCTGCACCCCCTGCCCGGTTCGGCACCTGTGCACCACCCGCAAGAAAGGCGGGCCTCAGATCACGATGCCGCCCCGGGAGGTCCACCAGGCTCAGGTCAAAGCCGGCGCCACACAGAAAACCGAGGCCTGGCAGGCCCGCTACGCAGTCCGCGCCGGCGTCGAGGGCACCATCAACCCGGCCGTCGACCTCGCAATCCGCCGCGCCCGCTACCGCGATATCGCCAAAACCCGACTTCAGCACGTGTTCATCGCGTGCGCCATCAACATGATCCGACTGGACGCCTACTGGAACGGACATGTCCTGGACCGAACCAGGACAGGCCACCTCGGCAGACTCGAACCCACCCTCGCCACCTCACAAAGCCGACCGCAGTCTGCGGCGCGGGTGCAGGTGCGGGATGGCGGTTTGCGCGGGGCGGCAATGCTCTGGCGGTGAAATTGGAATGAACAAGTCTGACGATGGGGCGGTCTGCGAACTGCTGACAGTGTTACAGGAGGTCTCGGGGGTCATCGGTGATGTCGTCGATGTGGACGTGGGTGTGGATGCGTTCGTGTGGTGGTGCCAGCTCGCTCAGGGTATCGGTGAGGCTCTGGGCGGCAGCTGCGTGAACGTGGTGGGCGAGGGTGAGCAGAGGGCTGCCGTAGGCCGCGATGATCTCGATGGTGACGGTGTCCAGGTGCTGCTGGTCGTCGGTGCTGCACGTGATGCGGGTGGCGGCGGCCTGGGCAATGGCGTCGACGGCTTCACGGACACGGCTGACGACGATGTCGCTGGCAACGAAGAACTCACCGAGCGCGTGTCGGCCGCGGACGGGGGCGGAGGGCCGGAAAGCGCGCCGGGCGCGGTCGAGGATATCGGCGCTGATGGCGGTCCAGCCGGCATCGGTGTGCTGGCGCAGCAGACGTGTGGCTTGGGCGAGTGCATCGCTCGCGCCCCGGTCGATGGTCACCGCCACTCCTTCAAAGTGATCGCGAGCGTGGTGCGGGCCCGTTCGAGCAATCCGCGTACCGCACCGGGAGTGATGGCCATCACGGTCGCAATTTGAGCGTAGGTCAAGTCCTCGATCTCCCGCAAGATCCAGACGGATCGCTGACGAGGAAGAAGGGCGCGCAAAGCAATGTCCAAAGCGGTCAGAAGATCATGCCCGAGGTGCACCTCGGCCGGGTCGCCGTCGCGGGCCGGTAGCAGGTCGGCCACATCGTCGGCATCGACGTACGGTCGACTGCCGGAGGCTGGGAAGTGCTTGTAGTGAGCGTGGAGAGTCCAATGACCCAGGCCCCGACCGACCCGGACACGGCCCCCGTGCCGACCGACCCAGCCGAACCCGCCGACCAGGGCGCACCGGCCATGCCCGCCGCCCGGCAGCGCACCGGTGCCGGCCGCATCGGCGCCGTCGGCCCTCTCCTGGCCCTGCTGCTCACCGCCATCGGGGTGGTTCTCCTCCAGGACGCGCTCAGCCGAGCCGACACCAGGCTGGGCCGACCCTGGCTCTATTCGTTGACCGACGGATTGAACGGGTTCTTCGCCCGGTGGTGGCTGGTCCCGTCCGGGATCGCGCTCGCCCTGCTCGGCCTCTGGCTGATCATCACCGCGCTGCGGCCCCGATCCCGTAAAACCCTCGCGGTCACCTCCGCCACCGGGGTGTTCCTGCGCACCCGCGACATCGCCCGACTGGCCTCCTCGGCCGCCGACGACGTCGACGGCGTCCAGGGCGCCCACTGCGTGGCCAGCCGCCGCAAGGTCACCGTCACCGTCGAATCCGACCTCCCCGGCATCGCCGACACCGTCCAGGAGACAGTCGAACAACGCCTGTCCGCCCTGGCCGATCCCGTGGCGGTCAAGGTCCGGGTCCGCTCACACTTCACCCGCCGGGAAGGCTCCTGATGCGCCGCACCGTACTCGCCCTGGACCGGGTCACGGCCCTCGTGCTGGGCCTGATCCTGCTCGTGGTCGGCGCCGCGGCCGCCGACTGGTACGGCGGCGGCCTGCACCGCCTGTGGTCGAAAGTGCCCACCAGACTATCCACCGCCAGGGCCGCCCACTTCCTGTACACCGGGTGGTGGCCCTGGGCCGCCGCCGGCATCGGCACCCTGGCCGTCCTGCTCGGCCTGTGGTGGCTGATCGCGCACCTGCCCCGGCGCCGCGTCGGCATGCTCGTCCTGCCGGGCTCGGGCAAACGTGGACGTCTCCTGGTCGATCCGAGCGGGCTGGCCAGCACCGCCGCCGACGTGCTCGCCGACGCTCCCGGCATCCGCTCAGCCCACAGTAAAGTGCTGCGCGACCGCGGGGAACTGGTCATCGCCCTGACCGGTACCATCGACCCGCGCGCCGATCTGACCGAAGTCGTCGCCGCCGCCGACGATGTCGCCGCCCAGTTGCACACCGTCCTCGGACGCGACGACGCCCGCGCCCGGATCCACCTGACCGTCGCCCGCCGCGCCCGCCCCCAACCCCGCGTCCACTAAGAATGCCGCTGCGCCAGAGACCGCAGCACCTCGTCGAATCGGGCCGCATACCCTTCCAACGGGCCGGTGCCGCCGGTGCCGCCGGAGCCGATTGTCGTTTCGTGATCGCACACTCCGCCGGTAGCGGCTCACTACCGGGGCATTCTGCGAATCTGCCGCCAGTCAGCAAACTACCGCTGGTGATACCGCTGCCGGGCGCGCGGCGGCGACCGTCAGGACGAGGTTGTCGTGATCCTGCTGTCGCAGCACGACGCGAATGCCTGCTCGGCGCCCGCCGCTTCGACCCGCTATGGCACGACCGCCCGGTCCGAGCCTTCCCGACCGGCACCGGACCCGCCGTGCTGAGCGCGATCGCCGGCTGTGCGACCCCGCTCGCACTGAGTTATGGGCCACGTCGTCCAGCACGCGCTCCTGACCGTTGCCGGTCTCTGGCTGCTGACCTTACGCCGCGGCGCGGTCACCGCCCTGCTGCTGCTGGCCGCAGCCCAAGACAACCTGGCCACACTGGCAGGACTACCCACAACACAGGTCGCAGGCAGGATCCGACGACCATCGGCGGCTCGGACCGTCACACAGGAATCTGTGCTCCCATGCTGACGGACCGTTCGATGGGCAGGGCGAAATACTCCACGGGGTTGGCGGAGTTGTGGGAGATGGTCAAAAACAGCTTCTTGCGCCATGCCGGCATATTCGCCTCGGCCGACCGGACCAGGGTGATCTGGGACAGGAAGTAGGTCACCTCCTCCAGGTCCGCGGCGTCCAGGAGTCCGTCCTGGACACCGAGGCGCAATGCGGCCGGTACGTCCGGCTCGTCCTGGAATCCGTAGTTGGCCCGCAGACCGCTGATGCCGTCATCGTCGAATCCCAGGCCGTCGGCCGCCAGGCGCTTCTTCTCGGGCACGTGCGGAATGTTGTGGACCTGGACGGTCAAGATGATCACACGATGGTGCAGGGCGTGGTTGTGTTCGACGTTGGCCCGCAGCGCCAGGGGCGTGGTGTCAGCGGAGGCGTTGAGGAACACGGCTGTGCCGTTGACCCGGTGCACCGGCGGGTCCAGGGTGCGCAGATGCTGCACGAACTCCAGCAGCGGCCCTTCGGCCTCGGTGCGGTTGGCGGTGACGACGGCGGAGCCTCGCTGCCAGGTCACCAGCACGGTGAAGACGGCGGCGGCCACCAGCAGCGGCAGCCAGCCACCGTGGGTGATCTTCGTGAGGTTGGCGGCGAAGAACGTGACCTCGGTGGTCAGGAACACGCTCCCGCCGGCGGCGATCAACCACCGGGGCTTGCCCCACAGGCTGCGGGCGACCACGAGGAACAAGATCGTGTTCAGGACGAAGGTAGCGGTGACGGCCACCCCGTAGGCCGAGGCCAGCGCGGCGGAGGACCCGAAGCCCACCACCAGGGCAATGACGGCGGTGTAGAGGATCCAGTTGATCGCCGGTGAGTACACCTGTCCGACCTCGTGGTCGGAGGTGTGCCGTATCGTCATCCGCGGCAGGAACCCCAGCTGCACGGCCTGCCGGGTCACGCTGAACGCGCCGGAAATCACCGACTGCGACGCGATGATGGTCGCCACTGTCGCCAGCAGCACCGTCGGGATCTGGGCCCACGTCGGCAGGAGCAGGAAGAACGGGTTCTGCACCGCCGCCGGGGTGCGCAGGATCAGAGCCCCTTGGCCCAGGTAGTTCAGGGTCAGGGCCGGGAACACCACGAAGAACCATGCCCGGGTGATCGGCGGCCGGCCGAAGTGGCCCATGTCGGCGTACAGGGCCTCGGCGCCGGTCACCGCCAGCACCACCGAGCCCAGGGCGACGAACGCGATCGCGCCGTGCCCGGCGATGAACCGTGCGCCGTAAGACGGAGACAGGGCCTTGAGGATGTCCGGGTTCTTGCCGATCGCGTTGACCCCGGCCACCGCCAAGACCGCGAACCACAGGCCCATCACCGGGCCGAAGAGTTTGCCGACCAGCCCAGTGCCGTAACGCTGGATCAGGAACAAGGCCGTGAGCACGACCACCGTGATCGGCACGACAAGATGGCCGAGCCCGGGGGCCGCGACCTTGACCCCCTCCACGGCGGACAGCACGGAGATCGCCGGGGTGATGATGCCGTCCCCGTAGAACAAAGACGCCCCGGCCACCCCGAGAGCCACCAGAAGCATCTGGCCGCGCCGTGTTCTGAGGGGGTGCTTTTGCAGCAGCGCGGTCAGGGCCATGATGCCGCCCTCACCGTTGTTGTCCGCGCGCATGATGAACGACACGTACTTGACCGACACGATCACCGTGGTGGCCCAGAAGACCAGGGAGATCACACCGTACACCTCGACCGGGTTGGCCTGCACCCGGTGGTCGTCCGAGGTGAACACGGTCTGCAACGCGTACAGCGGGCTCGTCCCGATGTCACCGAAAACCACCCCGAGCGCGCCCAGCGTTAACGCGGCCGGACCGGATCGATGCCGGTCGGGGCGGCTGCCGTCGAAGCGGCCCGGCCCGCGCGCTGATCCGCGTGCGGACACCCCAGCAGGCACCGACGCACTGGATTCAGGAATCAACACCGGGTCCAATCATGGGGGTGCGGCAATCTGACACGGAATGCCTCTTCCGGGGCTCAATGCACCTGCGATGCTCGGACGTCCGGTAAACAGTCCCCGCTGTCCGCAGGGGCCGCCCTCAGGCATTACCCCGCTCCGCTCGTCCCAAGCAACCGAATCTGCCCGGCCTCGATGGCGATCCGGCCCGGCGGTTCACGCTTCCCGTGCCAGAATCTGAAAAAATGTAAGCGGGTTCTGCCACTTCGTGTCAGTGGCGTCTGCCACGCGTAGCGCGGCGGGGTCAATCCTGGAGTGCCTCGGGAAGGCGCGCGGTGAACTGGCGAAGGACGTCGGCGTCGCCTGAATCGCGCGCCCGCCGGAGGTCTTCCTGAAGCGCAGGCAGGTTCGCGAGTAGTTGGTGGAGGGCGGCCAAGCCGGCTTCGTCGTTCGTGGTGATCATCTCGCGCAATGCGTCCTGGGCGCCGTCCAGATCGCCGAGAAGCGCCAGCAGGATGAACAGCTGCGCGCCGGCGCCCAGCGCCGCCCCTCCGACCGACAACGCGCGGCGCAGCAGGTCGACGGCTTGCGCAGGACGGTCCTCGTGCCCATAGAGCGTCGCACGGGTGATGAGGGCCGCGGCATTGCCGGCTGCGACGGCTGGTTCGAGCACGCGGGCCGCTTCTGCGACCTCGCCGCGCAAGAACAACAATGTGGCCAGTTCTGCCTCCGCGCCCGCAGCGCCTACCTGCACCGCCTGCCGTAGCACACCATCGGCCTCCGGGCCGCGGCCCGTACACATCAGCAGGTGGCCAAGGTGCACCAGCGCACTGTGCTCGCCTGCTGCGGCGGCCTGGCGATAGCACTCCTCGGCCTCTGCGATCTCGGGCCCGGCCGGAAGATGACTGGTGTACGCGTGTATGAATTCGTCCATGCTCAGGTCCACAATCAGGTGCGCGAGGTCGTTACCCGGCTCCACCCGCAGGACGAGCACGTCGCCGAGCGCGGTGAGGGCGGCCATGTCGCCGTAGTCGTCGGCCGCCTGCCGCAGTGCCGCTTCGGCCTCCGTGAGCCGTCCCGCGGCGGCCAGCAACCGTCCCAGAGCGAGCAGAGCCGCGGGAAACCGCGCTCGGGCCGACCACTCGAACATGGCCTCGGCCTGCGCCGTCTCCCCCTCGCGCCGCAGTAGTTCCCCGAGCGCGTACGCGGCTTCACCCGGGACCTTCCCCTGCCCGTTCTCGCACGCCCACCGGAACAATTCGCCGGCGGAGTCGAGATCACCGGCCTCCTGGCGCAGGACGCCCAAGTTCACCGACGCGCGCCCGGCCGCGCTCCCGGCATCCTCGCCCTGCATCGCCCGGCGATACCACCGCTGCGCGCCGTCCAGGTCGTGCGTCCGCTGAAGAAGCACGCCGAGTTCGTACGCCGCAGTGGCCGCCACGTGTCCCGTCTCGGACTGCGCCGCGCGTTCGAGGTACTCCTTAGCCGATTCCACATCGCCGTCCTGGCGGGCGAAGTGCGCCAGCTGAATCGCCGCGGTGGCCACGGTGTCACCCTCGCCCGCTTCGTACGCCAGCTCGAACGCGGCCCGTGCGCGTTGCGCGTCACCGGGCGCGTTATGACGCATCGACCGCTGCCCGAACCCGAGGCTGACCGCAGCCGCCTCCCGCGCCCGCCCGGAATCAGCGATCCGCCGCAGCGCCGTCCACACTGCGGCGGAACCGCCCTGCGCCCTCATCCGCTGGACTTCGTCCAGCACGCTCTCCACGCCGTCGGCGGGTATCCCCGGATCCGTGCTCATACGAACTCGTATACCACGCGGCCGGGCAAAAGCCAGACCTCCCCGGTTCAGCCATCGCGTAGAACCCATGACTGAACCGAGAACGCTTCAGGAATCCCGAAATCTCATCATCGTGGCACTAGGCGGTGTTGGGGAATGTCTCAAGGCGCGAATCCGGTGATCGCCGTCGCCTGGCCGCACCGCACGGAACGGCGCAGACGACCGGGTATGAGCCGTCCCGTGCGGCGCGCCCATGCTCGGCGCCGACCAGATTCGCCGCACCTACCAGCACAAACCGGCGGTCATGCCGTGGCCTTGACACATCCCCAAACACTGCCTAGCCACCCCACCGAATGAGGAATCACCAGGCCGCACTACACCGGCGCAAGATGCGGAAGGCCCGCCGCGGCCGAGAACCCAGGGGTTATTGGGCTGCCATTCAATGTCATTGCCTTACCATGTTCCCCAGCGGCTTCTACCCTGCCCACATGTCGTGCGACCCAAAAGGCTCTGGCACGGGAAGCGTGAACCGGTGACCGAGGGTGACGGTGTGTCGTTGTGGTGGGGTGTGTGACTCACAGAACTTCACGATGTTCCTCCGTGTCCCGCCCGTACGCGGCCGCCCACGTCTCGGTCGGCAGTTACTCGGCGGTGGCGGTGGCGGGCCCCTGCCCTGGGGGAGGGACGCGGACGGCGATCAGCGCGACGTCGTCCGTGCTGGTGGCGGCCAGCCCGCTGAGCAGTTCGTCGCAGAAGGTCTCGAGCGGCTCGCGGGCCAGCGCGGCGGCGTGCCGGCGCAGTCTGGCCATGCCCAGGGCCAAGTCCTCGCCTCGGCGTTCGATCAGGCCGTCTGTGTAGAGCAGCACGATGGAGCCCGGGGGTAGCGACTGCGTGTGATGGGGGCGGATGCGTGTCGGCTCGGCTCCCATCAGGATGCTCCAGCGCTGTGCGTGTGGGGGGACGGTCGGGCGGCCAGGACGGCGGTGGTGCGGGTGAGCGCGGCGTAAGCGGTGGCGGATTTCTAGTAGCGGGTTTCGAGATTGGTCAGCAGGTTGGCGATCATGCTGGGGGTGATGTGGCTGTAGCGGGCGCCGATGCCGATGCCGATGGTGGAGTGGCCCCCAGGCGTTTGTCTTGGACGAATTCCTGGATCTCGTCTTCCTGCATCCAGGTTTTGTGGGAGTGGCGCAGGCCGTGGAAGGATATGCCGGGCACGATCGGGTCGCGTCGGCTACGGTCGCGGCGCACGCATCGCGACGTGGATTCAGCGATCTCGGCCCCCAGTCGATAGCGGTGAAGGTGCTGCCCCATGCTCGCCAAAAGTCTCCGCCAGACTGCCGCTGGAGATCGGGTCGGCAAGGACAACTCTCGAGCCTGGTGCCGCCTCTCTCCACGAGTATCCGACCTGCGTCCTTGCAACATGCTTACATCGGCAATGTAGTCTGCGCGACGGTCCTGAACAGGCGATGCACCTGTGTAAGCGTCCGGAAAGGCACCCCCTCCTACCCTTCGGAGCAGATAGAGGCACATCACTGCGAGGAGGATTCATGGAAGCGTTCAGCGAATGGGTGGTACGCCACAGACTGATGGTCGGCCTACTGTGGCTGGCCATCACCGTCGTCGGGCTGCTCATCGCGCCGTCGGTTTCGGGACGCCTGCAAAGCGGCGTGAACCTGACCAGCTCGGCCTACACCGCCAACCAGCAGATCGCACAGCAGTACGGCGGCGCGGCGGAAGCGCCGGGCCTGGTCACGATCGACCTTCCGGCCGGACAGCGCGTCACCGCGCCAACGGTCAAGAACGAGCTGGCGGCCCTAGACGGGCAGATCGCCAAGAACATGCCGACGCTGCGCGAGGCCTCCTACGCATCCACCGGAAGCCGCAGTCTGGTCGGAAAGGGCGCGGCGAGCACGTTGATCCTCGTCTACCCGCCGCATTCCGGCGAGGACATCGCGCCCGCGGTCCTCGATCAACTCACCGCGGCTGCCAAGTCCGCCGTACCCGGCTCGAACGTGCACGCCACCGGTGAGAACGCGCTCGCCTCCGGCACAGGCTCCTCTGGCAACTCGAGCGTCCTGACTGAGCTGCTGTTCGGCGCACTGCTCGCCCTGCTGGTGCTCGCGTGGGTATTCGGCTCGTTCCTCGCCTTCCTGCCGCTGATCATGGCCATCGTCTCCGTCCTGACCATGCAGCTGCTCATCTACGGCTTGACCTACATTGTCCCGTCCTCGACGCCCTTCAACCCGGCGGTCCAGTACATCGTCGCCCTGCTGGGCCTCGGCCTGTCGATCGATTACTCGCTGCTGATCGTCAACCGCTGGCGCGAGGAACGCGCGGCCGGCAAGCCCAACACGGAGGCTGTGCAGGCGGCGATGCAGCGCGCCGGACATGCCGTCATGTTCAGCGGCATCACGGCTTCTCTCGGTCTGTTCGCGCTGGTCGTGGTCCCGGTCTCGCTGGTGCGCGGCATCGGCATCTCCGGCCTGTTCATCCCCTCGACCGCCACGATCGTCGCGCTTACCCTGCTCCCGGTCGTGCTCTCCACGATCGGCCCCAGGCTCGACTGGCCGCGCCGCCAATCCTCGGGCAGGCCCAGCCGCTTCTGGAACGCCTGGTCGCACCGGGTCATCAAGCGACGCGTCCCCGCGGCGGTCATCGGCCTCGGCATCCTGATCGGTCTGACCGGCGTCGCCGGCACCATCAACATCTCTCAGCCGACCGGCTCCGCCCTGGCGGCTAGCGGACCCTATGTCGACGGGTTGCACGCCCTGGAGAGCGACGGTTTCGGCAGCGGCGCCCTGACCACGGTACCGATCTACGTGCCCTCGGCCGCCCAGGCTCCCGCAGCGGTCGACGCCCTCGACCAGGTAGCCAGCGTGCACGGCGCGCTCAGCCCGGCCGGACCGGCCTGGCACCAGGGCTCAGGCGCCATGGTGCTGGCGATCCCCGCCAACGAGGTCGGCACCTCGCAGGGCGGCACGTCGCTGACGGACATCCGCCACACGGTGCCCGCAGGCGTGCTCGTCGGCGGCCAGCCCGCCCTGTCGGTCGACGAGGTCGGCGCGACCTACGGGGCGTTCCCCCTGATGTTCGCCGTCGTGGCGCTGGTGACCTTCCTTCTGCTGGCCCGCGGGCTCAAGTCGATCCTGCTGCCGTTGAAGGCAGTACTGCTCAACGCGCTGTCCGTAGCCGCGGCTTACGGCCTGATCGTCCTGGTGTTCCAGCACGGCATCGGCATCCAGACGATATACAGCACGCCGGCCACGGGATCCATCAACACCTTTGTGCCACTGCTGATGTTCGGCTTCCTGTTCGGCATCTCCATGGACTACGAGGTCTTCATCCTGGCCCGGGTACGCGAAGGCTACGACCGGACGCGTTCGACCCACGCGGGCATCATCGAGGGCGTCTCACGCACCGGGCGCCTGGTGACCAGCGCGGCACTGATCCTCTGCCTCGCCCTGGCCTCCCTGTCGACCGCGAACGACACCACCGTGCGGGAACTCGCCTTCGGTCTGGCTGCGGGGGTCATCCTCGACGCACTGGTAGTACGGATGCTCCTGCTCCCGGCGCTCGTATCCCTGTTCGGCGAGGCGAACTGGTGGATGCCCGCCTGGGCGTCCCGGCTGCTGCGCATCCCAGCGTCGGAGCCGGCGACCGAGGTCTCGGGCGACAGGCGGGTACCGGCGCTCATGGGTGATGATTGAGCCATGCGCGTGCTGGTGGTGGAAGACGACGCGGCCCTGTCCTCCTCGTTGGCGTGGGGGCTGGAGACCGAGGGCTACGTCGTCGACACGGCTGCCGACGGCGAGGACGGGCTCTGGAAGGCCGGCGAGACGCCCTACGAAGTGATCATCCTCGACGTCATGCTGCCCGGGCTCGACGGCTACCAGGTGTGCAGCCGGCTACGAGAGCAGGGGGTGTGGACCCCGATCCTCATGCTCACCGCCATGAACGAGGACCTCGACCATGCCGAAGGCCTCGACAGCGGCGCCGACGACTACCTCACCAAGCCGTTCTCCTACCCCGTCCTGCTCGCGCACCTGCGTGCCCTGACCCGCCGCGGCCTGCCGCATCGCCCGACGCTGCTCACCGCCGCCGGCCTCATGGTGGACCCGGCCAGCCACGCCGTCACGCATCACGGGGCACCGCTCGACCTGACCGCTCTCGAGGTGGCCGTACTCGAACACCTCATGCGCCATCAAGGCCGGATCGTGTCCAAGACGGAACTGCTCGAGCACTGCTGGGACGCCGCCTACGACGGCGGCCCGGCAGTGGTCGAGGTCCTCATCCACCGCCTGCGCCGCAAGCTCACCTCACCATCCGGCCGCCCGGTCATCCAGACGCGCCGGGGCGAGGGCTACCTGATCCCGGCCGACGGCTCATGAGCGGGCCGCCACCGACCGGCGGGCGCCGCGCGGCACTGCGTTCGCGTGTGGGAACCCTGCGCGCCCGGGTCACCATCGTCGCGAGTCTCGCGATCACGATCGGCGTGATCCTCGGCTTCGCCCTGATGTACGTATTGCAGACTGACGCGCTCCAACGCTCGGTCGACGGGCAGCTGCGCACCTACATCACCCAGATCGAGCAATCCGGCCAGGGCGGGCGCTGGCCGACCACGCTTCCCGCCTCCACCCTGGACGCCAACGCCCAGGCACAGGTCCTCGACACCCAAGGGCACGTGATCGCCGCGACGCGCAGGCTCGCCGGGCTGCCCGCCGTCTACCTGCTGCCTGCCGACTCCACGCAGCCGGTGCGCCAGAAGGCAGCCGCCACCGCCCTTCCCAACGAGGTGCAGGTCGCCACCGCGCGAACGAGCGCCGACGGGCTGGCGGTGACCATCATCGTCGAGACCCCGACCGGACTGTTCCACCAGCTCAACAGCGAATTCGCCGTACGCCTGCTGCTGGCCGTCCCCGTCGTACTGATCCTCGCCGCCGCCACCGTATGGCTGATCGTCGGCCGGGCGCTGCGCCCCGTCGAACGTATCCGACGCGCCGTCACCGAGATCACCTCCGCGGACCTCGGCCGCCGCGTCCCCGAGCCGGGCACCTGCGACGAGATCGGACACCTGGCCCACACCATGAACGACATGCTCGACCGGCTCGACGACTCCGCCCGCAGGCAACGCCGATTCGTCGCGGACGCCTCCCACGAACTGCGCACCCCGCTCACCGCCGTCCGAACCACCCTCGAAGTCGGCCTGGCCTACCCCGACAAGGCACCGTGGCCGGTCATCGCCCAGCGCGTCACCGACCAAGCGGTGAGACTCGAAGAACTCATGGAACAACTGCTCCTGCTCGCAGGAGCCGACGAGCGCCGATTCGCGACACGGCAGGACACACTCGACCTCGCCAGCCTGCTCAGCGTCACCGTGGCGCACCTGCCCGAACTCCGCGTGCCGGTCGATCTGCACACTGAAGCGAACATCCCGGTCACTGGTGATGCCGGCCAACTCGAACGGCTCTTACGCAATATCACCGACAACGCCCTGCGCTACGCGACGCACCGCGTCATCATCACCGCGACCATCCACGGCACACTCGCCCAGGTCCACATCGACGATGACGGCCCCGGCATCCCCGCCGCCGAGCGCGATCGCGTCTTCAACCGCTTCGTGCGCCTGGACGCCAGCCGAGAACGCGCCAACGGGGGCGGGACCGCCGGACTCGGCCTCGCCATCGCCCGAGAAATCGCCCGCGCCCACCACGGTGAGATCACACTGGCCGAACGGCCCGGCGGCGGAACGCGGGCTGTCGTGATCCTGCCGCTGCGCCACCCCGAAAGCGACTGAACGCGGCGGCCCGGTCTGCTGCCGTCGGCACCGGGCCCTGGCGGCCGAGGTCAAGGCCCACGAGGATTCCACCGACCCCGTCCACGGCCACAGGTAGAAGGCACCAGCCCCGACCGGGCGCGGCGAGCATCCCTCACCCGCGAGCACCAGGCACATGGACCAGATCTGGGGGAGATCGGCTGGCCACTGGGGGAGCTGCAGCACAAGGCCGCCGACGCCTGCCGTTGAGCTCGCGTTGCCTGGCGCCGTAGACGGGGAGGGCCGGATTTGCACGGCGGCTGCCGATGCTCGAGGTGCCGACGATCGGCCGCCGTCCCGCCGCATCAAAGTGCCCTCGGCCGTCATCGCGGGCTAGCGCGACCGGAAGTTCACCGCGAACTACGGGTCGATGTCGATGTTGTCGTCGCTCGTAGTGTCGAGCGGACTGGGCTGCTGGAAACCGGTGACCACCGCGGCGGCTCGCTCGATTTCGCGCTGCTCGGCGTGGTTGCCGTCATGGTCTACCGCAGCAGAATGGACGGAACGTCCGACTCGCTGGCCGTCACCGTCGCCGCCAGCCAGCACCCTCCCCACAGCCGGGGAGCGGAAGTGCCGCGCACCGCGCTGGAGGCATTCACGGCCAGCCTGCACGTCACCGGCTTCATCGCCGCGGTCATCTTCGACGGGCTGGCCGTACTGACGCACGGACCGCGTTGCCGATGTAAGCGTGCGGTAAGGAAGCACGTCGGATACTCCTGGTGGTCCCGGCCCCCGCCGGAATCGACGGCACCTGCCGTCTAGGTCGGTGAGCTGATTCTCGGAGGCACCATGAGCGTGGCGGGCACGAGCGGTACCGAGTCCGGGTGGTCGCGATGAAGACGATCGTGTCGTTCTCATTGCGCCACCGGTGGCTGGTGCTCGCGGCGTGGGCCGCGGTTGCCGTCGCGGGCGCCATGAACGTCAACAACACCATCAACCGGCTCACCTATACGTACTCGACGCCGGGCCAGCCGGGATACGAGGCCAACCTGCACATCACGCAGCGTTTCGGGATCGACGGGACCTTCGAACCGACGATCGCCGTCCTCCAGCTACCCACCGGGATGGACATGCGCTCGGCGGCCGGGCAAGCGGCCGCGGCCCGCACCTTCGCCGCCGCGGCCCGTCCAGGCGTGGTCGCGGTGGCCGACTACGCCGACACGGGCGACGCCAAACTGATCTCGGCCGACTCCCGCAGCACCTGGGCCGTGCTGAACCTGGCCAATCCCGACCAAGGCCCCGGGGTCGGCGCCGGCGACGACCTCGGGGCGATCCTGCAACGCGCCGCCCCGCCCGGTGCGACGGTGACGGTGACCGGCTTCGCGCAACTGCTCGCCTCCGGCGGCGGTGGCGGCGGCCCGAGCGTGCTGCTGGAAACCCTGATCGGCGCCGCGCTCGCCCTGTTGATCCTGCTCGCGGTCTACGGGTCGGCCATCGCGATCGTGCCCCTGCTCATGGCGGTCCCCGCGATCCTGGCCACCTTCCTGTGCGTGCTCGGTCTCACCTACATCACGAGCGTGAGCTACTTCCTGGAATACCTCGTCGCGCTCGTCGGACTCGGCGTCGCCGTGGACTACTCGCTGCTCGTCGTCGTGCGCTGGCGCGAGGAACGCGAACATGGGCTCACCGGCCAGGAGGCCGTCCTCGCGGCGGCCGACCGCGCGGGGCGCGCCGTCCTGCTCAGCGGCGCCACGGTGGCCGTCGGGCTGTTGTCCCTGGTGCTGTTGCCGGTGCCGTTCCTGCGCAGCATCGGGGTCGGCGGCATGCTCATCCCGCTGGTGGCGACCGCGGCAGCGCTCACCCTACTCCCGATCACCCTCACCGCCTGGGGGCCGACGCTCGATCGGCGACGACTGTGGCGCGGCTCGACCTCACACAGCAAGGGCTGGGAAAGGTGGGGGCGCCTGATCATCCGCCGACGGTGGATCGCGGGCGTGGTCGGGCTCGGCATCGTCCTCGCGCTGGCCGTGCCCGCCCTGTCGATCAACACCGCCGAACCGCTCATCACCTCGTTGGCCGCCACCGGGCCTTCCGCGAGCGCCTTCCAGGGCCTGAAGCACGCCGGGGTGCCCTCGGCCGTGGACTTCCCGATCCAGGTGCTCAGCCACGGCGGGGCCGCCGGCGAGCGCCAGGCGGCAGCCCTCGCGCAGGCCACACCCGGCGTCTACACCGTGCTCGCCCCCGACACGTCCGCCTTCCGCTCCGGCCAGGACTCGCTGCTCACGGTGATCCCGACCGCCGAAGGAGGCACCGCGGGCGGCAAGAGGATCGTCACCGACCTGCAGAGCAGGCTGAACGCGCTACCCGCCGGGGCCGAGGTCGGCGGCTCCACAGCGGGCGACATGGCTTTCAGCAACGCCGTATACGGCAACATGCCGCTGATCCTGGCCCTGATCGGCCTGCTGACCTTCCTCATCCTGCTCCGCGCGCTGCGGTCCGTGGTGCTGGCCGCGAAGGCGGTACTGCTCAACGTGGTCTCGCTCGGCTCGGCCTTCGGGTTCATGGTGCTGTTCTGGCAGCAGGGACACGGTTCGCAGCTCGTCTACGGCATGCCGGCCACCGCCGCCATCCGCGACTGGATCCCGATCGTCGTGTTCGCCTGCCTGTTCGGCCTGTCGATGGACTACGAGGTGTTCGTGCTGACCCGGGTGCGCGAGGAGTACGAACGCACCGGCTCGACCGACGAGGCCGTGATCGCGGCCCTGGCCCGGACCGGCCGCCTGGTCACCTGCGCAGCGCTGATCCTCGCCGTCTCCTTCCTCTCGCTCAGCTCCGACCCGAACCAGCTCGTCAAAATCATCGCGACCGCGCTGGCCGTTGGAATCGTGCTGGACGCCGTGGTGATCCGCACGCTGCTCGTGCCCGCGCTCATGTCGCTGATGGGTCCCTGGAACTGGTGGATGCCCGAGCGCCTGGCCCGACTCCTGCGGCTGGCGCCACCCAGGTCGGCAACGGCCGCGATCGCGGCCGAAGCGACAAGGGGAGCGGACCGATGAAGGTCCCGATAACGTCAGCGGTTGAGGAAGGCATGTACCCGTCCACGACGCCGTGGCTTCGTCGGCCTGTGCTGGGCTCCTACACGATTTTCGTCGTTGGTAGGGAACGGGGTGCGCCGCTGGTAGCGCTCGGTGAGCCCGGGCATCTGCTCGGCGAACGTTACCTTCGGGCCACCAAGGTTCCCTACCAACGACGAAAATCTCGTAGGAGCCCGCCCCAATCCACGCCTGAAAGGGCGCTTGCGATCCGCGGGCAGGTACTCGAGATCCGATGTGATCCATCCGGCGGCGCAGCGCGGTTTGGGCTGTGGCGGACCTGGGCCTTTTCGGCGAGCTGCACGTGTGCCGGGGCAAAGACGCTCACGGGGCTGGGCCGTGCGAACGGACGGGGGCTGCCCGGATCTGCTGTTCGGGTGAATCTGGAGGTGTGATCGGCGGTGAGGCCGCGTGTCGGCAGGTTGCACGGTCGTACGCCGATAGAGGCTGGCACGTGGTCAGCCCATTGCGGCCCGCCTTAATTTTTCGCGTTCATCCCGACCGTGGATGAGCGCGTGGGCGGTTCGGGCGGGCTGGCGCCCATCGACGAGCAACAGAAGAGAGCGATTTTTCATGCGTACCTCCCGTGCCCTGTCCCTGGCGGCCCTGACCGCAGCAATCACGATCGGCGGCATCGGCGCCGCGGCCGCCGACACTGTCAGCTCCGCCTCGTCCTCGACCACCCTGGCCGGTACGACCAGCCAGCAGACCAGCGTCACCGGCAACTCCTACACCGCGGACGCCACCACGATCAGCCCGGCCGGCGCGGCCAACACCACCATTGCCACCGGCATCGGCCAGGACGGTCAGGCGTACTACACCACCTTCTCCCAGTTCGCCAACGCCTCCGGCGTCGGGGAGAGCACGACCTCCAACAGCACCGGGGACTTCGCGACCGCCGGGGACTACGGCTACGGCGGGCATCGCCAGCACGAGGGCCTGCTCTCCGGCCTCCTGAGCGCCCTGCTCTAGCAACCACCACGCGCCGCCGCGGCCTCACCGTAGACCAAGACCGCGGTGGCGCCTGGACCGCCGCCATGCGGGCGGCGGGAAAACTCGGCGGGAACGGCCCGGCAACCGTTCCCGCCGGGCTCCGTGAACCCCGGTGGGCCGGCCCGGAGCGGTTGCGGGGCGGCCCACCGGGCACCCGCCCGGGCCCCGGAAGTCCAGTGTGTTCCGGCAAGCGGGGGAGGAACCAGGCGAACCGGGAACCTTTTCAGGCACCTGCTTGACCAGAATCTTCACCCTTTTGCAGGGGATGTGGGCAAGGGGACTTCGCGCCCGGCCGACGCGCCTTGCCCTGAGGGGCGGGCGGTCGTGAGCATTCCGGCCACCGCCCCGCCGCTGCCTGGCGGGTGTGAGCCGGACGCGGGTGTTCGGCGGGATTCCCCCGGCCCCGCCCGCCACCGCTCCCACTCTGGTAGAAGATCCGCTTCGGAGAGCACCGCGGTGTATCGCTGTGAGCTGCGCTCGTATGCGGCGATCAGACGGCTGACCAGGCCGTGGGTCGAGGTGACAGGTTCATGCGACACGGTAGCCGCTCCATCGCGTTGGTGGCCCGGGCGATCTCGCCTCCGGCGGTCGACGTCACCTCGTACCGGGTCGTCTGCCGCGGTTTCCGGGCCGGAATGATCCTAGTTGCGTTTAGCAGGTTCTCGGCGATCGACCAGCACTGGACCCACAACTCCGACAACTTGCGCGAGACCCTCGGCCGGTGCCTGGAAATCACCGGCGGCGCCACCGCCGTCGGCACCAAGGTCGAACTTTGGGACTGCAACGGCGGCGCCAGCCAGACATGGGTCCAGCAGTCCAACGGCTCCCTGCAAAACCCCCAGTGCGGCCTGTGCCTGGACGACCCGGGCGGCAACGCCCCGGCGCCGGCATGCAATTGCAGATCTACAGAGCGCATGAACACCGGCCTGCCCACCTCGAGCGCGCAGCTGGCAATGATCGCCCGTCTGCGCGCTGGCGCCGGCTCTCGCCTGGGGGACCGTTGACCGCCGTTAGGGCGCCGTCTGCTGTGCCCGCTCGACGAGTTGGGCGACGGCGCGGGGGAAGGGTGCGGTGATGCCCGGGCCGATGTGCGCACCGGCCTGGTCGGCGCCTGGTCCGGTGATGTGCGTCCGGTAGGTCACGGTGCACCGGTGCTCGCCCAAGGGCTCGACCCGGTGGACGATGCGGATGAGCAGACCGTGTGCCTGCGTCTCCTCAACGAACATCTCGTTGTCGACCACTTCGGCCAGGCGCATCAGGACCGGGTTGCGCCCGGGCGGTGTCATCAGGAATTCGGTGCCCGCGGCGAACGGGCCGTACATCTCGATGCTCTCGATGCCCTCGTTCCAGGTCGCCGCGCCGGCCACGTCCGACCAGACCTTCCAGACAGCTTGCGGCGTGAGGTCCACCTCGATGCTGTACTCGTGTTCCCACATGCGATCTCCTTACCCGGACCGGCGGATCGCACCCTACCGCGTCCGCCGTGTCGTTACGCCTCCGGCGGGGCCCGAGAGAGCCTGTTCTGGTCCCATCCGAACTTCTACGGGCACCTGGGCCTCGGCCTCGACCGGCACCTGGGCCTTTCCGCCCCGGGGTGACCTGATGTGCGGTATGCCGTTGGCGAGGAGGCGCACCGTCGTCGCCCACGGGATACCGCGTTCTCAGTGTTCGCGGTCGAGTCGATCCGCCGTTGGTGGCAGGCCCGTGGGCGTGTCGACTACCCGGTCGCGGCCCGGCTGCTGATCACCGCGGACTGCGGGGGTTCGAACAGCTACCGTTACCGGCTCTGGAAGGCCGAACTGGCCGCGTTCGCCGTCGAGACCGGGCTGAGCGTGACCGTGTGCCACTTCCCGCCGGGTACGCAATGCCGTTGCTTTGGTTACTGAAGCATCGCCGGGTTCAGCGTGATGACCTTGGGTGGGACGCGTCGGGTGGGTCCGTGCTGTCGGCGCTTGACCGACGGGGAGTATTTCGAGTCGGGGCGCTTGCGGACCCGCTCGGCCGTGCGCGGGCGTCGGGGACCGCTGTCCAGTTTGCGCCGGACCTTGCCCTCCAGCCCGGCCAGGAAGGCGAGGAACGCCCCCGCTGCGTCCTTGGCCTGCCGGATCACGCTGCGCTGCACGTGCTTGAGGACTTTCACGAACGAGATCCGGTCTGGGTCGATGCCCTCGCCGCAGGCTAGCCGGACCATGATCTGGTTCAGGCAGTGATGCACCGCCAGGTGCGCCCAGACCTCCTGGCGCGCCAGCTGCGGGCTGCCGGAGCGCAGCACCTGTTCCGGGCCGCGCTGGAAGGTCTTGATCTGGCGGTTAGCTCCCTCCGCCTCCCATCTCTCATGGTAGAGAGCTGCCAGTTGCGCAGCAGGGTAGGCCTGGCAGTCCACCAGGTCGGTCAGCAGCCTGATCACCTCGCCGCCGTCGATGCGGTACTCGATGACGCGCACCGTCACCCCGCCAGGATGCGAGGCCCGCTGTCCGGCCAGGCTCATCCGGGCCAGATACGTCCCGTCCGCCAGCACTGTGACCGGGCGGCGGGCCACCACCGAGCGCGCCCGCAGCAGTAGATGCGCCCCAGCACCGTATACGCCTTCCACAACTCGACTCCCGGGAAGGCCCGGTCCATCATGACCAGCATCCCGCCCGCCGAACCGGCCATCACGGTCGCCAACTCCGGCTCCCCGCCGTTGAAGCAGCCGACGCGTGCGTCGATCGAGGCGTGCGTGCCGCACTCGCTCAACGTCACCACCCGCACCTGCGGGAACCCGGCCGGCTTACCGCGAGCGTCGACCGGCCCGCCGAAGAAGGCCCGGTTGGCCGACGTGTCCGGGGTGTCCAGCACGAACCCGTCCACCGCCGCCAGCCGCATCCCCCGCCAGAACGACCCGGCCAGACCGTCCGGGGCCAACGGCCCGGCCAGGCGCCGGAGCACCGCTTCCAACACCCCCGGACCCAACCGGACCCGGGCCCGGGTGAAGTTCGACGTGTTCGGTATCGCCTCGCCCATCGGCTCCAGCGCCCCGACCAGGTTCTCCGCGACATCGTCGTAGGAATCGGAGTGAAACAGCGCCAACGCCAACGTGAAGTAGACCATGAACCGCGCCGACCAAGCCCCGATCCACCCCCGCACCCCGCACCCGGCCAGTGCCTCGTCCACCAGCTCGGGCGCCACCTGCTCGGTGGAAAGACGTCCAGCCGCTGGCAGCCCTCCAGCCAGACCGTCACCGCCGGCAGACGGGAACCGGACAGGACCATGTCCCAGGCCCACGCACCCTCCTCCCCGCCGACCCGGCCGAGGAGGGCGCGAGCACGAACCCGGCGAAGGTGTCGGCCTCGAACGCCTCGATGTCCTCCTCAGTCGGCGCGAGCCGATACTCGCGCAGATCCTTGGCCAGAGCCAGTGTCAACCCAGACCTCCCCCGACTTCATGCCGATGACGGATCCTTTCAGGCCGAAGCTTTCCAGTACGATGTCATCAACGCCATCACACCCGACGTGTGGTCGGGCGACGCCGCGACGGCGGCCTGGACCTCCCTGCAGGCGATCCAGGGACAGCTCTCGGCCACCGAAGCCTACCTGGTCGCCTTCAGCGCCCTACTCCAAGCAACCGCGGACGGGCTCGGCGAGGCGAAGTCGGTCCTCGCCGCAGCGGTCACCCTGGCCCAGCAAAACGAGTTCACCATCCACGACGACGGGACCGTCACGGCAGGCCCCGCCAGCATGACCGGCGCCGGCTCGGCCGGCCGGGCACGGGTCGCCGAGGTGCAGCAACTGACCACGCAAGCACTCACCGACGCCCGCACCACAGTCGACGACCTGGTCGCGAAGCTGACCGATCCCGAGCAGTTCGGCCAGTCCCCGCATGGAGGGAACCGGGAGAGCGACGCGGACACCGTCCTGGCTCAGGACAAGGCGCAGGACGCCTACCTCTACAGCCAGGCCGTTCCCGCCGCTGGCACTGACCCGGCGACCGTCGACGCCTGGTGGCAGGCCCAGTCCCCGGCCCAGCAGCAGGCCCTGATCACGGCGAACCCCGTCGCGATCGGCCCGCTCGACGGCATCCCGGCGGTCGCCCGCAACCAGGCCAACCAGATCGTGCTCCAGGCGCAGATCAGCGCGTACGAGCAGAAGATCGCCGTGGTCCAGCAGACCGGATCGGGGATGCTCTCTTCGATGCTCCTGCCCGGCCTGCAGTCCCAGCTCACAAGCCTGCAGACGCTACAAAGCGAGGTGGCGGCGGGCAGCACCGCCGTGGTGAACGGCACGACGGTCAAGATTCCCATGTACCTGTTGGGCTTCGGCACCCAGGGCAACGGCCAAGCCATCGTCGCCGTCGGCGACCCGGACACCGCCACGAACGTGTCCGTCTACGTGCCGGGCCTCGGTTCGAAGCTGTCCAACTTCGGCGACAACCTGGTCGACGCGACCCGGATGAGCGCCCAGGCCGACGCCGACACCGGGTCCACCTCGAACAGCGTCATCACCTGGCTCGGCTACAACGCCCCCGGATTCACCAGCGTCATGAGCGACGGGGACGCGCAGGCCGCGGTGCCCGCCCTGACGAACTTCCTCACCAGCCTGCACACGGTGAACTCCGGGCTCACCAACCTGTCCCTGGTCGGGGACAGCTACGGCTCGCTGGTCTGCGGCCTGGCCGCCGCGAAGTCGCAGCTGCCGATCACGGACCTGGTGTTCACCGGCAGCCCTGGCGTCGGGGTGCCCGACGTGGACGGCCTGCAGGTAGACCCGAGCCACGTCTGGGCGGGGGCCGACTATGACGACGACGTCGCGGCGCTCGACTGGTTCGGCCCGGACCCGGTCTACCAGCCCTTCGGCGCCAACCAGTTCGGCGTGCAGCACTACGGCCTCGGCGAGGTCGGCACGGACGCACACTCCCACTACTACGACACCGGCAGCGAATCCCTGAACAACGTCACCGACATCATCACCGGGAACTACAACGCCGTCCAACTCGACCACGGCCCCGCGGCCGGCCCGCTCTACGGTCAGCCAGGCGGCCCGGCCGCACCCGCTCTGCCCTTCACAGGCCCGTAGCCGGCCAGTGGGCGGCCAGTGGGCGGCCAACACGCACGCCGCACCTGGCCACGACACCGGACCGGGCCGCAGGGCCGCGCCGTATCGCAGTACTGTTATCGTGCCTGCCCCCACGAGCGGAGGAAAGCCTCAATGCCCGAGGACCAGCCCCCGCCTCCCGCGGACGACACCGTCGAGGCCTCGCCAGTCGGCGTGCGCCGCCTGAACCGGCGCCTGCTGCTGCTCGGACTTGCGACCCTGCTCCTCGTCGCCCCGTTCAACCTCCTGTGCACAATGATCAGTGCTCTCATCGAGGCCGGAGACCTGAGCTCCTCCCGCGGAAAAGGGCCCTTCCTCTCACCCATTCAGTGGCCCACCTTCGTGGCAGCCTGCTACTGCGCGATCATCGGCCTGGCGGCAGTGCTTGTTCCGCGCTGGCTTCCATCCTCCGACCGGGGGACAACGATCCGGCGGGCCGCCACACGGGCGGTGTTCGCTGGCCTGTGCTCCGCCCTCGTCGGCGTACTCTGTCTCATCGTCGCCTCAGGCTCGGGGTAGCCGTAGAAACAGCCGCGCAATCAACGGATACGCAGGCCACAGTTACTCGCCGCCCAAAGCTCGGATGAGTGCCTGCAATCATTCCGACCTGCATATGCGTTGGAAATTCCGCCAAAACTACGGCTACCCCTTGAATTCTATGGGTTCACGCAAACTGAAGCCTGTTCAGCGCGAACCCGGGGGTTGTTCGGTGTGCTTGGCCGGGGTGTGTCCGCGGGTTCCTGAGAAATCTCGCCCAGATGTCAGTGGAGCTTTCTCACTTCGATGTCAGTATTTCTCACTGCGTGTCAGTGGCGAGGGAGGGGCGCGGGGTCAGAGGTCTTCGACGAGTTCGGCGGCTTCGTAGTCCGGCGGGTTGGTGGAGAGCTTGAGGTAACGCTCGTTGGCGTGTCCGAGGCGGCGTTCGAGTTCGGTCCGGTTGTGTCCGGACTGCTTGGAGAGCCGGTAGGCGAAGGTGTGGCGTCCGTCGTGCGGCGTGAGTCCGCCGATACGTCGCTCGGCATCGTCGTCGTCGAACTGGGCGTCGTGTGCCCGGCCGATTTCTGCGACGATGTTGTTGATCGAACGGGGTGAGAGCCGGCCGCCGTCGCGGCGGGCGGCGACGCTTTTGGCGGCGAGGAACAGTGCGGTGGACCCCTCGTCCGCGTCGCCGGCCCGCTCGTGGTCGAGGTAGTCGGCCAGCGCGGTGCGCGCGTCCTGGCCGAGGAACACGGTGCGCAGGGTGCGGACCTTGCCGCGTACTCCGGTGAGTTTGGCCGAGCGTGCTCGGCGTAGCTTGTCCGGGTCGCGGGGCTCGACGTGGGCGAGGTCGAGGCCGGTGATCTCGGCGCGGCACAGTCCGGTTCCGAGGATGACGAACACGATCGCGCGGTCGCGCAGCGGCCGGGCGGGGCGGTGCACGGTGGGCCCGGCGCCGCGGTGGCGGCGGCCGTGAGGTGGTGGAAGGACTCGATCCGGTCCACGGTGTTCTTCAGGGTGCGCACCTTCGCGTCCGGTAACGCCCGGGGGGTGGGGGCGGGGATCGGCGGCGGGTCGGCCTTCTTGGTCGGGTCGCCGTGCGGCACCAGGTCGGGCCGGTGGGCGGCGACCCAGGTGAAGAACCCGGACAGGTGCGCGAGGTGGTTGCCGACCGTGGCCGGGGCCATCGGGGCGGGCGGTGCGCCGGGTTTGGTGTTGCCGGCGTTGGACAGGTGGGTGAGCCGGCCGTTGACTTCCCGGACGGTGACGGCGGTGATACACCGGTGTCCGTAGCCGGCGGCGAAGTAGTCGGCGAACCGGGTCAGGTGCAGCGTGCTCTTTCCGGCGACTTCTTCGGAGCGCACTCCGATCACCGCGAGGTTCGTCCGCGCTTATCGTGAGCCAGACAGGTCCGGAAGGCGCCGGGCCGGCGGGAGCGGAAAAGCGACGACGAGAAGGCCGCGCCGCCGCTGATCACGGAGAGTGACCGGATGTGAGGGGCATGACTCGATTTTGGTTGTGCAACGGTGCCGGCCGGAGTTTGTATCAGGACTCTAACACTAGACGGCTATGGTGCCGTCGTGTCGTCCACCTCGGCCCGTTCGCGCCGCCGCCGTGTGCGTTCGACTCGCCAGGCCAGTGACCTGTGCAGCAGCGACTGCTCCCCGTTGTGCGCATCCGCCCCGAAGCTGGTGAAACTCATCCAGAAGGCTGCGGGCACCATGATCAGGAAGAGGGCGCCTTCGAACACGGTGGTTCCCAAGCCCTGTTGATCCGCAGTCATGGCGAAGCGGGCGGCGCCGATCATCAGCATCCCGGCCAAGGTCCAACCGAGAAGTCGCAGGCCACAGTTTCCACACAGGTGGCGCAGCGTGCCGTCGCCCATCAGGAACCAGACGAGCAGGCCGACGCCGGCCCAGGCCAGCATGCCGGCCACGAACAGGTCGTCCTCGGCGGGCGGGTCGATGCCGGTGCTGGCGCCGCCCGGGGCGATGATCGCGACCACGCTGCCCTGCCAGATCTGCAATTGCACCTGTCTCCCGGTGGTGGCGGCGTCATAAAGGGACTCGGTGACGTTCCCGCTGCTCTCCTGCGCGCCGGATGCGCGCCGGTAGTCCACCGCATAGTCGGTACTCGTGTCGCCTTCAGGGTCCACATCCACGGAGGTGGACCGGCCCGTCACGACACCGAACTCGGTCGCGACGCAACCGTTCACATCCGAGGCGGCAGTCGGCACACCTCCCGAGCACAGGTACGCATGGCGGTACGCCACGGTGCTCTGATAAGGCCCCACCGCCCACAGCACCGAGAAGACAATCGCGGCCGCTCCCATCAGCAACGCCCCCGCCCGAACGATCGCGATCCTGCGCATCCGACCTCCAGCCCACCCCAGGTGACGCAGCCCCCTCACCCGAAGTATAAGGCGAACTGCACGGCCACGCCCCTGAATCACGGGTGGAGCCGCAGGAGCGGCCGACCTGGACCTCGTACGCGCACCCGGGGGCATCCGGTGAGGGACTTGTTCCGCTACGACCCGCAGGTCCTCCACCGGCGCCACGACAATTGGCATGGCGATAACCAGCCAGACGCATAAACGAAGCAGCCGGTCCGGTCGAGAGCACAGCCGGACCATCAGCTGCTCCAGGCACTGATAGACGAGGTTATCGTGAGCCAGGAGGGGCCGGAAGGAGCTTGGCCCGGCGGGGCGGACAAGCGGCGATGACACGGCCCCGCGGCCGCTGATTACGCAGAGTAACCGGCGGTCTCGGGGCGACCGGGTCGCCGAGGCCGGTGTCAGCCGGCCCCGCCGCGCGGGGTGACCGGTCACCGGCCCGGTGTTCGCGCGGCCGTGCGGCGCCTGGCCGGTACGCCGGCTGCGCCGGCAGCAGGTCCTGCGGCACCGTGGATGATCGGCTCCGTGGCGTTGCCCGTGCTCACATCCAACACGTACTGCCCCCTCCCGGTCCGCGACCACGATGGTCTTCATGCCGCCAGCACCTGCTGGGCAGCGGCTGGCTTGTGGTCGAAGCGGATGGGGTAGAAGTCATGGTGAGGGGGTGGGGGATGGTCGGCAACGCTCTCACGGCGGTTGTGACGCTGCTCGCTGTGGCGTTGGGTGGATGGGTCTCGAACCGAGGTGAAGATCGATCGCGGGCCAGAGATCACGACCGGCAATGGCGGGACATACGCCTGACGGCGTTCGTCGAGTTCATTTCGGCGTATCGCGGCTATGGGCATATCGCGAAACAACTTCTAAAGTCGCTGCGGGGCGGGTACGTTTTACGGTATGCCCGTCGACACGGAGTCCCTGGCCCGGCGCTACGATGCGATCAAGCTGCATCTGACTGAGCGTCAACGCCGGTTGTGGCTCGGCAACGAGGCCCGCGACCTGGGCAGGAGCGGCGCACGGATCGTGTTCGAGGCCACCGGCGTGGCCATCGACACGATCCTGCGCGGGCGCGAGGAGCTCGATGACCTCCAACCCCTGCCCGTCGGCAGGTCCCGCGGTCCTGGCGGTGGACGCAAGCGAGCCGAGGACCAGGATCCCGGATTGGCCACCGACCTTGACGCCCTGGTCGAGCCGGAGACGCGCGGGGACCCGATGAACCCCCTGCGATGGACCACCAAATCGCTCTCGCACCTGGTCAAGGAGCTGACCAAACGTGGTCATCAGTGCACGGAGAATGTGGTGGCCCGAATCCTGCACGAGGCCGGCTACTGCCTGCAGGGCAACGCCAAGACCGTCGAGGGCAAGCAGCATCCCGACCGAGACGCCCAGTTCGTCTACCTCAACGAGCAGGTCAAAGCCGCCCTCGCGGCCGGGCAGCCGGTCGTGAGCGTGGATTGCCAGAAGAAGGAGCTGGTCGGGAACTTCAAGAACGGCGGGAAGGAGTGGCGCCCGGAAGGGAACCCGGTCAAGGTCAACGTCCACGACTTCCCCGACAAGGAACTGGGCAAGGCCATCCCCTACGGGATCTACGACATCGCGGCCAATACCGGATGGGTGAGCGTCGGCACGGATCACGACACCGCCGCTTTCGCCGTCAACACCCTGCGGACCTGGTGGAACACCCAGGGCCGGGCCGCCTATCCGGACGCGACGACACTCACGATCACCGCCGACTCCGGCGGGTCCAACGGCAACCGGCTACGCGCCTGGAAGACCGAGTTGGCCGCCCTGGCCACCGAGATCGGTATTCCGATCACCGTGCTGCACCTGCCGCCGGGAACGAGCAAGTGGAACCGGATAGAGCACCGCCTGTTCTCCGCGATCACTATGAACTGGCGTGGCACACCGCTGACCAGCCATGAGGCGGTCGTCTCCCTGATCGGCGCGACCACCACCGACACCGGCCTGACCGTTGACGCGGTCCTGGACACCGGCAGCTACCCCACCGGCATCAAGATCAGCGACAAAACCATGAAGGCCCTTCCGCTGACCCGCCACGACGTCCACGGCCAATGGAACTACACACTGAGCCCCCAAGCCGACACGCCCGAACCCGCAGACGTTGAATCACGATGAGCCCTTATCGCCACTGCCGAGCAAGTCCGCAGGTTCTTCCGAGGGATCGCAGGACTTCGCGTCGGCGCCGAGTCGATCTTTACACTGTCGTCAGGATGGTCGACAGCCGGGTTTGGGATGTTGCAACATGGGGGCGACGAGAACACTCGGCATCGCGCCCAGTCAGGGTGAAGAAGTTCGCGACGGCCGGTCATGTCATCCTCGCCCTACAGATTCAGAGATGAATCCGCCTCTGTGATCGCCTGTCGAGGCGTGCCGCAAGAAGATTGAAGGACCAGGTCAGAGCAAGTCTGGTCAACGCCCTGGGCTTCTTTTGCCGGACGGACGAGACGAGGAGTGCTGGACGACTAGGATCGGGAGAACCTTGTCTCGCCCTACGGACTCTCGAGTTCGGTAGGCACGGCAGTAACAAGGGATCGGCGCTGCTGGACGCCCTGTGAAAGCTTGCTGGATGGGTTGGTCATTTTGCTGGCATCTCACGCGGCGCGGAATGGGCGATCTTGATGAGTTGAAGAGGCGAGACATGAGATCGATGGTCGATTGGTCCCTTGGTCGAGTTCGGCACACCCGGATCGAATCTGGAACCGCGACACAACGAAGCAGAAAACGGATAGCGGCCGGGGGCCGCCGGAACTGACCTCGATGAAAATCTGGACGGAATGTGGACGAGGTTCTCGACTGGCCGTAAGGTGGTTGAACCTGTAACACAAAAACCCAGGTCAACGACCTGGGCCTGTGATAAAGATGGTGCGCCGTCAGGGACTTGAACCCCGAACCCGCTGATTAAGAGTCAGCTTCCTGAAATCAAGGGGCGTATTGATGGAGCCCTTATATGACCGTAGCGTACCGTTGGACCGTTTTCAAACGGGGAGACTTCCCTTACTATCCCCATGCGCATTGGCTCAGGTTGTTGCCGGTGCTGGACGGATGCTGGACGGGCAGTGGGTGGATTCGCGTCGCGGTGCTCATCAGGGTGCTGGAATCTCGGCTCAATCCGGATCGAGCTTGTTTGCGACAGCCCTGGCAATGGCGTCAGTCGGCGGCCTCGAACGTTGTTTCCGGCCGACGATCTGTCCGTCCGGCCACGCTGATTTCGCCTACAAGCACGCTGATCTTCGGCCGGCCGAGTGTTCGCTGACGACATCTGGATCGGCGCGATCCAGATCCGTACTCGGCGACCGGGCTGCGTGTTTCCGGTCTGAAAGTCCGGCTCAGGGTAGTCCGGCAGCGTCCAGGCGGTCGATGAAGCTGGGTTTGCGCTGGTGAACAGTGCGTAGCGCGGCCAGGCGTCGGCCGAAGGCAGCCGGGTCCCCGCCGCGCAGGCTGAGCTTCTCGAGGTCCGACAGGAGCGT
>DASZBX010000065.1:0-105583 GCA_035943635.1 Actinocrinis sp. | reverse complement strand
CGTCGGCTCGTCGGCTCGTCGGCTCGTCGGCTCGTCGGCTCGTCGGCTCGTCGGCTCGTCGGCTCGTCGGCTCGTCGGCTCGTCGGCCGAAGTTTCCATTCTAGTGTCCGCTTGCGCAGAACGTCGGAACCGGCGTGCGTGTCGCGATGGTTCATGCAACAGCATTCTCAGATACTCATGGCGCTGGGCGTGGTCCTCGACTGCCAGGGGTTAGGAGCGGCTAGAAGATGTTACCGTGGATCTCATTGGCTTGAATCGACTTGCCGTGCACTGTGCCGCTGATCGAATTGTGCACCGTCGTAGTCTGCGCCTGGTGTTGCGGTTCGGCGAAAAGCTGAGGCAGTGCTCGTACTCCCTCGGCGAGCTCGGGGCGAGAGGCGATCTGGCCGGCCAGGTACCCTGCCCAGAAGAGCTCCATCCGAGCGGCGCGATCCGCCTCCCCGCCGTTGCCGGCCACATCGATGGCCTGCTGTTTCGCCACCTCGAGCTGCCGGTCGTACGCCTCGGTGCCGTGCTCGACGTCAGCCTCGGTGTGCGCGATCTTCGAGGCCCAGAGACGGGACAATGCCGAGCGGGTCTGGTTCCACGCCTCGCTCATCAGACTGCTCACGAGTGTCTGAGCTCCGGGTATGACGATACTGGTCATGTCCATACTGCGATGGTACGGGACGGAAGCCCGGTTGGGCGGAAGACTGCTGACTTGCCTTGGCGAGTTGGCGCGGGTTCTCCGCGACTTCCTGAAATCGACGAATCGCCAGGCGGGGATCGAGGTGTCAGTCGGCCTGCTCGGGCGTGAGGCCGGGTTCCGGGTCGCCCGGCAAGAGTGCGTCACCGGAGCGGGAGGCGGCGACGCCGAGCAGCAGCAGGACGCCGGCGGCGATGTTCATGGCGTCGGCCCACGTCGTGGACAGGTGCGCCAGGCGGGACAGGATCCCGGTCGCGAGGATGAGGGCCACGCCGGCCGCCCAGAGAGTTGTGGCGCGCCATTGGTGCACCGGCATACGGGAATGCATCATGTGGCCTCACCGCTTTCGGTTCGACGCGCTGGCGACGAGAGTTCGACTGGCCGGTGTTGCCTTCTTCGCGATGTACTCCCGGGTGACCGGCTCGTTCCACGATCGGTACGAGCCCAACGCCACCGGCGCCGTGGTGACCGTGCCGATCCGCCGGCGCAGCCCGGGCACCGGTCCCAGTTCGTCGAGTGCGTACGGCGCGTCCGCGCGGTCCCCGATGTCGCTGGGCGAGGACGACCACGGCACCGGATCGGTGCAGGAGCCCGTCCAGGTTCCGCAGACCCGGCCGGCCGAACCCGACCTGGACCTCACCCGCCACCTCCAGCCGCAGCCCGCGCACTCCGCGGCGCTGCCCCTGGACATCTCCGACCTGCTCGAACCGCCGCCCGCACGCTCCGCCGTGGTCCTGGAAGACGTGCTGCCCAAGAGCGACTGGTACAAGCTCTACCTGGACCCGGCCCACCACGACGAGGCGCGGCTGACCTACCCGGACGACCCCGGATCCCTGTACGACCACCAGCTTTCGCCCGGTTTCCAGGCGAGCATGCGGGCCACCTACGAGACGTTCCTGAACGATCCGGAGGCGGTCGCCCGCCCGATGGACTGGCCCACCTACGAGGCGATGCACGACCTGGTCAACTCGCAGCTGACCCAGGAGAAGGTGCTCGCCTCCGGGACGGACAACGCCACGACGTTCTTCCCGCTGCGCGCCACATCGCCGACCCCGTCAGTGGGGCGAAATCCTCGGCCAGGCCGGGATCCCGGGCCCGCGCAGACCCAGTGGGCCCCGGAGACCCACACCCTCAAAGCACCCGACGAAGCCCAGACCGAAGACCCCTGGCGCAGCGCGACCTTCTGCGTCGAACTCGAAGTCGACGGCCAGATGCAACGCGCCTGCGTCTCCGTCGCCGTCCTCACCCTGGACGCCGCCCTCGCCGCCCGGCTCGGTGTGACAATGCGTTAGAAAGCCGGCGGGGAGGTGTCCTGGCGCCTCTCCGCCTCAACTTCTCCGCTTGCCGGGACCGCCGGATCCGGATCGTCCCTCTGCTCAGGGGTAAACCATTCCAGGCGCGGCAAGCCGCCGCCCGTCCCAGTCGGCGTACACCATCACCAGCGCGCTGGCGCAGAGCAATCCCACGGTCGCGATGCTGCGCAGAGGTTGATCCGGGGCGCGTGGTGGCCGCCCGGCGCGGTCGGCGGGGTCGGCGGGGTCGGCCCCACCGGACGGGTCGTCAGTTGGCTTGCGGGTAGACAAATCTGGCCACATGTCCCGCGGTCACGGTGATGGTGGCCGTGGAGTCGCCGTCTTCGTGCCAGATCGTGTATTCGCCTGCTTCCAGTGACGGGTAGACCGCACTGTATTGGCGGTGCGGCTCGGTCAGTCGCTCGCGCACCATCGAGTGGGTGCGGGTCGCGGTTCCGGCCCGGCTGATCTCGATCTCCGTGCCGACCAGGTCTGCCGTGGCGTCGATGATCAGGGCGCCGATGCGGTCGGTCAGTTCGAGGACGACGCTGGCCGCGGGCGAGGGGCCGTGGGCGGCTTCGCGGGTGTGGTCGTGCATGGCTTCGAGTGGTCCTTCCAGCGAGGCGTTGTGGACTGGGCGTGGAACGGCCACACCGCGAGCGATGTGGCCGCCTCCGATGACAGCGGTCTGCGTCGGCGCCCGGATGGGGTGGGCGCCGCCACCGGTTAGGACACTGAGAAGCCGCTGTAGGGCACGCCCAAGTACGGGAACGTGCTCAGGTACGGCGATCCGACGCTGCTGGGGTCCAGGCCGTCGGTGACCGCCGACGAGGCCGCGTCGGGCGTGAACGACGGGTCGACCAGGGGCAGGAGCACCCCGGCGATGGCCCGCAGTTCCACGGTGACCACGTCGTCGGCCACGCGGCGGCCGTTGGGGAAGCCGGCCGGGTCGCCGCCGGCCAGGCCGAGGATGTTCGGCTTGGCGGACGGCGGGATGGCGACGTTCAGGCGCAGCATGTCGGCCTGGACCTTGCCGGTGTAGTTCTGGAAGCCGGGGATGACGCCCTCCGGGATCCCGGTCAGCAGGATCGCGGCCAGGTCGGCGCGCGCGGTTCCGGCCGCGACCAGGGCGGCGAGGTGGGGGAACACGCCGGGGTAGAGGGCGGGCAGCAGCCCGGCCAGTTCGGGGTGCTCGACGTTCTTCGCGTACTTGCCGTCCCCGGACGGCGGCCGGCTGTTCCAGCCGTCCTTCTCCGCCATGGGGACGATGACCTCGTTGAACAGCGGGTTGCCCAGGCGGGAGACCTGCACGTACGGGCCGGTGGCGACCTCCTCGCCGGGCGCGGTGCCCAGGATCCGCACCTTGCGGCGGCTGGCGGTGGTCCACACCCCGACGACCGCACCCGGGTCGGCGGCGTTGGTGCCGGTCCAGCCGTTGCGGGTCACCTCGTGGATCGGCACCTGCAGGGCGATGCTGTGCACGTTGACGTTGTCGGTGGTGTTCACGCCCGGGCCCTTGGCCAGGGCGGGCAGGCCGAAGGTGGTGTGCAGGTCGGCGAACGGGCGCAGGTCGCCGAGGTCGAAGATCGCGCCGAGGTCGACGTAGAAGCCCTCGGCGCGCTGGCCGGCGAACACCGTGCGGCCGGAGCCGAGGGAGTGCACGGCGGCCTGGGCCAGCGCGGGGTAGTCCGGGGTGGACAGCGGGCCGATGTTGCACGGCGGGCAGGCCAGGTTCTTGCCCAGTTCGGTGCTGCGGCCGCCGTGGTCGACCCGGGTGACCGAGTAGGTCTGCCGGCGGTTCCAGGACTTGCTGGTCAGCGATTCGATCGGACCGGTGTTGTACAGGAACGTGGTGGTGTCGGCGACGGTGGTGGTGAAGCTGAACTGGTAGGTGACGTCGGGCTGGCCGTCGCCGTTGTTGTCGATGTGGATCTCGTAGAGGACGTCGTCGCCGAACTCGTAGAAGTTCGGGCCCGCGGCCGGTCCCTGCAACGGCAGGTAGTTGGCGATCAGGGTCACGGTGCCGGGGTTGTCCGGGCTGACGAACGCGTAGAGGTCGGTGCTGTCGGCGACGGGATCTTTGGAGATCTCGGGTGCTTCACGATGGGAAGACATCAGGCTGCCTTACGGGAGTCGTGGGAGGTTGACGGGCGCGGTGGCCCGGTGGGGCGCGGGCCAGATTTGGCGGGTGTCAGCGGGTGTCAGCGGGTGGCGGCGGCCAGCCGGGCGGCCAGATCGCGGTCGTACACCGTGACCTCGCGCTCTCCCAGGTAGAAGGCGAGTTCGCCGGTGCGCAGGTTGCGCACGTGCACCACGATCTGATCGCCGGTCAGGTCGGCGGCCGGGCTCTGGGCCGGGGCCTGCGCGGCGGGAACCGCGGTGGTGGCGGTGGCGGCTTCGGCGGGGGTGCGGGCGGAGACGGCCAGGACCGTTCCGGCCGCGGCCACGCCCGCCGCGGTCTTGACCGCTCCGCGGCGCGAGAGCCGGAGCGGTTCGCCGCGGGATTCGTCGTTCATCGTGCGTTTCTCCCTTCGGGCGCCGGACGGCGCCGAGGATTCTCAGGTTGACGATCACCTGTTGAAGCCAGAGCGGCCGAAGTGTCCGACCGACCTGGCCATCCCCCTTCGGCGCGGATCCGGATCCGGATTGGTGCCCGGGATAAGTCGTATCGGCGGAAGAAAGAAGGCTGAAGCGGGCGAGCAGCCGGCGGGGACCCGCGGGAGGGGGTGCGGCGGCAGCCCCCTGTCAAGATCGCGGTCATTCAGCCCACTGGACATGAGTAAATTCCAAGGATGGTCTTGCGCAGACGATTGCGCGAAGGGGCCGCCGGTGCTTCCATTCACATTAGTCAACTTTACTAACTATCGACGGAGGTCCTCACCCATGTCCTCGCACCGCATGCGCCTCGTCGTGGCAGCCGCCGCGGCGCTCGCGCTCGGCACCCAGGGCGCGATCGCGCACCCGGCGGCCGCCTCGGCTCCCGCCACCCTCACCGCCGCCATGACCCCGGCCGCCGCCACGCCGGCCACCACCTACACGGCCGCCCAGGTGCTGGCCGGCATCCAGCAGCACTCGACGCCCACCACCCAGGTCAACATCCTGCCCCACATCAACACCATGACCCGGGCGATGAACGTGAACGTGTTCCAGCCCTCGACCGGCATCTTCGTCTACACCTCCAGCATGGCCATCGACGACGACGGCAGCGACCCCGATCCCGATCCGGACCACCAGGACGAGACGACCTTCCAGGACGGCAACGGCGCGCAGCTGGCGGCGCACCACGTGCCGTTCTACGTGCTGGGCGACGACTGCTGGGACAAGAAGACCCCCTGCCCGCACTTCTTCTACAAGGAGCACGGCATCTCGGGCCGGCAGTTCGCGCTGGTCTTCTACAACGGCAAGGTCATCGGCGCGATCTTCGGCGACACGCAGACCGGGAACGACCAGACCACCTCGGACAACGACTCGCGTGAACTGGGCGAGGCGTCCGTGGACACGGCCAACCTGCTCGGCATCCCGGACAGCGGCACCACCGGCGGCGTGGACAACGGCGTGACCGTGGCGATCTTCTCCGGCCCGTCCTGGGTCGTGAACGGCACCAACTCAAACCTCAGCGCCAATGCCCAGGCGATGGTCCAGAACGCCCTGAACACCCTCGGGGCGAGCCTGGCCGGCGGCACGACCCCGCCGCCCCCGCCCCCGACCGGCGGGCACGCGATCGTGAACAACAACTCGGGCCTGTGCCTGAGCGACACCGGCGGGTCGACCACCCTGAAGACCACCGGTGACATCGCCACCTGCACCAGCACCGCGGCCCAGACCTGGACCGTCCAGAACGGCACGCTGGCCGACGGAAACGGCCTGTGCCTGAGCGTCACCGGCAGCTCCACCAGCACCAAGGCCGTCACCGACGTCTACACCTGCAACGGCAGCGCGAGCGAGAACTGGACCGTCAACTCCAACGGCACCATCGTCAACACTGCCTCCGGACTGTGCCTGAGCGTCACCGGTAGTGCCACCAACAGTGGCGCCACGGCTGACATCTACACCTGCAACGGCAGCGCCAGCGAGAACTGGACCGTCAAGTCCTGATAGCTTAACCCTGATATATTGACCATGATAATCCAGCTCTGACAGCGTACTGGATCCTGCCGAGGGTGGCGCCACAAGCCACCCTCGGCAGCTTGGTTACCGGGCTACTTGCTACTGGCTACCGGCTACCGTCAGGCGTCGGCGAGCTCGGGCGGGAAGCCGCCGGTGGCGATCGGGCTCCACCGCACCGGCGTGATCCGGATCAGGGTTTTGCCCTGCGCGAGCATCGCCTGCCGGTACTCGTCCCAGTCCGAGTGCTCCCCGGCGATGCAGCGGTAGTACTCGACCAACGGCTCGGTGTCGTCGACCGCGTCGATCAACTCGGCCGTACCGTCCACCTGCACCCAGGCGTCGCCGAAGCTGTCGGAGAGCACGATGATGCTGACGTTCGGGTTGCGCCGCGCGTTCTTCGCCTTGGCCCTCTGGGGATACGTCGAGACGACGATGCGGCCCTGGGCGTCGACACCGCACGTCACCGGAGAACCCTGCGGGCTGCCGTCCGCACGAGTGGTGAGGATCAGTCCGTTGTGCCGGGTCCGCAGGAACTCGAGCAGTTCGGGGAGTTCAACGGTCGCATTGGTGGCCACTCGTCGCGTCATGTCCCCAGCTTAGCGATCCGCCCGGTTTGTAGCGCAGGAACACCTGTTCGGCGGTGATCTCCGGGCAGGTTCGTCAGCAGCGCGTACCAGTCGTCTGCGGCGGCCTCGGCGTCGATCACGTCCTGGTCGAAGTGCCAGTCCAGGGTGGGTTTGCCATCCGGGCCGGTGCCGATGGCGCCCTGCTGAACACCGGCACCCCGCCGTCGCCCGTGGCCGCCAGACCGGCCTGTATCTGCTTCAAATCCACCCGGCGGTCCTTCGGGTGACCGTACTTGGCCCGCGCGAAGGCCTCGTCCCGGTCCTCGTGCGCGCCGTGCAGGGACATGCTGGTCATATCCCGGTGGCAGCGCGAGACATCGATGCCGAACTCACCGATCGCCCTCGCCCCGACCGTGCCGACGATCCGCTCCAGCTCCGGGGCGATCGCGTCGAGCGTGCGCGCGAGGCGGTCATCGTTGAGCAGGGCCGGGTCAACGCCGAACACCCCCCACCGCCCACGCCCGCGCCCAGTCGCCCACCCACACCTGCGGCGCCGGCGCGGACAGGCGGTTGGCCACCAACACCTCTACCACCTGCCCACGGGTCAAATCCGCGACCTCGCGGATCGGACAGAGCCCGTCGACGATCCCGGCCACATCCAGCCGGCGCAGAAACTCGGCCGAGGCGGGCAGAGCGCCCAGACGCCTCTCCACCACAGGCGCGAACTCCACCGTGAAGCGTGGACGGCCGGCCCGGGGCCGCGGCCAACGAGATATCGACGACACGACCCCATCCAACAGCCACCTCAAGATCACAACATCAGATCAGACCTCAGTTCACCCGAATTCGCTCCATGCGAAGTACAGGCCTAGCTGTACACCTGAGCGCAGTAGACGGCTTGCCACTTGGTTCCGTTGCTGTATTTACCTTGATCATAAATCGAATATGCTTGTTTCCCCGAGGTGTCTGCGCACGGGTCCGAGTCCGCGGTGTTCATGAGAACCTTGACTACCTCGTAGACCTTCCCATCCGCGACGCAGGCGGTGGGCTCGACCGTGAAGGAGGGCTCGGCGTCGGAGGAGGATCCGCGGAAGCACGAGCCCGTGGGGTAGGGCGTCCCCTTGGGCGGGTTGACGAGTACGCCGCCTAAGGTGGCCGGCAAGGCGATGACGCCGCCGGGGCTCGCGGTGGGCGTCCCGTTTGCCGGATCGAGCAACTGAGGGATTTTCGGATATGCGCTGTCCGTAGGTGCGGTGTCTGTATATGTGTTGTCCGGAAGCGTGTATTCGTAGCCCGGGTCGCCGTCGTCCGGTGTCGGCATCACGACCTGCACGCCGGGGGGATAGGTAGATTTGTGCTCGTTGTCGACAGCGGTTCTCAAGAGCCAGGAGACGCTGATGAGGATCGCCGACACGCCCACGAGAACATGGTTCCTGGAATTCCTGCGCGGTTTCCGGGCCGGCGCCGATCGGACGCCCTGGATCGGCTCCGCATCGTCCTCGTCCTCGTCGTCTGCCGCGTCGGGGTCTGTTTCGGTCTCGACCCGGATCACTATGTCGCCCTGAGCGGTCGGGACCCTGAAGGCTCTGTCCCGCTGGGTCGGCGGGACCCGGACCGTCATCGGGCCGGACGGCAGCTCGATGGTCCGGGTGGTTCCGGCGGCGGCCTCGGCCGGGGTCAGGAGGATGCGGTATTCCACGGGAATGGTCGGCTCCTTGCGGGTCGGCACCGTGCCGGCAGTCAGGACACGACCCAGGATAGAAGCCCGGAACGGGAGGAACCGCAGATTCCAGAGGTCGGCAGAAACGGCCGGAATTCGACCGTTGATCGGGGCGTCCCCGGGCCGGTATCGGGTGCATGACCTGATCCGCGCGCACGCGAGCACCCTGGCCGTGACGCTGGATCCCGAACCCGAGCTCAATGCCGCCCTGGATCGGTTGCTGCACTACTACGCGCACCGCCCAGATCGCCGCCCGATCAGTCGCCCGCTGGCCGCGGCCCGCGCCCGAGGGCCCCGCCCCCGCGCACGCGCCCGAGCTCTCGGGCCGGGACGTCGCCCGGGCGTGGCTGCGCACCGAATTTCCCAACCTGGACGCCGCCTTCACCCACGCGAGCACCCACGGGCTCGACCACCGCACGATCGACCTGGCCGCAGGGTTGTTTGAAATCCTGCGAATCGAGGGTCTGTGGACTCGCACCCTGCACATCGACCAAGCCGCCGTGCGCGTCGCCGAGCGCCTCGGCCGGCCCGCCGACTATGCCGCAGCCCTCATCGACCTGGCCCGCGTGCGATACGTGACCGGGAACTACCCGGAGGCCGCCGACGCCCTCGACCGGGCGCTGGAAGCCTCCCGCAGAGTCGGCGCCGGCCGCCTCGATCAGTCGCGCCAGCTTGTCGCGCACGGGCAGGACCGCCTCGGGCAGGTCGCCGTCGATGCCGAACTTCTCGCGCAGGTGCGCCGCGGGCAGCAGGTCGTACTCGGACCGGGCGATCAGCCGGTCGGCCCGGCTGAGCCAGCGCTCCGGCGTGATCCGGATCAGGGTTTTGCCCCGAGCGACCATGGCCTGCCGGTACTCGTCCCAGTCCGGGTGCTCCCCGGCGATGCAGCGCAAGTACTCGACCAGCGGCCCGGTGTCGTCGGCCGCGTCGATCGGTTCGGCCGTGCCGTACACCTGCGCCCAGGCGCCGCCAAGCCCATGGGCTGATCTGTCGAGAGACTCTCTCGGGCTAAGGTATCTCAGCCCCCTCGCGCTGCGCGGACGAGAATACTTTCGCCGTCTCGGGGCAGCGCGTGAGGGCATTTCCGAGTCCCGCTGGCAAAAGGAGTGACGATGGGTAAGATCTTCGGCCGGGAGCCTGTGCTCTGGCTCTCCCTGGTGGCGATAGCCGTCAAGGTGATCTCGGCGTTCCTGGTGCACGTCTCGACGGATCAGCAAGCTGTCATCAATGCCGCCGCGGCCGCCGTGGCCGGGCTGCTGGTCGCGGTCACCACCCGCGACGGGGTGTCGGGCGCGATACTCGGCCTGGTGCAGGCGCTGCTGGCGCTGGGGGTCGGTTTCGGACTGAAATGGACGCCCGACCAGCAGGCCATGGTGATGTCCCTGGCCGCGACCATAGTCGCGATGTTCGTCCGCACCCAGGTGACCGCGCCCGTTCCGGCAAGCGCTGCTCCCGCAACCGCCGCGCCCGCACCGGCGGCAGCGGCGCGAACCCAGGCGGCGTAGTCTTCGGCCGCGTACCCGCACAGTGTATTGATGGGACGCCGAATCAGGTCGGCGTCCCATCAACACCGCCGAGATCAGACAGTTGCGACGCCGTTCGAGTAGCTCTTCATGTTGTACACGCCGTACCCGTTCTCCTCGGGACCGCCCGCGTCGTTGATGCAGTGCACGATCCCTCCGCCGTTCGCATCGTTGAGACACACGATCATCAGGTCGGTGAAGACGACGCCGGGCGTGTCAGGAACCTCATAAGCCCGGTCGGTGTAGATGTGCGCCTCCAGGTCGAAGACGCAGTAGCTGCCGAGCCCCCAGGCCTGGTGCTCGCGCACCGAGTCGGCGACCTTATAGGCGGCGTAGCCGTCGGTGCTGCCGTGGACCCAGGCCGACTGGGTGGGAACGTCATACGGGTGCTCGTTCTGGAAGAAGTACGAGCGGCCCTGTTCGCCGTTCCAGATCACCTCGTACTTCTGGTAGTGCTCGACGGCCAGTCCGTAGGCGGTGACCCGGTCGCCGTTGACGAGGAAGCCGGTGTCGGCGGTGTTGACCGTCCAGCCGACGGTGCCGGCGTCGCCGTGGTCCGCGCGCCAGAGCCAGAGGTTGTCGCAGACCACGTCGTTGCTGTCGAGCTGGATGCTGACGGTCGCGCCGCCCGCGACGGCGCCGCCGATGCGGGCGTAGACGTCGAACAGCACGGTCGGGTCCTCGGCGTGCCCGAACCGGCTGCGGCCGTGGCCGACTCGGAGCAGGACGGGCGAGTCGGCCGAGGCGGCTTCGAGCAGTACGCCGGCGATGGAGACGCCGCCGATGTCGTCGACCTCGATCAGCGAGTTGTCGTGCGTGGCCTGCAGGGTGGCCAGGCCCAGGCCGAGCACGACGGTGCCGGGGCGGGTGACGCGGATGGCGGCGGACAGGGCGTAGATGCCGGGGGTGAGCAGGAGGTGCTGGCCCCGGGCCAGAGCCTCGTTGATGGTGGCGGGGCAGTCGCCGGGCTTGGCCACGTGGAAGCGGGAGAGCGGGATGCTGTATCCCTGGGCGTGCCCGGAGGCCCAGGTGGTCCCGGCGCTGTGGTGGCGCAGCGCGGGCACGAAGACGCTGTACTCGCCGTGGTCGGCGATGGTCAGGAACGGCTTCTCCCGCACGACCGGGGTCAGGTCGACGGTGGTCATCGGCGGGGTGGGGAAGCTCTGCGCCGGGGCGCCCTGGGTACCGACGAACACCATGTTCCAGTTGGAGCCGTCCCAGCTGCCGAAGGTGTCGTTGCGGGAGAGCCACTGCTGCTGCGACCCCGACTGGACCTGCCCGTCGACCACGCTGTCGGCCAGGAACCCGCCGCTGGACCACTGGTTGCCGGGAGGGCTCGGCCACAGGCTCAGGTCGCCCTTGATGTGGGTGCGGCGCATCGGGCCGGCCTGGGCGACCGCCCAGCGCTCCAGGCCGTCCGGCGGGACGATGCACAGGTTCTCGGCGGCGCGCCAGAAGTTCTGCGTGCCGTTGCCCTGCAGCCACTGCGCGTCGACCGTGACGTGCCCGTTGATCACCACATCGTCCGGGCTCTCGCCGAGGCCGAGCACGTGGGTGTAGAACCCGACGTTCACGTCGACGGCGTAGGTGCCCGGCTTGAAGGCCAGGGCGTACCGCTGCGTGCCGAACTGGTTGGACTGCTGGATCTCGAACACGGCGTCGACCTGGGCCTGGATCGCCGCGTCGCCCATGGACGGGTCGAAGATCAGGACATTGGCACCGAGTCCGTCGGTGCCTCGGCCGGGCGAGGAGGCGAAGGCCGATCCGGTGGACAGGCCGCCGATCAGCGGCAATGCGGCGGCGACGGCTGCGCCGCGCAGGACGTCGCGGCGGGTGGGGGTGACAGACACAGGTCTCCCTGGCGTGGTGGATGGGAAAGTCACGCTGGTTTCACAAGAGTGGGAAAGCGCTCTCCCGGCGGATCTAAGCACTCAGTCAGGGCATCGTCAATGTTCTGTGGTGGGGGCGCGGGCATGGCCGGAAACCGGCGCAGATCTCCTTTTCGGCCGGGCCGAAGAACGGTTCGGCTGCGGCGTGGCCGACCCGGGATCCGGTGCGGCCGGCCGCGATGGTCGTGCGCTGATGCGCCCCCTTCGCGACCGCCATGCCGAAAATACGTTCGCGTCAGATGTATTTTTCCGGCTCCTTCGAACTCTTCCACAGTGGGTCCGCCGGGAGGCTGCCGACGGCCCGTGTTCATGCCGAGGGAGGGGCCGTGCGCTGTGGCGGCACTGCTGTACACCCCGGCGGCCACGCTGGCCGGCCAGTCCTTCATCGACCCCTACAACGACGAGAACGTCAACCCCGGCGGCACGGCCGAGGGCTTCAGCATCATGGCCTGGATCAACCCGGTGGTGACCGCCGCGACCGGGTACGTGTTCTCCAACAACCCGATCGGCCGGCCCGGCTGTGCGGTGAGCGTCGGGACGGACGGACTGGTCTCGTTCCAGATCGGACCGGCCGCCCCGGTGGTGTCCGCCACGCCGCTGGTCCTGGGCAAGTGGGTCAACGTCACCTGCACCTGGACCGCGGCGACCGGCGCGGCGGTGATCTACCTCGACGGCGTGCAGAGCTCCACCGGCACGATGCCGATCGGGAGCACCAGCACGGTCGGCGCCCCGCTGATCGGGGCCGGCGCGAGCACGCAGTCCGCGCTCCCGGTCAGCCAGGGCCTGACCAACTACCTCGGCCAGCGGATCAACAACATCGGCCTGCTGCCGCAACTGGAGGCGCTGTTCACCAACGGCGTCTCGCCCACCGCGGTCTACCAGGCGCTGCAGGTGCTCAACGCGTTCGGCCTGCTGACCGGCATGGCCAAGTTCTTCTGGCAGGCGGTCACCAACAGCTACTCGATCTGGACCGTGGTCAGCCTCGCGGGCCGGCTCGTACTGCTGTTCAGCCCGTTCGCCCCGCTGGAGATCGCGCTGTTCATCACGGAGCTGAGTTTGGCCCTGGTGAACGTGTACAACGTGTGGAACGACCCGGCCAACTGCTGGAAGACGGCGCAGCTGGCGAACGTCGGCTGAGGTGATTCGTCGAGGCTCGTGCCCCGAGAGGCGTCATCGCCCGGGGCGCAAGCCGTCGACGCGTTGCGCGGCGGCGGTCAGACCACCGGGCAGTTTCAACGACCCCTGATTTCCCCCGCAAATCAGGCCCTCTAGCTCGAACAACTTTACCAAGTCCCCGCAGCAGATGACGCTTTGCGCACCTACGGGCCCTGGTTCGGTTGGCCGGGCGAGCCATCGCGGCGACAGTCGGTGAAGACGGGTGCACGCGCACCGCGCCGACTCCTGGAGGAGAAACTCTATGTCCCGCAAGAATTCCACCCGGATCCTGGTGGTGCTCTCCGAGTACGGGTACTGGGGAGAGGAACTCATCGGCCCGCTCGCCGCGTTCGACGCGCGCGGGTACGAGTCCGTGTTCGTCACGCCCACCGGCAAGCGGCCGCACGCGCTGCCGCCGAGCATGGACCCGGGCTACGTCGACCCGCCGCTCGGGCGGTCGGTGACCACCCGGGAGGTGGCCGACCGGACCCGCGCCGTGGACGAGTCCGACCGGCTGGCCAACGCGCTCAGCCTGCAGTCCTGGGTGCCCGAGCGCCCCTACACCAGCGACGACGACTACCTGCGCAAGCTCGAGCGCTACCACCGGACGCTGGCGACCGTGGCCGAGGACCTCGAGGACTACGACGCGCTGCTGATCGTCGGCGGCAGCGGTCCGCTGGTCGACCTGGCCAACAACGAGCGGCTGCACGAACTCATCCTGGCCTTCGTCCGCGCCGACAAGCCGATCGCGGCCGAGTGCTACGGTGTGGCGCCGCTGGCCTTCGCCCGGGACTGGGAGTACCGGCGCAGCATCCTGTGGGGCAAGCGCGTCACCGGGCACTGCAAGGAGTACGACTACAAGGACGGCACCGGCTTCCTGGGCACCGACTTCGTGATCGGGCCGCCGCCGTACCCGCTGGAGTACATCCTGCGCGACGCCACCGGGCCGGACGGGGCGTTCATCGGCAACTTCGGCAAGGAGGTCTCGGTGATCGTGGACTACCCGTTCATCACCGGCCGCTCGACCCCCGACTCCTTCCTGACCGGCGAGAAGCTGGTCGACGTCCTCGAACACGGCCTGCGCCGCTACGGCTGGTAGCGGACCGGTACCCACGAAGGGAGGCGGAAATGGCGATCTCGGGCAACCGGGCCGTCGTGGAGCAGTTGCTGGCCGACGGATTCGAGTACATGTTCGGCAATCCGGGCACCGTCGAGCAGGGTCTGCTGGACGCGCTCACCGACTATCCGGACCTGCGCTACATCCTAGGCCTGCAGGAAACCGTCTGCGTGGCCATGGCCGACGGGTACGCGCGGGCCACCGGCGGACCGGCTCTGGTCCAGCTGCACAGCGGGGTCGGTCTCGGCAACGGGGTCGGCATGCTCTACCAGGCCCTGCGCGGGCACAGCCCGCTGGTGGTGCTGGCCGGCGAGGCCGGGCTGCGCTTCGAGGCCTTCGACGCGCAGATGGCGGTGGACCTGGTGGCGATGGCCGCGCCGGTGACCAAGTACGCCGCCCGGGTCAGCGATCCCGGCTCCCTGCTCAGGGTCCTGCGACGGGCGGTGCGGATCGCGATGACCCCGCCGCGCGGGCCGGTGTTCCTCGCGCTGCCGGCCGACGTGCTCGACCAGGACAACACCGAGGCGGTGGCCCCGACCGGCTTCCCGCGGACCGAGTCGGTGCCCGCCGGGCACCTGCTGGACCGGGCCGCCGCGCTGCTCGCCCCGGCCCGGCGCCCGGTGCTGCTGATCGGCGACGGGGTCGCCGCGGCCGGGGCGCAGCACCAGGTCGCCCGGATCGCCGAGCTCTGGGGCGCCGAGGTGTGGGGGGTGGACTCGGGCGAGCTGAACATGCCCGGCCGCCACCCGCTCTACCGCGGCCAGCTCGGCCACATGTTCGGGCACGCCACGGCCCGCAGGCTGGCCGGCGCGGACGGCGTGCTGGTCGTCGGCACCTACCTGTTCCCCGAGGTGTTCCCGGCGTTCGACGCGCCGTTCCCGCCGGGCACGCCGATCGTGCACCTGGACCAGGTCGCGGAGCAGATCGCGAAGAACCACCCGGTCACCCTCGGCCTGGTCGCCGATCCGGCCGCGGGCCTGGACGCGCTGGCCGGCCGGCTCGGCCCGGCGCTGGGCGCGGACGGCCGGTCCCGGGCGGCCGCGCGGCTGGACGCGGCGCGGGCCCGGTCGATCCAGGACGCGGCCCGGCCGGCCCCGGACACCCTGCCGGACCGCTTCTTCGCCGCGGTGGCCGCCGCCAACCCGGCCGGGCTGCTGCTCTTCGACGAGGCGCTGACCGCCTCGGACGTGCTCGCCCGGCACCTGCCGCCGGACGTGCCGGGGGAGTGGTTCCAGACCCGCGGCGGCTCGCTCGGGGTCGGCGTGCCCGGGGCGCTGGGCGCCAAGCTGGCCCGGCCGGACCGCACGGTGCTCGCGGTGACCGGCGACGGCGGGGTGATGTACACGATCCAGGCCCTGTCCGCGGCCGCCCGGCACGGGATCGGGGCCAAGTTCGTGGTCTGCAACAACAGCCGCTACCGGCTGCTGGACCACAATCTCGACCAGTACCGGGCCGACCACGGCCTGGGCGACCGGCCGCGGCCGGAGTCCTTCGACCTGGCCGGCCCGCGGATCGACTTCTGCGGCCTGGCCCGGGCGCAGGGAGTCGACGCCGCGCTGGTGCACCGGCCCGAGGACGTCGCCCCGGCGGTGCGGCGGATGTTCGCCGACGACCGGCCGTTCCTGGTCGACCTGCTGACCGAGGGCTCGCCCCGCACCGAGGAGGGAACGCGATGAGCGGCCGGCTGGCCGGGGCGCGGGTCGGCGTCCTGCTGGAAAGCGACTTCTACGAGCCCGAGATCTTCTACTACCAGCGGCGTTTCGCCGAGGAGGGGGCCGAGGTCCGCTTCCTGACCCGGTTGTGGGGGCAGCGGTCGCTGACCTTCCACGGGCACGAGTTCCGGGCGCCGTTCACCGTCGACCGGGGAGTCGAGAAGATCGACGACGCCGAGCTGGACGGTTACCACGCCCTGATCGTCCCGGCCGGCATGGTCGCGGACCGGCTGCGCTACAGCCAGGACGTCGACGAGCTCCCGCCCGCGACCGAGCTGCTGCGCCGGGCCTTCGCCCGGCCGCACATCATCAAAGGCCTGATCTGCCACGGACTGTGGCTGGTCTCGGCCGCGCCGCACCTGGTGCACGGGCGCAAGGTGGTGTGTCACAACAACCTGATCGGCGACGTGCGCAACATGGGCGCCACCTACGTCGACCAGGACGTCGTGGTCGACGGAGACCTGGTGACGGCGCGCACCGGCGAGGACTGCCACCACTTCGCCCAGATGATCATCGGGATGATCGAGGACCGGCTGGCGCCGTTCAGCCCGGCGCCGGCGCCGGAGCCGCAACCGAGGCCGGAACTCGTGAGACCGCCCACACGGTCGAGCACTGATAAGCAGGAGCCTGACACTCCCGCACCGCAGAACTGGGCGCCGTCGCCGCGCTCGGGGGCCGCGCCGTACTGCGACCTGGTCACCGGGATCCTCGGCGAACGGGACGAGGCGGCCGGCACCATCGCGCTGACCACCGCGGACGGCGTGCGGCACACCGTGCACCTGGGCGCCGAGCCGAGTATCAGACTGCTGCGCAACCTGGACGAGCCGGCCGCCGGCCCGGCCGGACCGGGCGCCGCCCGGCCGGCCCCCGGCGCGCTGGCCGCCGTCTCCGGGCTCTTCTACCCGGAGCAGGACGCCACCCGCTTCGACGCCAAGGACATCCTGCTGCCCGGCACCGGGCCCGGCCACCACCGCTTCGAGGAGGGCGACTGGTGGATCCGGCAGCTCGAAGCCATCGCGCGGTTCTACCGCCGGGCCCAGTTCGGCACCGGCCCGATCGACTTCCGCGACTACCGGACCGTGCTGCGCCTGGGCGGGGACAAGGCCGGGGACCACGTGCAGGAGACCGACACGATCTCCCGCCTGGTCTACGGCATGGCCAGCGCCTACCTGCTCACCGGCAAGGACGAGTACCTGGAGGTCGCCGAGAAGGGCACGGCGTACCTGCGCGAGCACATGAGATTCGTCGACAGCGACGAGGACGTCGTCTACTGGTACCACGGCATCCGGGTCAACGGCACCGGCGAGCACCCGCTGTTCGCCTCCGAGTTCGGCGACGACTTCGGCGCCCTGCCGATCTACGAGCAGATCTACGCGCTGGCCGGACCCGTGCAGACCTTCCGGCTGACCGGGGACCGGCGGATCCGCTCCGACGTGGAGGCCACCCTGCGCCTGTTCGAACGCTTCTACGCCGACCCGGTCGACGGCGGCTACTTCTCGCACATCGACCCGGTCCTGCTGCGCCCGGACACCCCCTCGCTCGGCGGCAACGCGCTGCGCAAGAACTGGAACTCGATCGGCGACCACGCCCCGGCCTACCTGATCAACTACTACCTGGCCACCGGCGACCCGCGGGCCGCCGCGATGCTCGAAGCCACCCAGGACGCCGTCGTCGCCCGCTTCCCGGCCGCGGACAGCCCGTTCGTGCAGGAGCGGTTCCACGCGGACTGGTCCCCGGACGCCGAGCAGGGCTGGCAGCGCGACCGCGCGGTGATCGGGCACAACCTGAAGATCGCCTGGAACCTGACCCGGGTCTCGGCCCTGCGGCCCAAGCCGGAGTACACCCGGCTGGCCGAGCAGATCGGGCGCACCATGCCCGGCGTCGGCGCGGACCGCCAGCGCGGCGGCTGGTACGACGTGGTCGAGCGGGCGCTGCGGCCGGGCGAGCAGCGCCGCCGCTTCGCCTGGCACGACCGGAAGGCGTGGTGGCAGCAGGAACAGGCGATCCTCGCCTACCTGGTGCTGCACGGCGTCGGCGGCGACCCGCAGTTCCTGGCCGAGGCGCGCAGCGCAGAGTTCTTCTACAACGCCTTCTTCCTGGACCACGACGAGGGCGGGGTCTACTTCAACGCCACCGCGGACGGCCTGCCCTTCCTGCTCGGCACCGAGCGGCTCAAGGGCAGCCACTCGATGAGCATGTACCACTCGACCGAGCTGTGCCTGCTCGCCGTGACGTACAACAACCTGCTCATCTTCGGCAAGCCGCTGACCCTGCACTTCAAACCGGAGCCGGAGGCGCTGCCCGGGCGGGTCCTGCACGTCTCGCCGGACCTGCTGCCGGCCGGCCGGGCCCGGATCGGCCACGTGACCGTGGACGGCCGGGACCACGAGGACTACGACCGGGACGGGCTGACCGTGCGTCTGCCCGACGTCCACGGCCGGGTCAAGGTCCGGGTCCGGATCGACCCGGTCGGCGCGGTGGCCGCGGCGCCTGGGAGCACCCGATGAAGGCGAGCGTCGAGCCCGGGGAGGCGACCGGCACGGCGGTGCTGCGCCTGTCCGGCGAGATCACCGGCGCGAACGCCCGGGAGGCCGGGACACAGGCGCTCGGCGCGCTGTACGGCGTGGAGAACCTGCGGGTGGACCTGTCGGAGGTGACCTACCTGTCCAGCGCGGGCCTGCGCATCCTGGTGCTGCTCTACCGCAACGCGCAGGATCAGGGTTCTAAGGTTGTCATCAGTGGTCTGAGTACGCGGTTGCGGTTCGTGATGCGGGCGGCCGGTTTCCTGGACCTGTTCGTCGAGACCGCGGAGGCGTCGTGACCATCCTGGAGACCTCGGGCGCGCCGCTGCCGGAGCGGATCGACGCGTACCCGACCGAACTGGTGGCCGGCCATCCGGTCCGGCGCGGCCGGCCCCTGCCGCTGGGCGCCACGACGGCTCCCGGCGGCGCGGTGAACTTCGCCGTGTACGCGGACAAGGCCAGTGCGGTCAGCCTGGTGCTGTTCGAGCCCGGGGCCCGCGAGCCGAGCGCCGAACTGCCGATCCCCGAGCGGTTCCGGGTCGGCGGCGTGTACGCGATCACCGTCTACGGGCTCGATCCGGAGGGGTTCGAGTACGGCTTCCGGGTCGCCGGGCCCGAGCATCCGGGGCCGGCCGACCGGTTCGATCCGGGCCGGGTCCTGCTCGATCCGTACGCCCGGCTGGTCTCCGGCGCCGGGGAGTGGGGCCGCGCGCCGGACCGGGAGCGGCCCGCGCCGTTCCGCGGCCGGCTGCTGCTGGACGACTTCGACTGGGCCGGGGACCGGCCGCCGGGCCACGCGCCCGAGGACCTGGTCGTCTACGAGCTGCACGTGCGCGGATTCACCCGGCACCCGAACTCCGGGGTCTCGGCCCCGGGCAGCTACGCGGGCCTGCGGGAGAAGATCCCGTACCTGCTGGAGCTCGGGGTGAACTGCGTGGAGCTGATGCCCGTGTTCGAGTTCGACGAGACCGACAACCCGAGGCACGGGCCGGACGGGCGTGCGCTGCCGGACTACTGGGGTTACAACACCGTCGGGTTTTTCGCACCCAAGGCGGCCTACGCGGCCACCGGCTGCCTCGGCATGCAGGCCGACGAGTTCAAGGCCATGGTCAAGGACCTGCACGCGCACGGCATCGAGGTCTTCCTGGACGTCGTGTTCAACCACACCGCCGAGGGCAACGAACTCGGCCCGACGATCTCCCTGCGCGGCCTGGACAACGAGGCCTACTACATGCTCGGGCCGGACGGGTCCTACCGGAATTTCAGCGGCGCGGGCAACACCGTCAACTGCAACCATCCGATCGTGCGCGACCTGGTCGTGGACTGCCTGCGCTACTGGGTGACCGAGTACCGGATCGACGGGTTCCGCTTCGATCTGGCCTCGATCCTCGGGCGCGGGGCCGACGGCGCGGTGCTGCCCAATCCGCCGCTGCTCGAACAGCTCGCGCACGATCCGGTGCTGCGCCGGACCAAGCTGGTCGCCGAGGCCTGGGACGCGGCCGGGCTCTACCAGGTCGGCAGCTTCCCGGCGTACGGGCGCTGGTCCGAGTGGAACGGCCGGTTCCGCGACTGCGTGCGCCGCTTCCTCGGCGGGGAGCACGGCACCACCGGGGAGCTGGCCGCCCGGATCGCCGGGTCCCCGGACCTGTACGCCGGCCGCGGGGCCACGGCCTCGATCAACTTCGTCACCGCGCACGACGGGTTCACCCTGCACGACCTCGTCTCCTACGAGCACAAGCGCAACGCGGAGAACGGCGAGGGCAACCGCGACGGGGAGGACGGCGTGCGCGGCTGGAACGGCGGCGCGGAGGGCCCGACCGAGGACCGGCGGATCGCCCGGCTGCGGCTGGTGCGGATGAAGACCGCGCTCACGATCCTGTTGACCAGCGCCGGAATCCCGATGATCACGGCCGGCGACGAGGTCGGGCGCACCCAGCAGGGGAACAACAACGCGTACTGTCAGGACAATGAGATCTCCTGGTTCGACTGGGCCCTGGTGCGGTCCAACGCCGCGCTGCTGCGGTTCACCGCGAACCTGATCGCCCTGCGCCGGGACCACCCGGTGCTGCGGCGGGTCTCGCACCCGCACGGCACCGACCGGGTCGGCAGCGGCTACCCGGACGTCAGCTGGCACGGCGTGCGGCCCTGGGAGCCGAGCTGGCAGCACCACGACCGGGTGCTGGCCCTGCTGCGCTGCGGCGAGCACGCCGCCGAGGAGCACGGCCGGTCGGACGCGGACGTGTACATCGCGATGAGCGCGCACGACCGGCCGCTCGAACTCGAACTGCCCGCGCCGCCGGCCGGCCGGATCTGGACGCTGGCCGCCGACTCCGGCGCCGAACCGCCGAACGACTCCCATCCGCCGGGCCGGGAGCCGGCCCTGGACCATCCACGCCGCTACACCCTCGCCGGGTACGCCGCCGTGGTGCTGCTCAGCCGAGAGGTAACCACCCTAGAGAAGTGAGTCCGCCATGACCTTCGCCTCCGCCCTGACCGTGACCGAGGACACCGCGACCATCCGCCTGGCCGGCGAGCTGGACGCGCGCACCGCCCCCGACTTCCACCACAGCATCGAAAGCGCCGCCCGGCTGGCGATCCAGCGCCTGGTGATCGCCATGAACGAGCTCGAATACATCTCCAGCGCCGGCCTGCGCTGCCTGATCTTCGCCCGGCAGACCCTGGGCGAGGCGGTCTCGCTGGCCGTGGCCGGCGCCCGGCCCGCGGTGGCCCGCACCATCCGGATGGCGGGCCTGGACCAGGGGATCGAGATGATGGAACTCCATGATGTCTGACGCCTGGGCACACGCTTCGGCCGCCGGGCGCGACCCGGGCCGCGGGCCGCGCCCCGGCCCGGCGGCCGGCTTCGGGCCGGGACCGGCCGGACCGGACCGGCCGCAGGAGCCGGACGAGCCGGACGGCCCCTGGCAGTGCGCGACCCTCTTCGTCGCGGCCGCGCTCGACTCGCTCGGCGCGATCGCCGACTACGTCGGCTTCCTCGCCCACCGCGGCGGGGTCGGCCCGGACGCCGGGCTGCGGCTGCGGCTCGCGGTGGAGGAACTGGTCGCGAACACCGTCGTGCACGGGTACGGCGGCGACCCCGGCTGGCTGGTGATCACCGGCGGCGGCGACGGCCGGGGAGACGTGACGGTACGCCTGCGCGACAGCGCCCGGCCGTTCGATCCGGCCGCCGGCCGGCCGGCCGTCGCCCTGGACCTTCCGGTCGGCCGCCGGCCGGTCGGCGGTCTGGGCATCCATCTCGCGCTCACCAGCGCGGACGACTACCACTACGAGCACGTGCACGGAGAGAACCGCAGCACCCTGACGGTGCGGCGCCGAGAGGGCGAGAGCTGACCTGCCATGACGCATCCGAAGAGTCCCGCACTGTGCGCCATCGCGCTGGCCGGCGGCAGCGGTATCAGAGCCGTACTCGGCACCAGCAGCCACGTAAGATCCGAGTGGCGGGCCCGGACCAGCCTGACCGGGCACTGCGCCCTCGGCGACGAGGCCCGGATCGAGCCGGGCAGCAGGCTGGTCGGCGCTCAGGTGGCGCCGCGGCAGACGGTGCGCGCCGCGCCCGCCGAGCCGCCCGCCGCCGCGCCGGCCCCCGCGCCCGCCGAGCCGTCTCCCGCCGCGCCCGGCGAGCTCGAACGCGAGTACACGAAGTACGCCGGAGCGGTTGACCGCCGCAGCTGACTGCGCTTGCCTGGAGCTGTTCACCGTGCGCCGTCGACGGAGCCGGCGCGGGCCCGCCGGCGGCGTGCCTCGAGATTGCGAAAGAGGGACCATGGACGCTCGAGGTGGCATCGCGCACTGCCCGGTTTCCCCGGACCTGCCGGAGAGCCTGCTGATCGGCGGTGTCTGGCGGGCGGCCCGGGACGGGCGGACCCGGACGGTGGCCGGCCCGGTGGCCGAGGCCGGCCCGGCCCGGGTGGCCGAGGCCGGGCCCCGGGACACCCGGGACGCGGTCGCCGCGGCCCGGCTGGCCTTCGACGAGGGGCCGTGGCCGCGGCTGCCCGGGCGCGAGCGGGCCCAGATCCTGTACGACGCGGCCGACCTGGTCGAGGAGTCCGGCGCCCGGCTGGCCCGCCTGCAGGCCGTGGACATGGGCAAGCCGGTGCGGTTCGGCGAGGGCGACGACGTGCCGTTCGCCGCGATGGCGCTGCGCTTCTTCGCCGCCATGGCCAGCCAGCAGAACCGGGGGCAGTCCCCCCCGTCGGTCGGCGGCAGCGCGCTGCGCCAGCCGCGCGGCGTGGTCGGGGCCGCCTGCGCGTTCCACCACCCGCTGGCCATGGCGGCCGCGATCGTGGCGCCGGCGCTGGCCATGGGCGACACCGTGGTGCTCAAGCCGCCGACCGCGGCGCCGCGCGCGGTGCTGGAGTTCGCCCGGCTGTGCCAGGAGGCCGGGCTGCCGCCGGGCGCGCTCAACGTGGTCACCGGCGGCCGCTCGACCGGCTGCGCGATGGCCTCGAACCGCGGCGTGGACCTGGTCTCCTTCCTCGGCAGCGTCCCGCAGGGCCGGCAGCTGGCGACGGCCTGCGCGACCCAGTTCGTGCCGATGGACCTGGACCTGGGCCTGCCGAACGCGCACATCGTCTTCGAGGACGCCCACCTGGAGCACGCGGCCTGGCAGACGGCCCGCTCGCTGCTGCCGGGCCGGGCCGAGTTCCGGGCCAGCGGAGTGCGGGTCCTGGTACACGAGCAGGTCTATCCCGAGTTCCTCGAGCGCCTGAGCACCCATCTGCGTTCGCTGGTGCCCGGGGACCCCCGGGACCCGGCGACCCGGCTCGGCCCGCTGGCCGGGGACGCGGAGCGGGCCGGCCTGGAGGGCTTCCTCGGCCACGGCCGCACCGTGGGCGCCCGGCTGCTGCCGCTGGGCGCCGACGACGCCCCGGCCGCCGGGCCGGGCCCGGCCGACCTGCGGGCCGACCTGCTCGTCCCGGCCCGGCTGGTCCAGGTCCCGCTGCTGGCGGCCGGCGCGGTGGCCCCGGTCCCGGACATCTTCGCCCCGCTGGCCCTGCTCACCGTGTTCCGGGAGACCGCGGACGCGGTCGCCGCGGTGAACCGGGACTCCGGCACGCACGCCTGCAGCCTGTACACGGTCGACGTCGGCCGCGCCGCGGCGGTGGCCGAGGTGCTGCGCGCGCAGTCGTGCTGGATCAAGGCCGCCCGCCCGGGCGGGGACCTGACCGACCCGCTCGCCGACGAGGACGCGGACGACAGCGCCCCGCTGCGCGAGTTCGGCCTGGACTCGGCGCTGCCGTTCACCCGGCACAAGGACGTCCGGGTGGACCTGCCGTACTGAGCCGGGGCCGACCGGGGCAACCGGCCGGCCGGTGAAACCGACCCGGCGCCGGCGTACTGCGGTCGCAGTACGCGACGCCGGGTGTCAGGCCTCGCGGATCAGACCGCGGCCACCGGGACCGCCTGCGCCGCGGCCTCGTCCAGAGTGCCGCCCTGCAACAGGATCTTGACCGGCACGACCATGCCGAAGCGGCGCTGCACCCGGCGGCGCAGATCCATCGCCAGCACGGAGTCGAGCCCGTAGTCGGTGACCGGGATGGTCGAGCGCAGCTCGGCCGGATCCAGCGCGAGCACCTCGGCCAGCGCCGCGCGCAGACCGGTCCGCACGTCGGCGGCGCCCGCTCCCACCATCGCCGCGATGTGTTCGACCTGCTCCACGCCACTGTCGCCGCGGGCGCCGGCCGGGGCCGGGCCCGGCCGCGCGGACAGGCCCCCGGCCAGCGGCAGCAGGTCGGCCGGGAGGTTCGGGGCCGCGTCGGCGGCCCGGAACCGGCGCCGCTGCCAGGGGTAGCGCGGCGGCGGCGCGAAGGTCCCGACGCCGGTGACCGCGGCCCAGTCCGGGTTCGCGCCGTGCGTGTACGCCTGGCCCAGGGCTTCGAGCAGCCCGAGCAGCCCCGGCGTGGTACGACGCAGGGTGCTGATGACCGCGGCGCGCGCCCCGGACTCGTCGATCGAGTCCTGCACCGCGTGCGCCAGCAGAGGATGCGGGGTCAGCTCGACGAACAGCACCGGCCGGTCCGCCTCCGCCAGGACCCGGCGCACCGCGTCCTCGAACAGGACCGGTTCGCGCAGGTTGTCCACCCAGTACTCGACGTCGAACTCGGCGCCCTGCCCGCGCCGCCCGTGCACGGTCGACTGCAGCGGTATCCGCCCGTCGGCCGGGGCGATCCCGTCGAGCAGGGTGCGCAGGTCGTCGAGCAGCGGGTCCATCGCGGCGCAGTGCGCGGCGACGTCGGCGTTCACCCGCCGCCAGAACACCTGCCGGGCGGTCAGCTCCCGCTCGATCCGTTCCAGCGCCGCGGCCGTCCCGGCGAGCACGGATGTGTTCGGCCCGTTGTGCACCGCCACGCACACGTACCCGCCCTGCTGCGCGGCCAGTTCCCGGGCCTGCGCGGCGGGCAGCTGCACCGCGGTCATCGCCCCGCGGCCCGCGGCCCGGCGCATCAGGGCACTGCGGCGGCAGGTGACGGCGGTCCCGTCGGCCAGGGACAGGGCGCCGGAGAAGGTGGCCGCGGCGATCTCGCCCATGCTGTGCCCGACGGCCAGGTCGGGCGCCAGGCCCCAGCCGGCCCAGACCTCGGCCAGCGCGCACTCGAAGGCCCAGACGGCCGGCTGGGCGAGCCCGACGTCGGTCAGCGGATCGTCGGACTGCAGCAGCTCGATCACCGACCAGCCGGCCTCGGCCCGGATCGCCGCGTCGTAGCGTTCCAGGGCGGCGGCGAACGCGGGGCACTGGGCCAGCAGGTCGCGGGCCATCCCGGTCCACTGGGCGCCCAGGCCCGGGAAGACGTAGACGATCAGCGGGTCGTCGAAGGCCTTCGGCGCGTGCCGCGCGGACTGTTGCAGCGCGTGCAGCTTCGCCGCCATCGATCCGGCGTCGGCGCCGACGGCGACCGCGCGCAGGCCGTGGTGGGAGCGGCGGACCGCGGCCGAGTAGCACAGGTCGGTCAGGCCGGACCCGCCGTCGTCGGCGTACAGCCGCTGCGCGTACGCCCCGGCCAGGCCGGCCAGGGCCTCGGGGCAGCGGGCCGAGACCGGCAGGATCCGGGCCGCCGGGGCCGGATCGGCCGCCGGCGCGGGCCGGGCTTCCGGCGGCGCGGTCATGATCACGTGCACGTTCGACCCGCTGATGCCGAAGCTGCTGACCCCGGCCGTGCGCGGGTGGTCGGTCTGCGGCCACGGCGTGCGCTCCCGGGCCAGCCGCAGCCCGCTGTCCGCCCAGTCGAACTCCGGGGTCGGCTGGCGCACGTGCAGGGTGGCCGGGATCTCGCCGTGCTGGAGGCACAGCGCGGTCTTGATCAGGCCGGCCAGCCCGGAGACGGTCTCGGTGTGGCCGATGTTCGTCTTCACCGAGCCGATCAGCAGCCGGTCCTGCCCGGTCCGCAGTCCGCCGAGCACCTCGCGCATCGCGGCCAGTTCGGCCAGGTCGCCGGTCGGCGTGCCGGCGCCGTGGGCCTCGACGTAGTCGACCTCCCGGGGGTCCATCCCGGCGGCCGCGTAGGCGCTGCGCAGCATGTCCCCGCGCCCGCTGACGCTCGGGGTCAGGTACTGGCCCTGCGACGCGCCGTCGTTGGACGCCGCGCTGCCGCGGATCACGCCGTAGACCCGGTCCCCGTCCGCCAGGGCCCGGGCCAGCGGCTTGAGGACGACCGCCGCCGCGCCCTCGCTGCGCACGAACCCGTCCGCCGCCGCGTCCCCGAACCGGCACCGCCCCGAGGGCGCGATCAGCGACCCGGAGCTGAGCGCGACCGTGTCGGCGGCCTGCTCCAGGATGTTCACGCCCCCGACGATCGCGGCGTCCAGGTCGCCGGCCCGGATCGCCTGGCAGGCCATGTGCACGGCCAGCAGGGTGGACGAGCAGGCCGAGTCGATCGAGGCGGTCGGGCCGCGCAGGTCCAGGATGTTGGCCAGCCGGCCGGCCATGTTCCCCGGGATCTGGGCGCCGACCAGCGTGTGCAGGTCGCAGATGCCCGCGCGGCGCAGTTCCTGCCAGTAGTGGATGCTCAATTGGGCGCTGTAGACCCCGGTGCGGCTGCCGCGCAGCCGCTCCAGCGGGATGCCCGCGTCCTCCACCGCCTCCCAGGCGGTCTCCAGGAACAATCGCTGGTGCGGGTCCAGCCGGGTGGCCTCGCGCGGGGAGATCCGGAAGAAGTTCGCGTCGAAGGACTCGACGTCGTCGAGGAACCCGCCGGCCTCGGTGGCCAGCAGCGGGTCCCCGGTCAGCGACTCGCGGCCGCGGTAGGCGGAGGTGTCGAACCGCTCCGGCGGCGTGTCGGAGACCAGGTCCCGGCCCTCGCGCAGGGCGGCCCACAGGGCCTGCGGGCCGTGCACCCCGGCGAACCGGCAGCCGATGCCCGTGACGGCGACCGGCATCGGGTTCGGCGGACGGGCCGGGATCCCGTACGTATCAGAATGCTGGTATTCAGTCGCGGAACGGGCCGAGTGGTCCCGGCCGGCCTTCGCGGTGGACTGCTGAGCTGCGTGGTTCATGGTTGTGGCCTCCCGTGTCCCCTGGACAGAGCGCGCCGGGTCAGAGACGTTCAGCGTCGGCGTTCTGTGCGCATGGCGAGAACCATGCCCGGGGTTTGCTCAAGCATTCAGTGCATTGAGAACAGTTTCCATGCGGAGATGACGGAGTACGCGCGAATATTCGACGGGTGCTCCGGCGGCCCGGCCCGGCGCCGGGCCCGGCCGGTCACCCGCCCGGGTGCCCGGCGGTCGGCACGTGCACGACGACCCCGGCGGTGTCCGCGCCGGCGACCAGCAGGATGTGGGTCAGGAACTCCCGCACGCCGTGCTCGGGATGGCGCAGCCGGCGCCGGGCGAAGGTCAGGTCGCTCACCTCGCGCCCGGCCCACAGTGCCCTGACATCAGCCGGGCCGTGCTCGATCCGGCCGACCACCGCCCGGATCCGCGGATCGTCCGGCTGGCTGGCCATGGCGCCGCGGAACCGCCCGAAGTAGGTGCGCACCTCCTCCTCCCAGTCCACCAGGCGTTCGCGCGCCTCCGGGTGCAGGGCGATCCAGAGCAGGGAGTTGCGCTCCTGCTCCGGCAGGGTGCCGAAGTCCACCAGCCACTCGCTGCAGGCCGCGTTCCAGGCGATCACGTCCCCGCGCATGTCGCCGGCGAAGGCGGGCAGCGGGTCCACCGCGTGCACCAGGGCGGTCAGCGCGTCGCGGGCCTCCTCGGTGATCGGCTGGTCCCGGTGCGGCGCCCCGCCGAGCACCAGGAGCGTGACGTAGCGCCGCTCGGCCGAGGTCAGGTCCAGCACCTCGGCCAGCGCGTTGAGCACCGACTCGGACGGCCGGATGTCCCGGCCCTGTTCGAGGTAGGTGTACCAGGACGGGCTGATGCTCGCCAGGATCGCCACCTCCTCCCGGCGCAGCCCCGGGGTGCGCCGCTTGCCCACCGGCAGCCCCTTGGCCGCGGGATCCACCTGCTGTCTGCGGGCGCGCAGGAACAGGCCGAGCTCCCTCAGCGGGCGGCTGTCCGCGCACATCACATGGCCCCCGTGCGCAGTGGCGGTACGAGCATTGTCACCGTTCTTCCATCAGCGGGTCCCGTGAGCGGCGGGCGCCGGCACTGCCGCCGCCGGGCTCCATCATATTCCGATCCCGGCGGGCGCGGACCCCCGAATCCGCCGGTCGGGGCCCCGGCCGAGGCCGGCCCGGGTGGGACTGTCAATACCACCATTGGGCGGCTCTGGGCACCGTCCGGCCCCGGCCCGACGATGGTGGAGGCCCAGCAGCGCACGCCGACAGGACCGGGCCACCGACCGGGGAGCGACGAAGATGAAGAACTCGAACACGGCACGGCCCGTCGGGGCGGGCGACGCGCTCAGCGACTACTGCGGTCTGCTCTTCTCCTCGCTGGCGCGCAGCGACCAGCGGCACTGGGCCGAGGTGTACATCAGGGGTCTGCTCATCACGCCGGGCCGCAAGAGCCTGGCGGCGATCTCCGAGCTCACCCTCGGGCACCGGGAGATCCAGTCCCTGCAGCAGTTCGTCAACCAGAGCACCTGGGACCACGCCGCGGTGCGGGCGAGCCTGGGCGCGCTGGCCGCCGCGGCCAACCGGCCGCGGGCCTGGGCGGTGGAGGAGACCGCGTTCCCGAAGAACGGCGACCACTCGGTCGGCGTGGCCCGCCAGTTCGCGCACGCCGCCGGGCGCACCCTGAACTGCCAGCTCGCCCTCTCGCTCACCCTGGTCGGCGAGGACACCGACATCCCGCTGGACTGGCGGCTGATGCTGCCCGAGTGCTGGGACGGGGACCGGGCCCGGCGGGCCAAGGCCCACCTGCCCGAGCGCGAACGCCACCAGCCGCGCTGGCGGCACGTGCTGGACCTGATGGACGAGCTGATCGAGGACTGGCACCTGCCGTCCGCCCCGGTGCTGCTCGACGGATCGGCCGAACAGGACATCGAGCCGCTGCTCGCCGGCCTGGAGGCGCGCGGGCTCGGCTACATCGTGGACGTCGGACCGGGCACCGTGGTCCGGCCCGCGGCCGGCGGCGCCCTCGGCCGGGGGCTGAGCGCGGCCCAGTGCGTGCACGGCGGAATGTACAAGGGCGACCGCACCACCGTCTCGTGGGCCGAGGGCGCGGACGGCGCGACCCGCCAGTCCCAGTTCCTCACCGTCCCGGTGCCCGGCGTCGCGCCCGCCGCGGACGCGCGCGGCCACCGGGCGCCGGCCCAGCGGGTCCGGCTGGTGCTGGCCGAGTGGCCCGCGGGCCGGTCCAGGGCGCGCGGCTACTGGGTGACCAACCTGGCCGCCCGCACGCCCGCGCACATCGTCGCGCTGGCCAAGCTGCGCTCGCGCACCCGCGCGGCGGTGGAGAACCTGCACGCCGACTTCGGCCTCGGCGACTTCGAGGGGCGCTCCTTCCGCGGCTGGCACCACCACGTGACCCTGGTGAGCGCGGCGGCGGCCTTCTCCCGGGTCTCCCCGCCCATGCCCGGCCGGACCCCGCGCGAGCGGGCGGCCGCCGCGCCGCCGGAGCTCACGCAGCTGATCGCGCGACCTGACGCAGTGTCACCGCTGCACCGGGAAACGGCCGCGACGGCCCCGGAGTGGTCCCTAGCCTGAGCCTGGAAGCCGCCCGCGGCCCGGCCCGCCGGGCCGCGGGCGAATCAGACCCCGCAATATCAGACCCCGATCATCAGAGTTCTCACCAGCTCGCCGCAGCACGTTCGAATGGAGGCAACCCCGATGAGCGAACGGAACGGATCCGCCGTCGCCCAGGCGCACCGGACGGCCGAAGAGGCCGACGCGGCCAACCTGGCGCTGATCACCGAGCTCAACGACGTGGTCAACGAGCGCCGGTACCAGGACATGGACGCACTCTTCGCCGCCGGCTACGTCGACCACAACCCGGCCTGGAGCCTGACCGGCCTGGACCAGCTCAAGCAGATCCTGGCCGAGGCGCACACGGCCCTGGCCTTCACCTCGCACCACGACGAGATCTACCCGGCCCGCGGCGGCCGGGTGGTGATCCACCTGACCTTCTCCGGGCGGCACGTGGGCCCGTTCGCCGGCCACCAGCCGACCGGGCGCCCGGTGCAGTGGACCAGCATCGAGATCTACCGGGTCGAAGACGGCCTGATCGCCGAACGCTGGGTCCAGGCCGACACCACCGGCTTGTTCGCCCAACTGGCCGGCCCCGCCGGCCGGGCCGACTGAGCCCGCCCGTCCCCTCCCGGGCCCGCGCGGCCCGCCCGTACCGAAAGGCCCTGACATGCTCGCATTCGTCCTGGACATCCGGATCAAGCCCGGGTTCGAGGAAGACGCCGTGCGCACCCTGTCCGAGATCGAGCTCTCCAGCATCGGCGAGGCCGGCTGCCTGCAGTTCACCTGGTTCCGCGACCGGCGCGACCCGGAGCACTTCCTGCTGGTCGAGCAGTGGCGCAGCCAGCCGGACCTCGACACCCACCTGAAGCGGATCATCCCGATCTGGGAGCGCTTCACCCCGGCGCTGGCCGAGGAGCCGCGGTCCACGCCGCTCCAGCCGGTCCTCGCCGTCACGGTCTGACCGGCCCGCCGGTCCGACCCCGCCCCGGTTCGACCCCCGTCCCGCCCCGAGACCGGCCCCCGCCGGCCCCGCTGCGGGACGGATCGAACCACCCGACCAGGCCCGCCGCCAACCGGCCGGCCCCCATTCCAGCGGAGGAACCGCACGTGAGTGACACATTGCAGAAGCCGGTCGCCGACCGGTCGGCCCAGGACCCCCGACGCTGGTACGCCCTCCCGGTGGTGCTGGCGGGCACGTTCATGACCATCCTGGACTTCTTCATCGTCAACGTCGCCATCCCGTCGGCCCAGTCCGACCTGCACGCCGACGGCGCCGAGGTCCAGCTGATCGTGGCCGGCTACGGCCTGGCCTACGCGACCGGGCTGATCACCGGCGGCCGGCTCGGCGACCTGTACGGCCGCCGCAAGCTCTTCGCGATCGGCCTGGCCGCCTTCACCGTCTTCTCCGTGGCCTGCGGCATCGCGCCGACCGCGGTCCTGCTCGTCGTCTTCCGGATGCTGCAGGGCGCCGCGGCCTCGCTGTTGTTCCCGCAGGTGCTCTCGATCCTGAACGTCGCCTACGCCGGCGAGGACCGGGCCAAGGCGTTCATGGGCCTGGGCATGACGATCGGGCTCGCCTCGGTCAGCGGCCAGGTGATCGGCGGCCTGCTGATCGGCGCGAACATCGCCGGCCTGGGCTGGCGCACCTGCTTCCTGATCAACCTGCCGGTCGGCCTGATCGCGCTCGCGCTGCTGCGCCCGCTGGTGCGCGAGTCCCGGTCCGACTCGGCCCGCCGGCTCGACCTGGCCGGCGTCGGCCTGATCAGCCCGGCCCTGCTGCTCCTGCTCTTCCCGCTGGTCCTGGGCCGCCAGGCCGGCTGGCCGGCCTGGTCCTGGATCTGCTTCGCGGCCGGCCTGGCCCTGTGCGCCGGGTTCGCCAAGCACCAGCTGTGGCTCTCCCGCAAGGGCGGCACGCCGCTGGTCCCGCCGGTGCTCTTCCACGAGCGCACCTTCGTCACCGGGCTGGTCACGGTGCTGTCGGTCTACGCCGGGATGGCCTCGTTCTTCCTCATCTTCGCGCTCTACCTGCAGGACGGGCTCGGCTACTCGGCCCTGGTGTCCGGCCTGATCTTCATGCCCTGCGGGGTGAGCTTCTTCCTGGTCTCGTTCTGGTCGCCCAAGCTGACCAAGCGGATCGGCCGGCGGATCCTGACCTCCGGGGCGGTGGTGCTCGGCCTGACCGAGATCGGGCTGGCCCTGTTCACCGACGCCGCCGGCCTGCACCCGGCCGTGTTCCCGCTGTGCGCGCTGATGTTCGCCGCGGGCGCCGGCATGGGCGCGATGGGCGCCCCGCTGCTGTCCCAGGTGCTGCTGGGCGTGCAGCCCGCGCACGCCGGGGCCGCCTCGGGCGTGCTGTCCACGACCCAGCAGCTGGCCGGCGCACTGGGCGTCGCGTTCATCGGGATCCTGTTCTACGACGTCCTCGGCAGCCACGCCGACTACCCGAGGGCCTTCGCCCTCAGCCTCGTCTACACCATCGCCCTCGCCGCGCTGACCGCCCTGGTCACCGCGCCCAACCGCTGGTGGAACCCGGCGGCCCGCTCCTCGTGAGCCGCGGGTCCTGACCGGCCCGGCCCGCGGGCCGGTCATCCGGACCAGCCACCCAGACCTCTGCGACCAAGGAGAAACCTGTGACTCAGTACACGGACATCATCGTCGGCTCCGGTTCGGCCGGCGCCGTCATCGCGGCCCGGCTCTCGGAGGACCCGGCCCGCCGGGTGCTGCTGCTGGAGGCCGGACCGGACTACCCGGACCCGGAGGAGGTGCCCCAGGACCTGCGCAACGGCCTGTACCCCTCGCTGGTCGCGCACGACTGGGGCTACCAGGCCGAGGCCGTGCCCGGGCGGCAGATCCCGCTGGCCCGCGGCAAGGTGGTCGGCGGCACCTCGGCGGTCAACTCCTGCCTGGCCGTGCGCCCGGACCCGGAGGACTTCGCCGAGTGGGTCTCGCTCGGCAACGAGGGCTGGAGCTGGGAGGAGGTGCTGCCCTACTTCGTCCGGCTGGAGGACGACAAGGACTTCGGCCCGCCGCTGCACGGCAAGGGCGGCCCGATCCCGGTCTGGCGCTGGCAGGACGAGCAGCTCATCCCGCTGCAGAAGGCCCTGCTGGACGCCTGCGTCGAGCTCGGCTTCCCGCAGGTGGACGACCACAACGCGCCGGGCGCCACCGGCGTGGGCCCGCTGGCGCAGAACCTGGACGGCACCCGGCGGATCTCCACCGCGGTCGCCTACCTGGACCCGGCCCGCAAGAACGCGAACCTGGAGATCCGGTCCGAGACGCTGGTGGACCGGGTCCTGGTCGAGGACGGCCGCGCGGTCGGCGTGCGGGTGCAGACCGACGGCGTCTGGCAGGAGGTCCGCGGGGACCGGGTGGTGCTCTCGGCCGGCGCGGTCGGCACCCCGCCGATCCTGCTGCGCTCCGGGATCGGCCCGGCCGACCAGCTGCGCGCCCTGGGCATCGAGCCGGTGGCCGACCTGCCGGGCGTCGGGCGCAACCTGATCGACCACCCGACCTGCCTGATCACCCTCAAGCCGCGGCCCGGGGTCTACGACGAGTCGTTGCCCGGCACCCAGATCGTGCTGCAGTACACCGCCCCCGGCTCCGCCGAGGAGAACGACATGCAGGTCTACCTGTTCAGCCACGTGGACCTCAACGACTACGCCAAGGGCCTGAAGGACCAGATCGGCACCGCGCACGTGTTCATGATCTCGGCCGGCATCGAGCGCCCGCACTCGGTCGGCGAGGTGGCCCTGGCCTCGGCCGACCCGGCCGAGGCGCCGCAGATCCGGTTCAACTTCCTGGCCGAGCCGGAGGACCGGCGCCGGCTGCGCGAGGGCATGCGGCTGGCCTGGCGGATCTCCCAGACCCCGCAGCTGCGGCTGCTCAGCTACGGCGAGGCGGTCCCGTCCGCGGAGGTGATCGCGGACGACGACGCGCTGGACGCGTTCATGCTGGCCACCGTCGGCACCCACTTCCACCCGGTCGGCACCGCCCGGATGGGTGCGGCCGGGGACCCGGGGGCGGTGGTGGACGCGCGGCTGCGGGTGCACGGCGTCGCCGGGCTGCGCGTCGCGGACGCCTCCGTGATGCCCACGATCGTGCGGGCGAACACCAACCTCACCTGCATCATGATCGGCGAACGGGCGGCCGACTGGCTGTCCGCCGACCAGGACTGACCCACCATCCGACTAGTGACCTGCGGCGCCGCGACTGCGGCGCCGCACCTGCAAGGAAGCGAGGAAATTCGTGACCACCACCATCACGGCCCGGCCCGAGGGACCGGGCCAGGCCCGGGACAAGGCCTCCCTGAACGCGACAAGACTGCCGTCGCTCACCGGCATGCGCATCATCGCGGCGGGCATGGTCTTCTTCTTCCACGCGGCGTACGAGAACGCCTTCCGCAGCCACACCGCCGGCAACGTCTTCTTCTGGATCTTCGGCCAGGGCGGCTGGACCGGCGTCGGCTTCTTCTTCGTGCTCAGCGGCTTCGTGCTCACCTGGTCGGCCCGGCCCACGGACACCGTCCGGGCGTTCTGGCGCCGCCGGGTCTGCAAGATCTACCCGAACCACCTGGTGACCTACCTGGCCGGACTCGGCCTGCTGGTCTGGGCCGCGTCCCCGATCGGGCTGGGCCGGGCCCTGCTGAACCTGTTCCTGCTCCAGGCCTGGTCGCCCAGCCTGGCCACCGAGACCAGCGTCAACCCGGTCGCCTGGTCGCTGTCCTGCGAGGCGCTGTTCTACCTCTGCTTCCCGCTGCTGCTGCGCTGGATCACCAAGATCGACGAGCGCCGGCTGTGGTGGTACGCAGGCGGGATCGTCGCGGTGGTGCTGGTCATGCCGCTGATCTCGATGACCCTGCCGCAGGGGCCGCACGTCTTCTTCGGCCCGATCACCCAGTGGCAGTTCTGGCTGGTCTACGTCGCCCCGCCGGTGCGGCTGCTCGACTTCGGCCTCGGCATCATCCTGGCCCGGATCGTGCGCAGCGGCCGGTGGTTCAACCTCGGCCTGCTGCCGTCGTTCGGGCTGCTGATCCTGGGCTACCTGGCCCCGCACGTCCTGCCGTACTCCTTCTGCCTGGTCGCGACCACCATCATCCCGGTGAGCTTCGTGATCTGCGCGGGCGCGACGGCGGACGTACGCGGCACCCGGTCGTTCCTGCGCACCGGCACCATGGTCTGGCTCGGCGACGTGTCCTTCGCGGTCTACCTGTGGCACCGCGAAGTGCTGAGCAACCTGCACCGGCTGGTCGGGTCGGCCCGTTCCTGGAACACGCCGGAAGCGGTCGGCATGCTGCTGATCGCGGCCGCCGTCACCCTGCTGCTGTCCTGGGCCCTGCACGACCTGGTCGAGATACCCGTGATGAAGCGGTGGAGCAAGCCCCGCAAGAAGCCCGCGGGCGCGGCGACCCCGCTCGAGCCCGTACCGCTGCCCGCCACCGGTGCGGCAGGCAGCTGAGATGGACGACGTGCTGCGTGCGCTGGTCGTGACCGAGACGGCCGGCGCACGCGCCCCGGCGGCGGCGCAGCTGTGCGCCGCGCTGGACCGCGGCGGCTTCGAGGTCGAGGTGGCCGCGCACAGCGGTGCCCGGGCCCTGCTGACGTCCGGCCGGTCCCGGCCGGACGTCCTGCTGGTCCCCTCCTGCCTGGGCAGCGAGGCCGTGGCCCGGTTGTGCGCGGCGGCGGTGGAGGCCGAGACCGGGATGATGGTCTACCTCGACGGAGACCTCGCCCTGCTCGAGGCCTGCGTGCGCGAGGGGATGCACTACCTGGTGCCCCCGTTCCGCGGCAGCCTGCTGCTCGCACAGCTGCGCTGCACCACCGAGCGGCGCCGGCTGGCCGGGGTGGTGCGCAAGGCCGAACTGGCAGCGCGGCTGCGCGAGGCGGAACGGGAACTGGAGATCGCGCGCGAGATCCACATCGGGTTCCTGCCCTCCGGCCTGCCGGAGACCGCGGGCTGGGAGCTGGCCGCCCGCTTCCAGCCGGCGCTGCAGGTGGCCGGCGACTTCTACGACGTGTTCCCCGACTCCGAGGGCGGCCGGCTGTTCCTGACCATCGCCGACGTCTGCGACAAGGGCGTGGGCGCCGCACTCTACACCGCGCTGATCAGGACCCTGCTGCGGCACGGGATCCAGCAGGACGGCCTGGACGCCGCGGCGCACCCGCGCCGCCCGGCCGCGTCGGTCGAGCACAGCGTGGCCGCGGCGAACCGCTACCTGACCGCGAACCACGGCCGGCACGGCTACTTCGCCACGGTCTTCTGCGCCGAACTGGACCTGGCCACCGGCCGGCTGCACTACGTCAACGCCGGCCAGAACCCGCCGCTGCTGCGCCGGGCCACCGGGCGGATCGAGCACCTGCCGCCGACCGGTCCGGCCGTCGGCATCTTCGCCGACGGCCGGTTCCGCACCGCCGAGGCCGTGCTCGGCCCCGGGGACGCATTGCTGCTGTTCACCGACGGGGTGACCGACGCCCGGGACCCGGCCGGGGACTTCTTCGGCGACGAACGCCTGCTGCGCGGCCTGGCCGAACCGGTGGCGGGCCCGGCCGACCTGCTGGACCGGATCGAGGCGCGGATGAAGCACCACGTCGGCGCGGCGGACCAGTACGACGACATCACCATGCTGGCCGTCCACCGGACCGGCGCCGGCTGACCGTAAGAGGAGTCAGCCGACGCCGGAGGCGAGGGGACGCGCGGGAGCTCAGACCTCGGTCAGCTCCAGCGCCTTGGCCTGGAAGCGCACGAACTCCTCGACGTCGGAGCCCGCCGGGGGCCAGACCACCAGCCGGTGCACCCCCGCCTCGCGGTACTGCTCGGCCTGCTCGGCCGTGACCGGTCCGCGGGGCGGGGTCACGCTGACCGTGAGCGGCCCGAGGTGCGCCGGCCGCGGCACGCTCTCGGCCAGCTGCCCGATCTGCGCCAGCGCGCCGCGGACGGCCGCCGGGCCCAGACCGAAGCCGTACCAGCCGTGCGCGTGGGTCAGGGCGCTGCGGAACGCGGTCCGGGAGTGCCCGCCGGCCACGGTGTCCAGGGAGGACTGCGCCGCCCGCGGGAAGGACTCGACCGGCCCGAAGTCCACGAACCGCCCGTGGTAGGAGGCCGACTCGGGCGAGGCCAGGATCGCGTGCACCGCTTCGAGGTACTCCAGGCCGCGCGCGTTGCGGGTCGCGAAGTCGACCTCGAACGCGGCGGCCTGCCCGCGCAGGTAGCCCATCCCGAACCCGAGGGTCATCCGGCCCCCGGAGGAATGGTCGATCGTGGCCAGCTGCTTGGCCAGCAATACGGGGTGGTGCAGCGGGAGCACCGCGATCCCGGTGCCCAGCCGCACCCGGGAGGTGACCGCGGCCACCTGGGCGAGCGAGATCAGGGCGTCGGAGAGCGGATAGGCCGGCGGGAACGGGCTGTCGGCCCCGGGATGCGCCGGCAGCACCGGGTGCTCGCCCATCCAGACCGATTCGAACCCGAGCTGTTCGGCCAGCACGGCCAGCCGGAGCATCTCGGCCGGGGACGGGACCAGCTCGCCGCCGTTGAGGCCGAACAGGCCGAGCGACGGGGGGCGGTCGGCGGGGGCGAAAAGCGTTGTCATGGCGGGTCTTCCTGTCTCGTGGTTCGTGCGGCGGCCAGTCGGTCGGGGGTTGGGGCGTAGGTACGGCGTACGGCGTTCGACGATCGGGGTTCGGCTTACGGCTGAGGAGGGGTGGACGCGCACAGGGCCCGGCTCGGGGCCCGGAACCAGCTTCCGCCGTTCCGCGCGTCCGAACCAGGCCACAGTGACTACTGGTACTTTCGGTCCCACTCTGCGTGTCCCGGTCCGGCCCTGGGGACCGTCCGGATTCAGTTCCGCAGCTGTGCTCTCAGTGCTCGTGATAGCCCTGGCTGACCTCGACGATGATCCCGTCGGGGTCCCGGATCCACACGCTGCGCCAGCCGGGGATGAACGCGTGGAAGTCGAGCGGGCCGAGGCTCACCTCGGCGTCCGGGCCGAGGCCGGCCAGGAACCCGTCCACGTCGTCCACCTGGAACGCGAGGTGGCGCACGGTGCCGACCCGGGCCGACCCGTCGTTCTCGGCCTGCCCGCGCTCCTGCCCGGTGGTGTCGGGGGTGGCGAAGAGCTCCAGGTACTCCTCGCCGAGACGGATGAAGACGATCCTGGTGTCGTCGACCTTGAAGTCGTTCGATCGGGTGAATCCGAAATGCCGCCGGTAGAACTCCTCGGTGGCGTCCAGATCGCGGCAGTTGAGCGCCGCGTGCGACCAACGGATCACAGGGACCTCCGGTTTGTCGTGCCTGCTACTTGGGGGAGCGTGGGGATGACGGAGCGGGGGACGGGATGTGGCGGGAGCGCAGGTCAGAGCGAGGCGGAGCCGGGCATCGGCTTGAGCTCGTCCACCACGTAGCTCAGGATCACCGGCTTGTCGCCGTTGCGGCCGAGCACCCAGGTCTGGTACGCGTCGAACCCGAGCCAGACGCTGCGCGCCGCGGGCGCGTCCCAGATCCGGGCCTGCCAGTTGACGACCACCTTGGCCCCGACCGTGCCGTCCGGCCGCCAGTCGGCCTGGACCGAGGTGACCGCGTGCTCCTCGTCGAAGAACCGGTGGGTCACCGTCTTGTACCACTCGCGGAACCCGGACAGGCCGTGCAGCGTGCCCTCCGGGAACGTCATCACCAGCCCCTGCGGGGTGAGGTACGGTTCCACCTGCTCGATCGGATCGTGCACGTCCAACGCGACGTACCAGTCCTCGACGAACTTCTGGATCTCGACCTCGGGGAAAACCTCGACGGCCATGTCAGCCTCCTGGAAAGGGGATTGGTCAACGGATCATGCCGGCTGCCTTTCGTTGTCGAGCATAGGAAGACCCGGTTGGGCGGGGTTGGTACTTGTGCGATCGCCCTCGGACCTGGCGGTGTCCGCGGCGCTACTTCGTTAGAACGCGGCGGATCCGCACCCGGTCACCGACGCGGCTGCCGCTTGGGCCGGAAGCTGGTTGCCTGGATCGGTGCGGCGCCGACGATCAGGCCGAGGGTCAGGGCGACGGTGAGGGTGATGGCGCTGCGCAGGTCGTTGAGCCCTTGGATCGGGTGGCCGCCGTCCAGGGTGGCCAGGCCGCGCAGTGCCAGCGCGCCGACGGTGAGCGCGAAGAACCCGCCGATGATCAGGACGATCCGCGGCGGGTTGTCCGGCGACCGCTCCAGCACGCCGGCCGCGGCCGCGAGCAGCAGGGCCGCGGCGAACGTGCCCGCGGTCGGCCCGACCCACCGGGTGATGGCGAGTTGGACGAACCAGGCCAGGTAGGTCAGGCCGAGGATCCAGGGCAGGTCCCGCATGCGGGCGCTGAAGGTGAGCACCAGGCCGAGCGTGAACGGAATCCAGGACAGCGCGACCAGCCAGAACGGCAGCACCGGGGTGACCGCGGTGTCGAACAGCGCGTCCGGGCTGACCCCGCTGACCTCGGCCGCGTCGAGTCCTTACCGACTGATGACATCTGCGGGTGTTGAACCGGCCTCGGCACGATCGGCCTCTAGGCTGGCGCGCATGAGAGTACTGGTCACAGGGGCTGTGGGGTTCATCGGTTCGCACGTGGTGGAGTCGTTGGTGTCGTCGGGGCACGAGGTGCTCGGGTTCGACGCGCTGCTGCCGGCGGTACATCCTGATCCGCAGGCCGCGCGGGCCCGGCTGCCGCAGGGGGTATCGCTTCGCCACGCCGACGTCCGGGACGAGGACGCCGTGCGCGAGTGCCTGGAGGGCATCGACGTGGTCTGTCATCAGGCCGCGATGGTGGGCCTGGGCGTGGACATGGCAGACGCCCCGCTCTACGCGGGCTGCAACGACCTGGGCACGGCCGTGTTGCTGTCCGCGATGACGTCGGCCGGGGTGGACCGGCTCGTGCTGGCCTCGTCGATGGTGGTCTACGGCGAGGGTCGCTACGACTGCCCGGAGCACGGCCCGGTCGCCCCCGGCCCGAGGGCGCAGGAGGATCTGGCCGAGGGCCGGTTCGAGCCACCGTGTCCGCGGTGCGGTACGCCGCTGCGGCCGGGCTTCGTCGGCGAGGCGGCGCCGTTCGACCCGCGGAACGTGTACGCGGCGACGAAGGCGGCCCAGGAGTTCCTGGCCTCGGCCTGGGCCCGGGCCACCGGCGGCCGGGTCGCGGCGCTGCGCTACCACAATGTCTACGGGCCGCGGATGCCGCTGGACACCCCGTACGCGGGGGTGGCGGCGATCTTCCGGTCCGCGTTGGCGGCCGGGCGGGCGCCGCGGGTGTTCGAGGACGGCGGGCAGCGCCGGGACTTCGTGCACGTGCGGGACGTGGCGGCGGCCAACGTCGCGGCGATCGAGTGGACCGGGCAGCCCGGCGGCGGGGTCAGCCGGGCGTTCAACGTCGGCAGCGGGACCCCGCGGACGGTCGGCGACCTGGCCCGCGGGCTGTCCGAGGCGCTCGGCGGCCCGGAGCCGGTGATCACCGGTCAGTTCCGGCTGGGCGACGTGCGGCATGTGACGGCGTCCAGCGAGCGGCTGCGCACCGAGCTGGGCTGGCTGCCGCGGGTGGAGTTCGCCGACGGGCTCAAGGAGTTCGCCGCCGCCGCGGCAGGGTGAGCGCGGGCCGCCCGGACCTGGTGGACCAGACAAGCCGGTCGGACTGATCGGGCTGGTCGAGCTGGGCGGGCCGGTCGGGCTGGGCGGGCAGGCTCGCCAGGTCCGGGCGGTCGGTCCGGGCGGGTACGACGGTCCGCATCGCCTCGGTGCGTTCTGCCTCGGGGTATTTGGGCTCTGGGTATACCGGCGTGGTGCGTTCCGGCTCGGTCGGGCCGGCCGGAAGCGGCAGCCGGATCTCGATCCGGCAGCCGTCGACGACATCATGCACGGCGACCTCGCCGGAGTGGGCCTCCACGATGCCGCGCACGACCGTCAACCACCGCACGCCGCCGCCGAGCGGGCTCGGACTGTGGATCGCGTGCCCGTAGTCGGCCGTGCCGCCGTGGACCGTCGAGCCGCAGGTGTCGGTGACGACGAGCAGGGCGCTGCCGTCCTGCTCGCCGGCTTCGATCCGGACGGCGCCGTGGGGCGGAACGTGCCGGATCGTGTTCTCCAAGAGTCCATCCAGGGCACGCCCCATCTCCCGGGCGTCGACTCGGACGCCGACCGGTGTGCGCACGTCCGCGGCCAGGGCCACCCGGCGGGCGTGAGCCAGCGAACTGCCGGCGAGCACGGCCCGGTCGACCAGGTCGGCGAGCGGGACGCCGGCCAGCGACATCCGCAGCGCGCCGGCATGGGCACTCGACATTTCGACCAGGTCGTCGACCGTCGAGGAGAGCCGGTCCACCGAGCTGCGCATCTGCGCGTGTAAGCGCTCCGGGTCCGTGGCCGCGTCCTCCTCCAACGCGATGGCCATCGCCCGCAGACCGGCGAGCGGTGCGCGCAGGTCGTGTGAGACCCAGGCGACCAGTTCGCGGCGCGAGCGGGCCAGGGCGCGCTCGCGCTCTCGTGACGCGGCCAGTCGCTGCGAGGTGTCGGCCAGCAACCGTCGCACTTGCTCGAGTTCGGCGGTGGCCAGGCCGGGGCCGGTTCCGGCCGGGCCGGTGCCGGCGTCGGTGAGGGCGCGCAGAGCTTCGCCCAGGGCGCTGCTGTCCGCGGTGATGCTCCTGGCCAGGGGCACTCCGAGAGCGCCGGCACATACGGCCACTGCGACGCAGAGCACCATCACGACGCCGCAGTCGTGCTGCGTCAGGAACGTCGCCTGCATGGTCCCGATGGCTCCGGCGGCCATGGCCAGCACGATCGCGGTGATGACGGTGAACAGCTTCGGCGTCACTGCTCGGCCGGTCTGCAGTCGCAGGGCCACCAGGCCGCACAGGCATACGGCCGCGGCGCATCCACCGCTGATCAGCATGATCAGCAACTTGTCCTGCACTGGTTCACCCTTGCCCGTCGGGGTCTTCGTCGTGGTCGGCCGCGCTGGCGTCGATGTCGGCATCGGCATCGGCATCGGCAGCGGCTTCGGCTTCGTCCGGTGCGGCCGATCCGTCCGGATCAGGTGATTCATCGGTATCGGGTGATCCGGCGGGTTCAGGCGAATCACCCGTCGGCGCAGGAGCCTCCGCGCTCTCGGCGGCATCCGGTACCGGCGCTGCGGCCCGGGCCGCATGTCGCCGATCGTTCAACCGTCCGCCGAGCACGTACAACAGCACGCAGACAGCCAGCCCGCCCAAGACGAGCGCGAGGTTGCGCGGATAGTCCAGCGGCGTGACCGTCGGGTTCGAATTGTCGCCGCTGCGCAGGGCCGACGGCAGGGCCACGATGGTCACCGACCCTCCGGCCAGCAGGAACACGGCCAGGCCGCGCCGCAGCCGGGCCCCGGCCAGCCGCCAGGCCAGGGCGCAGCCGCCGAACACGACCGGGGCGATTATCCCGTCGTGCACGATGACGCCGCCCAGCAGCCATTTGCCGATGGACTGCTTGTGGCCGAGGTCGCTGCCGGTGATCAGGTGCCAGGCTCCGAAACCCAGCATCGCCACGCCGACCGTGCCTGCGGTGAGCCGTGCTCCCATGGCCGCGCGCATGGTCACATCACCTCGATTCGGGAGACCCACTTGGTCTGCAGCACGCCGGGCCGGGCCGGTGCGATGATCCGGGCCGGGAAGCCGTGGTCCAGGGCCAGCGGTTCGCCGCGCAGTTTCAGCGCGAGCAGGGTGAGCGGGTCATCGGCGTATTCGTGCGGCATCTGCGTGGTCGCGTAGGCACCGGAGCGTTCCAGGGAGACGATCCGCACCTGCGACCCGGCGGGCGCGCCGACCCGTGCCAGCAGGTCGACCATGCGCACGCCTTGCCAGGTGGCGTTGACCGACCACCCCTCGACGCAGGAGATCGGCAGGTCGGCCGTGTACTGGGGCATCGCGGCCAGGTCGGCCAGGCTCAGGGTGAACGGGCGCGGTCCGGCGACGCTCAGCCGCCACTGCGGGTCCAGGGCCGCCTCGGCCACCTGCGCCTGCGCCGCGGTGCGGTTGATCGGCAGGCCCTGCGGGCCGACCTGCGGGCTGCGCGGGGCGAAGAGGTCGATTGCGTGCAGTGAGCTGATGGACTGGCCGACGGTGGTGGCCGTGACCACGCCGACAGCGATCCCGGTGGTGGTCAGCATGGCGCGCCGACTGACCGTGCCGCGCCGGTCGGGGGCCGCCGGGGCCGCCTGGACGGTCGGTTCAGGCTGCTCGCCGGTCCCGGTCCCGGTCCCGGTCCGGACCTCGGTCTCGGTCTCGGTTCCGGCCGCGGCGGCCGTGAGCGCGGCCCAGGCCGTCGCCCCGGCGGGCGGCTGAGCTCCCTCCTCCGATCCGTCGGCGCTCTTGTTGGTCAGACCGCGGGCGATGGCCGGGGCCTTGACGGCGATGTGCAGGATCAGCGCGCCGACCGTCAGCCAGGCGACCCAGAAGTGCGTCTGGGTGAAATCGAACCCCCACGGATACCACTGCACGACGTTGAGCAACCCGGTGACCAGCTCGAAGACCGCGCCGGAGATCAGCACCAGGATCGAGAGCCGTTCGAGCCCGTGCAGCACGGACTTGACCGGCGGCCAGGCGAACAGCTTCGGGTACACCGTCCACAGCTTCGCCAGCAGCAGCGGGATCGAGGCCAGGCCGGTGGCCACGTGCAGGCCCTGGGTGAACCGGTAGAACCACACCGGCCGGGTCGGCAGCGGGAACCACGAGGCCGGGTGCTGGAGCTCGTGGCTGATCAGGCCGGTGACGAAGGCCGTCGCGAACGCCACGCCCAGGGCCGTGCCGATCAGGGAGGTGGTCCGCTCGTCGTGCAGGGCGCTGTGGAACGCGCCCTCGCGCAGCGGGCCGCGGCGCAGCCGGGCCGGGGGTGTCGGGATCTTGAATCGGGGGGAGCTCACGATGCAATACAACAGCCTGCAATGGCCCTAACGTGTGTCATCTGCCATTACGGATCTCTTACGTGCCGACGTCAATCCATGATCCGACCCCTCTGGGCTGGCACTGTGTCCGCATGACTAAGAGCTTTGCACCCGGTGGGCGGCCACCCGCATGGCGTATCGTGTCGACCGCGGCCGCCGTTTCAGCCCTCGTCGCACTGATCGCCGTCGACGTCCGGCAGTCGTCCACGGATTCGTGGACCGCGCTGTGGACGTACGGTCTGGCATGGCTCGCCTTCGCGGCCGCCGTCTGGCTGGTGCGCGGGGTCCCGGTGCGTGCCGCGGCGTGGCTGATCCTGGGCGGGTGCCTGGCCGCGGGGCTGGCAGCGGCCGGTGCGCCCGAGCGGCAGAGCGACGATCTGTACCGCTACGTCTGGGACGGACACGTCCAGGCCGCGGGAATCGACCCCTACTCCTACGTTCCGGCAGCTCCCCGGCTGGCCGGCCTGCGCTCGGACTTCCTCTGGCCGGACCACGACACGTCCTGGTGCGTCACCCCCGGCACGCCCGACCCGGACCAGACCGGCACCCTCCTGGACCCCGGCTGCACGCTGATCAACCGCCCGGCGGTCCACACGATCTACCCGCCGGTGGCCCAGGCCTACTTCTACACGGTCGACCAGCTCTCGCCGGCCGGCAGCCGCTACAAGGCGATGCAACTGGCCGCGGTCGCCCTGGCCGTGGCGACGGCCGGCGCGCTGCTGCTCGGGCTGCGCGCGCTGCGGCGTGATCCGCGTGCGGCCGCGCTGTGGGCATGGTGCCCGCTGGTGGTGTTCGAAGCCGGCAACGGAGCCCATATCGACGTGCTCGGAGCGCTGCTGTCCGTGGCCGCGCTGGTGGTCCTGGCCCGCTCGACCAGCCGTCGCGGCCGGGTCCTCGGCGGCGTGCTGCTCGGACTGGCCATAGGGGCCAAACTCACGCCGGTGTTCGCCGCCCCGGCCATGCTCCGGCGCCGCGCCGTGGTGGTCGGCGGCAGCGCCGTGGCCACCCTCGCCCTGATGTACCTGCCGCATGTCCTGGCGGTCGGCGGCAAGGTCATCGGGTACATCCCCGGATACCTGAACGAGCAGGGGTACGACTCCGGCACCGGATACGTGCTGCTCGGCATGGTACTGCCGCAGTCGTGGACCAGCGGTGCGGCGGTGCTGATCGCCGCGGGCGTCGGCCTGGCCGTCTACCTGCGCGCGAACCCGGACCGGCCGTGGCGCGGAGCCGTGCTCATGACCGGGTCGGCCCTGCTGCTGACCTCCCCGGCCTACGCCTGGTACGCGCTGCTGCTGTGCGCCTTCATCGCCCTGGACGGAACCGGCTCGCTGGAATGGCTCGCCCTCGCCACCCCGGACTTCATCGCCCGCGTGGCCCAGGCGGCCGGGATGGGCAGCCTGGCGGCCAACCGCCTCGGCTACGGCCTGGCCGCGGCCGCAGTGCTGGCCGGCTGGGCCGTCCGCGCGCGACTTCGCCGCAGAGCGCTGACGGAGCAGGGTGATGCACCGGTTCCGGCCGTCGGCGCGCTCGTCCCGGACCGGGCCCCCGACCTGGTCCACTCCCACGACGCGGCCGTGCTTGTCGACGTCATCCTGCCGTGCCTGGACGAGGCGGCCGCCCTGCCCTACGTCCTCGGCGGCCTGCCGGCCGGCTACCGGGCCATCGTGGTGGACAACGGCTCGACCGACGACTCCGCGGCGGTGGCCGCCCGGCTCGGCGCGCTCGTCGTCACCGAACCGCGCCGCGGCTTCGGCGCCGCCTGCCACGCCGGCCTGAGCGCGGCCACCGCGCCGGTGGTCTGCTTCTGCGACTGCGACGGCTCGTTCGACCCGGCCCAACTGCCCCGGGTGGCCGACCCCGTCCTCGGCGGCCGGTGCGACCTGGTCCTGGGCCGGCGCCGGCCGTCGACGGCCGGCGCCTGGCCGGTGCACGCCCGGATCGCCAACCAGGTGCTGGCCTTCCGCCTGCGCCGGGTCGGCGTGCCGGTCCGCGACCTCGGCCCGATGCGCGCGGCCCGGCGCGAAGCCCTGCTCGGCCTCGACGTGGCCGACCGCCGCTCCGGCTACCCCCTGGAAACCGTGCTCAAAGCGGCCGCGGCCGGCTGGCGGATCACCGAGACCACGGTCGACTACGCGCCGCGGACCGGCAAGTCCAAGGTGACCGGCACCGTGTCGGGCACCGTCAAAGCGGTCCGGGACATGACCCGGGTCTGGAACGAGGCCAGCCAGTGAGCACCCTGATCGTCCTGGCCAAGGCACCGGTCCCCGGCCGGGTCAAGACCCGGCTGTGCCCGCCGTTCACCCCGGAACAGGCCGCCGGCCTGGCCGAGGCGGCCCTGCGCGACACCCTGCGCGCGGCGATGCGCACCACCGCCGACCACCTCCTGGTGTACCTCGACGGCGAACCCGGCCCCTGGCTTCCCCGGGAGCAGCGGGAGACGGCTGCGCAGGTGGAGCGGCAGCCGCAGCGGCAGTCTCGTCGGCCGCGTCGCGCACTGCCGCGCCAACAGGGGCGTCGGCAGCCGGGCGGCCCGCTCGTGCGAGTGGCGCGGCAGCCGGAGGGCGGGCTGGACGTGCGGATCGCCGCCGCCTTCGCCGAAGCGGCCCGGCACGCTCCCGGACCGGCCGTGCTGATCGGCATGGACACCCCGCAGGTGACGCCGCAGCTCCTCGACACGGCACTGGCGCAGCTGGCGGGCGGCGCGCAGGCCGTCTTCGGCCCGGCCGCCGACGGCGGTTTCTGGGCCCTGGGCCTGGACCAGGCCCACGCCACGCAGCAGACCGCCGAGCAGCTGGTGCACGGCGTGCCGATGTCCGTCGACGACACCGGCCGCGTGCAACTCGAACGCCTCCACGCCGCGGGGCTGCACGTGGCCCTCCTGCCCGAACTGCGCGACGTGGACGCCGCCGCGGACGCCCACGCCGCCGCTGCTCTGGTTCCCGACAGCGCTTTCGCCGCCCGGCTGGCCGACTACACCCCTCCTATCGGCGGCCCGGCGTCGTCCTGGGCCGGGCCGGTCCTGTCGCGCTACGAACAAGCCCTGTGGGAATCGACCACCCGGCCACCCGCGCCGCTGCACCTCGAACTGGAGGGCGGCGGGACCATCACCCTCGACATCGCCCGCTACTGCGACCGGCCGGACGCCGCCGACGAACTCCTGCTCGACCGGTGCACCGGCCCGACCCTGGACATCGGCTGCGGCCCCGGCCGGCTGGCCGCCGAACTGGCCCACCGCGGCGTCCCGTCGCTCGGCGTGGACGTCGCCCCGGTCGCCGTCCTGCTCGCCCGCTGCGCCGGCGCGACCGCGCTGCGCCGCTCCGTCTTCGACCGGCTCCCCGGGGAGGGCCGCTGGGCGCACGCCCTGCTGATCGACGGCAACATCGGCATCGGCGGCGACCCGGGCGCCCTGCTGGACCGGATCGGCGCGCTGCTCACCCCGAGCGGCGAACTCGTCGTGGAGACCGCACCCGGCCCGATCGACGAACGCCCCCGGCTCCGCTCCGGCCACGGCGGCGCCTCGATGCCCTGGGCCCGCCTCGGCCCCGACGCGCTCACGGCGCTGGCCGAGAAGCGCGGGTATACCGCCGTTGACGAGTGGCAGGTCCACGGAAGGCACTTCGTCGCCCTGACCACACCTGCTCGGTGATTGCTGCGCCGTTCTCGGTCGGTGCCGGGCCGTCGCAGAACCCGTCGACGATACATCAGCGGTCTCATTCCTCGGCCGCTCGGTCCACCCACCCGCGCTCGGCGCCCAGGTCGATGAGCCGGCGCGCGTAGTTCCACAGCGGGGTCGACGCGTCGCCGATGACCGCCTTGCGGCCGCGCACCTCGGCGTCCGTGACTCCCGGCGTGTGCCAGGTGCCGCCCTTGTTGTTGAAGTTGAGCAGCAACGGCTGGAGCCGGTCCATCGCCTTGGCGAACCGGGCCTCGGCGGTTTCCCGGGCCTCGAACTCGTCCCACAGCCCCCGCCAGTGTTCTGCCTGGTCCTGCGGCAGAAGGGCGAACAAGCGGTCGGCCGCCGCCTGCTCGCGTTCGGGTTGGTCGGCGGTCGCGACGGGGTCGTAGAGGAACGTGTCGCCCGCGTAGATCTCGACCAGGTCGTGCACCAGCGTGAGCTGCACGGTTCTGGCGGCGTCGATCGGCGTGTCGGAGTACTCGGCCAGCAGCATCACCGATAGCCGTGTCGACCCGGCGCCGCCATCCTGGAAGGACAAGATACGACCCGAAGCGAGATCGTGACGCGCCGGTCGAGCGCGCTTGCGCGGCACCGCACCCGTCGACGCCTTCCCGCCCAACGGATTCGGCCTGTACAACGTTGCCGGCAACGTCTGGGAATGGCGCGCCGACCGCTGGTCGCCCGCCGACCCCGCCCGCGTCATGCGCGGCGGCTCGTACCTGTGCCACGAGTCCTACTGCAACCGCTACCGAGTGGCCGCCCGCACCCGCGACACCCCCGACACCTCCACCGGCAACCTCGGCTTCCGCTGCGCCCGCGACGCATCGCCACGGGAGCGCCGGGAGGTGGCGTCCGTGCGCCGATGACGTCCGGGACACTAGAACGTGGACCTGGTGTCCCACAGCCGCGGCGCCTTCGCGGCACCCTGGCGACGATGCATCACCCGGCCGGTTACAGTGGCGTCAGACATGCAATGCATCGGCTGAGACAGCAAATCGGGGTAGCCATGACCATCGCCATCGTGGGAGCCGGCCCGGGCGGGCTGCTGCTTGCCCGGATGCTGCACGTGAACGGCATCGACGCCGTCGTCTACGAACGCGACTCCTCCCGCGAGGCACGCGGCCAGGGCGGCATGCTCGATCTGCACGTCAAAACCGGGCAGCGTGCCTTACGCGAAGCCGGACTGATCGAGCAGTTCTACGCGGTCGCCCGGGGCGAAGGCCAGGACATGCGTCTGCTCACCCCGGACGGCACCCTGCTGTTGCAAGAGGACACCCCCGACGACACCCCGCTCGACCGGCCCGAGGTCGACCGCACCGACCTGCGCACCCTGCTGCTGGACTCCCTCCCGGACCACACGGTGCGCTGGGGACACGTGTTCGAGTCCGCCGACAACGGCCTGCTGCGCTTCGCCGACGGCAGCAGTGCGCCGTATGACCTGCTGGTCGGCGCCGACGGCGCCCAGTCCCGGGTCCGCCCGCTGGTCACCGACGCCCGGCCGGCGCACATCGGTCAGAACGTGGTCGAGATCGGCATCCCCGACATCGACCGCACCCACCCCGACCTCGCGGCGATGGTCGGGCGGGGCAACTACTGGGTGTTCGGCGACGGCCGGTCCCTGGCGGCCCAGCGCAACGGCGACGGCCGGGTCCGGATCGGCCTGAGCTTCTACAACACCCCCGAAGACTGGTTCGCCACCAGCGGGATCCCGTTCGACGACCCGGCCGCCGCCCGGGCCCGGCTGATCGAATTGCACGCCGGCTGGGACCCGCGGTTCACCGCCCTGATCGCAGCCTGCGACGACACGATCCAGCCCCGGGCGTACAGCACCCTCCCGATCGGCCTGACCTGGCCGTCGACACCGGGCGTGACGCTGCTCGGCGACGCCGCGCACCTGATGCCGGCGATCGGCCAGGGCGCCAACATGGCGCTGCTCGACGGCGCCCTGCTCGGCCTCGCCCTGGCCGCGCACCCGGACGACATCCCCGCCGCCGTCGCAGAATACGAACAGGAGATGTTCGAACGTACCAGCGCCGTCGCCCGGGCGTCCGAGGAGATGCACCGCATGCTCTCCTCGCCGGACGCCGCCCAGAAGCTGCTCGAGTTCTTCCAACCCGCCTGAGCGCAGCGGGCGCCTTCTCGGGATCGGCTGCGAATCGCGTCTTTCGGCGGCGGCGGATGCCGGCGCGAGCGGGGGCTCGGTGTCGGCGGTGGCGCGCAGGAACGCGTCACGCAGCGTGGACAGCGCGGACAGCGCATTCGGCGGCGCAACGGTATCGCAGTCAGCTGCTCACTAGGCCACTCGGCCGAGGTGACCCAGCTCACACCGCCTCGAAACGGCCCTCTGACAAGGCAGAACCCTGTGTCGACCGTGCGGATTCACCCGATCGCGCGCGGTGAGCGCTCGCCGAAGTTCGTTTCATAGGCTATGAATATTGTTAACGAGCCAGTAACGAGGCGAACACGAAGAGGAAACTGCTATGTGCGGTATCACCGGCTGGGTGGGCTTCGATCACGACCTGACCCGGGCCCGGCCCACTCTGGACACGATGACCGAGACCATGGCCTGCCGCGGCCCGGACGCCCGGGGCGTCTGGCTGGACCGGCACGCCGCGCTGGGCCACCGGCGGCTGTCCGTGATCGACATCGAGGGCGGCGCCCAGCCGATGACGCTGGACACCCCGCAGGGCACCCTGGCCATGGTCTACAGCGGCGAGGCCTACAACTTCACCGAGCTGCGCGGCGAGCTGCTCCGGCGCGGACACACCTTCCGCACCACCAGCGACACCGAGGTCGTGCTGCACGCCTACCTCGAATGGGGCGAGGCGATGGCCGAACGCCTCAACGGCATGTACGCCTTCGCCATCTGGGACTCGCGCACCGAGAAGCTCGTGATGATCCGCGACCGGATGGGGATCAAGCCGTTCTTCTTCTACCCCACCGCCGACGGCGTGCTGTTCGGCTCCGAGCCCAAGGCCATCCTGGCCAACCCGCTCGCCACCGCGGCCATCGACCTGGACGGGCTGCGCGAACTGTTCACGTTCGCCAAGACCCCCGGCCACGCCGTCTGGGCCGGGATGCACGAGGTCGAGCCCGGCACCGTGGTCACCGTCGACCACAACGGCGTGCACACCTCGGTGTACTGGCGGCTGGAGACCAGGGAGCACACCGACGACCAGCAGACCACTGTCACGCACGTCCGTGAGCTGCTCGACGACATCGTCGCCCGTCAGCTGGTCGCGGACGTGCCGCGCTGCGTGCTGCTCTCCGGCGGCCTGGACTCCAGCGCGCTGACCGCGTTGGCCGCCAAGCAGCTGGGCGAACGCGGCGAGACGGTGCGCAGCTTCGCGGTCGACTTCGTCGGCCAGGCGGAGAACTTCACCGCCGACGAGCTGCGGCCGACCAACGACAGCCCGTTCGTGCACGACGTCGCCGAGCACGTGCACTCCCAGCACCAGGACGTGGTGCTGAACTCCGACGAGCTGTCGGACCCGGCCGTGCGCCGGACCGTGGTGCGCGCCAACGACCTCCCGGCCGGCCGCGGCGACATGGACGCCTCGCTGTACCTGCTGTTCAAGGCGATCCGGGAGCAGTCCACGGTCGCGCTGTCCGGCGAGTCCGCCGACGAGGTGTTCGGCGGCTACCGCTGGTTCCACCTGCCCGAGGTGCAGCAGTCCGACAGCTTCCCCTGGCTGGCCGCGATGAGCCTGGACCGGCCGGGCCTGAGCGCCCCGCAGCTGCTGAACCCGGGCCTGGCCGAGAAGCTGGACACGGTCGGCTACCTCAACGACCGGTACGCGAGCGCCGTCGCGGAGGTCGCCACGCTGCCGGGCGAGAGCGAGCACGAGCGGCGGATGCGCGTGATCTGCTACCTGCACCTGACCCGGTTCGTCCGGATGCTGCTGGACCGCAAGGACCGGATGAGCATGGCGGTCGGGCTGGAGGTCCGGGTGCCGTTCTGCGACCACCGGCTGGTCGAGTACGTGTACAACACGCCGTGGTCGCTCAAGACCTACGACGGCCGGGAGAAGAGCCTGCTGCGCGGAGCGACCCGGGATGTGCTGCCGCAGTCGGTGGTCGAGCGGGTGAAGAGCCCGTACCCGTCGACTCAGGACCCGAAGTACCCGTCCATGTTGCAGCTGCAGGCGCAGGAGCTGCTCACCGCGGCGGACAGCCCGATCTTCGACGTGGTCAACCGCGAGTGGCTCAGGGCCCTGGTGCAGGCCGATCCGTCGGCGATCGACACGATGTCCCGGCACAGCCTCGAACGGTGCCTGGATCTGGCTGCCTGGCTGGACATCTACCGCCCCGAGGTGCGAACCTCCTGAACCACACGGCCGGACCCTTCCGGCTTGGGCGGAGGGGAGCCAGTGGTGACGACGAGGGAACCTACGGACGGGTTGGCAGTCGATGCGGCGGATGTTCAGATATCGGGCAACGATCCGGCTCCGGACACGGCCGGCCGGCCGGCGCTCGAGCTGATGCTGGCCGTTCACCGGCTGGTCCGGGGCATGCGCGCCGTGCTCCCGGCCAGCTCGCTGAACTTCACCCAGCTGCTCGTGCTCAGCCACCTGATCGGCGTCGGGCCGGTCCGGATCGGCGAACTGGCCCAACGCGTCCAGTGCTCCCAGCCGACCGCCACCACGGTGGTCAGCGGACTGGAGACCACCGGCCTCGTCCAGCGGATCAGAGACGACTCGGACGGCCGGGCGATCCGGGTGAGCCTGACCGACCAGGGCCGCGACGCGCTGCACGACTTCGGCCGCCAGGAAGCCGGCTTCCTCGACGAACTCATGGCCGACCTGCCGGATGAGGACCGGGAGGTCATCCTGGCCGCCATCCCGGCCCTCGGGCGGCTTGCCGAGGCCAGTATCAGCGTCAACTGATACCCGCGTCGACGGGTGTCGGCCTGCCGCCGCGGGTCAGCTCACGTCAGGGTGTAGTTTCCGGCGGCCGGGGCGTCGATCGCGAAGTTGACCGAGCTGTCGGCGTTGTTGATGCCGCCCACGCAGTCCGGCAGCGAGTCGTAGTCGAAGACTGAGAGGTTCGCGTCCGTGACGGTGGCGTATTCGGCCTCGTACTTTGTCGGGTACGAGCCCGTGGGGCCGGCCGGGGAGATCACGATGCGGTAGCCGTTGTAGCCTTCCATCCGGTTGATCGGGACGGTCAGGTTGCCCGAGGAGTCCAGCGGCATGGTCTTGTCGCAGAGGTTGAAGGTGCCGGTCTCCGGGTCGCCGCCGTCCTGCACGTTCGCGTTGGTGGCGTTCGGGTCCGTGGTCCATGCGGTGTAGTCGAGTTGGACGCGCACGTTCGGTCCGAGCCCGCGCGCGGCCAGACCCAGGACATTGACACCGACGTCGGTGTCCTCACCGCCGACCAGGACCGTCACGGACTTGCCAGCCGGATCCCAGGAGGCGAGGCCACCAGTGGCCTGATAGTGCCGGGTGTCCCAGCGGCTGACGAAGATGCGTTGGCCCTGCATCTGCTTGTACCAGTTCATCATGTACCAGCCGCCGTCGGGTTCCAGCGCGCCGCCGAAGGTACGTCGCAGACTGTTGCCGAGCGGGCCGGGGTTGGTGTAGATGCCCATGTCGGCGTGCGAGACTCCGTAGCGTTCGAACTCGACCCAGAACTTCACCATCGACCCGGGCACGCCCTCGAAGTCGTCGGTGCCCGGCCCGTATTCCTCCACGTCGACCGGCAGCGGGGCCCCGGGGACGTTCGGCTGCTGTTCGAGCGGCCGGTAGTAGCCGGTCAGCGCGGCCGGAACGTCGCCGGGGCTCGGGCCGAGGCTGTGCCAGCCGATGATGGTCGGCGTGGTGCCGGTGGCGATGGCGTTCTGCAAGAAGTTCTGCATCCGGGTCTGGTCGCCGGCATCGGACCAGGGAGTGTAGAACTCGTAGTTGGGCCCGATCACCGGGATGGACGCGTCGACGGCCCGGATCTGGCGCACCGTGACGGTCCACAGGTAGTTCACCCGGGCGTCGTAGGTGGAGCCCTGCAACGCGGGGTCGGTCATGAAGGCGCCCTGGAACTTGTTGTCCGGCTCGTTGAACGGAGCGATGGCGTAGATCTCGGCCTTGTCCGTCTCGACCTGGCTCATCGCGGTGGCGATCTGGCTCTGCCAGGTGGCCAGGTTCTGCCACTGGTAGGGGAAGCCGGGTACCAGGTCGTTGAACCGGGCGTCCATGGTGACGCCGGTGCCCGCAAGCAGCCCCGCGGGTAGGTCGCCACCCCGAAGAGCGTGCCGAGCCCGGCTTTGGTCAGGGCGCCGGACTGCTGGCCGGTGTCGACGGTGATGACTTCGGAGTCGGTCACCGCCTGGGCGGCGGGTGCGGCGAGCGCGGCCGGGATCAGGCCGGCGGCGACGCAGCACAGGACGGCGCCGAAACGTCTCGCGCTGCGGGCGGCGCGGTGCATGGGGCGCATCGGTCGGGGCGGGTGCATCGGGACCGGCTCCTTCGAGTGGGCGGCGGTGGTATGGAAACGTAGTGCTGCGGCCGGTCCTGGCCAACGCGGTGTTGTGCGGCGCTGGTGTGCGCGGGCGGGTCTGGGGAGGCGGGCGTGTGCTGTGACGTGGCACAACAGAAACCCGGCGGCCCGCGCCTGGGGATGCGGGACCGCCGGATGTTCTGAAACTTTCTTAAACTTCAGAGATTCTCAGCCGAAAATTAGCAGACCTGGTCGAGGTAGACCTTCGCCTGCCCGCTGCCCTCCGGTCCGGCGACCTGGACGAGCACGCCGCCCGCGGAGAGCGAGAACGACCGGGTGTGGTACGTGCCGGTCCCGCCGCCGACATAGCCGAGTTCGGTGCCGTTGACGTACGTGTCGAAGTAGGCGGTGCCGGTGACGTCGTACTCGACGGTGTACTTCCCGGCGGCGGGCGCGCTGGCCTCCAGGTACTCCGGCGAGCTGACCGTGCCGATCAGCTGCCGGCTGCACGCTTTCGGGGCGTGCGCCGAACCCGGGGCCGCGGGGGTCGAGGCGGCGTTGGCGGTGGCGGCGAAGCCCAGGGCGAGGACGGGGGCGCCGGCCAGAACGGCGGCCTGGGCGAACTTCTTGACAGTCATGTCGGGTATTCCTTGCGTGGGGGTGTGGATGGACGCGCCGAGTCAACCCTCTGCGAAGTCTGCGCATGAGGGCATGGCGTCGTGCCGGTAGGGGAATCGGAGGCAGGGCCGAGGTGCCCGGCTGCCTGAGTGCCGGGTGCCGCGGCCGGTGCCCTTGGCCTCACCCGCGAGCCGGGGCCTGGCCGGATACGGGCTTCCATCACGCCTTACCGCGGGCCCGCGCCGCACCGAGCAAGAACACTGCTCTGATACCGGCGGCGAATGCACCGCGATCGATCTTCAGTGAACACGCCCGTTGCCCAGTTGTCAAGGAAAACGAACATAAAACAACGCAAACGATCGCAGTTTGGCGCAGTGTCGACCATCGTGCCCGCTCGGCCGGGGCCGGGTGCAAGACTCGGGGGCGACGTGACGATCTTAAGGAGTTCCCGGCATGGCGGCAGAGGCCTTAGACGGACCGGATCCGGTGGCGGCGGGACGCGGGCAGCAGGTTCTCGACCTTCTGGACAGGGCGATAAATTCGCAGACTCCTGCGGTGCTCAGGAACATCGCCCGGGCCCGCCAGCGGACGGCCCGGCCTCGGGATCGTGGCCGGGGATGGAGGAGGAGACGGAGTCTTGGGCGCAGTGGTCGGATGAGGCCGAGGTGATGGACGGCGAGGTGGTGGAGTTCGAGGATGCTGAGGACAGATTCCCGTTGCGCCGGAAGGGCTTCGGCCTCTCCTCGGCGGGGATTCACCCGGCTCGGTCTCGAAAGTTTCTGAAAATTTCAGTACTGGTACGTCCGAAGGCCGAGGCAGAGCGGGCGGACGGGCTGCTGGGCCGGTACGGGCCTTGGCGACGCTGCGCAGGCGGCGGACAGAGCGGCTCGACGCGCGCCGACCGGACTCGCCGCGGGAGATCTGGAGGAACGAGCCATGAGATATCGGGTGTTGGGGTGGTGCGCGGCGTTGGCCGCCGGGGCCACAGTGGTTGCGACAGCAGCCCGGCCATTGCGACGGTTCCAGCAAATACCACGGTCTCAGTCGCTGCAGTCTCTGCTCAGAGTTCTGTCGTGGCACTCTCCGGACAGAATCTGATGTATCCGCGCGTCATCCGGCTACAGCATGCGGGTGCTGCGAACCGCACGTGATCGCCGACGCGACCGGCTTTCCGTCCGGCGACCCGGTCGGCGCGATCTTCGCCGGCGCGGACGGCGGCGCCGGGTTCAGCCAGATCGGGCAGGTCGCCGACCCGGTCGCCGAGGCCACCGGCCTGTGCTGCACCACGATCTTCGAGGTGCCGCAGCAGGTCGGCGGGTTGGCCGCCGGGACGTTGCCGTGGGCCGGGGCGGTCGGCCAGGCGGTGGCGCCGAGCCCGCGGATGACGATCCGGGTCTGGCAGAGCACCGACCAGGGCCGCACCTGGGGTTACCTCTCGACAAATCGCCACGTCGACGGACGACGGCGGGTTGTGGGAGCCGGACCTGTTCGGGCGGCGGCTCTGGCGGCGGTCCGGGCTCCGGCGGGTCAGGATCCTCGTGTACTGCGAACTTCGAGGTCCAGAGCTCCTGGCCGGGCGGGTACACCGCGGACGTCACCGTCACCACCGCCGCCGCGCTGTCCTCCTGGTTCATCGGCATGACGCTCGCCCCCGGCAGCGCCATCACCAACCTCTGGAACGGCGCCCTCGCCGGCAGCAGCGGTGCGGTGACCGTGGCGAACGAGAGCTACAACGGCGCCGTACCGGCCGGCGGAACCCTCACCTTCGGCTTCCAAGCCACCTCGGCGAACAACCCGCCCACGGCACCCGGTTCGTGGACGCTGAACGGACACGCCTGCTGATCGACCCCTGATTCCTCGAACGGCCTTGTCAATGGCCTGCGCGGCATCCGAACGTTTGTTGCGCCGTCCCCGGCGAGTCCACCATAATAACCCTGATTCAGTGGGCGGCCGACGCGATCGGCCGCGTGAGCATCGGGGTTGGGGATATGAGCGTGACCACAGGGGATTCCGGCGGCCAGTTCACGGCGCCGGGCGTGGACGCCGACCGGCTGTACTCGACGGAGACCGAAGGAGGAGCCCCGGCCGCCGGCGCACAGCCGCCGAACGGCGGTTCCTCGTCCGGCGGCTCGGACGGGACGGCCGGCCCCGGCTTCTCGATCGACACCGCCGCGGTGCGGTCCATCGCCGGGCAGATCGCGCAGACCGGCACGACCGTGGCGCAGATTCTCAATACCCTGCGGTCGCAGCTGGCGTCCATGGGCGAGCCCTGAGCAAGCGCTGGCCGAGGCCCCACCCACCCCCGTCAGCTGATGATCCCGTGGCTCCGGTTCCACGCCACGGCGTCGGAATACCCCTGCACCATGCCCCAGATCCAGCAGCCGATCACGCCGAAGATACCGATGAACACGATGATCAGGAACCAGCTGACCACGTACAGGCAGAGGATCAGCGCGCCCGTGCCGCCGCGGCCGCTGATCATCGAGCCCAGGCCGGGGATGAAGAACGAGGCGAGGACGGCGAGCCCCGGCGACTTCGGGGCGACCATCACCGGCGGGTACGGCGCCCCGTACTGCTGCGGATACACCTGCCCGAACGCCTGAGGGTACGGCTGCGGCTGAGGCTGCTGCCCGTACTGCTGCGGATAGCCCTGCTGCGGATAGCCCTGCGGCGGGTACGGCTGACCGTAAGCCTGACCGTACGGCTGCTGATACTGCTGCTGCGGATACTGCACAGTCGGGTAAGAACCCTGCTGCGCCGCGTATCCGGGGTCGTAGCCCTGGACCGGCGGGTAAGGACCCTGCGGAGACGGGTAGGCGCCGGTGTTTGCCGAGGACTGCAGGCCCCCCAGATCGACACTGCCCGGGATGGCGTCGTACGGCTCTGACATGGAAGGGTCCCCCTCGAGTGCGATGTTCCGGCTTGGACGGCGGCGTCGGTCCGGTGCGGCTCCGGCGTCAGTCTGGGCCGCACGGCGACCGTCCACTAACCGTTCGCCGGCTGCCGCGACCTGGCCGCTGTCGGCGCCCGCCGGCATTGGGCTGCGCTCACATGGTCCCACGGTAAGACGCCGGGTGCCACAATTCGGCAAAACCTGGCCAGACCACTACCCCTCCGCGCCCGCCTCCAGCGCGAGCAGGACGGACCGGGCGGCGCCGATCAGGCCGGCGTCGCGGCCCAGGGTGCCGGGGACGGCGCGGACCCGGCGGACGAAGTCCAGGCTCGCGCGGCGCTTGAGGTGGGCGCGCAGCGGGTCGAACAGGATCGGGCCGGCCGCGGCCACTCCGCCGCCGACCACCACCAGATCGAGGTCCACCAGGGCCGCCGCGCTCATGATGCCGCAGGCCAGGGCGTCGGCGGCGCGGTCGAAGGCGGCCAGGGCGAGTGCGTGGCCGGCCTGGGCGTCCTCGGCCAGGGCCTTGGCGTCCTGGCCGGCCGCCGGCCGGTCGGACCGCCAGCCCCGGCCGACCGCCCAGCGGACCATGGACGGGCCGCTGGCCAGGGCCTCCACGCAGCCGGTGCCTCCGCAGGCGCAGCGGACGGCGTCCAGGTCGGTGGTGACGTGGCCGATGTGCCCGGCGTTGCCGGTCGGGCCGGCGAAGGCGCGGCCGCCCAGGACGAAGCCGCCGCCGATGCCGGTGGACACGACGATGCCGAGCAGGGAGCGGGCGTCCTGGCCGGCTCCGCGCCAGTGTTCGCCGACCGCCGCGGCGATCGCGTCCCCGACCAGGACGCAGGTCGCGCCGGGGAAGGCCTCGTGCATGGTGTCGCGCAGCGGGAATCCGTGCCAGGCCGGGATGTTCACCGGGCTGGCGGTGCCCGCGGTCAGGTCCAGCGGTCCGGCGCAGGCCACGCCGACGGCCACCGGGCGTTCCGTGCCGACCACCTGCGCGGCCAGGCCGAGCAGCGCCTCGGCGACCGCCGCGCCCTGGCCCGCGGGGACGGCGGGGGTCGGCGTCTCGGCCCGGCGGCGGACCGTTCCGTCCGGGCCTACCAGCGCGGCGGCCAGCTTCGTTCCCCCGATGTCGATCGCCAGGGCGGACGGGGCGGACGGGGCGGCGTCGGTCACGGTGGTTCCTCTCGTCGGTGGGTCAGGACACGTCAGCGGCTGAGCAGTACGGCCAGTTGGGGCGCGAAGGCGCGGTGGAAGACCAGCGACGCCGCGCCCACGGCCCCGGCGTCGCGGGCGGCGGGGGAGAGGCTGACCTGGGTCTGGTGGATCCGGCGGGCGATCGGGCGGCTTTCGAGCGCCTCGGCCACGGCGGCCCGGTAGACCTCGCCGACCGGGCCCAGGGCGGGGCCGCCGAGCACGATGAGTTCGATGTCGAGCATGTTCGCGATGCCCACGGCGACGTCGGCCAGCTGGCCGGCGACCCGGTCGACCACCGTGCGGGCCAGCGGATCGCCCTCGTCGGCGGCGGCGCACAGGGCGGTGTGGTCGACCAGGGCGGGGTCGCGCCGGAACGCCTTCGCCAGGGTGCTCTCGCCGCCGGCCGTCAGCAGTTCGTGCGCCTCGGCGACCATGGCCGCGGGGCACGCCACCGCCTCCAGGCAGCCGTGGTTGCCGCAGTAGCACTCCGGGCCGTCCGGGACGACCGTGATGTGGCCGATCTCGGCGGCGTTGCGGAAGGAGCCGCGGTAGACCTGGTTGTTCAGGTACAGGCCGCCGCCGATGCCGGTGCCCATGTAGATGTACGCGAAGCCGCCGATGTCCCTGGCCAGGCCGGACCAGCGTTCGCCGATGGCGGCGGCGGTGGCGTCGTTGTCGATGGTCACCGGGTAGCCGGTGCTCTCGTGCAGCAGGCTCTCCAGCGGCACCCGGCCCCAGCCGGTCAACCGCGGCGGGAACAGGACCAGGCCCAGGTCCTGGTCGATCGGGCCGGGGCAGGCCAGGCCGACGCCGAGCACCCGTTTGGCCGGGATCCGGCCGTCCCGGATCACCTTGCGGGCGGCCTTGCCCATCAGGGCCGCGGCGTCTTCGGGCTGGAGCGAGTCGTGTATGTCGTACTTGGCGGTGGTGATGATCCGGCCGGACAGGTCCACCAGCACGGCCGAGATGCGGCCGGGGTCGAAGTGGATGCCCACGGCGTAGCCGGCCGACGGCTCGACCCGCAGCGTGGTGCGCGGCTTGCCGCCGCCGGTCGGGCCGGCCGAGGGCTGGGCGCCGTCCTCGCGGACCAGTCCGTCGGACAGCAGGCGGCGGACGATGACGGAGATCGTCTGCGCGGTCAGCCCGGTGCGGTCGGCGAGCTCGACCCGGCTGGTCGCGCCCAGCGAGCGGATCGTGTCCAGAACCACGTTCTGGTTGTAGTTGCCGACTTTCGGCAGGTTGGTTCCCACCTGTGGGCGCATTGCTGTCTCCTGACCCTGACCCCTCGACGGACCGGTGGTCCCGAGGCTACATCTCCGGCCAGCTCCGGCGTTCGATGTATGTCAAATAGATTTATCACGGAAAGTGCGGGTCGGACAGGGACCTCCGGGCCGGCGATCCCGGTCGAGTGAAGCACATTCTCAGGCTGTTTGTCCGGATATCGTGGGCTGTGTCTGGGGTTGGCTCCTCGGCTTGGTGCGGTTGCTGCAATATTGCCCGGACGTATTGACTATGTAAATCAAATGGAGTTACGTTCACGCTCCAACCGTCAGAACAACCTTCAGTGCCCTCTCGGGTAGCGAGGAGTTCTCCATGCAGGCAAGAACCAGAGTCGTGGCCGCCGCGGCCGCGCTGATACTCGGAACGGGCGTCCTGGCCGGCTGCTCCAGTTCCGGATCTTCGGCCGGTTCGAAGACCATCACCGTGGCCTATCAGGAATTCGGCGACTTCACCCAGCTCAACACCCAGATGCAGCTGGTCAAGACCCAGTACGAGAAGGCGCACCCGGGCTACACGGTCAAGCTGGAGCCGATCCAGGCCTCGGAGAACGACTACTACACCAAGCTGACCCTGATGAACCGCTCGGCGTCGACCGCGCCGGACGTCATGTACGAGGACACCTTCCTGGTCAACTCGGACATCCAGGCCGGGTACCTCGCGCCGCTCGACTCCTACCTGTCCAGCTGGAGCGACTGGAGCCAGTTCTCCACGGCGGCCAAGAGCGCGGCGGTCGGCTCGGACGGCAAGACGTACGGCGTGCCTATGGGCACTGATACCCGCGCGCTTTACTACAACAAGGACCTGTTCAAGCAGGCCGGGCTTTCGGTTCCGTGGCAGCCCAAGAGCTGGGACGACGTGCTGGCCGCGGCCCGGACGATCAAGGCCAAGCTGCCCGGGGTGACGCCGCTCAACGTCTACTCCGGCAAGGGCGCCGGCGAGGGCGCGACCATGCAGGGCCTTGAGATGCTGCTCTACGGCACCGGCAACCAGTTGTACGACACGAGCACGAAGAAGTGGACGCCGTCCTCGACCGGGATGCTGGACTCGCTCGGGTTCATCAACACGATCTACAGCACCGGTCTGGCGCCGGACGTGCAGGACGCGCTGAACCCGAACTTCGGCAGCACGGTGGCCACCGACCTGATTCCCAACGGCAAGCTGGCCATCGACCTGGACGGCTCCTGGGTGACCGGCAACTGGATCACCGGCGGGGCCAAGCCGTGGCCGGCCTGGTCCACCACGATGGGCGTGGCCGCGATGCCCACCCAGGACGGCCAGGGCTCCGGGACCACGAGCATGTCCGGCGGCTGGGTGCTGTCGGTCGGATCGCACTCGTCGAATAAGCAGGCTGCGTTCGACTTCGTCTCGCTGGCCGAGAACAAGGACAACTCGCTGAACTACGACATCATCGCCAGTCAGATCGCCGAGCGGGCGGACGTGGCCTCGGATCCCAAGTACCTGGCGGCGAATCCGACTCTCGGGTTCTTCACGAACCTGGTCAAGGTGACTCACTTCCGGCCCGCCTACCCGGTGTATCCGCAGATCTCGGACCAGATCCAGGTGGCGATGGAGGCGGTGATGACGGGGCAGTCCTCGCCCTCGGCGGCGATGTCCGGGCTGGCCAGTCAGGTTTCGAGTATCGCCGGGCCGTCCAACGTGGCCGCGGGTTCGGGCTCATGACAGTGGCGACCCAGTCGCCGCGGCAGGCTGCGCGCATCCCTTCCGGGGGTGCGCGCGGCCCGCGCCGCGGCCGCCGACTGCTCGGGCGTCTGGGGCCGCTGGTGCCGGCTCTGGCGCTGTTGGTGATCTTCTTTGCCGGGCCGTTGTTGTGGAGCGTGTATACGGCGTTCACTGATATGGCGCTGTCCGGTTCGGCTACGGTGCACTTCACCGGGCTTGCGAACTTCCGGCGGATGTTCGCCGATCCGGCGTTCATCAAGTCGCTTGAGTTGACTGTGTTGTTCGTGGTCGGGTCTGCGGTGATCGGGCAGAACTGTCTCGGGCTGCTGCTCGCGTTGTTGCTGCGCGGGCGTCGGCGGGTGGTGCGTACGTCGATCACCGGGTTGGTGGTCGGCGCGTGGGTGGTGCCGGAATTGGTGGCCGGGTTCGCCTGGTATGCGTTCTTGTACAAGACCGGGACGCTCAACTCCCTGATCGGGCACTTCGGGCTGTCGCAGGACTGGCTCTACAGTGCGCCGATGATTGCGGTGATTCTTGCCAACACGTGGCGGGGTACGGCTTTCTCGATGCTCGTGTATTCGGCGGCGCTGTCGGACGTGCCGCCGGAGTTGCTGGAGGCCGCCGCCGTCGACGGCGCTTCGGGGCGGGCTCGGCTGCGTTACGTCACCCTGCCGCTGATCCGGCGGGCCATTGTCAGCAATCTGATGTTGATCACGCTGCAGACGTTGGCCAGTTTCGGGTTGATCTATGTGATGACGGGCGGCGGGCCCGGCAATGCGAGTGAGACCACGCCTTTGTACATGTACGAGCAGGCATTTCAGTTCTACCAGCTTGGGTATGGCACGGCGATGGCCTTGGTGTTGCTGGTGCTTGGGGCTTTGTTCTCGCTGATTTATCTGCGGCTGATCAAACTGGAGGATGTATGAGCGCCGCGGATGCTGCTGCGGGAGTCGGGTCGATCGGTGCTGGTGCTGGTAGCGCCGGCGGTAAGGCCGCTGCCGGGCGGCGTGGTCGGTGGGTGGGGCGGGGGCCGAGTCCGGCTGCCGGGATCACCTCGCCTACGCGCGGGCCGGCGGCGTTGGCCTCGAATCTTGCGCTGCTGCTGTTGTTCGTGGTCTTTCTGCTGCCTTTCGCCTGGCTGATCCTGTCGTCGGTGGAGACCGGCTCGGGTTTGTCGGCCGCTCCGACTTGGCACTTCACTCTGGCGAACTTCAGTGCGGTGCTGACCGTGGACACCGTGTTCCGGCCTATGCTCAACTCCCTGATTCTGTCCGGGGGGACCGCGTTGCTGACGGTTGCGGCGGCGGCTCTGGCTGCGTATCCGTTGTCTCGGTTCCATTTGCGGTTCCGTAAGTCGTTCCTGTACACGATCCTGTTCGCGACCGGTCTGCCGATCACCGCGGTGATGGTGCCGGTCTATTCGCTGTACGCCCGGTTCAATCTGACCGACTCGATTCCGGCGACCATCCTGTTCATGGCGGCCAGTTCGCTGCCGTTCGCGATCTGGATGACGAAGAATTTCATGGACGGCGTGCCGGTCTCCCTGGAGGAGGCAGCGTGGACGGACGGGGCGAACTGGTTCCAGTCGCTCTGGCGGATCGTGTTGCCGTTGATGGCGCCCGGGATCGTGGTGGTGTTCATCTTCACCTTCGTGATGCAGTGGGGGAACTTCTTCATCCCGTTCATCCTGTTGCTCAGCCCGGAGAAGCAGCCGGCTTCGGTGACGATCTATACCTTCTTCTCGCAGTACGGGCAGGTCGCCTATGGGCAGCTGGCCGCGTTCTCGATCATTTACACCGCGCCTGTGGTCATGCTCTACGGCGTGTTGTCGAAGTTCCTGGGTGGGGCGTTCAACCTCACCGGTGCGGTCAAGGGCTGATCGGCGGTCAGGCGGTCAGGCGGTCAGGCAGTCAGGCAATCAGGGTACGAGTCAGCTAGGAGTCTGGATCGATGCGTATCGCGCTGGTCGTTTCGACCGATCTGTTCATCGGGAGCGAGCAGGAGCCGCGGCAGGTGGTGCGGGTTGAGGTGGATGCTCCGGCCGGGGAACTGCTGGTTCGGGTGGCCGGGGCGGGGGTGAGCGGTGAGGCCCGTAGCGAGGTGCTCGGCGAGGTGGGCGGGGGCGGGTGGCCGGTGGAGGTGGGTGTGACTGTGGAAAATGCCTTGGCGGGCCAGGAGATCCCGATCACGGTCACGGTTGAGGCGTCGGGCGGCGATCGCGTGCAGGCGGACGGTGTGCTCACGGTCGCGGAGCCGGGGTGGACCGTGTGGATGGTGTCGCACTTCCACTACGACCCGGTGTGGTGGAACACGCAGGCGGCGTACACCACAACCTGGGACTCGATCGAGGGTTCGGCGCAGGAGTATCGGGGTGATGTTCAGCAGACCGGGTTCGACCTGATCGCGTTGCATCTGGAGACGGCTCGGCGGGAGCCGGAGTACAAGTTCGTGCTTGCTGAGCTGGATTACCTCAAGCCTTACTGGGACGCGCATCCTGGGGATCGCGCGTATATCAGTAGACTGTTGGCTGAGGGCCGGTTGGAGTTGATGGGCGGTACGTACAACGAGCCGAGTACCAATCTCACCAGTGCCGAGGCCACCATCCGCAATCTTGTGTACGGGGTCGGGTTTCAGGGCGACGTGATCGGCGGCGACCCGCGTACTGCCTGGCAGTTGGATGTGTTCGGGCATGATCCGCAGTTTCCTGGGTTGGTTGCGGATGCGGGGCTGGACTCGTCGTCTTGGGCGCGTGGGCCGTTTCATCAGTGGGGGCCGATGTTGTGGACGCATGAGCCGCGGGAGGAGGGGTGGGGCGATCCGTCGACCATGCAGTTCTCGTCGGAGTTCGAGTGGGTTTCGCCGTCTGGGCATGGGGTTTTGACGCACTACATGCCTGCGCACTACTCGGCGGGTTGGCGGATCGACTCTGCGCCGGATCTGGCGTCGGCGGAGAGTGCTGTGTATGAGTTGTTCCTGTTGATGAAGAAGGTTGCGGCGACTCGCAACGTGCTGCTGCCGGTGGGTACCGACTACACTCCGCCGGCCAAGTGGGTTACGGATATTCATCGGGACTGGGCTGAGCGGTATGTGTGGCCACGGTTCGTGTGTGCGTTGCCGCGGGAGTTCTTCGCGGCGGTGCGGGCGCAGTTGGCTGCCGAGGGGCGCTCTGCTGTGGCGCAGACTCGGGATATGAACCCTGTTTATACGGGTAAGGATGTTTCGTTCATTGATACGAAGCAGGCGCATCGGCATGCCGAGGCGTTGCTGATCGACGCGGAGAAGTTTGCGACAATTGCGGCGAATTCCGGGTCGGGGGCGCCGTATCCGTATGCGGCTCTGGATAAGGCTTGGCGTCAGCTGCTTTATGGTGCGCACCATGACGCGATTACCGGGTCTGAGTCGGATCAGGTCTATCTTGACCTGCTTACCGGGTGGCGGGAGGCTCATGATTTGGCGCGGGGGGTGTTGGATCGGGCGCTCAGTAGTTTGGCCGGTGATTCGGAGGAAAGCGGCGCGGGCGAATGGCGCGGTGGGGATGGGGCTGAATCCGAGTCCAGGTATGTGACGGTGTTCAACCCCTCGTCTTGGCCGCGGACCGACTTGGTTCGGGCGCGGGTGGAGTTCGGTGTTCCGGGGAGTGTGGGGATCGAGGGTGTTGCGGTGTTCGATGACGCGGGGGCTTCGGTTCCGGTGTTGTTGGAGCATCCGGCTTGGCATGAGAGCGGTGATGGGGGGAGCGGCGGGTTGGCGTCGGTTGATGTGGTGTTCTTGGGGGTCGATGTGCCTGCGATCGGGCATCGTACCTGGCGGGTGACGGGGACTTCGGAGGCTACTGAGATCGGGTGGTCTGCGCGTTCCGGGAACGTCATCGAGAACGAGCACCATCGGATCGTGGTTGATCCTGCGCGCGGTGGGTGTGTGTCTGAGTTCTTCGACAAGGACGCGGCGCGGCAGGTGCTCCAGGATGGGCGGGTTGGGAACGAACTGCTGGTGTATGAGGAGTATCCGGCGCATCCGAAGTGGAACGAAGGGCCCTGGCATCTTGTGCCGGACGGTCGGGTGGACGGTTCGGCGGGGGCGGCTGCGGAGTCGGTGGCGGTCAGTGAGTGCGCGATCGGGTGGCGGATCACCGTCACCGGGCGGATCGGGCCGGTTCGGCATACCCAGGAACTCACGCTGTGGCATGGGCTGGACCGGGTTGATGCGACGACGCATGTGGATGAGTTCGAGGGGAAGGATCAGCTGCTTCGGGTGCGGTGGCCGGTCGCGATTCCCGGTGCGTTGCCGGTCAGCGAGGTTGCGGATGCGGTTGTGGGACGTGGGTTCGGGCTGATCGACGTGGATAGTGCGAGCAATCCGTGGACGTTGGACAACCCGGCCAACCACTGGTTTGCGCTGTCCTCTACTGCTCGGGTCGTGGTGGAGGATCTCGATGGGCGGGTCGGGGCCGTGCGGGCTCTGGGGATTGCTGAGATTGTTGCTGCGGATGGTGTTGCTGCGGCTGGGGATTCGGCTCGTGAGTTGTCGGTGGCGCTGGTGCGGCAGGGGGTGACTGCTACGTGTTCGACCGGGACCGGGGCGCGGTATGGGCGGCTTGCGGTGGACTCCAATCTGCCGGATGTGCGGATTGCGCTCGGCGGGCCGGAGCTGAATCCGTTCACGGCGCAGGTTTTGGCGGGCGCGCCGGGGGAGTATCGGGCTGAGTTGGAGCGGCAGTTGGCTGCGGGCGGGTCGGCGCGGGTGTGGGTTCCGGCTGGGCGGCCGTTGGGTGAGGTGTGGGTGCCTGGGGCTGATTTGACGGGTGTTGATGCGTTGCCGGTGTTGATTCTGGCTGATGGTGGGTCTGGTGGCGATGGTGGTGGCGCGGTGGGCGTGGGGGCGGTGGCTGCGCTTGTGGCGGATCTTGAGGATGCTGTGGTCACGGTGCGGCAGGCTGGGGATCTGGCTGTGGTTGCGGCGGCGGGTGAAGCAGGGCTCGATGACTTTACGGTCGGTATGGTCAATCGGGGTACGCCCGGGTTTGCGGTGGATGGGAGTGGGGCGCTGCATCTGTCGCTGCTGCGGTCGTGTACTGGGTGGCCTTCTGGGGTGTGGATCGATCCGCCGCGGCGTACTGCTCCGGATGGGTCGAATTTCCAGCAGCAGCACTGGAGTCACAGTTTCGACTATGCGTTGGTGACCGGGGCCGGTGACTGGCGGGCGGCGCGGTTGGTGACTCGGGGGCATGACGTGAACCATCCGCTGCTGGCTGCGGTCGGGGAGGGGCCGGTCGGGTCGCGGGGGTATGTCACGCTTGAGCCGGCGGGGGATGTCGTTCTTGCCGCGCTCAAGGCTGGTGGGAACCCGCATGCGAACGGGTTGACTCCGGATTCGAGTCCTGGCCGGGTCACTGCGCGGGTGTATCAGGCGACTGGTTCGGCGGTGACGGCCGAGTTGGGATTGTGGGCTGAGCCGGTTGCTGCTCATGCGGCTGATCTGATTGAGCGGGCTGGTGGGGAGGCGTTGGTTACGCAGGGTTCGAGTGTGCGTATTGACTTGGACGGCGCTGGTATTCGGCAGGCTTTGGTGGAGCTGCCGGCGGTGGACGTTGGGTCGGGTGGTGGTAGGGCGGGTGCGTTGTGTGTTGAGCCGTTCCAGCCTGTGTACACCCGGTATTGGCTGCATAACACTGGGCCTGCGCCGATGGGGAACATGCCTGTCGCCGTGCATCTTTCGCCGACTGTTGTGGCGGTTGGCGGGGAGGTCGGGGAGGTTGAGTTGGCTGTTACCGTGGCCGGGGATCTGGTTGCGGAGCAGATGAAGGGTACTGTTACGCTGCACGGCCCGGAGGGGTGGCGGGTTGAGCCGGGTGAACTGGATTATCTGATTGAGCCTCGTGGGCATGCGGAGTTCAGGGTTCGGGTTGCGCCGCCTGTGGCGGTGGAGCCGGGGGTGTACTGGTTGCGTGCCCGGACCGCGCGGGATGGGACGGAGTATGAGGACGTTGCTCGGCTGCTTGTCGGGACGGATCAGGCCGAGACCGTTACCGCTCGGGTGGTTGGCGGTTCGCTGAGCCTGCGGCCCGGGCAGTGCGCGGAGTTGGTTGTCGAGTTGGAGAATGACGCGGCGAGTGATGTGCCGGTTCAGGCGCAGTTGGTTAGTCCGTGGCATACCTGGGAGCTGTTTCCTGAGTGGAACAGTGGCGTTGAGGTGCCTGCTCGGGGGCGGGCGCGGTTGTCGTTTCCGGTTCGGGTGCCGCATTCTGTGCGGGCTGGGCGGTGGTGGGCTGTGGTTAAGGTCGCTCATGGTGGGCGGTTGTATTACACCGAGGTTGTGTCGGTTGAGGTGTCTCGGTGAGTGCGGTGGGCCAGGTGGGGGTTGCGGCTTGGGTTGGGGAGCGGCCGATTTTGGTTGGTGAGGTTGATCGGCGGCTTGCCGGGTTGCGGGCTGGGCCGTTGGCTTCTCGGTTGCCGCCTTCGGATACTCCGCAGGGTCGGAACTTGCGGCGTTGGGTGGTGCAGGTGCTCACGGTTGAGGAACTCGTGGCTCAGGAGGCGGCCGAACGTGGGGTTGTGTGTGAGCCCTGCGATGGTGGGCCGGGCGTGGTGACGCTTGCCGAGGCGTTGCGTGCGGGTGGGGTGACGGCTGCGGTGCTTGCGGCGAATCCGGTGGCGCGTGCGTTGCGGCGTTGTGTTGTGGCGGGGGTTGGGGTGGAGGAGGAGCAGGTTCGGGGTTATTACGAGCGGAATCGGGATCGGCATGTGGGGTCGTATGCGGAGGAGAGGGTGGTGATTGAAGAGCAGCTTGTCCGGGCTGTGCGTGAGCGGGAGTTTGGCCGGTGGCTTGATTTTCGGCTTGCGCAGGTGGTGCGGCTAGAGGCTGGGTTCGAGCATCCTGCGGATCCTCGTCAGCCTGATGCTGAGCATCGGCATTGAGGGTGGCGGCGGCCGCGTGAGTTGGGCGGGGGGTCGGGTTGGGTGGGCGGTGGTGGGTCTGGTGGGGGCGCGGTTTCAAGCGGCCTTCGGCGGGCCCTCCAAGGAGAGGGGGCTTTCGGGTCGTTGCCTGGTGCGGTGGGGAGGTGGGTCGGTGGGGGGTTTCGGACTTCTCCTCGGCGGGGCGGCCCAGGTTTACCAGGAACCTGAGAAGGCCGCGAGCAGCGGGTTTTTGCGTTGTGGGTTCGATGGGTGCTCGCCGCTTGCAGCCTTCTCAGAACCCTGGTTGTCCTGCGTCTGCCCCGCCGAGGAGAAGCCCGAAACCTCGGTCCCGGCTATGAGCGCGGCTCGGGCGGGGCGCCGTCCCTCGGTCGGCGTGGGGGCAAACGTCGTGGTCTGGGCGTCTGGGGGGTGATACGGGTTACCGGGTTTGGGCGTGGATCTTACACTCGCACTGAGGCCGCAGCATGAACAAGATATCTGCTATCAGGGGTGTCATGTTACATGCCGAAGTTATGGAAGGTGATGGTGTATGTCTACTGGCAAGCCGAACGTTATTCTGCGGGGTGGTCCTGCGATCCGCTTCGCCGATGAGCAGAAGGTGCTTCACGTGCTGGATCCTGAGGCCACGGTGAAGCTTTCCATGGGGAACTGTCACGAGCACTTCCGGCCGACCGGGGAGATCGTGTCCCAGGGCGGGTGGGAGCTTCGGGTGTTCGAGTGGCAGGGGTCTACGTTCGTCGCCGAGTGAGTGAGTGGGCGGGGTTGGGCGCACAGCCTTGAGGGCCGCAATCCCGCGACGCAGCCAGGCCGGGGAAGATGCGGCCTAGCTGTGTTGCGGGGGTGCGGCCCTCGGTGGCGGGTGGTCGGCGAGGGGCGAGGGGTTAGCGTCGGTGGGGCTCAGAAGTTCAGAATGCTCAGACTGCAGAGTCGGTGTCCAGGACGCGCGGGGCGGACCAGTCGGGGGCGGTGGTCAGGACGGTCTTGGTGGCGTCGGGGCGGCGGTCCAGGCGGGGGGTGAGGATGCCGGACCTGGCGGCGGCCACCCGGACCGCTTCCAGGGCCAGGCTGCGCAGGTCGACGCCGATGGCGGCGCCCCAGATCTTGCGGTTGCCGCGCTCGTCGGACTCGCCCAGGGTGCCCAGATTGGCCAGGGTGCCGATCGCGCCCAGTGTGCCCAGTGCGCCCAGGCCGCCGAGTGCGCCCGCGCCGTTGGGCCCGTTGAACGTGCACTCGGCGTAGATCTTGACCGAGTTGTGCTGGCCCACCGCTTCCTGCTGGTCGCCGACCATGTGCACGTCCCGCACGTCGACGTCCCAGGGCGCGAACGTCTCGGTCAGCGTCGCCAGGGCTTCCTTCTCCGCGTTGCTTCCGGCGCCGCCGACATAGAGCGTCACCGTGGCCAGGGCTTCCAGCGCATCGTAGATCGCGGCCGGGTCGGTCGGGCGCAGGTACTCCTGCTCGAAGCAGCGGCGGATGCTCTCCGGGGTCAGTTCCTCGCCGTGGTCGTCGGCCAGGGTCTGCACGGCGCGGGCGAACTCGATCTGCAGGCCGCGCGGCAGGTTCAGGCCGTGCCAGGTACTCATCACGTACGCGATGCCGCCCTTGCCGGAGTGGCTGTTGATCCGGACCACCGCCTCGTAGCTGCGGCCGATGTCCTCCGGGTCGATCGGCAGGTACGGGATCGTCCACGGCAGGTCGCGCACCTCCACGCCGGTTGTCCGCGCCTCGGCCTGGGCGGCCGCGAAGCCCTTGTTGATCGCGTCCTGGTGCGAGCCGGAGAAGGCGGTGAACACCAGGTCGCCCGCGTACGGGAAACGCTCGGGCACCTTCATCCCGGTGCACTCCTCGACCGTGCGGCGGATCCCCTCGATGTCCGAGAAGTCGATCTCCGGGTCGATGCCCTGGGTCAGGTAGTTGAGCCCCAGCGTGACCAGGCAGACGTTGCCGGCCCGCTCGCCGCCGCTGAATAGGCAGCCCTCGACCCGCTGGGCGCCGGCCAGCAGGGCCAGTTCGGCCGACGCTATCCCGGTGCCGCGGTCGTTGTGCGGGTGGATCGACAGGCACACGTCCTCGCGGTGCGACAGGTTGCGGTCCAGCCACTCGATCTGGTCGGCGAAGACGTTCGGCCGGGCTCGTTCCACGGTCGCCGGGAAGTTGAGCACCAGCTCCCGGCCGGGGCCCGGCTCCCACAGGTCCATGACCGCCTCGCACACCTCGAGCGAGAAGTCGAGTTCGGTCTCGTTGAACAGCTCCGGGGAGTACTGGTAGCCCACGTTGCAGTCGGCGAGCTCCTTCTCGGCGTACTTCATCATCAGCCGGGTGCCCTCGACCGCGAGCGCCTTGCACTGGTCGCGGGTCATGCCGAAGACCAGGCTGCGGAACTGCGGGCAGGTCGCGTTGTAGACGTGGATGGTCGCGTTGCGGGCGCCGTGCAGGGACTCGGCGGTGCGCCGGATCAGATCCTCGCGGGCCTGGACCAGGACGGAGATCCGCACGTCGTCCGGGATCCGGTCCTCCTCGATCAGCAGGCGGACGAAGTCGTACTCGTCCTTGCTGGCCACCGGGTAGCCGATCTCGATCTCCCGATAGCCCATGGCGACCAGCTGCTCGAACAGGGCCAGCTTGCGCTGCGGGCTCATCGGGACGGCCAGTGCCTGGTTGCCGTCGCGCAGGTCGGTCGACAGCCAGCGCGGCGCGCGGTCCGGGCTGCGGTCCGGCCAGGTGCGGTCAGGGAGCTCGACAGGTGTGAATGGGCTGTATCGTCGGACCACGTCAGAACGTTCCATGATACCCTCCGCCATCTCGGTCGTGCCTTCTCGTCTCGTGCCTCTTGTCGATCAGCAAACCCGCGCCGCCCGGCCGCGGGCAAGACATCTGCATTGATGGTCATGCCCCGGCGATCTGAGGGTTCAGCACGGGCGATGGAAAGTTGTAGTCGGCCGTGCTCCTTCCGGTCGCCGCCCTGGACTGGGCCGTATGGTCCTTCATACTGTGAACCGCAGGGCAAGCGTGGGGCCCCGTCCGGGGCCGGCGTCGCAGCCGTTGCCCGTGAAGGGGATGTGGGCGATGAGAGTCACTGCGGAACGGGTGCGGCTGTGCTGGGTCGAGGCGCGGCCGATCGTCCAGCTGATCTTCCTGCTGCGGTTCTCGGCCGGGATGGTGCTCTCCTGGGGCGCCGGCGTCGCGATCTGGCGGGTGGCGGTCGGCTTGGCCGGGTGGTGTGCGGCGACGTTCGCCGTGTACGTGTACAACGGCGTGGCGGACCGGGTCGAGGACGTGGCCAACGGGTCGAGCCGGCCGATCGCCCGCGGCGACCTGCCCGCGCGCTTCGCCACCGCCGCGGTGCTGGTCGGGGCGCTGCTGGCCTGTGCCGGCGGGGCGCTGCTCGGCCGCTGGTTGTTCGCCGCCACGGTCGGGTACCTGCTGGTCGGCTACGCGTACTCCGGGCCGCCGTTCCGGCTCAAGCAGACCTACTACACGGCCAGCATCGGCGGCGGGTCCTTAGGCCTGTTGACCTATCTCGGCGGCGCGTTGTGCGCCGGACGGCCGCCGACCGCCGCGGTGCTGGTCTTCGCCGGGATGATGTCGCTGTGGATGGGCGGGGTCGGCGGGATCGCCAAGGACCTGCCGGACGTCACCGGCGACCGGGAGGCCGGCCGGCGCACGTGGCCGGTGGTGTTCGGCGAGCGCCGGGCGCGCCAGCTGCTGACCGTGGCGGCCCCGGTGGTCGCCACCGCCTTCCTGTTCACGGCCGCCGCGTACTCGGCCAAGCTGCTCTGGTGTTCCGCCGCGGTGTGTCTGGGCGCGGTGGCCTTGATGGTGGTCAACACGGGTACGCACGGCCGTGAGGAGGCCGGCCGGCGCCTGCCCTACCGGGTCTTCATGTGGACCCAGTATCTGAGCCACACGGTGCTCGCCGGAGTGCTGATCGGCTCGCTGCATCCGTGATCACATATATGACTGTGTGCTGACGGTTGATGTCATAGTATGGAAACCACAGGGTGAGGAGAATCGTCCGGAGGGCGACTCCTCAGTAAAATCCCACCCGGTTAAGGCGTGGTGGCTTTATACAGGTCCTGTCTTTTCGCCGGGCGGCGCCCGGCGCACTTCGGAGCCAATCAGTACCGGCAGATTCACAGACTCGACATGCGGGACACCGTGAGAGTAAACTCCGGGCTGACCGTGCCATTGTCATGCACCAACACATCACCTCGGACCCGGGGGACCGGATTCTCCGACTTCCTTTCCTAGGGGGAAGAACGGTGGGACAGTACGTGTTGTATGAGGTTTACCCATGCACGCGAACGACAGGTGCATTATGGAAGCGTGTTCTTACTCAACATCTATCGCATTCGTCCGAGGGCGTCATCCCGAACGGCTTGGCCGGCCGATGACCGGATGGCACCAGCGCGGTGGCCGCGGCGTGAACGGTGCGCGGGCCCCCTTCGTCGACGGGGAACTTCATGACGGGTGATTCTTGGGAGTCCCAATGCGGAGAGCAGCTTGCTGAACTGCTCGATTCGCACCGCGCCGAGATCCTGGCCGAGTACGAGACCGATCTGCGCACCACGGGCAACGCCACCATGCAAGAGGAGACGTCGCTCGAACAGGTGATGGAGAACGGCGACCAGATCCTGACCGACGTGATCGAGAGCGTGCGGGTCGGCGAGGTCCAGGTGTTGGGCTCCTACCGGTTCCTGGCCTGGGACATCGGCCAGACCCGGGCCGCGGACGGGATCCATCCGAGCGAGTCGCTGCAGGCCGCCTCGGTGTTCTTCCGGATCGTGCTGAGCAGCGCCGCCGACCTGCTCGTCTCGATCTCCGGGGACGTGCGGCTGCTCGGCTTCGTGGCCATGACGCTCGAGCGCAGCATCACCGAACGGGTGCGCACCTCGGTGGCCGGGTACACCAGCCACCTGCTGAACCAGGTGCGCGAGGCCCAGTCGAACGAACGCCAGCGGATAGCGCGCGACCTGCACGACCGGCTCGGGCACTGCATCAGTGTGACGCACCGTCAGCTGGAGCTGTTCAACCTCTATCAGGCCACCGATCCGGTCAAGGCCGGCCAGAAGATCGAGACCGCGCAGCGTGCGGTCCAGGAGTCGATGCAGAACCTGCGCACCGTCACCTCGACCCTGTACGCGGTGGAACCGCTCAAGAGCCTGGACACGGCGCTGCTGAACTACCTGGAGAGCGCCGCGCCGGAGGACCTCGAGGCGCGGGTGCGGGTCAACGGCGACGAGTCCTGGGCCGCGCCCGAGGTGCTCGACGAGGTGTTCCTGGTACTGCGGGAGGGCGCGCGCAATGCCCTGAAACACGCCGAGGCCTCGACCCTGATCATCAATGTGGACATAACGCCGCACGAGATCCGCGGCTTCGTCGAGGACGACGGCCGCGGGTTCGACACGAGTCAGACCTCGGTCTCCGGCGGCCTGGGAGTTTTCTCGATGCGGGAGCGGGCGCAGCTGCTCGGCGGTACTCTAAGCATCCGCAGTCAAGCCGGCCGGGGTACTCACGTGCACCTGGCCGTGCCGCTTCCCGGGGGTTGAAGTCGATGGAGAATCACAAGATAACAGTCGTGCTCGTCGACGACCACGTACTCGTGCGCGAGGGCGTGCGCGAGATCATCTCCGTGGAGAAGGACATCGTGGTCGTCAGCGAGGCCGCGAACAGCGAGGACGCGATCGCCAAGGTGGTGCACCACCGGCCGGACGTGGTGCTGCTGGACGTGGAGATCCCGGGCCGGCACGCCGCCGACACGGTGGCCCGGATGCGCGCGCTCTCGCCGCAGACCCGGGTGATCGTGCTGAGCATGTACGACGGTCCGCAGCTGCTGCGCCAGCTGATCGCCGGCGGGATCCGCGGATACCTGCTCAAGAGCGTGGACCGGCAGGAGCTGGTGTCGGCGATCCGCAGCGTGTACTCCACCGACCGGATGGTGCTGGCCATCTCGCGCGAGAGCATGGCCCAGATGCACAGCTCGCCGGAGACGGTGCTCTCCCGGCGGGAGCGGGAGATCCTGGAACTGGTCGCGCAGGCGCTGAGCAACGGCCAGATCGCCAGCCGGCTCGGGATCAACGAGGCCACGGTCAAGCGGCACCTGCACAGCGTGTTCGCCAAGCTCGACGCGGTCTCCCGGATCGACGCGGTGAACAAGGCCATGGCCGCGTCGATGATCACGGCGCGCGAGGGCTCCAACGGGCACGGGCACAAGCCCACCCGGCGGGTCTGACCGGACCCCCGGCCGGCGCGCCGGGGGCGGACGGGCGGCCCGGGACCGGCGGCCGGGCCCCGGCCGCGCGGCGGGCAGGGGTCTGGGCGCGGCCGGCTTAGGGGGTGGCGGCTCTGGCGTGCGTGGACCGCAGAGCCCTTCAATGGACCGGTGAGCCCTCCCCGTGCACCGGTTCAGGAACGCTCAGGGGGTCTGGATGACTGTCGCGAACCGGTTCCATGCTTCGTGCGCGGTAGGGGTGTCCGCGATGATATGCAGGGGTTGGTTTCATGAGCAGGTCTGATATAGCCTCGGGCGAACTCGCCGCGCGAGGGGAGCGGCGGCGTGCGCCTGCGGCGGATCCCGGACCCGGAACCCGGATCCGCGGCCGCATCCGCGCGCGTAGGCCGATGGAGGTCTGGTGAACCAGCAGTCTGATCCGCCGCGGATTCTGATCCTCGGCGCCGGGGTGACCGGGTCCGGCCTGGCCCGGGCGGCGGCCGCCCGCGGGCTGTCCGTGGTGCTGGTGGACGTGGACCAGCGCGCGCTGGACCGGGCCGAGGCCGACTTCCTGCGGGCCGGACTGGCCCGGCAGGTCGCGGCCGGGATGCTGCGCACCAGCCGCTCGGTGGATCCCGGCGCCGGCGCGGGCATGGTGATCGAGGCGGTGACCGAGAAGGCCGTGATCAAGACCAAGGCGCTGTCCGCGGTCTGCCAGGTCGTCGCCCCGGGCACCGCCCTGGTCTCCTGCTCCCTGGCCATCCCGGTGGACGAGATCGCCGACTGGGCCGGGCGCCCGCAGGACGTGGTCGGCGCGCACTTCACCCACCCGGTCTTCCCGGCCACCGCGGTCGAGTACGCCCGCGGCCCGCGCACCGCGGACGCCACCGTGGCCGCGCTCGGCGGCCTGGTCCGCTCGCTCGGCTTCGCCCTGATCGAGGTGCGCGACGGCCCGGGCCTGCTGGGCACCCGGGTGTGCTACCAGATGATCAACTCGGCGGCGCGCGCCCTGGGCGCGGGCCTGGGCCGGGCCGAGAGCATCGACGGCGTGCTGTGCGAGTGCTTCGGGCACACCGTCGGCCCGCTGCGGGCCGCGGACCTGATCGGGATCGACAGCCTGGTCAACACCCTGCAGGAGATCTACAACCGGACCGGCGACGAGGCCTGCAACCCCTGCGGGCTGCTGCTGGAGAAGGTCCGGGCCGGGGAGCTCGGCCGCAAGTCCGGGCGCGGGTTCTACACCTACGACGAGGACTGACCCATGCCCGGACACCTGCTGCGCGCCCGCCCCGGACCGCCCCTAGCGGGCTCCTATACGCCCGGCTGCGCGATCTGCGGACCCGTAGGTTCCGGCTGCGCCATTTCCCCGCGCCGCGGGCGCCTCTAGCCTGGCATCATGGACCGATCGAACCCCGCCACCACGGCCGCGCGGCCTTCGGGCCCCCGGCCGCCCGCGCTGATCGTGGCGATCGCGCCGGAACCGGCCGCCGCCTTCGACACCCGCGCGGACATCCTCGACGCCCCGCTGTTCCCGGGCGAGCGCGAGACGGTCCGGCGCGCGGTGGCGTCCCGGTGCGCGGAGTTCACCACCGGCCGGGCGTGCGCCCGCGGGGCGCTGGCCGGGCTGGGCCTGGCCGCGTGCGAGATCCCGACCGGGCCGCGCGGCGAACCGCACTGGCCGCGCGGCGTGGTCGGCAGCATCGCGCACTGCGACGGCTACCGCGGCGCCGTGGTCGGGCACACCGAGCAGATCGTCTCGATCGGGATCGACGCCGAGCCCAACCGGCCGCTGCCGGACGGCGTGCTGGAGGCGGTCAGCCTGCCGGAGGAGGCGAACTGGGTGGACCGGCTGCTGGCCACCGCGCCCGAGATCCGCTGGGACCGGCTGCTGTTCTGCACCAAGGAAGCCGTGTACAAGACCTGGTTCCCGCTCACCCGCAGCTGGCTCGACTTCCAGGACGCGATGGTCACCGTGGACCCGGTGAACGAACGGTTCACCGCCCGGCTGCGGGTGGCCGGACCCGCGTTCCAGGGGCGCGAGCTGATCGGCTTCTCCGGCCGCTTCCTGGTCCGGGACGGACTGATCCTGACCTCGATCGTGCTGGTCCGCCGGCCGCGGGCGGTGCCGTCCGGGATGCTGCTGGCCCGCTCCTCCGGCGCCGCCGCGATGGCCGCCGACGCGCTCTGACGCCGCCCCGGCCCCGGCCCGCCGTAGCGATCTAGCTGCGCCGACGCCGACGGGTACAGGCGCAACTACAACTTTCCATCGCTCCCGGTGCTCTCTTCGGCTCGTTCGGCGAGCCATGCATCGCATAACCCTTGCTTGCCGCACCCGGTTGGCCCGAAGCTCGGTACAGCAATCCCGCCAGGGAAGTTAGGGGAGAGACGATGGAACTGTTCGAACGCACAGACGCCCTAAGCCGGCTGGCCCGGCTCCGCGACGACGTCTTCGCGGGGCGCGGCGGCACGGTCCTGGTCGGCGGCCCGGTGGCCGTGGGCAAGAGCGCACTGCTGGACGAGTTCACCACCCTCGTCGCCCAGGCCGGCGGCCTGACCCTGACCGCGGTCGCGGCCGAGGCGGAGAAGGCGCTGCCGCTCAGCGTCCCGGTGCAGTTCCTGCTCGGCCCGGCGCTGCCGGCCGAGGGCCGGGAGCGGATCGCCGCGCTGCTGGCCGAGGGCGTGCAGATCCAGTGGGCCGAGCCGGCCGCGGCCGGCGCCGAGACGCGGCGGCTGACCGCGGACGGCGCCCGGATCGCCGACGGCCTGTGCGCCGGCCTGATCGAACTGTCGGCCGCCGCCCCGCTGGCGATCGTGGTCGACGACGTGCACCACGCCGACCCGGCCTCCCTGGACTGCCTGGCCTACCTGGTCCGCCGGGTCCGGGACGCGCGGATCGCGGTGGTGCTGGGCCACGCCGACCACGACGGGAACGCCACCTCCGCGTTCCGGCTCGGCGTGCTCGGCCGGCCGCACAGCAGCGCCCTGGACCTGCGCCCGCTGAGCCAGGCCGGGATCGAGGCGCTGGCCGCCACCCGGCTGGACCCGGCCGCCGCGGCCGCCTGGGCCGGACCGGCCCACCAGGCCAGCGGCGGCAACCCGCTGCTGGCCGTCGCCCTGCTCGAAGACCAGCGGATCAACGACCCGCAGGCCGGGCCGTTCGCCGTCGGCGACGGCTACACCCGGGCCGTGCTCACCTGCCTGCGCCGCGGCGGGGAGCGGATGCTCGCCGCCGCCCAGGGCACCGCGGTGCTCGGCGGCCGCCCGGGCCTGGACGGCCTGCTGGGCCTGGACCCCGGCTCCGCGGCCGCCGCGGCGGCGGACCTGGAACGGGCCGGACTGTTCGAGGGCGCCGGGTTCCGGCACCCGGCCGCGGCCGCGGCCGTGCTGGCCGACATGGACCCGGCCCGCCGGGCCGCCCTGCACGAGCGGGCCGCCGAGATCGGCTACAGCCAGGGCCTGGCCGCCACCACGATCGCCGAGCACCTGCGCGCGGCCCGCCGGGCCACCGCGCCGTGGGCCGTGCCCACCCTGGACGAGGCCGCCCGCCAGGCCCTGATCGAGGGCCGGGTCGCCGCGGCGATCGACTACCTCAGCCTGGCCTGCGCGGACTGCGACGACCAGACCCTGCGGGCCAAGCTCACCACCACCCTGGTCCGGGCCGCCTGGCGCCGGTCCCCGGCCGAGCCGACCCAGTACCTCGAGGACCTGCTCGGCCTGTCCCGGTCCGGCCACCTGGCCGGCGCGGACTGCGTCGTGCTGGCCAAGGCGCTGCTGTGGCACGGCCGGATCGGCGACGCCGCCCAGGTGCTGCGCGACCTGTCCGGGTCGGCCGCGGCGTTCGACCCCGAGACGGTCACCGAGCTGCGGGCCACCCGGCCGTGGCTGCGCTCCTCGTTCGCCCCGCTGCTGGAGTTCGTGCCCGAGGCCGGGCCGGGCGAGCCGCGGCAGACCGCGCTGGACACCACCGAGGTGCGCCGCCGGTTCGAGGCCTCCGCGGCCCTGGACGAGGTGCTCACCAAGGGCCCCTCGGAGCGGGTGGTGGAGGAGGCCGAGCGGATCCTGCGCGCGGCCCGGCTGGACGGCATGGGGATGGACACGGTCGAGTCCGCGCTGCTGGCGCTGACCTACGCCGAGCACCCGCACCGGGCCGCGCCCTGGTGCGACAAGCTGATCGAGCAGGCGGTGGCCCGCGAGGCGCCCAGCCGCCAGGCCCGGCTCTCGGCCATCCGGTCCGAGATCAGCCTGCGCCAGGGCGACCTGCTCGGCGCCGAGCAGCAGGCCCGGGCCAGCCTGGACATCATCTCGGAGAGCGGGTGGGGGGTGGCCCTGGGCAGCTGCCTGGGCAGCCTGCTGACCGCCCTGTCCGCGATGGGCCGGCAGGAGGAGGCGGCCGAGATGCTCACCCACCCGGTGCCCGACGCGATGCTGCAGAGCCGGTTCGGCCTGCACTACCTGCGGGCCCGGGGCCGCTACCACCTGGCCGCCGACGACCTGGACGGCGCGCTGGCCGACTTCATGTACTGCGGGGACCTGATGGGCCGGTGGGAGCTGGACGCGCCCGGGCTGGTGGCCTGGCGCACCGACGCGGCCGAGGCGCTGCTGGCCCTGGGCGAGCGGGACCAGGCCCGGCGGCTGCTGGAGGAGCAGATGGCCCGGTGCGACCGGCGGCTGTTCCCGCGCACCCACGGCAACACCCTGCGGCTGTACGCGGCCAGCCTGGAGCCGCGCCAGCGACCGGCGCTGCTGCGCCGGGCGGCGGACGTGCTGCAGGAGAGCGGGGACCGGTACTCCCTGGCCCTGGCCCTGCGCGACCTGACCGCGTCCTACCACGAGCTCGGCGAGTCGCGCCGGGCCCGGGTGATCGGACGCCAGGCCTGGAGCATCGCGGGGGAGTGCCACGCCGAGCCGCTGACCCGGTACCTGTCCGCCGACGCGGCCCAGCCGGAGCCGAAGTCGGCCGCGGACAGCGTGGTGCTCAGCGAGGCCGAGCAGCGGGTGGCCGACCTGGTGATCCTCGGGCACACCAACCGGGAGATCGCCAAGTGGCTGTACATCACGGTCAGCACCGTGGAGCAGCACCTGACCCGGGCCTACCGCAAGCTCGGGGTGACCCGCCGGGTGGACCTGGCGATCGCGGTGACCGCGCAGCGCGAGCGCAACCGCAACTGGAACGAGACGGTGCCGGCGCCGGTGCCCGGCCGTCCGGCCGCGCGGGCGGCCGGCGGCCCGCGGGTGACGGTCTGACGGTCTGAGACCGACCGCTCGCGCCGGACCGCACCCGGCGCGAGCGGTACATCAGGGCTAGTATATCAGACTTCTTAATATCTGTTTCCCGCACGGATCGCGGCCTGCGGCGGGCCGGGGCGACGCCTCGGCCCGTCGTCGCCGCCGCCTGCCTCCGGAGCCTTCGCGGCGGGGGTGCAAACGGGCCGAATTCCATGATCCACAAGGCGCCGGGCTAGGGGCGGTAAGGGTGCCTCCTAGGGGTTGAAAGGGCCTATGACCTGCGGATACCTTCGGGATCAGGTGAATCGGCGCACGGTAGGAAAAGGAACGGGACGGCCCGCTCACCCGAGGGGACCGTCGAGGGTGTCGAACCGGTGGATCGCGACGAACGAGGTGCTTGGCGATGGCGGATGAAGCCGAACTGCGCAACTATCTCAAGCGGGTGACTTCCGATCTGCACCAGACGCGCAGTCGGCTGCGCGAGCTGGAGGCAGGCGACCACGAGCCGATCGCGATCGTCGCGATGAGCTGCCGGTACCCCGGCGGTATCAGAACCCCGCAACAGCTGTGGGACCTGGTGGCCGAGGGGCGCGACGCGATCGCCGGCTTCCCCGAGGACCGCGGCTGGGATCTGGCCGAGCTCTACCACCCGGACCCGGACCACCCCGGCACCAGCTACGCCCGGGAGGGCGGGTTCCTGGCCGACGCCGGCGGGTTCGACGCCGCGTTCTTCGGGATCAGCCCGCGCGAGGCCATCGCGATGGACCCGCAGCAGCGGCTGCTGCTGGAGACCTCCTGGGAGGCGTTCGAGCGCGCCGGGATCGACGTGCACAGCCTCAAGGGCAGCCTGACCGGGGTATTCGTCGGCTCCACCGGGCAGGACTACGTGGCCCTGCTGGCCGGGGCCACCGACGGGGTCGAGGGGCACATCGCCACCGGCACCGCGGCCAGCGTGTTCTCCGGCCGGATCGCCTACCAGTACGGGCTGGAGGGCCCGGCCGTCACCATCGACACCGCCTGCTCCTCCTCGCTGGTCGCCACCCACCTGGCGATCCAGGCGCTGCGCCAGCGCGAGTGCACCCTGGCCCTGGCCGGCGGGTCCACGATCATGACCACCCCGGCCGCGTTCGTCGAGTTCTCCCGCCAGCGCGGCCTGGCCGCGAACGGCCGGTGCAAGGCCTTCTCCGAGGACGCCGACGGCACCGGCTGGTCCGAGGGCGTCGCCTTCCTGCTGCTCGAGCGTCTGTCCGACGCCAAGCGCAACGGACACCCGGTACTCGCCCTGCTGCGCGGCTCCGCGGTCAACCAGGACGGCGCCTCCAACGGCCTGACCGCCCCGAACGGCCCGTCCCAGCAGCGGGCCGTGCTCGCCGCGCTGGCCAACGCGCGCATCTCGGCCGGGCAGGTGGAGGTGGTCGAGGCGCACGGCACCGGCACGGTGCTCGGCGACCCGATCGAGGCCCAGGCGCTGCTGGCCACCTACGGCCAGGACCGCCCGGCCGACCGCCCGCTGCTGCTCGGCTCGCTCAAATCCAACCTCGGCCACTCCCAGGCCGCGGCCGGGGTCGGCGGGATCATCAAGATGGTGCAGGCGATCCGGCACGGGATCGTCCCGCGGACCCTGCACGTGTCCGAGCCGACCTCGCACGTGGACTGGTCGGCCGGCCGGGTCCGCCTGGTCACCGAGGCCACGGCCTGGCCGCAGACCGGCGAGCCGCGCCGGGCCGGGGTCTCCTCGTTCGGGATGAGCGGCACCAACGCGCACGTGATCGTCGAGCAGGCCCCCGAGGCCGAGGCCGCCGCCGACCCGGCCGCGCAGCCGGCCCCCGCCGAGCCCGCGCAGGCCGGCCTGCCGGTGCTGCTCCCGCTCTGCGCCCGCGACCCCGAGGCGCTGGCCGCCCAGGCCGGGCAGATCAAGGCGTACCTGGAAGACAACCCCGCGGCCGACCCCCGGGCGGCCGCGCTCGCCCTGGCCACCGGGCGCGCCGCGCTGGAGTACCGGGCCGCCGCGCTCGGCGCCGACCGGGCCGAGCTGCTCGACGCGCTGGCCGCCCTGGCCGAGGGCGGCACCAGCCCGAACCTGGCCACCGGCCTGGCCGCCGCGGCCGGGCGCACCGTCCTGGTCTTCCCCGGCCAGGGCTCGCAGTGGCTCGGCATGGCCGGCGAACTGGCCGGCCAGTCCCCGGTGTTCAAGGCGAAGCTGACCGAGTGCGCGCAGGAACTGGCCGAGCTGACCGACTGGTCGCTCTGGGACGTCGTGGACGGCACCGACCCGGCCCTGATGGACCGGGGGGACGAGGTCGTCCAGCCGGCCCTGTTCGCCGTGATGGTCTCGCTCGCCGCGCTCTGGCAGGACCTCGGGGTGCGCCCGGCGGCCGTGGTCGGGCACTCGCAGGGCGAGGTGGCCGCCGCGTACGTGGCCGGCGCGCTGACCCTGCGCGAGGCGGTCCGGATCGTGGTGCTGCGGGCCCGCCTGCTGAGCGTGATCGCCGGCCGGGGCGGGATGCTCACCGTCCAGGCTTCCGAAGCCGACGCGCTGCGCATGATCGAGGCCTTCGACGGCCGGCTGGGCATCGGCGCGATCAACGGCCCGCGCTCGACCGTCGTCTCCGGCGACCTCGACGCACTCGACCAACTCCAGGCCCGCTGCGAGGCCGAGGGTATCAGGGCCCGCCGGGTCCCGATCGAGTACGCCTCGCACTCCCACCACACCGAGCAGGTCCGCGAGCAGCTGCTCGAAGCCCTCGCCGGCCTGCGGCCGACCACCTCGCAGATCGCCTTCTACTCCTCGGTCACCGCGGGCCGGATCGACACCGCCGGCCTGGACGCCGAGTACTGGTACACCAACCTGCGCCAGGCCGTGCGCTTCGAGGAGGCCGTGCGGGCGCTGCTCGGCCAGGGCTTCGACCGGTTCGTCGAGTGCACCCCGCACCCGATCCTGACCATGAGCGTGCAGGAGACCGCGGAGGCGGCCGGCACCCGGGCGCTCGCGGTCGGTTCGCTGCGCCGCGGCCAGGGCGGCTACCGGCAGCTGCTGCTCAGCGCCGCCGAGGCCTTCGTCGGCGGGCTCTCGCCGGACTGGCGCCGGCTGCTCGGCCCGGTCCCGGCGGCCGGCCCGGACCTGCCGACCTACCCGTTCCAGCGCCGCCGCTACTGGCCCTCGCCGTCCGCCGGGGCCCGGGACCTGGGCGCGACCGGCGTCTGGCCGGCCGGGCACCCGCTGCTGGGGGCCGCGGTCGCGCTGGCCACCGCCGAGGGCTTCCTGCTGACCGGCCGGCTCTCCCGGCACAGCCACCCGTGGCTGGCCGACCACGCGATCGGCGCCACGGTGCTGGTGCCGGGCACCGCGTTCGTGGAGCTGGCCGTGCGGGCCGGGGACCAGGCCGGTTGCGACCTGGTCGAGGAACTCACCCTGTCCGCGCCGCTGATCCTGCCCGAGCGCGGCGCCGTGACCGTGCAGCTCGTCGTCGGCGTCGCCCAGGACGACGGGCGCCGCTCCTTCGACGCCTACTCCCGTCCGGCCGACGCCGAGTTCGAGACTCCGTGGGTCCGGCACGCCAGCGGGGTGCTGGCGGCCGGCCCGGCCCCGGCCGGCCGGTTCGAGCAGTTCGCCCAGTGGCCGCCGGCCGGGGCCGAGCCGATCGCGGTGGACGGGCTCTACCCGGGCCTGGCCGCGGCCGGCTTCGGCTACGGCCCGGTCTTCCGCGGCCTGCGCGCCGCCTGGCGCCGCGGCCCGGAGGTCTTCGCCGAGGTGGCGCTGCCGCCGGACCAGGGCGCCCGCGGCTTCGGCCTGCACCCGGCCCTGCTGGACAGCGCCCTGCACGCCGCGGCGTTCGCCGGCTTCGCCGACGCGGACACCGGCGGCCGGCTGCCGTTCGCCTGGAGCGGGGTGGCCCTGCGGGCGACCGGCGCCGACGCGCTGCGGGTCCGGCTGGCTCCGATCGGCCCGGACGCGCTGGCCGTGGACGCGGTCGACCCGGCCGGGAACCCGGTCGTCTCGATCGACTGGCTGACCCTGCGGCCGGTCGCCGTGGACCAGCTGGCCCAGGCCGAGACGGCCGAACGCGACCTGCTGCACCTGGACTGGCAGCCCGAGCCGCCGGCCCAGGCCGGATCGCAGACTCCTGTCGCGTCGTTGCACTACGCGGTGGTGGCCGGAACCGTCGAACTCGGCCAGGACACCTACGCCGAGACGGACCCGGGCGACAGCGACATCGCCCTCGCGCTCGCCCCCGCCGACGCCGCAACGCCGCTCGCGGCCGCCGCGTGGGCGCTGGCGGTCGCCAAGGACTGGCTGGCCGGCGAACAGGACCCGGAGATACCGTTGGTGCTGCTCACCCGCGGCGCCGTGTCCGCGGCTCAGGACGAGGACGTGCCCGGCCTGAACCAGTCGGCGATCTGGGGCCTGATCCGCTCGGCCCAGACCGAACAGCCCGGCCGCTTCGTCCTGCTCGATCTCGACCCCGCGGCCGCCGACCAGGCTTCGCAGAGCTCGAAGACCGCCCTGACCGCCGCGCTCGCCGCGGTCGCGGCCGACCCGGCCGCCGTGCCGCAGCTCGCCCTGCGCTCCGGCCGCCTGCTCGCCCCGCGCCTGGTGCGCACCCCGCTGACCGGCGATGCGGCCCCCGCCTGGAACCCCGACGGCACCGTGCTGATCGTCGGCGGCACCGGCACGCTCGGCGGCCTGCTCGCCCGGCACCTGGTCACCGCGCACGGAGTCCGGCGCCTGATCCTCAGCGGCCGCCGCGCCGCCGCGGCCGAGGGCAGCGCCGAAGTCCGCGACGAACTCATCGCCCTCGGCGCCGACGTGACCCTCGCCGCCTGCGACGCCGCCGACCCCGCACAACTGCGCGAACTGCTCGCCACCGGCGCCCCGGCCGAGCACCCGATCACGGCCGTCGTGCACGCCGGCGGCGTCCTGGACGACGGCGTCTTCGAGGCGATGACCCCCGAACGCCTGGCCGGAGTGCTGCGCAGCAAGGCCGACGTCGCCGCGAACCTGCACGACCTGACCCGCGAACTCGGCCTGGACCTGGACGCGTTCGTGCTGTACTCCGGCGCGGCCGGGGTGCTCGGCGGCGCCGGGCAGGCCAACTACGCGGCCGCCAACGCCTACGTCGACGCCCTCGCCGCCCACCGCCGCGCCCACGGCCTGCCCGCCACCGCGCTCGCCTGGGGCCTGTGGGAGCAGGCCACCGGGATGACCGCGCACCTGGACGCGGCCGAGCGGGCCCGGATCGGCCGCTCCGGCGTCGGCGTGCTGCCCACCGCGGACGCCCTCGAACTGTTCGACCTGGCCCTCGGCACCGGGCGCGCCGCGCTCGTGCCGCTGCGCGTGACGCCCTCGATCCTGCGCTCCCGGGGCGCGGACCTGCCGCCGATGCTGCGCACCCTGGTCGGCGCCGCGCCCGGCACACCGACCCGCCGCTCGGCCGCGACCGCCGCCGGCGCGGCCGCCGACTCCGACGCCACCGCCCTGGTCCGCCGGCTGACCGCGATGGCCCCGGCCCAGCGGGAGAAGGCCGTGGCCGAACTGATCCGCGGGCACGCCGCCAGCGCGCTCGGCCACGCCGGGGTGCAGGACGTCCCGGCCGGCCGCGCGTTCAAGGACCTCGGCTTCGACTCGCTGACCGGCGTCGCGCTGCGCAACCGGCTCAACGCCGCGACCGGCCTGCGCCTGCCGGCCACCCTGGTGTTCGACTACCCGAACCCGGACGACCTGGCCCGGCACGTGCTGGCCGGGCTGCTCGGCGCCGACCAGGCCGAGCAGGCCGCCGGACCGGCCGCCGCCGCGGCTGACGAGCCGATCGCGATCATCGGGATGAGCTGCCGCTACCCGGGCGGGGTGACCGGCCCGGAGCAGCTGTGGCGGCTGGTCGCCGACGGCGTGGACGCGGTCGGCGACCTGCCGGCCAACCGCGGCTGGAACCCGGACGCGCTCTACGCCCGGGACCCGGACGGCGACGGCAGCCGGTTCGCCCGGGCCGGCGCGTTCGTCTACGACGCGGACTACTTCGACCCGGACTTCTTCGGGATCAGCCCGCGCGAGGCGATGGCGATGGACCCGCAGCAGCGGCTGCTGCTGGAGGCCGCCTGGGAGACCTTCGAGCGGGCCGGGATCGACCCCGACACCGTGCGCGGCAGCCGGACCGGCGTCTTCGCCGGCACCATGTACCACGACTACGGCGCGCGCCTGTACGGCTCCATGGAAGGCCTGGAGGAGTACGACGGCTACCTCGGCAACGGCGGTACCGCCGCCGTGACCTCGGGCCGGGTCGCCTACACCTTCGGGCTCGAAGGCCCGGCCGTGACCGTGGACACCGCCTGCTCGTCCTCGCTGGTCGCCCTGCACCTGGCCGCGCAGGCGCTGCGGTCCGGCGAGTGCACACTCGCGCTGGCCGGCGGCGTGACCGTGATGTCCTCGCCGACCCTGTTCGCCGAGTTCATCCGGCAGCGCGGCCTGGCCGCGGACGGGCGCTGCAAGTCCTTCGGCGCGGACGCGGACGGCACCGGCTGGGGCGAGGGCATCGGCCTGCTCCTGGTCGAGCGCCTCTCCGACGCCCAGCGCAACGGGCACCCGGTGCTCGCGGTGCTGCGCGGCAGCGCGGTGAACCAGGACGGCGCCAGCAACGGCATGACCGCCCCGAACGGCCCGGCCCAGCAGCGCGTGATCCGCCAGGCGCTCTCGGCCGCGGGCCTGAACACCTCGGACATCGACGTCGTGGAGGCGCACGGCACCGGCACCTCGCTCGGCGACCCGATCGAGGCGCAGGCGCTGCTGGCCACTTACGGCCAGGACCGTCCCGAGGGCGACCCGGTGTGGCTCGGCTCGATCAAGTCGAACATCGGCCACACCCAGGCCGCGGCGGGCGTCGCCGGGGTGATCAAGATGGTGATGGCGATGCGCGACGGCGTGCTGCCGCCCACCCTGCACTCGCAGAACCCGTCCCCGCACATCGACTGGGCCTCGGGCAACGTGGCCCTGCTGACCGAGGCCCGGCCCTGGCCGGAGCGCGACCGCCCGCGCCGCGCCGCGGTGTCCTCCTTCGGCATCAGCGGCACGAACGCGCACCTGATCCTGGAGGCCGCGCCCGCAGCCGCTCCTGCCGTGGCGACCACGGTTCCGGCGCCTGCGGACTGCGCCGCGTTGATCCCGTGGGCGCTGTCCGGCGCGACTTCGGCCGCGCTCGTCGACCAGGCCGCCCGGGTGTCCGCGCTGCTCGCCGAGACGCCCGAGCTGCACCCGGTGGACGTGGGCTTCTCGCTCGCCACCGGCCGGGCCGGGCTCGACCGCCGCGCGGTCGTGCTCGGCGCAGGTGTCAGTGAGCTGATCGAGGGCCTGCACGCGCTCGAAGACGGCGTCGCCGCACCGGATGTCGTGTCCGGCACGGTGACCGAGGGCGGCCTCGCGTTCCTGTTCACCGGGCAAGGTTCGCAGCGTGCTGGCATGGGACGCGGTCTGTACGACGCCTTCCCGGCCTTCGCCGCCGTCTTCGACGCCGTGTATGCGCACTTTGATTTCGCCGAGCCCGGCGCGGAGTCGATCGACCGCACCGAGTTCGCGCAGCCCGCGCTGTTCGCGATCGAGGTGGCGCTGTTCCGCCTGCTGGAGTCGTGGGGGATCGCGCCGGATGTGTTGCTGGGCCACTCGATCGGCGAGATCGCGGCCGCGCACGTGTCCGGTGTCCTGTCTCTTGCCGATGCCTGCAAGCTGGTCGCCGCGCGCGGCCGCCTGATGCAGGCGCTGCCCGATGACGGCATCATGATCGCGGTTCAGGCCTCTGAGGAAGAAGTCCTTCCGCTCCTCGTCGAAGGCGCGGACATCGCGGCGGTCAACGGCCCGGCCTCGGTCGTGCTCTCCGGCACCGAAGCGGCCGTCACTACCGTGGCCGAGCAACTGGCCGCGCAGGGCCGCAAGACCAAGAAGCTGACCGTCTCACACGCGTTCCACTCCGCGCTGATGGAGCCGATGCTCGACGAGTTCCGCAGTGTCCTGAATGGGCTCACCTGGAACGAGTCGCAGATCCCGGTCATCTCCAATGTCTCCGGATCCCTTGCCGGGCCTGAGTTCTCGACTCCGGAGTACTGGGTGCAGCACGTGCGCGCCGCAGTCCGCTTCGCCGACGGTGTCGTCGTCGCCCACGCGTTCGGCGCCCGCACCTTCCTCGAACTCGGCCCGGACGGCGTGCTGACCGCGATGGCTCAGGACTGCCTGACCGGCGACGACCTCGCCTTCGCGCCGACCGTCCGCGCCGACCGGGACGAGCCGCGCACCCTGCTGACCGCGGTCGCCACGGCCTGGACCCGCGGCATCGCGGTCGACCTGACCCCGCTGCTGCCCGGCGGCCGCCGGATCGACCTGCCCACCTACGCCTTCCAGCGCGAGCGCTACTGGATCGACGCGATCGCCCCGACTGCGGCGCTGTCCGCGGCCGACGACATCGACGCCCGGTTCTGGGCCGCGGTCGAGAGCGAGGACCTGGCCGGACTGGCCGGAACGCTCGACGTCAGCGGCGACGCGCTCGGCGCCGTCCTGCCCGCCCTGACCGCCTGGCGCGGCCGGCAGCACGACGAGGCCACGCTCGAAGACTCCGCCTACCGGATCGCCTGGCAGCCCAGGGCCGCCGCCGGTGAGGCCGCCCGGCTGGCCGGGACCTGGATCCTGGTCGTCCCCGGCGACGAGACCGAGACCGAGATCGCCGCCGCGCTGACCACGGCCGGCGCCGCGCAGGTGCACACCGTCCGGGTCGGCTTCGACGAGACCGACCGCGAAGCCGTCGCGCAACGCCTGCGCGCCGCCGCGGACACCGCACAGACCGCACCGATCAGCGGCATCGTCGCAATACTCGGCGACGTCCCGGACCCGACCGCTGCCGCAACCTTCCCCGTCCTGCTCGCCCAGGCTCTCGGCGACGCCGACCTGGCCGCGCCGCTGTGGTTCGTCACCCGGGGCGCGGTGTCGGTCGGCCGCTCCGACGAGGCCGCCGACCCGTCGGCCGCCACGGTCTGGGGCGCGGGCCGGGCCCTGGCCCTGGACCTGCCCGCCGACCGCTGGGGCGGCCTGGTCGACCTGCCCGCGCAGGCCGACGCCCGCACCACCGCCCGGCTCGCCGCGCTGCTCGGCGGCGCGGCCGGCCCGGAGGACCAGATCGCGCTGCGCACGTCCGGCGTGTTCGTCCGCCGCCTGGTCCGGGCCCGCCAAGCCCTGGCCGGCCGGCGTTGGCAGCCTCGCGGCACGGTGCTGATCACCGGCGGCACCGGCGGCCTCGGCGCGCACGTGGCCCGCTGGGCGGCCGCGAACGGCGCCGACCGGGTCGTGCTGACCAGTCGCCGCGGCGACCAGACCCCCGGCGCCGCCGAGCTCGCGGACGAACTGGCCGCGCTCGGCGCCCGCGCCGAGATCGTGTCCTGCGACGTGGCCGACGCCGCGGCCGTGGCCGCGCTGCTGGCCCAGTTCCCGCCGACGGCCGTCGTGCACGCGGCCGGCCGCACCGGCGCCGCCGACCTGGCCGCGACCGACCTGGCCGAGGTCGCCGACGTACTGCGCGCCAAGGCGGTCGGCGCCGCCGTGCTCGACGCCGCCCTCGGCGAAACCGAACTCGACGCGTTCATCCTGTTCTCCTCGATCGCCGGCACCTGGGGCAGCAAGGGCCAGGCCGCCTACGGCGCCGCCAACGCCTACCTCGACGCCCTGGCCGCCGACCGGCGGGCCCGCGGCCTGGCCGGCACCGCGATCGCCTGGGGCCCGTGGAGCGGCGGCGGCATGGTCGGCGAGGAGGCCGAGGAGCACCTGCGCCGGCGCGGTCTGCGCCCGCTGCGCCCGGCCGTGGCCGTCGCGGCCCTCGGCGCGGCCGCCGCCGCCCCGGCCGAGCCCGCGTTCCTGGCCGTCGCGGACGTCGACTGGGCCCGCTTCCTGCCGGTGTTCACCGCGGCCCGGCCCCGGCCGTTGTTCGACGGCGTGCCCGAGGCCGTCGCCCAGGCCGCGGCGGCCACGCCCGTCGCCTCGGCCGGCCTGGCCGGCGGCGACGCGGCCCTGCTGCGCAAGCTCGGCGGCCAGGCCCCGGCCGAGCAGGAGCGCACCCTGCTCACTCTGGTCGGCGCGGTCGCCGCGGCGGTCACCCACAAGTCCGGCGCGGCGATCGACCCGGAGCGGGCCTTCCGCGACCTCGGCTTCGACTCGCTGACCTCGGTCGAACTGCGCAACCAGCTGACCAAGGCGACCGGCGTCACCCTCCCGGCCACCCTCGCCTTCGACTACCCGACGCCCGCGCTGCTGGCCGCCGAACTGCGCACCCGCCTGCTCGGCGCGGTCTCGGCCGCCGACGGAGTCTCGGCCCCGGCCGCGGCCGTCGCGAACGGCGCCGAGCCGATCGCGATCGTCGCGATGAGCTGCCGCTTCCCCGGCGGGGTGGAAAGCCCCGAGGACCTGTGGCGGCTGCTGGCGGCCGGCGGCGACGCGATCGGCCCGTTCCCGACCGACCGCGGCTGGGACCTGGCCGCCCTCTATCACGAGGACGCCGACCACCGCGGCACCTCCTACACCCGCGAGGGCGGATTCCTCGACGGCGCCGGTGAGTTCGACGCGGCGTTCTTCGGAATCAGCCCGCGCGAGGCCCTGGCGATGGACCCGCAGCAGCGAGTGCTGCTGGAGGCCTCCTGGGAGGCGCTGGAGCGGGCCGGGATCGCGCCCGGATCGCTGCGCGGAGCGCCGGTCGGCGTGTTCGTCGGCACCAACGCCCAGGACTACGCCAACGTCCTGATGTTCTCGCAGGAGGGTCTGGAAGGCCAGCTGGCCACCGGCAACGCGGCCAGCGTGGTGTCCGGCCGGCTCGCCTACACCTTCGGGCTGGAAGGCCCGGCGGTGACCGTGGACACGGCCTGCTCCTCGTCCCTGGTCGCCATGCACCTGGCCGCTCAGGCCCTGCGCGCCGGGGAGTGCCCGCTGGCGCTGGCCGGCGGCGTGACCGTGATGGCCGCGCCGGGCGCGTTCATCGAGTTCTCCCGGCAGCGCGGACTGGCCGCCGACGGGCGCTGCAAGGCGTTCTCCGACGACGCCGACGGCACCGGCTGGGGCGAGGGCGTCGGCGTGCTGGTGCTCGAACGGCTCAGCGACGCCCGGCGCAACGGGCACCCGGTCCTGGCCCTGGTCCGCGGCTCCGCGGTGAACCAGGACGGCGCCAGCAACGGCCTGACCGCCCCCAACGGACCCTCGCAGCAGCGGGTGATCCGCCAGGCGCTGGCCAACGCGGGCCTGGTCTCCGCGGACGTGGACGTGGTCGAGGCGCACGGCACCGGCACCGGCCTCGGCGACCCGATCGAGGCCCAGGCGCTGCTGGCCACCTACGGCCAGGACCGCCCGGCCGACCAGCCGCTGTGGCTCGGCTCGGTGAAGTCGAACATCGGCCACACCCAGGCCGCGGCCGGGGTGGCCGGCGTGATCAAGATGATCATGGCCATGCAGGGCGGCACCATGCCCGCCACCCTGCACGTCGGCCGGCGCTCCTCGCACGTGGACTGGTCCGCGGGCGCGGTCGAACTGCTGACGGAGGCCCGCGACTGGCCCGAGGCCGGCGCCGGCCGCCCGCGCCGGGCCGCGGTCTCCTCCTTCGGCTTCAGCGGCACCAACGCCCACCTGATCATCGAACAGGTCCCCGCCGCCGACGCGCCGCAGGTCGTGCAGGCCATCGCTCCGGCCGACTTCCGGCTGATCCCGTGGGTGCTGTCGGCGCAGGGTGCCGCGGGCCTGCAGGGACAGGCAGCGCGCCTGGCCGAGCACGTCGCCGCGGACGCCGCGGCCGAGCCGCTGGACATCGCGGCGTCACTGGTCGGCGGCCGAACCGCGCTGCGTGACCGCGCGGTGGTGCTCGGCGCCGACCGGGCCGAGCTGCTCGCGGGTATTCGTGCCCTGGCAGACGGCCAGGCCTCGGGCGCCGTGGTGACCGGCTCGGTTGCGGCTGGAAAGGTGGGCTTCCTGTTCACCGGCCAGGGCTCGCAGCGCGTGGGGATGGGCCGCGGCCTGTACGACGCATTCCCTGTGTTCGCCACGGCTTTCGACGAGGTGTGTGCGTACTTTGATGTGCTGCTGGACCGCTCACTGTCCTCGGTCGTGTTCGAGGACATAGACGGCTCTGTTCTGGACCAGACCGCTTACGCGCAGCCCGCGCTGTTCGCGATCGAGGTCGCGATCTTCCGCCTGCTGGAGTCGTGGGGCATCGCTCCCGATGTCGTGCTGGGCCACTCGGTCGGCGAGATCGCGGCCGCCCACGTGGTCGGCGTCCTCTCCCTGGAAGACGCGTGCACGCTGGTCGCGGCCCGCGGTCGCCTGATGCAGGCGCTTCCGGCCGGCGGCGTGATGGTCGCGGTGCAGGCCTCGGAGGCGGAAGTCCTGCCGCTGCTGGTCGCGGGCGTGGACATCGCCGCGGTCAACGGCCCGACCTCCGTGGTCATCTCCGGAGCCAAGTCCGCGGTGACCTCAGTCGCGTCGAAGCTGTCGAAGTCGGGTCGCAAGACCAAGAAGCTGACCGTCTCGCACGCGTTCCACTCCTCGCTGATGGAGCCCACGCTCGACGAGTTCCGCAGCACCATCGAGGGTCTCACCTGGAACGAGCCGCGGATCCCGGTCATCTCCAATGTCTCCGGTTCCCTTGCCGGGCCTGAGTTTTCCACCCCCGAGTACTGGGTCAACCACGTGCGCGCCGCAGTCCGGTTCGCCGACGGCATCACCGCAGCGTACGAATTCGGTGCCCGCACCTTCCTCGAACTCGGCCCCGACGGCGTGCTGACCGCGATGGCCCAGGACTGCCTGACCACCGACGACCTCGCCTTCGCGCCGACCGTCCGGGCCGGTCGCGACGAGCCGGCGACCGCGCTCAACGCGGCCGCCGCGGCCTGGGTGCGCGGCGCGGCGGTCGACTGGTCCGCGCTGACGCCCGGCGGCCGCCGGGTGCAGCTGCCGACGTACGCCTTCCAGCGCCGCCGGTTCTGGCCGAGCGCCTCGGCCCGCGCGGCCGGGGACGTGACCGGGCTCGGCGTGGCCGGACTCGACCACCCGCTGGTCGGCGTGTCGGTCGGCCTCGCGGGCTCCGGCGGCTGCGTGCTGACCGGCCGGCTCTCGCTCGCGGCCGTGGCCTGGCTGGCCGACCACGTGATCCACGGGTCGGTCCTGCTGCCGGGCACCGCGTTCGTGGACATGGTGCTGCGGGCCGGGGACGAGGTCGGCTGCGGCCGGCTGGAGGAGCTGACCCTGGAGGTCCCGCTGGTCGTCCCGGCCACCGGCGCGGTCCAGATCCAGGTCCAGGTCGACGCCCCGAACGACGCCGGCGAGTCCGCGGTCGCGGTCTACGGCCGGCTCGACGGCGGCGACGGCACCTGGATCCGGCACGCCTCCGCAGTGCTCTGCCAGGAGCCTGACACGCAGGACCCGGTCAGCTTGACCGCCTGGCCGCCGGCCGACGCCGCGCCGGTCGACATCGACGGCTTCTACGACCGCTTCGCCGAGGCCGGTTTCGGCTACGGGCCCACCTTCCGCGGCCTGCAGAAGGTCTGGCGCTCCGGTGAGCAGATCTTCGCCGAGGTCGCGCTCGACCCGGCCGGCCTGCCGGCCGGTGCGGCGCCGGCCGGGTTCGGCCTGCACCCCGGGCTGCTGGACTCGGCCCTGCACGCGATCGCCGCGGCGAACAGCGCCGACCCGGCCGCGGAAGGCACCCTGGCAGGGCAACTGCCGTTCGCCTGGTCCGGCGTCAGCCTCTACGCCACCGGCGCCGCCGCGCTGCGGGTCCGGATGACCACGGGCAACGGCGGTTCCACGGTCGCGCTCGCGATCGCCGACGCCGCCGGTGAGCCGGTCGCCTCGGTCGACTCGCTCACCTTCCGCGCCCTGTCCGCTGCCGAGTCCTCCGCACCGCAGACGGCCGGCGGCAGCGACGTGTACGTGATCGAATGGGTGCCCTCGCAGGTCGGCGAGGCCGGCTCGGACCTGGACAACACCGGTTCCGAGTGCGTGCTGATCGGCGACTCGCCCCGGGTGACCGGCGCGACCGCCCAGGTGCCCGACCTGGCCGCGGCCGCCGAGAATTGGCCCGCGGCGCCGGTCGTGGTCTGGGCCCCGGAGTGGGTCGACGCCAAGTCCGCGCTCGCCGTGGTCTCACAGTGGGTGTCGCAGGACGTGTTCGAAGGATCCCTCGTGGTGGTGACCTGCGGCGCGGTCGCGGCCAGTGGCCCGGCCGCGGTGGCCGGGGGCCTGGGCGGCGCGGGCGGCGCGGTGGATCCGGACGCGGCCTCGGTCTGGGGCCTGGTGCGTGCCGTGCAGCGCGAGCACCCGGACCGGGTGCTGCTGGTCGACGTGGACGAGACCGTCGCCGCCGACCGGCTCGCCGCCCTGGTCGCCGGGGCCCGCGCGGCCGGGGAGTGGCAGCTCGTGGTCCGGGCCGGGCGCGTCCTGGTCGGCCGGCTGGCCCGCGCCGCCGGTTCGGCCGGGCCGCTGGTCGGCCCCGGCCAGCACCTGGCCGCCGGTCCCGACGGCACCCTGGACTCGCTCACGGTCGTCGACGACCCGCAGGTCCTCACCCGGGACCTGGCCGCGGGCGAGGTGCGGATCGGGATTCGCGCGGCGGGCCTGAACTTCCGCGACGTGCTGATCAGCCTCGGCCAGTACCCCGACCCGGACGCCACGATGGGTTCGGAGGGCGCGGGCGTCGTGCTCGCGGCCGGCTCCGCGGTCACCGGCCTGGCGGTCGGGGACCGGGTGATGGGCCTGTGGCCGGGCGGCTTCGGCCCGGTGGCGATCGCCGAAGCCGACCTCGTCGGCCGGGTCCCGGACGGCTGGTCGTTCGGCCGGGCCGCGGGAACGCCGATGGCCGCGCTGACCGCCTGGTACGCGCTGCGGGATCTCGCGCAGGTCAAGGCCGGGGACCGGGTGCTGGTGCACGCCGCGGCCGGTGGCGTCGGACAGGTCGCGGTGCGGATCGCGCAGCACCTCGGCGCCGAAGTCTTCGCCACCGCATCCCGGGCCAAGTGGCCGGTGCTGCGTGACGCAGGCCTCGATGACGCACACATCGCCGACTCGCGCACGACAGAGTTCGAAGAGTCTCTCCGTCAGGCCACTGACGGCACCGGCGTTGACGTGGTTCTCGACTGCCTGGCCGGAGAATTCATCGACGCCTCACTCCGCCTGCTCGTGCCCGGCGGCCGGTTCGTGGAGATGGGCAAGGCCGACATCCGCGACGCCGCCCAGGTCGCCGCCGACCACCAAGGCGTGGCCTACCGCGCCTTCGACCTGATGGACGCCGGCCCGGCCCGGATCGCCGCCATGTACGGCGAACTCGCGCCGCTCTTCGACGACGGCGCCCTGGTCCCGCCGCACGTCACCGCCCTGCCGCTCTCCCAGGCCAAGGAGGCCCTGCGGTACCTGTCCCAGGCCCGCACGATCGGCAAGCTGGTCCTGACCGTCCCGGCCCCGCTGGACCCGGCCGGCACGGTCCTGATCACCGGCGGCGCCGGAGCCCTGGGCCTGGCCACCGCCGAACACCTCGCCCGGCAGTACGGCGCGACCCGCTTCCTGCTCCTGTCCCGCTCCGGCCCGGACAGCGAACCGGGCCGCACGGCGATCGCCCACCTGGCCGACCTCGGCGCGCACGCCGACGTGCTCGCCTGCGACGCCGCCGACTACGCCCAGGTCCGGGCGGCACTGGCCGGGATCGCCCCGGCGCACCCGCTGACCGCCGTCATCCACACCGCCGGCGTCCTGGACGACGCCCCGATCCACGCCCTGACCCCCGAGCGGCTGGCCCGCGTCTGGGCCCCCAAGGCCACCGGCGCGGCCAACCTCCAGCGGGCTTGCGCCGACCTCGGCGCCGACCCGGCCTGGTTCGTCTGCTACTCCTCGGTCTCCGCCACCCTCGGCGCACCCGGCCAGGGCAACTACACCGCGGCCAACGGCTACCTGGACGGCCTGATCCGGGCCCGGCGCGCCGCCGGCCGGTCCGGGATCTCGATCGCCTGGGGACCGTGGAGCACCGGCATGGTCGCCACCCTGGACCCGGACGCAGTCGAGCGGATGAACGCCACCGCCATCCCCGCGCTCACCCCGGCCCAGGCCCTGGCCCACCTGGACACCGCGCTCGCCCTGGACCACCCCGGTCCGGTGCCGCTCGCGCTGGACCTGCCCAAGCTCCGGGTGCAGGGCCCGGCCCTGCCGATCCTGCGGGCCCTGCTGGACGGTGCCGGGGCCAAGGCCCGGCGCACCGCCTCGGCCGCCGCCGCGCAGCCGGCCGCCCTGACCCGGCAGCTGGCCGAGCTGACCGGGCCGGAGCGGCGCCGGGTCCTGCTGGAGACGGCCTGCACCGCGGCCGCGCTCGTGCTCGGGCACGGCTCGGCCGACGAGATCGAGCCGGACCGGGCGTTCAAGGAGATGGGCTTCGACTCGCTCACCGGGGTCGAACTGCGCAACCGGCTGGCCGCGGCGACCGGGCTGCGCCTGCCGGCCACCCTGGTCTTCGACCACCCGACCCCGGCCGACCTGGTGGCCGAGCTCGACTCCCGGCTCGGCGGACAGGAACCGGCGGCCGAACGCTCCCTGCTGTCCGAGCTGGACCGGCTGGAGGCGATGCTCTTCGGCGCCGCCCCGGACGACCCCGAGGCGGCCGGCGTGGGCCGGCGGCTGCAGTCGCTGGTCTCCCGCTGGGGCGAGCGGCAGGCCGCGGCCGAGAACAGCCCGGCCGAGCGCGACCTGGACTCCGCCACCGCCGACGACATCTTCGACCTCCTGGACAAGGAGTTCGGCATCTCATGAGCCTTCCGCACCGCGCGGGCGTCCCGCACGCCCCGATCCTCCCGACGACCGAGTCTCCGCGTTCGACTGAAACCAGCAGGTGACCTGAAGTGGCCGAAGACGAGAAGTACCTCGACTATCTCAAGCGGCTGACCGCCGACCTGCGCCAGGCGCGCAGGGCGCTGCGCGACGTCGAGGAGCGCGAGACGGAGCCCATCGCGATCGTGTCGATGAGCTGCCGCTACCCCGGCGGGGTGCGCTCGCCGGAGGACCTGTGGCAGCTGGTCGCCACCGGCGGCGACGGCATCTCCGGGTTCCCCGCGGACCGCGGCTGGGACGTCGCGGGCCTGCAGGACGACGACCCGACCCACGCCGGGACCTCGGTCACCGTCGAGGGCGGGTTCCTGCAGGACGCGACGAAGTTCGACGCCGACTTCTTCGGGATCAGCCCGCGCGAGGCGCTGGCCGTGGACCCGCAGCAGCGCCTGCTGCTGGAACTGGTCTGGGAGGCGTATGAGCGGGCCGGGATCGACCCGTCGTCCGTGCGCGGCGAGCAGACCGGCGTGTTCGTCGGCGCCGCCTCCTCGCACTACGGCACCAGCATGAGCGAGAGCCTGCGCGGCCTGGAGGGGCACCTGCTGACCGGCAACGCGCTGAGCGTGGTGTCCGGCCGGGTCGCCTACACCTTCGGCCTGGAGGGCCCGGCGATCACGGTCGACACGGCCTGTTCCTCCTCGCTGGTCGCGCTGCACATGGCCACCCAGGCGCTTCGCCAGGGCGAGTGCTCGATGGCGGTGGTCGGCGGCGTGACCGTGATGACCACGCCCGGCACGTTCATCGCGTTCAGCCGGCAGCAGGGCCTGGCCCCGGACGGCCGGTGCAAGGCGTTCTCGGCCGCGGCGGACGGCACCGGCTGGGCCGAGGGCGTGGGCGTGCTGCTGGTCGAGCGCCTGTCCGACGCCCGCCGGCGCGGGCACCAGGTGCTGGCCGTGATCCGCGGCTCGGCGGTGAACCAGGACGGCGCGTCCAACGGCCTGACCGCCCCGAACGGCCCCTCGCAGCAGCGGGTGATCCGGCAGGCGCTGGCCAACGCCCGGCTGTCCGCGGAGCAGATCGACGTGGTCGAGGGCCACGGCACCGGCACCGCGCTCGGCGACCCGATCGAGGCCCAGGCCCTGCTGGCCACCTACGGCCAGGACCGGCCGGCCGAGCGGCCGTTGTGGCTCGGCTCGCTCAAGTCCAACATCGGCCACTCGCAGTCCGCGGCCGGTGTCGGCGGCGTGATCAAGATGGTCATGGCCATCCGCAACGCCCGGATGCCGCTGACCCTGCACGTGGACGAGCCGACCCCGCACGTGGACTGGGAGTCCGGCGCGGTCCGGCTGCTGACCGAGGCCCGCGACTGGGCCCCGGGCGCCCCGGACGCGCCGCGCCGCGCGGCCGTCTCCTCCTTCGGGATCAGCGGCACCAACGCGCACACGATCATCGAGCAGGCCCCCGCGCCGCTGGAAACCGAGGCCGGGCAGTCCGCTCCGCAGCAGGACTCTGCCACCCGCGCGGCTTCGGCCCCGGCTCCGGAAGCCTTGCCGCTGCTCGTCTCCGGCCGCGGCGCCGCCGCCCGCCGCGAGCACGCGCAGCACCTGCTCGCCCACCTGTCTGCGCACCCTGAGACAGAGCTCGCCGACGTCGCGCACTCGCTCGCGACCGGCCGCGCCACCCACTCGCACCGCGCGGTGATCCTGGCCGCCGACCGGGACGACGCCCTGCGCGGCCTGACCGCCCTGGCCGAGGCCGACCAGGCCGCGACCGGTGCCGTCCCGGGCACCGCGAACCTGGTCGCCGGGGTCACCCTGTCCCGCAGCCGGACCGCGTTCCTGTTCACCGGCCAGGGTTCCCAGCACGTGGGCATGGGCCGCGGCCTGCACGCGGCGTTCCCGGCGTTCGCAGCGTCCTTCGACGATACCTGCGCGCAGTTCGACGCGCTGCTCGGCGGCGGCCGGCTCGCCCGGCTCGTCTTCGAGCCCGCCGACGCGTCAGTGCTCGACCACACCGCGTACGCGCAGCCCGCCCTGTTCGCCGTCGAAGTCGCGACCTACCGGCTGCTGGAGTCGTGGGGGATCACCCCGGATGTCCTGCTGGGCCACTCGATCGGCGAGATCGCCGCCGCGCACGTCGCCGGTGTCCTGTCTCTGCAAGACGCCTGCAAGCTGGTCGCCGCCCGCGGCCGCCTGATGCAGGCGCTCCCGGCCGGCGGCGTGATGGTCGCGATTCAGGCCTCTGAGGACGAGGTCCTGCCGCTGCTGATGGAGGGCGCTGACATCGCCGCGGTCAACGGCCCGACCTCGGTCGTCCTCTCCGGCACCGAAGCGGCCGTCACTGCCGTGGCCGAGCAGTTGGCCGCGCAGGGCCGCAAGACCAAGAAGCTGACCGTCTCGCACGCGTTCCACTCCGCCCTGATGGAGCCGATGCTCGACGAGTTCCGCCGCGTGCTCGACGGCCTGACCTGGTCCCCGGCGCAACTGCCGGTCGTCTCCAACGTGACCGGCAAGCCGGCCGGCGCCGAGCTGTCCACGCCCGAGTACTGGGTCCGGCACGTGCGCGCGGCGGTACGCTTCGCCGACGGCGTCCAGGCCGCGCACCGGCTCGGCGCTCGCACGTTCATCGAGATCGGCCCGGGCGGGGTGCTCAGCGCCCTGGTCGCGGACTGCCTCGGCGAGGCCGGCGCCGCTGACGACGCCGTGTCCCTCGCGGCCCTGCGTACCGACCGGGCCGAGCCGTCGACCCTGCTGTCCGCGCTGGCCCGCGCGCACGTGCGCGGCGTCGCGCTCGACTGGACCCGCGTCTTCGCCGGCTGGCCCGGCGCCCGGGTCGACCTGCCGACCTACCCCTTCCAGCGCGAGCGCTACTGGCTCGACACCTCCGCCGACGCGGCCGCCGCAGCCGCCGCGAATGCGGCCCAGGCAGGCGGTTCGGCCGCGGCGCCGTTCGCCGACGAGGCCCGGTTCTGGCAGGCGGTGGACAGCGGCGACGCGGCCGCCCTGGCCGACGCCCTGCGCGCCGAGGGCGAGGACGCCGACGCGCTCAGCACCGCCCTGCCGATCCTCAGCTCGTGGCGCCGCCGCCGGCTCGAACGCTCCGCGGTCGACGGCCTGCGCTACCACGTCACCTGGCAGCCGACCACAAAACAGAACACTGCGAAGGGCGCGCGGTCCGCCGCGCTCACCGGCAGCTGGGCCGTGCTCATCCCGGCCGGCCACGACGAGGCCGAGAACCTCGGCGCCCGGCTCGCCGAGGCGCTGCGCACCCGCGGCGCCCAGGCCGCGGTGACCCTGACCGTGGCGGCGAACGCCGAGCGCGCCTCGCTCGCCGCGTCGCTGCAGGACGTCAACCCGGACGCCGTCGTCTCCCTACTCGCCTTCGCCGAGGACACCCGGGCCGGCACCGCCGCCGTCCCGGTCGGCCTGGCCGGAAACCTCGCCCTGGTCCAGGCCCTCGCCGACGCCCGGCTGGAGGCCGCCGTGTGGCTGGCCACCGCCGGCGCCGTCTCGATCGGCCGCACCGACCCGCTGCGCCGCCCGGTGCAGGCCCAGACCTGGGGCTTCGGCCGCGTCCTCGGGCTCGAATACCCACAGCTGGGCGGCGGCCTGGTCGACCTGCCCGAAACGCTCGACGCCCGCGCGCTCGGCCGCCTGCTCGACGCCTTGTCCGGCGCGGCCGGCGAGGGCGAGGACCAGCTCGCGGTCCGCGCCTCCGGCCTGTTCACCCGCCGCCTGACCCATGCCCGGGACACCGCCGAGCCGACCACTCCGTGGACGCCGCGCGGCACCATCCTGATCACCGGCGGTACCGGCGCCCTCGGCGGGCACCTGGCCCGCCGGATCGCGAGCGTCGGCGGCGCGGACAAACTCGTGCTCACCGGCCGCCGCGGCCTGGCCGCGCCCGGCGCGGCCGACCTGGCCGCCGAACTCGAAGCGCTCGGCGCGCCGGGCGCACTCCAGGTCGTGATCGTGGCCTGCGACGCGGCTGACAAGGACACGTTGGCCGCCGTCCTGGCCGAGCACCCGGTCGACGCGGTCTTCCACGCCGCCGGAGTCACCGGCTCCGACCTGCTGGCCGAGACCGGCCCCGGCCACCTGGACACGCTCCTGGCCGCGAAGGCCGCGGGCGCCGCGAACCTGGACGAACTGCTCCGGGACACGCCGCTGGACGCCTTCGTGCTCTTCTCCTCGATCGCCGGGGTCTGGGGCAGCGGCGGCCAGGCGGCCTACGCCGCCGCCAACGCCTACCTGGACGCCCTGGCCGAGGCCCGCCGGGCCCGCGGACTGGCCGCGACCGCGCTGGCCTGGGGCCCGTGGGCCGAGGGCGGCATGGTCGGCGGCGACAACGAGCGCGAACTGCGCCGCCGCGGCCTGGCCCCGCTGGACCCGGCCCTGGCCCTGGCCGCGCTGCAGAGCGCGCTGGACCGCGGCGAGACCGCGCTGACCGTGGTGGACGTGGACTGGCGCAAGTTCGCCCCCGGTTTCGCCGCGTCCCGGCGCCGCCCGCTGATCGAGGACCTGCCCGAGGTGGCCGAGGCGCTCGCCGACGCCGCCGACGGCGCGGACGGCCCGGGCCAGGGCGCGGGCGCGAAGCTGCGCGCCGATCTGCTCGCCGCGGCCCTGGCCGACCGGCAGCCGCTCGTGCTGCGCCTGCTGCTCGACCTGGTCGCCCAGGTGCTCGGCCACACGAGCGCGGCCGGCATCGAGGCGGACCGGGCGTTCAAGGAACTCGGCTTCGACTCGCTCACCGCGGTCGACCTGCGCAACGCGCTGGCCGTGGTCAGCGGCCTGCGCCTGCCCGCCTCCCTGGTCTTCGACTACCCGACCCCGGCCGTGCTGGCCGCGCACGTGCTGGCCGAACTGGTCGGCTCGGCCGACCCGGCGGCCCAGTCCGGCGCGGCCGCGGGCCGGTCCGCGGCACTCGCCGTGGCCGGGGACCCGATCGTCATCGTCGCCATGGGCTGCCGCTACCCGGGCTCCGTGGCCGGCCCCGAGGACCTGTGGCGCCTGGTCGAATCCGGCACCGACGCGATCGCCGCGTTCCCGCAGGACCGCGGCTGGGATCTCGACGCCCTGCTCGCCTCGCAGGGTTCTGGCACGTCCTTCGCGGTCGGCGGCGGTTTCCTGCGCGGCGTCGGCGGGTTCGACGCGGCGTTCTTCGGGATCAACCCGCGCGAGGCGCTGGCCATGGACCCGCAGCAGCGGGTGCTGCTGGAGGCGTCCTGGGAGAGCCTGGAACGGGCCGGGATCGACCCGGCCACCCTGCGCGGCAGCGCGACCGGCGTGTTCATCGGCTCCAACGGCCAGGACTACGGCCCGCTGCTGATGACGGCCTCGTCCGCCGACGCGGAAGGCTACCTGGCCACCGGCAACGCGGCCGCGGTGGTCTCGGGCCGGCTGTCGTACTGGTTCGGCCTCGAAGGACCCGCGGTCACGGTCGACACGGCGTGCTCGTCCTCTCTGGTCGCGATTCACTTGGCCGCGCAGGCGTTGCGCAGCGGCGAGTGCTCGTTGGCGCTGGCCGGCGGTGTGACCGTGATGTCGACCCCGGTCGCCTTCGCCGAGTTCTCCCGTCAGGGCGGCCTGGCCGGGGACGGCCGGTGCAAGTCCTTCGCGGGCGGCGCCGACGGCACCGGCTGGGGCGAGGGCGCGGGCGTACTTGTGCTGGAGCGATTGAGCGACGCCCGGGCCAACGGGCACCCGGTTCTGGCCGTGGTGCGCGGATCCGCGGTGAATCAGGATGGTGCGTCCAACGGCCTGACCGCCCCGAACGGCCCGGCCCAGCAGCGGGTGATCCGCGCGGCCCTGGCCAACGCCGGGCTGACCGGCGCGGACGTGGATGTGGTCGAGGGCCACGGGACCGGAACGGTTCTGGGCGACCCGATCGAGGCGCAGGCGCTGCTGGCGACCTACGGCCAGGACCGGCCGGAGGACCAGCCGTTGTGGCTCGGCTCGCTGAAGTCGAACATCGGCCACACCCAGGCTGCGGCCGGTGTCGGCGGAATCATCAAGATGGTGATGGCGATGCAGCACGGCCTCATGCCGCGCACGCTGCACGTCGACGAGCCGTCGCCGCACGTGGACTGGTCCGTCGGCGCGGTCGAACTGCTCACCGAGGCGCGTGACTGGCCGGAGGTCGGCAACCGTCCGCGCCGCGCGGCCGTGTCCTCCTTCGGCTTGTCCGGCACGAACGCCCACCTGGTCATCGAGCAGGTTCCGGTGCAGGTCGAAGTTGAGACCGGAATCGAGGCCGGGCCGACGCCGCAGGACGTCCCGCTCATCCCGTGGGTGCTGTCGGCCCAGGGCGCCGCGGGCCTGCGCGGCCAGGCCTCGCGCCTGGACGAGTTCGTCGCCGCGGACGCCTCGGTCGAGCTGCTGGATGTCGCGGTGTCGCTGGTCGGCGCCCGGGCTGCGCTGCGCGATCGCGCGGTCGTGTTCGGCGCGGGCCGGGACGAGCTGGTCGCGGGTGTTCGTGCCCTGGCTGAGGGCGAGTCGTCGAGCGCGGTGGTGACCGGTTCGGTCGTGGCCGGCAAGGTCGGTTTCCTGTTCACCGGACAGGGTTCGCAGCGGGTCGGGATGGGCCGTGGCCTGTACGACGCGTTCCCGGTGTTCGCGGTCGCGTTCGACGAGGTGTGCGCGTACTTTGACACGCTGCTGGAGCGTCCGCTCGCGCAGGTCGTGTTCGAGTCCGACGATGCTTCGCTGCTGGACCAGACTGTGTATGCGCAGCCTGCGTTGTTCGCGATCGAGGTCGCGATCTTCCGGTTGCTGGAGTCGTGGAAGATCACCCCGGATGTGTTGGTGGGCCACTCGATCGGTGAGATCGCCGCTGCTCACGTGGCCGGTGTCTTGTCGCTTGCTGATGCGTGCACTTTGGTCGCGGCGCGTGGTCGCCTGATGCAGGCGTTGCCGGCCGGTGGCGTGATGGTTGCGGTGCAGGCCTCTGAAGATGAGGTCCTGCCGCTGCTGATCGATGGCGCTGACATCGCTGCTGTCAACGGCCCGACTTCCGTCGTGGTCTCCGGCACCGAAGCGGCCGTCACCGCTGTGGTCGAGCAGCTTGCGGCGCAGGGCCGGAAGACCAAGAAGCTGACCGTCTCGCACGCGTTCCACTCCTCGCTGATGGAGCCGATGCTCGCCGAGTTCCGCAGCGTCATCGAGGGCCTCACCTGGAACGAGCCGCAGATCCCGGTGGTCTCCAATGTCTCCGGTTCCCTTGCTGGCACTGAGATTTCGACTCCCGAGTACTGGGTCAACCACGTCCGTGCCGCGGTCCGGTTCGCCGACGGTGTCACCGCGGCCTACGACTTCGGCGCGCGCACGTTCCTGGAACTGGGCCCCGACGGCGTCCTGACCGCGATGGCGCAGGAGTGCCTGAACTCCGACGATGTGGCATTCGCGGCGACCGTCCGCGCCGGACGCGACGAACCGCAGAGCACTGTCGCAGCCGTGTCAGTGCACTGGGTCCGCGGCGGCTTCGTGGACTGGTCGCCGCTGACCGCAGGCGGAGTCCGCCGCCTGGACCTGCCGACGTACGCCTTCCAGCACGAGAACTACTGGCCCACGCCCGACACCGACCGGCGCATCGCGGCCGCGGCCGCCGGCGGCGGTTCGGAGAGCGAGCTGCGGTTCTGGGACTCGGTGGACCGCGAGGACTTCGACGCCCTCGCCGCCAGCCTGGCGATCGACGTCGACGAGCCGCTGAGCGGGGTCGTCTCGGCGCTCTCGTCGTGGCGGCGCCAGGACCGGGACCGGACGCTGACCGACGGCTGGCGCTACCGCGTCGCCTGGAAGCCCGTGCCGGCGGACCCCGCCGCCTCGCTCGCGGACTCGCTGGCCGGAACCTGGCTCGTCATCGTGCCCTCAGCCGCGGCCGAGACCACAGCCCAGACTGTGCTCCCGACGGTCGCCCTCGCGCTGGAGCAGCGCGGCGCCACCGTCTCGACCCTCGAACTCGACGCGCAGGCCCAGTCGGACCGGGCCGCGATCCGCGACCTGCTCGCCGCCCACGACGCGGGCGAGCTCGCGGGCGTGATCTCCTTGCTGGGGCTCGACGAGCGCGACCTGCGCGACGGCGTGACCACCGGCCTGGCCGGCACCGTCGCGCTGACCCAGGCGCTCGGCGACGCGGGCATCGCCGCGCCGCTGTGGCTGGTCACCTCCGGCGCCGTGTCGGTCGGCCGTTCCGACCGGCCGGCCGCCGCGGCCCAGGCGATGGTGTGGGGCACCGGCCGGGTCATCGGCCTGGAGCACCCGGACCGTTGGGGCGGCCTGGTCGACCTGCCTTCGACCTCTGATGTGACGGCTGACGCGCACGTCGCCGGGCGCCTCGGCGCCGTCCTCGCGTCGGGCGCCGAGGACCAGGTCGCGGTGCGCGGCTCGGGCGTGTTCGCCCGCCGGGTGGTGCGGGCCGAGGCGGCCGCCGCGGGCACGGACTGGACTCCGCGTGGCACGGTCCTGATCACCGGCGGCACCGGCGCGCTCGGTGCGCGCGTCGCGCTGTGGGCCGCGGCTCAGGGTGCTGAGCACCTCGTCCTGACCAGCCGCTCCGGCCAGGACGCGCCGGGTGCGCGGGACCTGGCCGACCAGATCGCCGCGCTCGGTGCGCGGGCGGACATCGTGGCCTGCGACGTGGCCGACCGTGCCGCTCTCGCCGACCTGCTCGGCGACCACCCCATCGACGCCGTCGTGCACGCGGCCGGGATCGGCACCTCCGCGGCCCTCGGCGAAACAGACCTCGATCACCTGGCGGGGGTTCTGTCCGCGAAGGTGACCGGCGCGGCGAACCTCGACGCCCTGCTCGGAGACGCCCAGCTCGACGCGTTCGTGCTGTTCTCCTCGATCGCCGGCATCTGGGGCAGCGGCGCCCAGGGCGCCTACGCCGCGGCGAACGCCTACCTGGACGCGCTCGCCGAGTCGCGCCGGGCCCGCGGCCTGGCCGCGACCGCGATCGCCTGGGGACCGTGGGCCGAAGGCGGCATGGTCGAGCATGAGGCCGAGGACCGCCTGCGCCTGCGCGGCCTGGCCACGCTCGACCCGGCCCGCGCGGTCGACGTGCTCGCCCGCGCGGTCGGTTCGGGCGCGGCGGCCACGGTCGTCGCGGATGTGGACTGGGGCCGGTTCGCCCCGGCGTTCGCGGCGGCCCGTCCGCGCCCGCTGATCGGTGACCTGCCCGAGGTTGTTGAGGCGCTGGCGGGCGTGGGGGCGTCCGCGGGTGTCATCTCCGGGCTGGCGGTGCGGCTTGCCGGCGTGGGGTCGGTGCGTGAGCGGTTGTCGGTGGTTGTGGATGTGGTGCGGTCTGAGGCTGCGGTGGTTTTGGGTCATGGGTCGGGGGAGGCGGTGGCTCGGGATCGGGCTTTCCGTGAGCTCG